>QXCQ01000039.1:36881-37001 GCA_003576535.1 Nakamurella silvestris | reverse complement strand
ACGTCCCCGCGAGTGGACGGTGACACCTCAGTTTCCGGGGTATGGCAGTCCACTCGCCGAGCACACGTCCCGGACCGTCCACGCACCCCGCGCCATCCCCACGAGCGGACCCTGGCACCT
>QXCQ01000039.1:0-36771 GCA_003576535.1 Nakamurella silvestris | reverse complement strand
GCGGAGCACGCGTCCCGCACCCACCTCGCGAGTGGACGGTGGCACCTCAGTTTCCGGGGCGTGGGAGTCCACTCGCGGAGCACACGTCCCGCACCCCGCGGCATCCCCGCGAACGGACTCTCACACCTCCACCTTGCCCGCGAGTGGACGGTGACACCTCAGTTTCAGGGGTGTGGGAGTCCACTCGCGGAGCACGCGTCCCGCACCCACCTCGCGAGTGGACGGTGACACCTCAGTTTCAGGGGTGTGGGAGTCCACTCGCGGAGCACGCGCCCCGCACCCACCTCGCGAGCGGACGGTGGCACCCCAGTTTCCGGGGTGTGGCAGTCCACTCGCGGAGCACGCGTCCCGCACCCACCTCGCGAGCGGACGGTGACACCTCAGTTTCCGGGGTGTGGGAGTCCACTCGGCGAGGCGAAGCCACGCGCGGGGAAGGGCGAGGAGCGAGGAACTGCAGGCTCACAACCAGTCGCGACGCTTGAACACCGTGTACAGCGCCAGGGCGATGGCGACGATGGTCGCCGTGCTCAACAGGAATCCCCAGCTCTGCCCGAACCCGGGGTACGGCACGTTCTGCCCGAAGTACCCGGTGATCGCCGTCGGAACCGCGATGATCGCCGCCCAGGAGGTCAGCTTCTTCATCACGATGTTGAGCCGACCGTCCTGCAGGGACAGGTTCGTCTCGAACACGGTGGTCACCATGTCCCGCAAGGATTCGGTCCACTCCGCCGCACGCAGGACGTGGTCGTAGAGGTCGTCGAACCAGGAGTTCAGCTCCGGGGAGGCCTCGAGATCCTTGCGGTGCCGCAGCACCGCGTTCACCACCTCCCGCATCGGCAGCACGACCCGGCGCAGCTCGACGAGGTCCTTGCGCACCCGGTAGGTCCGCTGCTGCACCTCCTTGCTGACGGCCCGGTCGTCGAACAGGTCGTCCTCCAGCGATTCGATCTGGTCGTCCAGGATCTGGACCGCGTCGAAATGGCCGTCGACGATCAGGTCGAGCAGGCCGTGCAGGAGACTGCCCGGCCCGTAGGCGATGAGGTCGGAGTTCTCGTCCCAGCGCTGGACCACCTCGTCCATGTCGAACTCGTTCCCGCGGTGGACCGTGACGATGCCACGCTGCAGGACGAAGGCCGAGACCCGGGTGACGGAGAGGTGCGAGCGGAGCAGGTCGCCGTCGTTCTCGGCGTTGTCGCCGGGGCCGTTCATGGCCACCGAATAGGCCGTGATGAAGGTGTGGGTGGCATATCGGGTGGCCTTGGCCCGCTCGGCATGACCGACGGCATCCTCGACCGCGAGCGGGCTCAGGGACAGCTCGGCGGCCAGGGCGGTCAGGTGCTCGGAATCGGGGTCGGCGATGTCCACCCAGACCAGGCAGCCCTCGGTGTCCAGGTACTCGGAGATCTTCTCGAACGGGAAGTTCTCGGACTCCAGCACACCGTTTCGCCAGAGCCTGCTGCGCACACTGGAGTCGTTCCCGGTCATGTGGCCACTCTGCCACGACGGCGGGCGGCGGGCCGATCACCCCGCCGGGCCGGTCACCCCGCCGGGCGGATCATTCCGGTGCGCCCACCGCGGCACCCGTCTCGACCACCGCGCCCGTGCGGTCGATGACGACCACCGGACACATCGCATTGCGCAGGCAGGAGCGGACCACCTGGCCGAAGACGACGCTCTTGAGCCGGAACTGTTCGTGGGCCCCGAGCACCAGGCAAGAGGCACCCGCCGCGCGTTCCAGGAGCACCTGGGTCGGGTTGCCCCGCTCGCTGACCGGGTGCACCTCCGGGGTGACGCCGAGTTCGGCCACCGCGGCGGCGATCTCGTTCTGCACCATGCACATCGATGC
Organism: Nakamurella silvestris; assembly: GCA_003576535.1. GTDB lineage: Bacteria > Actinomycetota > Actinomycetes > Mycobacteriales > Nakamurellaceae > Nakamurella > Nakamurella silvestris. The sequence goes on along the minus strand of QXCQ01000039.1, from coordinate 34,925 downwards.
CCGGTGCAACTCGTGGGCGCTGGAGAGGAAGGCATCCGAGAGGGTTTGCGGTTTCCAGCAGTGGACGATGTCGACTGCGGCGTTCTCGGCGGCAGCGCGACGCAGAGCCCATCTGAGGGCGGCAAGGCTGCTGGTGGATCCGTCGATCCCCACCACGATTCGGGAGGTGTGGACTGTGCTCATGGCTTGTTCCCCTTACCTGGTCTTTCGCTGCTGACAGTGATCGACGCTAGGCGTTCCCGTCATCGGTCGGCAGTGCCTTCCTACCTGTGAAAACATGCCGAAAGACCCTTGCCGGAAACCGGCCACAGGGACGAAGGTCGACATCGGCCGGCGAACACGTCGACCCATCACGGATCGCCCGACCGGCGACCACCGGTCCCAGCAGAAGGGCACCACCATGTCACCGACGCGCTTGACGACCACAGAATCCGCCACGGACACCCCTCGTACGGTCCCACCGGGTCCCGGCCCGCACGCAGCTTCCACCACGGACGCTGGGCACCGGACCCGCGGTGCCCACCCCTCGGTCGACATCCTGCGGGTGGCACTGGGCCTGGTGTTCCTCTGGGCCTTCCTGGACAAGGCCTTCGGCTGGTCGTATTCGACCGGTACGGACCGGGCCTGGGTGAACGGAGGCTCACCGACGAACGGCTTCCTCTCCCACGTGAATGTCGGTCCGCTGCAGTCCTTCTTCCGTGACATCGCCGGAAAGGGTTGGGCCGACTGGCTTTTCATGCTCGGTCTGCTGGGGATCGGCCTCGCCTTGATCCTCGGGGTCGCACTGCGGATCGCCGCGGTCGGTGGAACGATCATGATGCTGATGATGTGGGCGGCCGAATGGCCACCCGCGCAGTTCAACTCGCTGGGTGAGGCAACCGGTTCGTCCAACCCGCTGATCGACTACCACATCGTCTACGCCATCGGCTTGTGGGTGGTGCTCGCGGTGGGCAGTGCCTCGGCCCTCGGGGCCGGGCGCTGGTGGTCGAGCCTGTCCTTCGTACAACGGAACCGTTGGGCCCGCTGAGGCACCGACGACGGGCGGGACCGGGGCAACCCGGTCCCGCCCGTCGGTGCGGGTCTCAGGGCAGGGGCGCCGACCAGATGAGCTGGGTCCCGCCCCCTGCCGGTTCGGCCGTCACACAACGTCCGCCGGCCTCGGCAGCCCGGCTGAGCAGGTTCTTCAGGCCGCTCCTGGCCACGATCTCGGGCATGCCGACCCCGTTGTCGGTGACGACGACGGTCACGTCCTGATCCACGTCGATGGACAGCACGAGTTCGTCGCCACCGGAATGACGGACGGCGTTGCTGACGGCCTCGATCACCACCGCCTGCACGTGCTGGGCCAGTTTCCCGGTGAGCTGGTCCACCGCACCTGCCATCTTCACCGTGGTGTGCATCCCGGAGTCGGTGGTCAGGTCGCTGAACAGGTCGTCCAGGGTGATCCGCAGGCGCTGACCGGTGGTCGACCCGGCCTGCAGGTCGAAGATCGCGGCCCGGATGTCCTGGATCACCTCGTGCAGTTGATCGATATGGTCGGAGATCCGATCGGCGACCACCGGGACCTTCGTCATCCGGTGGGTGCCGTTCAGGGCGAGGCCGATCCCGAAGAGTCGCTGGATCACGTGGTCGTGCAGGTCCCGCGCGATCCTGTCCCGATCGCTGATGATCTCGAGTTCTCTTTGACTGAACTGCATCTGGGCATGTTGAAGGGCCAGGGCGGCCTGGTCGGCGAAGGAGGCGGCGACCTTGAGCTCCTGGCTGTCGAACCCGGCCCCGCCGGGTCCGCGGACAGCCAGCAGCACCCCGGCCAGGGTGGCGCCGGTCCCCAGTGGCACTGCCAGGGCCGGCCCCAGAGTACGGCCGGCACTCTCGGGGGACGAGTTGGCCAGGTGGGCAAGGTTTCTCGGGATCTGGTCGGTGAAAACCGCGCCGGAGGTGGTGCCCTGCACCGGGAACGACAGGTGCCGGAAGTCGTCGGCATCGGCACCCACGCACACGGCGACCTGCAGCTCGGTGACCTCGTCGGGCGGGACATCCCCGTCCACCGGCAGGACCACGAAGGTGTAGTCGGCACCGGTGAGCTCTTGGGCACGGGTGGCGATGAGCTGCAACGCATCCCGGGAGTCCCCACCGGCGAGCAGCTGGACGGTGATCTCCCCGCTCGCCTCCAACCACCGCTGTTTCGTACGGGCCTCGTCGTACAACCGCGCGTTGTCCACAGCGATACCGGCCGCCGCCGCCAATGCGGTCAGCACGACCTCGTCGTCCCCGGTGAAGGGCCGTCCGTCGGTTTTCTCGGTGAGGTAGAGCCGCCCGAACACCTCGTCCCGGGCCCGCACCGGCACCCCGAGGAAGGTGCGCATCGGGGGATGGTTCGGTGGGAAACCCACCGAGGACGGGTGGGTGGCCAGATCGTCCAGACGGAGCGGTTTGGCGTCCTCGATGACGACGCCGAGAACACCGTGGCCGGTCGGGAGGGCGCCGATCAGCTGCCGGGTGTGTTCGTCGATGCCGGTGTGCACAAAACGCGCGAGCATGCCGTCGGGCCCGAGAACCCCGAGGGCACCGTACTTCGTTCCGACCAGAACGGTGGCGGCCTCGACGATCCGCAGCAGGGTCCCGTCCAGGTCCAGCCCGGAGGAGATCGCCATGACGGCCTCGAGCAGACCGTCCATCCGCTGCCGGGTCGATCCGACGATCTCCTGCATGCGGATCTCGATCTCGTCCAGCAGCTCGCGCAGGCGGGCCTGGGACAACGAAGAGCTCAGCTGCTCGAAGGTCTGCCGGGCCGCCGGGACCGCGGGTGCCGGTCGGTGCCGCCCATCTGCCCGCGCCGGCTCGGTGGCGGGCGTCGGTGCTGGTTCGGGACCGGGGTCGGTCGGCACAGTTCACTCCTCGGACGGCGGACCGCTGCCCGAGGAGTGGGTGCGGCGGGATCGCGGGTCGAACAACCCTCGCCCCGACACTAGCCCCCGCCGCCCGCCCGGGCTCCTCAGCGGCTGTGCGGGCGCGGGGACGAACGCAGTTCGGTGGCCAGAACCGCCGCCTGGGTACGACGCTCCATCCCGAGTTTCATCAGCAGCCGCGACACGTAGTTCTTGATGGTCTTCTCGGCGAGGAACATCCGGCCGGCGATCTGGCGGTTGGTCAGCCCCTCGCCGATCAGGCTCAGCACCACCCGTTCCTGTTCGGTGAGACCGGATAGTGCGTCGGGTTTGTCGACCTTCGCCCGGATCTGCGACATCAGGGTCGCCACGGTCCGCGAGTCCAGCAGGGACCGGCCTTCACCGACCGCGCGGACCGCAGTAACCAGGTCCATCCCCTTGATGTCCTTGATGACGTATCCGCCGGCACCCGCGAGGATCGCGTCCAGTTTCGCCTCCTCGTCGGTGAAGGAGGTCAGCATGAGGCAGTTCAGCTCGGGCATCCGGGACTTCAGTTCGCGGCAGAGCTCGATCCCGTTGCCGTCCGGGAGGCGCATGTCCAGGACGGCAACGTCCGGGGCGGCGGCCGGGACCAGTTCGAGGGCGTCGGCCACCGAACCTGCCTGGCCGACGACCACCAGGTCCGCCTCCTGCTCGAGGAGTTCGGCGACACCCCGCCGCACCACCTCGTGGTCGTCGACCAGAAAGATCCTCATATCCACCCGTTCTCGGGCCGGCGCGCGTCCGGTGTCGTCACCAGCGATGTTCTCTCGAGCCTACGTGCGGGATCCATGCCGGTTCACCGCTCGGCGTCCGCTGCCGCAGGTCCGGTGCTGACAACCACTGTCGGCCAGGAGGAATGGGCGATCAGACTCTGGCTCGTCGAGCCGAGCATCAGCCCGGCGAACCCGCCGCGCCCACGACTGCCGACCACCACGATCGGGTGGTCGGAAGCGTGATGCTCCTCGACATAGGACATGATGGCCTCGGTCGGCCGCCCCCGGACCACGATCCGGCGCAGCGGGACCTGCGGGTACCGCTGCGCGAAGGGCACCAGTTGCTTCTCCAGCTCGGCCGCCTCGGCCTGGTCGACCTCGTTCAGGTTCACCTCCAACGGATAGGCACGCAGCCCCTGTCGCAACGGCATGTCGTCCCAGCTCCGAACCGCCACCACCGAGGCACGACGGAGCGTCGCCTCCTCGAAGGCGAACGCGGCAGCCTGGTCGCTGCCGGCCGAACCGTCCGCGCAGAGGATGACCACCTGGGCGGCATCACGTTCCGGCACCGTCTGCTCGGCCCGCACGATGAGCACGGCCCCCTGTACGTGTCCGGCTGTCCGCATGGAGACAGATCCGAAGAGGGAGGCAGTCAGCTGGCCCCGGCCCCGGGTCCCGACGACCGTCAGCCGCGCGTCGGCGGAGGCGTGGTTGAGCAGCACCGCCGCCGGTTGCATCCCCACCTCGGCCGTCACCTCCAGCCCGGGCCGGAGCGACTTCGCCGCCTGCCGCGCTTCCTCGAGGATCTCGGCGGCCCAGTGTTCCTGGGCGTCGATCACCGCTGCGGTTCCGGCCCCGGCCAGGACCGGTGGGGTGTACCCGTGCAGGAGACGTAAGGGCACCTGACGGAGATCGGCCTCGTCGACCGCCCACAGGAGTGCCTGGTGGGCGGCGTCGGTGCCGTCCAGGCCGACGGTGACACCCGGTTCTGCAGCTGTGGTCATCTCGTTCGTCGATCCTTCGTTTGTGCCCGGGCCGCCCGTTCGCGGGTCCGCGTCCCGAGCATGCGACACCGCGGACCACCCGCGGTAGGGCCCAAAGTCCTTTGTCCACCCGTGCAGGATGACTCTGTCGTGGACGGCGGGCCGGGACCAGACTGGTGCGGACACCCGAGGAGCCCACCGTGACCGAAACCCGTGAACTGACCGTGCTGACCACCGACGAGTGCCAGGAACTGCTCCGATCGGAGAGTTTCGGACGACTTGGCGTGATCGTCGACCACGAACCACTGATCATCCCGGTCAACTACGCGCTTGATCGCGGTGTGGTCGTCCTCCGCAAGAAGCCGGGCAGCACCCTGTTGAACGCCCAGCACACCAACGTCTCCTTCGAGGTCGACCGGATCGACGCGACCACCCGGACCGGATGGAGCGTTCTGGTCCGCGGGCTGGCCGAGGAGGTCACACCGGACCACGACGCCGGGATCGTCGGACGGACCAGGGCCACCGGGTTGGAACCCTGGGCGCCGGGGGAGGACTTCCGCTGGGTGCGGATCATCCCGCACGGGATCAGCGGCCGACGGATCACCGCCGAGGAAGCACCTTTCGACTGGCACCTGGGAACCGCCGCCTACATGTGAGTCGGCGAACGGCAGGTGGCCAACAGCCGAACGGCACCCGGGCCGGGTTGCGCTCCGGGGGGCACGTGGCAGGCTGGTCACAGATCATCTTCCACGACCGTCAGTCCCGCAGAGATCGGAAGGACCGCCTGTGAACAGCACGGCAGAAGACGTCCAGCAGGAAACACTCTCGCCCGATCAACTCGAGCTCATGGACCGGTACTGGCGGGCGGCCAACTACCTGTCCGTCGGCCAGATCTACCTCCTCGACAACCCGTTGCTGCGTGAGCCGTTGCAGGCCGAGCAGGTGAAACCACGGCTGCTGGGCCACTGGGGCACCACGCCGGGGCTGAACCTGCTGTACACACACATGAATCGCGCCATCAAGGACCGTGACCTCAACGCGCTGTTCATCACCGGGCCCGGCCATGGCGGACCAGGGTTGGTCGCCAACGCCTACCTCGAAGGAACCTACAGCGAGGTCTACTCGGCAGTGGGCCCGGATGTCGACGGCATCAGGGCTCTGTTCCGGCAGTTCTCCTTCCCCGGGGGCATCCCGAGTCACGTGGCCCCTGAAACACCCGGCTCAATCCATGAGGGCGGGGAACTGGGGTACTCGCTGGTGCACGCCTACGGCGCGGTGTTCGACAACCCCGACCTGCTCGCCCTGTGTGTGGTCGGTGACGGCGAGGCCGAGACCGGGCCGCTGGCCGCCAGCTGGCATTCGAACAAGTTCGTCAACCCGGTGACCGACGGCGCCGTCCTGCCGGTGCTGCACCTGAACGGCTACAAGATCGCCAATCCGACCGTGCTGGACCGCATCCCGGCGGAGGAACTGGCCGAACTCATGCGCGGGTACGGGTACGAACCGCATTTCGTCGCCGGTTCGGACCCGGCGACGGTCCACCAGTTGCTCGCCCGCACCCTTGACACCTGCCTGGACCGGATCGCGGCCATCCAGGCACAGGCACGTTCGGGGGAGCCCGCCGCCGCCGACGATCCACGCCCGGCCTGGCCGATGATCGTCCTGCGGACCCCGAAGGGCTGGACCGGACCGAAGGTGGTCGACGGCAAGAAGGTTGAGGGAACCTTCCGGGCGCATCAGGTCCCGTTGGCGCAGACCCGGACCAACGCCGAGCACCGCGGTCAGCTCGAGGAATGGATGCGCAGCTACCGTCCCGAGGAACTCTTCGCCGCAGACGGCAGTCTGCGCCCGGAGTTGAGAGACCTCGCACCGTCGGGGCAGCGGCGGATGAGCGCCAATCCACATGCCAACGGCGGCCTGCTGCTCCGCGATCTGGTGATGCCGGACTTCCGGGCCTTCGGGGTGGAGGTCGATGCCCCTGCGGCCGGGATCTCCGAGGCCACCACTATTCTCGGCGAGTTGTTGCGGGAGGTGATCCGGCTCAATCCGGAGACCTTCCGGCTGATGGGCCCGGACGAGACGGCCTCCAACCGGCTGCAGGCCGTCTTCGAGGTCACCGATCGGGTGTGGGACGCCGAGATCAGCGATGACGACGAGCATCTCGCTCCAGCAGGTCGGGTGATGGAGATCCTCTCCGAGCACCTCTGCCAGGGGTGGCTCGAGGGCTACCTGCTCACCGGGCGGCATGGCCTGTTCAACTGCTACGAGGCCTTCATCCACATCATCGACTCGATGTTCAACCAGCATGCCAAGTGGCTCAAGACCACTCGGGAGATCCCGTGGCGGGCACCGATCGCCTCGTTGAACTACCTGCTGTCCTCCCACGTCTGGCGGCAGGACCACAACGGTTTCTCCCATCAGGACCCGGGTTTCCTCGACCATGTGGTGAACAAGAAGTCGGAGATCGTCCGGGTGTATCTGCCGCCGGACACCAACACCCTGTTGTCGGTCGCCGATCATTGCCTGCGCAGCCGTAACTACGTCAACGTGATCGTGGCCGGCAAACAGCCGGCGCTGACCTACCTGACGATGGACGAGGCCATCGCCCACTGCACCAGGGGTCTGGGCATCTGGCCCTGGGCCGGAAACACCGACGGGGAACCCGATGTGGTTCTCGCCTGCGCCGGCGACACGCCGACCCTGGAGGCCGTGGCCGCGGCCGAACTGCTGCGCACGCACCTGCCGGATCTGCGGGTCCGGCTGGTCAACGTGGTCGACCTGATGCGGCTGCAATCGGAGACCGAACACCCGCACGGGCTGTCCGACAAGGAGTTCGATGCCCTGTTCACCGCGGACAAGCCGGTGATCTTCGCCTTCCACGGGTATCCGTCGTTGATCCACCAGCTCACCTACCGGCGGACGAACCACCGGAACATCCACGTCCGCGGGTACAAGGAGGAGGGCACCACCACCACACCCTTCGACATGGTCATGCTCAACGACCTCGACCGGTTCCGCCTCGTCATGGATGTCATCGACCGGGTACCGACCCTGGGGAGCCGGGCGGCGAACCTGCGTCAGCTGATGGCCGACACCAGACTCGCCGCGCGGCGGTACACCCGCGAACACGGGGAGGACGATCCGTCGATCGCCGGGTGGAACTGGAAGGGCGAGCAGCCCGTCGAGTGAGCCTTCCGGTCGATCAACCCTGATCGGCTCCGACCGCCGCGGTCGACCGGTGCGCCCGGACGGCCGCGGCGATGTCGTCGGTGATCAGGTCGGAGTTCACGGCCACCCCGACCGTCATCCCGGCCGAGGCCGCATTCACCACGCCGCCGGCCAGGTCGGTCACGTTGCCGGCCGCCCACACCCCGGGCACTGCGGTGAGACCGAACGGATCGGTGAGGATGTACTGGCCCATCGGGTGCTCCTCCGGCAGCAGGCCGAGGGATTCCAGTACCGCCGAACGTGCGACGAAGGTCGGGGCCACCACGAGCGACTGCCGCGGGACGACGGTCCCGTCGGCGAGTTCGACCCCGGACAGCCGGCCGTCGGTGGTGCGCAGATCCACCACTCGGCCGTGGACCACGGCGATCCCACGGGCGGCCAGCTGTTCGGCCTGTTCTTCGGTCAGGTCATCGGCGGTGTGGGTGAAGAGCACCACGTCGGTGACCCATTGGCGGAACACCAGCGCCTGGTGGGCCGCGCGGGGACCGCCGCCCAGGACACCCACCGTCCGGCCGCTTAGTTCCCAGCCGTGGCAGTAGGGGCAGTGGTGGACGTCCAGCGCCCAGAGTTCCCGCACTCCCGGAACGTCGGGGAGGACGTCGACGAGGCCGGTGGTCACGACCACCCGTCGTGCGGTGATCACCCGGTCTCCGGCCGAGACCTGGAAGCCCTCGTCGACCTTGCGCACCGAGGTGGCTTCGGCGTCGAGGAAATGTCCGCCGTAGCCGGCGATCTCGGCCCGGCCGACAGCGACGAGCTCGGCCGGGGACATCCCCTCCCTGGTCAGGTAGCCGTGCACCCCCGCGGAGGGGGCGTTGCGTGGCTCACCGCCGTCGACGACGACCACGGACCGTCGGGCCCTGGTCAATGTCAGGGCGGCGCTCAGTCCCGCGGCGCCACCGCCGATGACAACCACATCGCAGTACTGGGGGATCGGGTGTTCAGAGCTGTTCGACATACCACCACCTTGGGGTCACCCGATCGGGAGCGCAACTATTTTTGCCGGGATGGCAAACTGGATCCATGGATGACGATCTGGATTCGGTTCTCACCGCCGTCGGCCCTCGGCTTCGGGCGCTGCGCCTGCGTACGGCCGGAACCCTGGCGGAACTGTCGGCCACCACCGGCATCTCGGTGAGCACCCTGTCCCGGCTGGAATCCGGCCACCGCAAACCGACCCTGGAGCTCCTGCTGCCGCTGGCGCGCGCGCACGGGGTGCCGATCGACGAACTGGTCGGCGCCCCGCCGACCGGCGATCCCCGGGTGCACCTGCGCCCGGTGGTCCGTCACGGGATGGTGCACATTCCGTTGACCCGGCGGGCCGGGGGTCTGCAGGCAGTGAAACTCGTCATCCCGGCCTCCCGCGACACCCCACCGGACCTGCGCGTCCACGAGGGCTTCGAATGGATGTACGTGCTCAACGGGACGGTTCGCCTGCTGCTGGGGGAGCAGGACCTGGTCCTGCATCCGGGCGAGGCGGCGGAGTTCGACACCCGGATCCCGCACTGGTTCGGTACCACCGGTGACGGACCGGCGGAGTTGCTCTGCCTGTTCGGGAAACAGGGGGAGCGGGCGCATCTGCGTGCCCGCTCGACCTGACGGACCGGCGAGGTCGGATCACCTGGAACGGCACCGACCCCGTTCCCACGCCGACCAGAACTCGGCATAGCTCCCGTCGGAGGCCAGGAGCTCGTCGTGGCTGCCGATCTCGACCATCCGACCCGCCTCCATGACCACCACCCGGTCCGCGTACTGCGCCTGGGACAGGCGATGGGCGATCACCACACCGGTCCGCCCGGCCAGGGCCTGCTCGGCGGCACGTTCCAGTTCGGCCGCCTGGGCAGTGCCCGCCTCCGCCGTCGCCTCGTCCAGGATCACCACGGCGGGATCGGCCAGCACCAGCCGGATCAACGCCAGATGCTGTGCCTGGCCGGCATTCAGGGTGACACCCCCTTCACCGACAACGGTGTCGAGGCCGTCGGGCAGATCCCGGACCCAGCCGGCATCGAGCCTGCTGATCGCCAGGCGGATCGCCCCGTCGGTGGCCGACGGGGCGAACAGCTGCAGGTTCTCCCGGACGGTGCCGACGAACACGTGGGACTCCTGACTGACCAGGATCACCCGCGTACGCAGTTCCACCGGCGACAGCCCGTCGATCGGCACACCGCCGATGGTCACCGAGCCCGCCTGGGCGGGATGGATTCCGGCGAGAACCTTGGCCAGGGTCGACTTCCCGGCCCCACTGGCACCGATGACCGCCACCCGCTCACCGGGGTCCACCTGCAGGGTGAGATCGTCCACCACCACCCGGTGGCCGTAGGAGAAGGACACGCCGCGGGCCGAGATCGCCAGGCCGGAACCCGGGGGGAACTCCGGTTCGGCCTCAGAGCCGGACTGCTGCTGCGCCGCAGCGGGTTTCGCCGTCCCGAGCATGGTGACACCGATCAACCGGGAGAGTCCGGCACCGGCGTTCTGCAGGTCGTCGACCGTGGCCAGCAGCACACCGATCGGCCCGAACAGGTTGTGGAAGTAGATGGCCGCGGCAGTGGCCGCCCCGAGGGTGACGGTGCCGTGGTCGAAGAGCCAGAACCCGGTCGCGAGCACGGCGGCCAGGCCGATGAGTTCGGCGATGTTGAGGCGGCCGAAGAAGATCGTACGCAACCGCATGGCGGCCAGGTCGTGGCCGATCGAGTACTCCGAGGCCGCTGCGATGTCGTCGATGTGCTCATCTGTCCGCCGCAGTGCGCTGACGGTCTGGGCACCACCGACACTCTCGATGATGCGCTGGCTGCGGGCGGCGTCGGCGGCGCGGGCCGACCGGTACACCGGGCCGGAACGGCGCAGGAAGGATCGCAGGGCCCACCACTGCAACGGTGTGGCGAGCAGGACCGCCGGCAGGAAACGCCAGTCGACGGCACCGAGGCCGGCCAGGGTCAGTGTGACGGTGAACAGGGCCGAGAGGAAGGCCGGCAGGACCCCGCCGATGACCGTGTTGACCGCGTCGGTGTCCCCGGAGATCCGGGAGACCAGGTCCCCGGTTCCGGCCTCCTCGATGACCGAGGCGGGTTGTGCGACAGCAGCATCGAAGACCTCCTCACGTAGATCGGCCAGGGCCGTCTGGGCCAGCCGGGCCAACAGCCGCTGCCCCCACCAGATGAGCACGATCGCGATCGTGCCGCTGACCAACAGGGCGCCGGTCAACCAGACCAACCGCGCGACAGGCAGCTGTTCGACGACGGCGTCCACCATGGCACCGAGCAGGTACGGCACGAGCAGCCCGGCGGCGGTGCCGGCAGGCAGCACGACCAGGGTCGACCACAGGCGTAGCCGTCGGCGGCGCACCAAGGCCCAGGTGCCGGCGACGGTCTCCCGGGTGGAGGCGATCGGCAGCAGCACAGGTGGATTCATCGGTCCACCCTGTCGGCCGACGGTTCCAGGTCGACCACCCGGTCGCAGGCCGCCAACAGGGCCGGGCTCCTGGTGATCAGCACCAGCACCTTCCCGGTGTCACGGAACCCGGCGGCGATCCGCTCCTCGGTGACGGTGTCGACCGCCGAGGTCGGTTCGAGCAGCACCAGCACCGGTTGGGGTTGATGCAGCGCCCGGGCCAACAGCAGTCGCTGACGCTGGCCGCCGGACAACCGGGAACCACCCTCGCCGACCTCCGAATCGAGACCGTCGGGGAGATGGGTCATCACGTCGTCCAGGGCGGCAACCTCCATCAATCGGTGGTCGGGGACCGCGGCCAGGCCTGTCGTCACCGTCCCGGTGAACACCGCCGACTCCTGTGGCGGGGCGAACACCCGCTTCCGCCAGCCGTCGGGGCCGAGGTCGGTGGCGTCCACCCCGTTGTACCGGTACCAGCCGGGAGCCAGCGGGACCCGGTAGGCGAGTTCGTCGAGCAGCGCCTCCGGGGAAGCGGAACGGACCCCGATCACTTCACCGGGTGCCACGGTCAGGCGACCCATCTGGAGGCTGTCGACGGTCGGATTCCCTTGGTAGAGGCGCACTGTCGGGCGTACGGGCCCGTCGATCAGGGCGGGGGTTCGGATCAATTCCGACACCCGCCGGGCGGACCCACGTTTCGTCGCCAGCTGACCACCGGCGAAGGCGATCGTGATCATCGGTGCCACTATGAGCTGGGCCAGGCCGACCACCGTCACGAAGTTGCCGACGCTGATGCTGCCGGCGCGGGCGAGCAGGGCGGCACCGAGGGCGATGGCGGCGAGGAAGACCATCGGTATCGCCGCGTTCAGCGCTGTCAGGGCGGCGAGCACCCTGACCCGGCGCAGGGCCGCGTCCATCGAGGACCGGCTCGCCCGGCGGTACCGGTCCGAGGCTGTTCCTTCGGCGCCGAAACCCTTGAGGACCCGAAGGCCGACGGTGAAGTCGGATGCCAGGGCGCTGGCCCTGGCCGCCTCGGCCTGCTCCCGGTAGACCCGCTCGTCCAGTGGGCGGCTCAACCGGGCGACCACGACCACCTGGACGGCGGTGGCCAGCAGCACCCCGACCGCCAACGGCCAGGAGATGAGGACGAGCGACACCAGGGCGGTGATGAGAGCAGCGCCCGCTGCGGCGATCTCGGCCACCGACCAGGAGAACGCGGCCACCGCGGCGGTGTCGGAGCTGGTGATGGTCAGGGTCTCGCCGGTGGCCCGGCGGGTGCGCATGCCGTGCGGGTGCAGGACCCGGCGCACGGCGCGGAGCCGCAGATCGTGTTCGCCCCTGGTGGACACCGCGGTGAGGGACCGGGCACCGTAGCGCCAGCTCAGGATCAGCACGGTGAACAGGGCACCGAGCACCGCGAGCCACAGGATCAGTTCCCCGACGTCGGAACGACCGATGGCGCGGTCGACAACCACCCCGATGAGTACCGGGATCATCGTCTCGGCCACCTGGTGTCCGGACAGTCCTGCTATCGCAAGAACCATGCCGCGTCGCCGTCCGTCCGCCGTCAGCGCCGACCGGATCAGCCCCGTCGGCGAGGAGTCCGGTCGATCGAGTTCGACGTCAGGTAAGGGTGGGCTCACCCGCCCCAAGTTAGGCGGCTGTCGCCATTTACACAAACAGGTAGTCTAGCCCCGTATGACGGTAAAGCGACAGGACCCGGCCTTGGCCCGGTTGTGGGGGGCCACCGCGCCGGAGCCACCCGCGCACCCGCCCAGCGTGCCGCCACGGACCCGGGTCCGGATCGTGGAGGGACCATGGCTGCTCCTCACCCGGGCCTTCCACAGCCGCGAACCCGCCGCCTGGGACACCGAGAGCCACCTCGAGGCGGAGCTCCTGTGGTCCAGCGCCGGCAATGTCACCCTCGAGGCCGACGGGCAGCTCTGGCTCGTACCGCCTTCCTTGGGGATCTGGATCCCGGCCGGTCTGCCGCACCGCGTACGCGCCGATTCCGGTGTCGTCACCTACGCGACCTTCATCGCCCCGGACCGCGCCGGGATCGACTGGTCCTCGGTCACCGGGGTGTCCATGACCGCGGCGCTGCGCGCCTTGCTCCTGCACGACCTGGCCCACACCGGCGAGAAAGCACCGCGGCTGCGCCTCCAGCGGGTGGCGATCGACCTGATCGAGCCGGTCCCGGCCAGCTCCCTGCACATCCCCATGCCCGCCGCGCCGGACCTGCGCGAGGTGGCCCGCCGAATCATCGACGCCCCCGCCGACGACCGGACCACCGCTCAATGGGCGGCCGAGCTCGGATCGAGCAGCCGGACCCTGATGCGCAGATTCGCCGCCGACACCGGGCTGAGCCTGACCCAGTGGCGGATCCTGGTCCGGATCCGGGCGGCGATGGTCGACATCGCAGCAGGGGAGCCCGTCGGGTCGGTCGCCCAACGACTCGGGTACGCCAACCCCAGCACGTTCATCGAACTGTTCCGTCACGTCACCGGTCTCACCCCGGCGGCATACTTCCGGTCCGTGACACCGGCTGGATGATAGGTACCGGTCACCGCGTGTAACCACCTCCACCGTCCGTACGGCATGATCTGACACGTGAATTCCGATCCCACCACGCCGCACACACCGTCGGTGACCGTAGGTACCCCCGGTACCTCCACACCGTCGGGTGCCGACCGATGACCACCACGGCCCCGCCCGAGGAGGCCGTGGGAACAGGCGGGCCCGAACGGCCTGCCCTGTCGGGCAGCGCGGAGGCCGTCGGTGCCGGACCGGCCCGGACCAGGCGTCACCGCTGGTTCCGGTACACCCTGCCGGGTGCCTACGGCGCCCTGTTGTTCATCTGCCTCTCCTTCACGCCGTCCCTGCTGCCCCGGCCGGGAACCTTCCAGGGCTTCGTCTGTGGGGTCAACGGTGCGATCGGTTACGCCGCAGGTGTTCTGGCGGCCTTTGTCTGGCGTTCCTTCGCCGACCGGCCGGCCCGGACCCCGTCCACGCGGAGCTGGCAGATCTTCGCCGGCGTGGCAGGAGCAGTTCTGATCATCTCCTACCTGTTCGGGCTGCGATGGCAGACCCGGCTCCGCGACCTGATGCAGGTCCCTGGTGACGCCATCGGCTCCCAGCTGCTGCTGCCCCTGGTCGCGGTCGTGTTCTTCGTCGCCCTCATCGCCGCGGCGCGCGGGGTACGCACGCTCTACCACTGGGTCTCCGAACGGTTGGGCCGCTGGATGGGCCGATCGGCGGCCAGGGGGCTCGGCTGGGTCGTCGTCGCCGCGGCCGCGCTGCTGCTGGTGAACGGAGTACTGGTGGACGGCATCGTGTCCACCGCCGACCGGGTGTTCTCGGTCAAGGACCGCAGTACCAACGAGGATGCCGTGCAGCCGGACACCACCCTGCGGTCCGGGGGACCGGGTTCCCTGATCTCCTGGGACTCCTTGGGCTACCAGGGACGGAACTTCACCGGCCAGGGTCCGACGGTCGGGCAGATCTCCTCGTTCACCGGAACGGCTGCGCTGGAACCGATCCGGGCCTACGCAGGCTTCGACTCGGCCGAGGACGTCGAGCGAAGGGCCGTCCTGGCCGTGGACGACCTGGAGCGGGCCGGCGGGTTCGACCGGGCCTACCTGCTCGTCGCCGGCACGACCGGCACCGGCTGGGTGGACCCGGGTGCGCTGGCCAGCCTGGAGTACGAAACCGGTGGTGACGTCGCCAGTGTCGCGATCCAGTACTCCCATCTCCCGTCCTGGCTGTCCTTCCTGGTGGACCAGGTGCGGGCGCGTCAGGCCGGCCGCGCACTCTTCGACACCGTCTACGAACGCTGGAACAACCTGCCGGCCGAGACCCGGCCCAAACTCCTCGTTTTCGGCGAAAGCCTCGGTTCCTTCTCGGCCGACGCCGCCTTCAGCGGTGAGGCGGACCTGCGCAACCGTACGGACGGGGCCCTGTTCGCCGGTGCCCCCAACTTCAACCCGATGCTGCGCGAGTTCACCGACGGTCGCGACGCGGGCAGCCCGCAGATCGAGCCGGTGTTCCGCGATGGACGCACCGTCCGATTCTCCAGCGACCCGGGCGCACCGATCACCCCGGAGTCCGCGCCTTGGAACGGCACTCACGTTCTCTACCTGCAACATCCGTCCGATCCTGTGAGCTGGTGGAGCACCGACCTGATCACCGGCCGACCCGACTGGCTGCGGGAACAACGCGGCCGGGACGTCCTCGACGAGATGACGTGGATCCCGGTGGTGACCTTCTGGCAGCTGACCGCAGACATGCTCGAGCCCGTGGATGTTCCGGCCGGCCATGGTCATCGCTACACCCGGGAGTACATCGATGCCTGGGCTCTCATCCTGGAACCCGAGGGCTGGACGGCCGAGAAGGCCGAGCAGCTCCGGGACATCATCGCCCCGGCCTGACACGTCGCCACCACCGAACTGTCAGAATGGCAGGGTGAACACCCGTTCCGGGGTGTGCCCGACAACGAGCAGGGGAGTTGCCTGTGACCTGGAGTTGGCTGATCTGGCCGGTCGGGGTGGTCCTGATCGCCGCCGCCGGGTACTCGGCCACCTACCTGGCGCGGCGGCGCACCCGTGATCTGCTGCGACGCACCGCCTGGAACAACGCCCGAGCGGCAATCGAAGCGGCAGGGGTGAGCCGGGACGCCGCTCCCACCACCGTGGAGGAGGCGGAGCTGCTGTACCGGCGGGCCGAGCTGATCGCCGCGGACCACGGCGGGCTGGCCGCCGCACGCGAGGCCACCGACCATGCCGACCGGGCCGACCGGTTGTGGCGGGCGGCCGCTCGTGGCTGAACCCGCCGGCCGGAGTCGCTCCCGGACCCTGAACCGACGGGAGCTGGTGCGCTGGGGCGCCCTTGTTCTCGCCATCGGCATCGTGGTCGTGTTCCTCGCCGCGCAGAAGTCCAGCACCACCGTCAGCTACAAGACCTCCCCGGTCGGCCGCAATTACGTCGAGGGCGCGGCCGGGGAGTTGAGCGGAGCCGTCCTGCCCACCGTCGAAGAGATGGAACGCAGGGTCGCGGCCGACCAGGTCGTGGTGCTGGACGGGGCCGTCGCCCGGTGGGACACCGCGCTGATCGAGGACATGATCCGGGGCACCGACGAGCGCATCCTGGTGGCCCCACCAGGTCTCACCGATGTTCAGCAGAAGGACCTGGCCCGGGTGGAGAGCGCGACGATCCGGGTGGTGGGCACGGACGTCTCCGGGATCAGTTCCAGCACGCTGCCGGAGTGGCAGCACCAGTTCATCACCCGGGACATCACCTTCCTGCTCGTCGCCCGCATCGCCATCGATCAGGACAGTCCGGCACCCTCGGTCGTCGGTCCGGTCGAGTGGCGGCCGCCCACCACCGCCGAACTCGCCCCGGCGGTGC
This sequence comes from Nakamurella silvestris, assembly GCA_003576535.1. Taxonomy (GTDB): domain Bacteria; phylum Actinomycetota; class Actinomycetes; order Mycobacteriales; family Nakamurellaceae; genus Nakamurella; species Nakamurella silvestris. The sequence goes on along the minus strand of QXCQ01000039.1, from coordinate 18,281 downwards.
GGGAACTGAGCTCGGGCACCGACCTTTTCGTCGCACCCGGTGCCACGCTGACCAAGATCCCGGCCGACGCCGAGCACGCCTTCCCACCGGGAAGGGTTCTCTACGCAGCCTTCCCGTACCAGCCGCGCGGAGAACCGGTGCCCGACTTCGGCACCGCCCTGACCGCCGCGTTCCCCGACACCCCGGTCGTGGTGATGTACGGCAGTTGGGTCGGGTACTACGGCCCGGGCCAGGCGGACTTCGCCGATGTCGTCGCCGCAGGCTATTTCGGACCCTACGGCGATCGGCTGGGGCGCTTCGAGTATCCCCAGTTGAACGTCCTGGGCACCTACCTGGACCAGATGACGAACATGCGGTACGCCGGTGTCTACGACCTGCCGCTCCCGTACCGGCCGGTCGACCCGCTGGCTCTGGCGTTGCCCGCGCTGCCCTGGGTCTTCGGACTGTGTGTGGTGGTGTTCCTCGCCCTGTCCGTCACTCCGCTGGTCCAGGGTCGGACCGCGGCTGCCCGGCCGGGCGGTGGTACCGGGTCGGCGGCACGCCTGGCCGGCCTGACCTCGCTGGCGGTCGAGATGTCCGCCCTCACCGGTAGTGCGGGCAACCCGTCGCTGACCCGAGGGATCCGCCGCCTGCAGTCGGCCACGGAGGCACTCGCCGGCAACCTGCCGGTCCGCCAGGTGAAGCTGCAACTGGACCGCGCCGAGACCGAGCTGGCCGCCACCGCCCGGGCGCTGGGTCGCCCGGACTACCAGCCAAGCGCCTATCTGGCCGGGTTGAGCCGATGAGGCGGCTCCGCGGGTTCTTCGGAACCGCCTTCGGGGCGGGGGTGGCGGTCTGCCTGGTTCTGGCCGGATGGGCCCTGATCTCGGGAGGGATCTTCGACAGCGGGATCGCCCGGCAGGCCCGGGTGTCCTCGTACTACGCCGCCCCCGGGTACGACGTCGATCAGACGGCCGCCGAGAAGATCCTGGGCAACCGACGCCTGGTCGTCATCCTGCTGGCCGAGGGCGACAGCACCCGGCTCCGGGATGTGTGCGACGACGTCGAAGGCGCCGCCGAGGGCAACCTGGTGTTGGTCCTACGGCCCGACGGGGCAGATCTGGACGGTTACGGCTGTGCTTTCATTCCCGGGAGGGACGACGAGAACTTCGGCAAGGCCGCGGTCAGCGAGACGATGATCTCCGCGGGACTGGACAGTTTCGTCGACCGGCCCCTCGATGCGCTCAAGGTCATCGCCGTCAACTACGACAGGCTGGTCCGTGGGGACTTCCTGCCCGACGGCGCCCGGACGATCAGCCCGTCCTTCCCCCGCTTCGTCGTGGCCGGGACCGCGCTCGGGGCCGTCGTTCTCGGTTCGGTGGTGTTGAACGTCGCCTCCCGTCGGGCCGGGCGCTCGGCTGCCGGTCGCAGGATCGCACTGGAGGGTGGATCGGACCGACGCAGCGTGCTGAACGCCCGAACGGCCGTGCTGGCCGGGCAGATCATCGAACTCGACAACCGGGTCGGTGCCGCTGTGACGGCGGGGTCCACGCGTCGGAAACGACAGAAGGTGATGGGGCCGGCCGATGAGTATCGCGCCGTGGTCGCCGATTTCACGGACCTGATGGCGACGATCGCCGGTGACGACGCGGCCGGTGACACCGGTGGAAACGTCGAGCTCCGCATCCGACAGGCGCAGGAGTTGGAACAACGGTGCCACGAACTCGCGGGCAGGTTGCCGATCAGCCATTGATCCCGGAGATGATCCTTCGTCGGTGAAACGTAAAAGCCGGTGGGTGGGACCCCTGAGAAAATACATCGGGTCCCACCCACCGGCTGTCTGCAGGTCGGAGGCCGTCAACCGATCGGTGCCAGAGGCACCGATCGGTTGACGTTCGCGTCCTGGCGGTACTGCTAGGCCAGGATCTTGGCCTTCTGACTGGCGAATTCCTCGGGGGTGAGGACGCCGCTGTCGCGCAGGGCGGCGAGTCGCTCCAGGTCACTGGCAACACTCGAGGAGGTACCGGCCGACTCGCGGATGTACTCGCGAATCGCTTCCTCGTTGGCCTTGGCCTGCCGGACTTCCCGGGTGTGCATCTTGCCGCCGCGCGCGATGACGTAGATCAACACACCGAGGTACGGCAGGATCAGCAGCACCAGGATCCAGCCGGCCTTCGCCCAACCGTTCAGATCCGAGCTGCGGAACACATCGCTGAACACGCGGATCAGCAGGAAGATCCAGATGACCCAGAGGAACAGCCAGAGCATCGTGAGGAACAGGTTCAGGAGAGGGTAATTCTGCATATCTTTCCGCCTTTGTGGTTCATCCGGTTCGAGCCCCGGCGAGTGTGCAGCGGCTCCAGCACAGATGTTAGAACACTGTTGGCTTCCGCCGTTAGGGGCACATAGTCCCTTTTTGGGCACAGTATGAATAGAAGGCACCTCAACTCACCGGCGGCGAACGAGGGAGCACCCACCTGCCTTTCCAATGTTGACCCGATCGAGGGTCGATGACGGACCCCCGATACGAATCCGGAAACTTCTGGGCCCGCTACCGACAGTGGTCGTGGGACTGGTTGCTGCACATGGCTGACAGTGCCGATGATCAAAATCGGCACACCGGCACACCGGAGCGTCCAGGCGAGGTCCCTGGGGGCAGGTGAGCACCCACACACACCCCAGGGCTCGTCCGCCCTGAAACCTGGCTGCCTCGGCAGATGTCCGGCCCGGCCTTTTCCGCGCCGACATCCGTTGGCCCGGCGCACACATTCCGTTCACCGGGGTGCCGCACGCTGCCCAGGGCACTATCCATCGCGGACCCGTAGTGGTCCCCGGACGAGGGACATTCCTTGCACATCACCCTGCGTGGCCCGGTCGGCCTGATGCTGACCGGCTTGGCTCTCACGATCCCCTCGGTGGTCGCGGTGACATCCGCGGTGGCCGACGGACCGACGGCCGTCAAGATCAACGAAGTCGAATCCAGCGGGGGAGTCCCCGGTGACTGGATCGAGCTCTACAACACCGGTACCACCTCGGTCGATCTGACCGGTTACATCGTCAAGGACAACGACGACACCCACCGGTACGTCATTCCTTCCGGCAGCGTGGTGGGTGCCGGCGGCTACCTCGTCGTCGAGGAAGCCGCCCTCGGGTTCGGACTCGGTGCTGCCGACTCCGCCCGTCTGTTCACCCCGGACGGGCTGACCGTGCTGGACACGTACACCTGGACCGCCCACGCCTCCACCACCTACGGGCGGTGCCCGAACGGCACCGGAGCGTTCGCGACGACCACCACCTCGACCAAGGGCGCGGCCAACGACTGCTCGGTGGCCGTCGATCGCTCGGTCAAGATCAACGAGGTCGAGTCCAGTGGCGGCACCCCCGGTGACTGGGTCGAGCTGATCAACACCGGATCGACCACCGCCAACGTCTCCGGCTACGTGTTCAAGGACAACGACGACACCCACAGCTACGTCGTCCCGGCCGGCACCACCATCCCCGCCGGTGGCTACCTCGTCCTGGACGAGGCCTCCTTCGTGTTCGGTCTCGGTGCACCGGATTCGGCGCGCCTCTACGCCGCCGACGGCACCACCCTGTTGGACTCCTACAGCTGGACCGCCCATGCCGGGAACACCTACGGCCGTTGCCCCAACGGCACCGGCGAGTTCATCAACACCTTCGCCCCGAGCAAGGGTGCGGCCAATGTCTGCGCCGTTCCGGCCGCCGCGTGGCCGGGCAGCCCTGCGGTGACCACCGCAGATCCGCTCAACGTGCTGGGCGGCAACATGAGTGGGCTCGCCTACGAGGGTTCCGGCAGCAGGGCCCCCGGGGTCCTGTGGGCCGTCAAGAACGGACCTGGCATGTTGCACCGCCTCGTCTCGACCGATGGTGTCAACTGGGCACCGGACACCACGTCCGGCTGGGGTGCGGGCAAGAAACTGCATTACCCGGACGGCGGTTCGGGCGATCCCGACGCCGAGGGTGTGGCCTTCACCGACGCCGGACCTGCGGCCGGCATCTACGTCTCGACCGAGCGTGACAACAGCAAGAGCGGGGTCAGCCGACCGGAGATCCTCCTGTTCGACCCGGCCGACAGCGGCACCGATCTGAACGCGAAGATCGAATGGAATCTCACCCCTGACCTGCCCGGTCTCGGTGCCAACCTCGGCCTCGAAGCAATCGAGTGGATCTCCGACTCCTACCTGGTCTCCCAGGGTTTCCTCGACGAGAAGACCGGCGCCGCCTACAATCCGGCCAACTACGCCGACCACGGCGACGGTCTGTTCTTCGTAGGCGTCGAGGCGAACGGCATGATCTACGCCTACGCCCTGAATCACGTCACCAGCGGCTACACCCGGATCGCCGCCTTCTCCAGCGGTTTCCCCAGCGTCATGGACCTGGAGTTCGAGCCCGAGACCAACAACCTCTGGGCCGAGTGCGACGACACCTGCAACGGACGCTCCGCCGTCCTGAAGATCGCCCAGAGCGGTGCCACCGCAGGCAAGTTCGGCGTGACCAACCTGTACGAGCGACCGGCGACCATGCCGAACGTCAACAACGAGGGGTTCGCGATCGCACCCAGGTCGGAGTGTGTCGGCGGACTCAAGCCCGCCTACTGGACCGATGACAACAACACCGGCGGCAACGCGTTGCGCCGCGGTCTGATCAACTGCACCGATCCGGTGCCCGCGGCTGTCGCGACCACCACCACCCTGAGCACCAACGCTCCGGCAACGGTTCTTACCACGACCAGGGTCACGCTCACCGCCGCGGTGGCCGCCGGCGGTTCGGTCGTCGACGGCGGGACCGTGCGCTTCCTCGACGGCACCACCGTGCTCGGAACCGCAGCCCTGACCGGCGGTACCGCGACGTTGACCGTCCCGGCGGCCACCGGCGAGACCCTCAAGGCCGGTACGCACCAATGGACCGCCGCCTACCTCGGCACCACCGCGTTCGCCGCATCGGTGTCCGAGAAGTCCGCCGTCACCGCCTACTTCACGGATCTGCGGCCGGGCAAGCCGTTCGCCGCCGACGCCCTGGCGCTGGCTCAGGCCGGTGTGATCAACGGCTTCGCCGACGGAACCTTCCGGCCGGGCGCCACGGTCGACCGCCAGACGGCGGCCGCCTTCCTCTACCGGATCTCCCCGGATGCGCACTCGGGTGCGGTCTGTGGTTCGACCCCGCATTTCAAGGATGTCGCACCCACCGACGCCTTCTGTGCCGAGGTCGAATGGGCTGCCGCCAAGGGGATCACCACCGGCTACTCGGACGGCACCTTCCGTCGCGGTCTGGCCATCTCGCGGGAGGCCACGGCCGCCTTCCTCTACCGGGCGACACACCTCGGTGCCGCGAAGCCGGTCTGCACCACGGCACCTTTCGTCGATGTCGCTGTCGGCAGCGCGTTCTGCGGCGAGATCGCCTGGATGAAGGAGAAGGGCATCAGCACCGGCTCGGTCGGCCAGGACGGCCGGGTGACGTATGACCCGGCGAAACCGGTCAGCCGCCAGGCCTTCGCCGCCTTCCTGAACCGCCTGCCTGCCTGATCCTCGTCGCAGGTCTGACCGCGCTCCTTCTCGACATCCGCGCACGTTGCAGTAAGCGCGATAGTCGGGAAGGAGCGCGGTTTGCGTGGCGGGCACCCCGTCACGTTCGCCGCAACGCCAGCCTGGTCTGGGTCTGGCCCGCACCGGCCTCCCGCTTCAGCGTGCGCAGCAGCCGGTCGAGGGCACCGGTGTCCGGGACACCCACGTGCAGCAGGTAGTCGTACGGGCCGGTGACGTGCACGGCGTCACGCACCATCGGCAACGACTGGACCATCCCGAGGAAGGCCTCCGAGTCGGTCCCCGCCTCCAGGCGCACATCGATGAAGACCTCGAGCCCGGCCGGCCGATCCGGTGCGTCCTCGCCGAGGACCACCTGATAGCCGACGATGACGCCGGTCTGCTCCAGTTTGCGCACCCGCGCGGCGGTGGCGTTCGTGCTCAGACCCACCGATTGTCCGAGGGCGCTGAACGAAATCCGCGCATTCTCCCGCAATTCGCCGATGATCTGTCTGTCGATCGCATCCATGCAGCGATACTATCCGCGTGACCGAATAATGCGCGGGAATCAACCGGCGACAACCTGATACTCGGTCCCATGGATTTCGGACAGCTCTACCTCACCGGTGTTCTCGCCGGACTCGGTGTCGCAGTGCCGCTGGGGGCGATCGGGCTGCTCTTGGTCCGACAAGGGCTGGAGTCCGGTTTCCGGGTCGGCGCCGCCGGGGCAGGGGCGGTCGCCCTGGTGGACACGCTCTACTGTGTCCTTGCGCTCGTGGCCGGTGCCGTGGCCGCCCCGTGGGTGCGTGCGCTCGGGAGTCTGCCTGCCCTCATCGGCGGCGGGTTGCTCATCGCCATCGGCGGGACAGGTCTGGTCCGGCTGCGACATCCGGCCGACCCGCGCGCGATCGATGCAGCCACCCGTACCGGCCTGCAGGTGTTCGGTGTGTTCGCGGGCCTGACGGCCGTCAATCCGGCCACCCTGGTCTACTTCGCCGCTCTGATCACCGCCCTGGACACGTCCCACACCCTGGGTGGCGGAACGGTCACCTTCGTCCTGGGCGTCGGCAGCGCATCGCTGCTGTGGCAACTGGGTCTGGTCGCCGTCGGTGCCACGCTCGGCACCAGGATCGGGCCCACCGGTCAACGGCTACTGAGCCTGTGCGGTTTCTCGCTTGTTGCGGTCCTGGGCGGAGGTGCTGTCATCTCGGCCCTGGTGTGAGCTCCTTCTCCAGTACTTCCAGACGGAGGTCGTCCCGCCGAGGCAGGCCGAACCTGTCGTCCCCGTAGGGAAAGGCCTTGTACACACCCGTCCGCCGGTAACCACGACGTTCGTAGAAGGCGATCAGGTCGGCGCGCAGGTCGATCACCGACATCGTCATCGTCCGGGCGGACCAGAGGTCGGCAGCCACCCGCTCGGCCTCGGCCAGGATCTGTTTGCCCAGTCCGGCACCCTGTCCCCGCGGGTCGACGGCGAACATGCCGAAGTAACCGCGACCCAGCTCGTCCTTGCAGACGTGGGCGCAGCCCACCAGCTCGGCCTCGTCCTCCGCGTTGTCGGGCCCACCAGTGGTTTCAGCCAGGATGACGTAGCTGTCTGGTCTGGTCAGATCCGATTCGAGCACACTGATGTCGACCCGTTGGCCGTCCAGGAGGTCGGCCTCCGTGGTCCAGCCCAGTCGGCTGGAATCTCCCCGGTAGGCCGCGGTCACCAGGGCGACGATCGCCGGCATGTCATCGATGGAGGCGTGGCGAAAGGTCAGGGTCGGCATGGGCGCGAGCATAGCGATCCGGCCCGACGCGAGTCCGAACCGCCTCCGCCCCTCCGCACGGGGATGTCCGGAATGCACCACTCTGCGCGAGGCCCTGATTAAAGCCGATTGACAATCAGCATCTTTTGCATGACAGCAAGAAAAAGTCCTGTTAGGGTCTTGGCAGCACCGCGACAGGACAACGCTGACAGGTTCGGCGACGCGGTGCCCGCAACGGCACAAGGATGTGCCGGGATGGCATCCGCCGTCATCTCCGCGACCGTGTCCCGCCCGCGCAACACGGGAACCGCCGACGGCACCCGGCGGATATGACATAAGGAGGAACCAGCACACCTCGCACCCGTGCGTGGTGGGAACCGCGGCTCCGGCAAGCCGACAAGTTGCAACACCGACGTCGACCCATGTCACCACACCGGAGGAAAATCAGTGTCGATTCCCCATCCAGCGGCTGTAGGACGGCCCACACCGCACGCGCAACCGAGCGCCGGGAAGAACCCGCCTCGATTGTCACGAAAAACCCGGGCCGGCGGCGTTCTCGCCGTCGCGGCCCTGCTCGGATCCCTGTTCACCCCGGCCCAGGCCTCCGCAGCCGTCCCTGCCCAGGCATCGGCGCTCCTCCCGGCCCAGGCCTCGGCGGCCATCCCGCCCCAGGACGAGCCGGGTGTGACCCTGCGGGTCTTCGACACCGGAAAGCTCAACCGGATCTGCGATCTCAAACAGGCGCAGACCCCGAATGTCGACAAGATCGTGTCCACCATCGATCTGAGCACCACGGCCCAATGGGGTCTGACGAACAACTTCCAGGCGCAGGCCCTGGCCAACATCACCGTCCCGACCGATGGCGAGTACACCTTCCTGCTCAGCAGTGACGACGGCTCCCGCCTCACCATCGACGGCAACCGCGTCATCGACCACGACGGTCTGCACGCCGAAACCGCCAAGGAAGGCAAGGTCACGCTGACCGCGGGTGTCCACACCCTGCGGGTCGACTACTTCGACGCCGGCGGCGACAAGATCCTCAAGCTGTCCTGGCGTCCGCCCGGGGCAACCGGTTTCGCGATCGTCCCCAACTCCGTCCTCAGCACCGAGGCCGGGGTCACCCGGGTGACCGCGCCCGGAACCAAGGAGTGCGAAGGTGCCACCGATGTGCCCGGCGACGGACTGCCACTGACCTCGGTCAACCCCAACTACACCCTGACCGACCTGCGGCCCACCGGTTTCCAGCCGCAGGTCACCGGTATCGACTGGCTCAGTGACGGCCGGATGGTCATCATCACCTGGGGCGGCAACAACGGCGACCAGGGCGACAACAAGGGCGAGGCCTACATCCTCGACAACGTCGTCGGTGCCACCAGCCCGGCTCAGGTCACCTACAAGAAGATCGCCGACACCCTCCGCGAGCCGCAGGGCATCAAGGTGGTCAACGACGAGATCTACATCTCCGAGAAGGACAAGCTCATCAAGCTTGTCGACACCAACGGTGACGACATCGCCGACTCCAAGCAGACGATCGCCACCTGGCCCTACAGTGCGAACTTCCACGAGTTCGCCTTCGGCATGCTCTACGAGGACGGGTACTTCTACATCAACCTGTCCGTGGCCATCAACCTCGGCGGCGCGACCACCAACCCGCAGCCGTCCGTCAACCGCGGCACCACGATGAAGATCAACAAGGACACCGGCGAGATCAAGTACGTCGCCGGTGGTCTGCGGACCCCGCACGGTATCGGCTGGGGCCCGGAACACGGGATCTTCGTCACCGACAACCAGGGTGGGTGGTTGCCCGCCAACAAGCTCATCCAGATCAAGCAGGACCAGTTCTACGGTCACTTCACCACGCCCGCCGGGCCCTTCGACTCGAAGAAGCCGACCCCGCCGGTGTTGTGGATCCCGCAGAACGAGATCGGCAACTCGCCCAGCACGCCGCTGTGGATCGAGACCGGTCCCTACGCGAACCAGATGTACATCGGAGACGTCACCTACGGCGGCATCCAGCGCGGCTTCCTGGAGAAGGTGGACGGGGCCTACCAGGGCGCCATCTTCCGGATGACCCAGGGACTCGAGGCCGGTGTCACGCGACTCTCCCTCGGACCGGACGGGGCCATCTACACCGGCGGCCTCGGTGCCGGCGGGAACTGGGGGCAGGAAGGCAAACTCCGCTACGGCCTCCAGAAGCTGACTCCCGCGGCCAACGCGGATGTCTTCGACTTCCTCTCGATGAGTGTCAACGAGACCGGTTTCGAGCTCAAGTACACCAAGCCGCTCTCCGAGGCGACCTTGACCAACCTGGCCTCCAAGTACAAGGTCTCGCAGTGGCACTACAAGCCGACCGCCGCCTACGGCGGTCCGAAGATCGGCGAGGAGACCCTCACCGTCACCGGTGCTGTCGCCTCGGCGGACAAGAAGTCCGTCACCCTGACCATCGACGGGTTGAAGCCGGAGTCGGTCGTCTACGTCCGTTCGCCGCGCCCCTTCTCCTCGGCCGACGGCCAGAACCTGTGGAGCAGTGAAGCCTGGTACACCTTGAACTCCCTCCCCGGCTACGTACCGCCGCTGCCCTCGGGCGGGCTGTACGAGGCCGAGGACGCCACCCTCACCGGTGGCACCGGCACCGGCACCGAGCACGCCGGGTTCACCGGTGACGGCTACGCCGAGTTCCAGAACGTCGGCAACACTGCCACCTTCGCGGTCAACGTCGACAAGGCAGGCGAATACAAGACGGCGATCCGCTACGCCAACGGCCCGAACCCGTTCGCCGGTACCAAGAAGATCAGCCTGTACCTCAACGGCACCAAGCTGCGTCAGGTGTCGCTGCCGAGCACCGGTACCTGGAAGACCTGGGCGACGTTCGTCGAGACCCTTGATCTGCCTGCCGGAGCCAGCACCATCGGCATCAAGTACGAGACCGGTGACGACGGCAATGTCAACATCGACTCGATCGACCTGTACCCGACCCCGACCAGCAACCTCTACGAGGCCGAGGACGGTGTCCTGGACGGCGGTACGTCCGTGGCGACCGAACACGCGGGCTTCACCGGCACCGGCTTCGCTGCCGGGTTCAACACCGTCGGGGGGTCGGTCGGATTCAAGGTGCACGTCGACGCGGCGGGCCAGTACCCGACCACCCTGCGCTACTCTGCCGGGCCGAACCCGTTCGCCGGCAACAAGAAGGTGAGCCTGTACCTCAACGGCCAGAAGGTGAAGCAGGTCACCATCGCGGCCACCGCTACCTGGAAGATCTGGGCGAACCACATCGAGACCCTGCCGCTGGTCGCCGGTCTCAACACCATCACCTACAGGTACGACGCCGGTGACGACGGCAACATCAACCTGGACTCCCTTCGGGTGGGCAACGGCAGTGATCCCTCGTGCGGGAACACCCCGATCGGCACCAGCGACAACTTCGACGGCACCGCCCTCGACAAGTGCCGCTGGACCGTGGTCCTCAACGAGGATCCGACCGGCTACGAGGTTTCCGGCGGTGCCCTGAAGATCAAGGCCCTCGCCGGCGACATCACCGGAACGAACCCCAACGCCAAGAACATCATCCTGCAGCAGTCCCCGCAGCAGCCGTGGTCGATCAAGACCAAGATCTCCCTCGTCGGCACGGACGACTACCTGCAGGGTGGGCTCGTCGCCTACACCGGACAGTCCGCCTACGCCAAGACCGTGTTGATCAACATCCCGGGCCAGGGCTGGAAGGTCGAGTTCGCCCGCCGTTCCGGCACCGACTCGCAGGTCGCCAACAGCGCCCTGCTCCCGGCCGGTGCGAACGCGAACATCTCGTTGCGGATGGACACCGTCAACGGTGTCATGCGTGGTCTGTACTCGCTGGACGGCACCACCTGGATCCAGGTGGGCGGCTCCTACCCGGTGGGAACCGTCACCTCCCCGCTGATCGGTCTGGCCGGGTACAACGGCACCGGTACCGAGATCGCCTCCTTCGCCGACTTCACCATCGGCGCTCCTGAACCGATCGTCGACACCTGCACCGCCACCGCTCCGGATGCCGGTTACACCAGCCTCTTCAACGGGACCCAGGCCAGCCTGGACACCTGGAAGATGGCCGGGCCGGGAAGTCTGGACCGGGTGGAGGACTGCACCCTGCTGACCCGCGGCGGCCTCGGCCTGCTGTGGCACCCGAAGGTCCTCAACAACTACAGTCTCAAGCTCGACTGGAAGATGGCCGGGGACGACAACGGCGGTGTCTTCATCGGATTCCCGGACCCGGGAACGGATCCGTGGATCGCGGTGAACCAGGGCTACGAGATCCAGATCGACGCCACGGACGATCCGAGTCACACCACGGGCGCGGTCTACGGTTTCCAGGGCGCCGACGCCGTTGCGCGGGATGCGGCCCTGAAGCCCCCCGGGCAGTGGAACAGCTACGAGATCCGGGTGATCGGGAACGTCGTGACCGTGATCCTCAACGGCACCGTGATCAACACCTACACCAACCCGCCCGGCTCGGGCCGGAACTTCGCCAACAGCCACATCGGCCTGCAGAACCACGGCGACGGCGACAACGTCTCCTACCGCAATGTCCAGGTGCGTGACCTGGCGGCACCGACGGTCACCCCGGCGTTGTCACCGGCCGCCCCGAACGGCACCAACGGCTGGTACACCGGTCCGGTCACCGTGTCGATGACCGCCCAGGGCACCGGATTCAGTGCCGTCACCCGTGAGGTGAAGCTGGACGGCGGCTCCTGGGCCGCATACACCACCGGCACGGCCGTGAGCACCGACGGTGCCCACACCGCCGAGTTCCGCGCCACCCAGGACGGTCTCACCTCCGCCGTGTCCTCGAACGCCTTCAAGATCGACGCCACCGCACCGGTGACCGCACCGGACGTGACCGGGGACGCCACGGTCGCCGTCGCCCTGACCGCGGCCGATGCCACCTCCGGTGTCGGATCGACGGAGTACCGGATCGGCACCGGGGCGTGGACGGCCTACACGGCACCGTTCACCTTCCCGCGGGCGGTCGCTGCGACCGCCGTGCAGTTCCGTTCCACCGACAAGGCAGGCAATGTCGAACCGACCCGGACCGTCAACGTCCCCGGAACCGGTGGAACCGCGCCGGTCTCGTCGACGACGACACTGTCGGTCCAGACCGCGCAGGTCCAGGTCGGCGACCAGGTGAAGGTCACAGTGGGGGTCACCTCCGCCGGTACCGTCGGGTCCGATCTCGTGGTCGTCCACGACAACGGAACCCTGGTCGGCGGTGCCCGTCTGACCGGTGGGACCGCGGTGATCACCTTGGACCTCAAGCCGGGCAAGCATGTCCTGACGGCCGAGTACCTGGGTAATGCCACTGTGGACACCTCGGTCTCCGGTGCCGCCACCGCCACCGTGTACTTCGCGGACATGCGGCCCGGCAGCCCGTTCTTCGACGAGGTCCTCTGGCTCGCCGGATCCGGGATCACCAGCGGGCAGACCCCGACCACCTTCGCTCCCGGGGCAGTGGTGTCCCGGCAGGCGATGGCGGCCTTCCTGTTCCGCTTGGAGAACCCGAACGCACCGAAGCCGGTCTGCACCGTCGCGCCGTTCCCCGACGTCGCGGTGGACTCCGCGTTCTGCGGTGAGATCACCTGGCTCGCTGCCAAGGGGATCACCACCGGCGAGAACGGATCCTTCAAACCGGGTGGCTCGGTCTCCCGGGAAGCGATGGCGGCCTTCCTGTTCCGGTTGAAGAACCCGAACGCACCGAAGCCGGTCTGCACGGTCCGGCCGTTCACCGATGTGGCCGTCGGATCGACCTTCTGCGGTGAGATCACCTGGCTCGCCGAGCAGGGGATCACCACCGGCGAGAACGGCAAGTTCAAGCCGGCGGACGCCGTTTCCCGTCAGGCCATGGCAGCCTTCCTCTACCGGCTCACCGGGGCGGGGGAGAACTGACCTTCCTTGAGGTGACGTACTGAAACACCAGACGGACTGCCCGCGAGTGCCCCGCGCACTCGCGGGCAGTCCTGTTTTTCCGGAGCGTGCAGGTCGCACGGGCGGCGCCGCGACGGTGTGAGACGATCTGCCCCATGCTGATCGGCCTGCTCTGCGCCTTCGTCGCCGCCCTCACCTACGGGAGCGCCTCGATCCTGCAGGCGGTGGCGATCGACCGTGCCGGCGCCTCTGGGGGACGTGCGTCCGACCTGGTGGGCCTCGGTCGACAACCGCTGTACTTCGTGGGACTGAGCCTGGACGGGATCGGTTTCGTGGCCTCGGTCGTGGCCCTGCAGTTCCTGCCTTTGTTCCTCGTCCAAGCTGTGGTCGCAGCCAGCGTGGGGGTCACGGCGGTGATCGCGTCGCTGCGGGGTGCCGTGCTCGGCCGGGCCGGTTGGTCCGCCCTGGGCGCGGCAGCTGTCGGCCTGGTGCTGCTGAGTGTGTCCGCCGCGGCGGACGAGGGGACACCCCTGGCCCTGGGCTGGCGCTGGTTGTTGCTGGCCCTGGTGCTGCCCATCGGTCTGATGGCGCTGTTCGGTTCGCGGCTGGCGGCCCGTCATGCAGCCCCACTTCTGGCGCTGGGAGCGGGTTTCGGGTTCACCGTGGTGGCGGTGGCCTCCCGGGCGTTGAAGATCCCCGACAACCCTTGGGGCGTACTCGGCGACCCGGCGCTCTGGGCGATCGTCACCTCCGGAATCGCGGCGGTGGTGCTGTTCGCCATGGCCCTGCAGGCCGGCACCGTCACGGCCGTCTCGGCCGTCACGTTCACCGCGGAAACCGTTGTCCCTGCGGCCGTGGGACTTGCCTTCCTGGGAGATGCGGTGCGGACCGGGTACTGGCCCGTCGCCGTGGCCGGTTTCGTACTCGCCGTGGGTGGGGCGATCCTCTTGGCCCGATACGCCGAACCCGTTCCGGAGAAACCGGTCTCATCCTGACGAACCGCAAACCACCTGTTCAGGGCCGAATTTCGCATGATAACGAAAAGGTAACAACGGCAGTGCTACGGTCGAATGCGTCGCACGGATCCACCCCTGAGAAGGAGGACGAGCATGACGAAGAAGACAGCAAAAGCAGGTTTGTTCGCAGCGGTTTTCGCGGCAAGCATCGGAACAACGATGATCTTGCCTGCCACCGCTCAGGCAGGGACTTCCTGCGCCGGCGGGACGGGATCGGGCCGGTGCGTGGAAACCACCAACGAGGTCGTGGGTGAAGAAGTGGTCGAGAGCGTTCCGCTCCAGAACCCTTCGTCCCAGGCAGCCACTCTGACCTGCTCGTTCAGTCAGACGATCTCCAAGTCGATCGACACCTCGGTGTCCGTGGAGGCCAGCGTCACCGGCCAGATCTTCGGTGCCGTGTCCGCGACCGCCTCGGTGGGGGTGAGTCAGTCGGTGAGCCAGTCGGCCTCGCAGACCACCAGCGCCGGTGGCACTGTCGACCTGGCACCGGGCCAATCCGTGGTGTGCCAGCGCATCTACAGCTACGTCCAGGCAAATGTCCATCAGTACGACTACTCCGGCACGGGCACCAGCAACGTGAAGGACTACACCACCACGGTTCCGTCGAGTCTGGGGGTGCGGATCATCGACGGCTGACGCTGTCCACAGGGCGCGGCCGGTCCGTCACCAGGCCGACGGTCACCGCCTGAGATGGGCCGATCCCGGGGTGCTGGCGAGACTGTTGTCGCCGACACCCCGGGATCGGGGCATGGGTGCGCCCTGTCGGCTCCGGTCAGTCGTCCTCGACCGCGCAGTACGCGTAAGTGCCTGCGGCGTCGAGACTTCCGGTGGTGCTGACCGACCAGAAGGTCCCGATCAGCCCCGATTCCCTGCTCGTCACCCGCCACTGGGCTCCGTTGTAGTACTTGAACGATCCGCTGGCAGTGGTGTGGGTGGTGGTCCCGTTGGAGTAGGCGCGGGTCTTGACCTCCATCTGCTTGTTGCAGGACTTGAAGCCCGAGTCCGTCCCGGCGGCCGCGGCGGACAAGGCCCCCGTGGCCATCAGGGCGAGTGCCCCGGCGACGACCACGACGCGTCGGCCACGGCCGATGGTCCGGATCGGGGTAACAGGGGCGGCTGACGAAGATGTCGGGGGGACAGGTGCAGTGGTGCGGTGGTTCATGGGTGTCCTTTCGGGGATGATCGAACTTCGAACATCCACTAGACGCCGTCCGGTCACCGGTTGTTGCGGGCCGGATCACGTCGGTTGCGGGCATGCCAGGTTGAGATCCGCCCACGCCTGCCCTTGAACCTGGGACGGGACCTCGAGATAGGGCGACCACGGGGCACGTCCGCTCAGATAGTCCTGGACAAAGGATTCCTGCGCAGGAGGTTTCGCCGTTGGATACCCGTGCGCCGCCAGACAGATGCGGACCGCGACCAGCGCCTGGTAGATGGCCCGGGCATGGTCGGCCGTCATCGGCACGTCGTTCGGCGGTGTACCTGCCGCCCGCTCGCAGGTTTCCGACGCAGCCTGGTAGGCGGCTTGTCGGGACGGCGGAAGGTCGACATCGGCGATCCCGCTGTGATCAGCGGTCATCCGCGCTGACCACCCCTGGCGGTTCAGGCACCCGACCACACCGGAGAGCCACTCGGAGAGGGTGGAGGTTGTCGCCTGCGGGGCGTCGGGAGCGGTCGGAGGCGTTGCCGGGTCTGGCACCCGGCCGGGACCCGCGCATCCTGCAAGACCCAGGGCCAGCAGGAGCACCAGCACCCGGACGGCGGAGCCGGTCGGTGGATGTACTGACCTACGCGCAATCACAGCGGCCGAACCCCTCGTCGTGAGAACAGATCACAGGCTCAGACGTCCGCCGAACGGGGTTTGTTGTCGTCGTCCTACTGACCGATGTACAGGATGTCCGAGGTCCCGCGCTCCTCGCCCTTGCCGAGCGGGTTGTTGACCACCGCTCCGTTGAAGTACATGGTCGAGGAGCCCCCGCCGTCGATGTTGTAGGCCGTGGTGACGCCGAGACCCTGCATGATCTCGGCCAGGCCGGTCATGGTGACACCCGCGCTGTAGCCGGTGCTCCGGCCGTCGACGACCACGAACACGTAGTGGTTGGCGTCGATCAGACCGACGGCGGTCCGCGGCTGTTCACCCTGGATCGAGTGGTTCCCGAAATTGGTGTCGACCTCGACACTGTCGATGCCGGAGACGATCTCGCTGTTCTCCACCAGGGCTGGACCGAAGGAAAGGGTGTTCCACACACCGTCGGCCACGAGCTGCTCAGCGGTGGTGGCGGTCTCGTCGTACACCTTTACCGTGCCGTCCTTGTACATGGCGAGACCCTGTCTCGCACCGGACGACCGGTAGATGATGCCGTCTCGGATGACGATGCCGGTGTCGCGGAACCCGTAGTAGTCACCGTTGATCGCGAAGATCGCGTTGTTGTCGGCGGCGATGGCCGAGGTGTTCTCGGTGATGTTGTTGCCGAAGGCGTTGTCCGCGAAGCCCGAACGGATCTCGGTGGCGTCGGAGACCACGACATCGGCGACGAAGTAGGTCACCGTGGCGTCACCGGTCCCGGTCGTCACCTTCGAGATCTTGATGCTGGTGTCGTCGGAAACGTAGGAATTGTCGGTCAGAACGGCTGCCGAGGCGGTGGTGGCGTCTGCCGTGGTGGAAGTCTTGGCAGTGGTGGAGGCCGATGTGGAAGACCCGTCCGCAGTCGTGCCGGCACTGTTCGGGTTCCCGACCTCCGCCGTGGCCGTGGCGGCCGCCGCTGCGGAGGCACTGGCTTCCAGCGCCCGGACATCGGCCACCTGGACATGGTCGATGACGTACCGGTCCAGGGCCCAATAGGTGCCGCCACCTGCGACGACCACGACGGCCAGCACCGAGCTGATGACGATCCGCCGGACCCGGCGACGGCGGGGCCTGTGTCCGGGCGGTTCCTGCGGTGGCAGCATCGGCTCGGTCAGCGGGGGAGTGGGGCGGGTTTCCCTGTTCTCATCCATGTCCGGAACTGTGCGGGCCGAACCTGAGTGATCGCTGAGCGCCCGCAGTGCCCCACCCATGACGTCGTTCCCCTGTCCGCGGTCAACTGGTCTCGGGCCCGCGAAGGCCGGCGGTAGCTTTCCGGCGCAGGTGCTGCGCCGGATCGGCTTCGCCCCCATACTCCGGTGATGGACATCGAGCGTCTGGACACCATGGCCTTCGACGGGTACGGCAGCCACGGCCTCACGATGACGGAGGTCGAGCCGGGTCCAGGTATCCGCGTGCACGTGGCGAGGTTCCTGCCCGGAGGTGTCCTCGGCCGTCACCGTGCCGGGCTGCAGCAGCGGTTCACCGTCATCGCCGGGACGGGGTGGGTGAGCTGTGACGGCCGACGGGTCGAGATCAGCGTGGGTGATTCGGTCGTGTGGCAGGTAGGACAAGAGCACGAATCCGGCTCCGATCTGGGTATGACAGTGCTCATCCTTCAACGGATGTCGACCTAGAACCGCCGCCCACCTCACTCCTCGTGACTGTTGAGCAGACCACGCCCGGCCGAAAGGAGTTCGACCTCCGGGCGGTCGGCCACGAAGTTCTCGACCGCGGCGAGGACCTCCACCACGTGGGCACGGTCGGCGGCGACGAGCGAGACACCGATCGCTGCGCGTCGGTGCAGATCAAGGTGGTCGGCCTCGGCCGCGCTCACCGTGTATTTCTTCGAAATTGCAGCGATCAGTGGGCGTACCACCGACCGTTTCTCCTTGAGCGAGTGAACATCTCCCATCAGCACATCCAGTTCAAGCCATCCGATCCACATGGCACCAATGTGCCATCAACGTGAGGTGTGGATCAAGAGCACGCTTTTTCCCCCGCGAGCGGACCATGGCACCACACACCCTCCCGCGAGCGGACCGTGGCACCCCACAAATTGGGGTGTGGCAGTCCACTCGCGGCACGGCGCGCGGGGTGGCAGTCCACTCGGCAACGCGACCACACCCCGCGCGGCACACCCCCGCGAGCGGACCATGGCACCCCACCCCCTCCCGCGAGCGGACCGTGGCACCCCCCAATCTGGGGTGTGACAGTCCACTCGCGGCACGGCGCGCGGGGTGGCAGTCCACTC
>QXCQ01000123.1:71627-92891 GCA_003576535.1 Nakamurella silvestris | reverse complement strand
TCCCGCCGCAGGACGAGAGCCCCCGCCCCGCGCGGAGCCCCGCAGGACGAGAGCCCACGCCCCGCGCGGAGCCCCCGCAGGACGAGAGCCCACGCCCCGCGCGGAGCCCCCGCCCGGCCACGGTCCAGCCCCCACCGAGCCCACCCGCAACAGCCAGACGCCCCCACAACCCCCGGCACCGGCACCAACCTCACGAACCACTCGGTACCCTGAAGGGCGTGCCTACAGCGACGTCCGACGCCGCCGGCCGCCCCGATTCCGCCGTCGAAGCCACTGTCGCCCCCCGCGACGGCTGGCGTGTCACCGGTGTGGTCCTGGCCGCTGGTCTCATTGCCATCTGTGTGGTCCTGGGTCTTGCGGCCTCGCTGACCCCGCGAACCCTGCAGGAACTCGGTATCCCGGACGCCGGCCAACTGACGACCCTCGGCAAACCCGTCGTCAAGGTGATCTTCGATCTCTCCTCGGCCCTGACGGTCGGCTGGCTCATCGCCGCCGTCATCCTCGCCCCGCCGCAGAAGAACGGCATCTTCGACGTCGGCGGGTACCGCAGCATCCGCGCGGCATCCGTGTCAGCCTGGGTCTGGACCGCCTCGGCCCTGGCCCTGGTCCCGTTCAGCATCTCCGACACCTCCGGGTACCCCCTCGGCAAGGTCCTGCGGGCCGACGCCCTGCAGGCCGGTATCGACGTCATCGAGTCGGCCCGGCATGCGCTGATCGCCGCCGTGTTCGCCGCCCTGGTCGCGGTGCTCTGCCGAATCTCGATGCGCCCGGCCTCGGCCGCCGCCCTGCTGATCCTGGCGCTGGCCGGCCTCGTCCCGGTCGCCCTCTCCGGCCACAACTCCCAGGCCGAGAGCCACGACATCGCCACGGACACGATGCTGTTCCACCTCGGTGGCATGGCCGTCTGGATCGGCGGTCTGGTCGCCTTCCTCGGTCTGGCCCGCCAACGCGCGGCCCATCTGGACGTCATCGCCCGGCGGTACTCGGCCATCGCGCTGATCGCCTACATCGCCGTCGCCCTGTCCGGTATCGGCAACGCCCTGGTGCGCTTCTACTACCTGTCGGACCTGTGGACCACCCAGTACGGCCTGCTGATCATCACCAAAACAGTTCTGCTCGGCATCCTCGGCGTGTTCGGTTTCTACCAGCGCCGCAAGTCCGTCACCGCCATCGCCACCAACGGCGACCGCGCCTCGATCCTGCGCCTGTCGGTCTTCGAGATCGGTTTCATGGCCGCGACCATCGGTGTGGCCGTCGCTCTGGCCCGGACCGCCTCGCCCTCCCAGCCGCCCATCGCCTTCACCGACGTCAGCCGGGTCCTGGGCTACGACCTCGTCGGCCCGGGCAGCGCCTGGCAGTGGCTGACGGTCTGGCGGTTCGACTTCCTCTTCGGCACCCTCGCCATCGTGCTGGCCGCCCTGTACCTGGTCGGTGTGTACCGCCTCAAGAAGCGCGGCGACAGCTGGAAGACCAGTCGCACCGTCGCCTGGTTGTGCGGCTGTTTCGCGCTGCTGATCGCCACCTCCAGCGGTGTCGGTGCCTATGCCGAGGCCCAGTTCTCCGTGCACATGCTGGCCCACATGATCCTCGGGATGGGCGCGCCGATCCTGCTCGTCCTCGGTGGTCCCACCACCCTGGCCCTGCGGGTGCTGCCGGTCGGACCGAAGGGTGTTCCCGGAGCGCGGGAGGCGATCGTCGGCCTGATGCACTCGCGGGTGCTGCGCTGGCTGACCCATCCGCTGGTCGTCTTCGTCCTGTTCATCGGCAGCTTCTTCGCCATCTACTTCACCCCGCTGTTCGACGTGATGGTCGAGTCCCACATCGGGCACGTGATCATGACGGCCCACTTCCTGATCGTGGGGTACCTGTACTACTGGGTGATCATCGGTGTGGATCCGTCCCCGCGTCGTCTGGCCCCGATGTTCAAGCTGGGCCTGCTGCTCGGCGCACTGCCGTTCCACGCCTTCTTCGGCCTGGCCCTGATGAACTCGAAGTCCATCGTCGGCGCGAACTACTACCAGACGATCGCCGCGCCCTGGGTGCCCAATCTGCTGTCCGACCAGCGCCTCGGCGGAGCCATCGCCTGGGGTGGCAGCGAGCTGCCGTTGATCATCGTGATCATCGCCTTGCTCAGCCAGTGGTCCAAGTCCGATGCCCGGGAGGCCGGGCGTTCGGACCGCAAGACCGATCGGATGGTGGCGGCCAACGCCGCCGGCGCAGCTCAGACCGATGGTGACGAGGAGTTCGTCCAGGCCCGGGACGACGAGCTGGACGCCTACAACGCGATGCTGGGTCAGTTGGCCGAGCGGGACAAACGGACCCCGCGATAACCAACCTGCAATCAAAAGGTTGCAGTATTCCACCCCTTATGCAACCATTGAGTTGCAGATAGCAGGGGAGCCCTGGGTGGTCGTCCGTACGACCGCCGACCGGGAATCCTCGGACAGGAGTGGACCATCATGAGCATCACCGACAACCAGCCTTCCGTCATCGACGAGGCCGAATTCACCGTCCGCCGCACCATCCGGATCGCCGCTCCGATCGCGAAGGTGTGGTCGGCCGTCACCGAACCCGAGCACATCTCCCGCTGGTTCGGCCAGACCGTCCTCGTCGGATCCGGGGTGGGTGCCCGCGGCACCATGACCTGGCCGGAGAACCCCGCGGTTCCGCTGGAGGTCGAGGCCTTCGACCCGCCCCGGCTGGTCGCCTACCGCTGGGGCAATGACAACGCCGCCGGTGCAGCAACTGCGGAACGCGACCGCGAGCACTCCACGGTGTTCACCTTCACCCTCGAAGAGGTCGCCGGCGGCACCCAGCTGACCGTGGTCGAGACAGGCTTCCAGCACACTTCCGACCCTGCCGCCAACCTGGAGGACCATCGCGGAGGATGGGACGCCGAGCTGGACAAGTTGGTCGCGCTGTTCGAGAGTTCCGACCGGTGACGAACCAGGCGTTGGTCGGTGTGTTCGCCGCCCTGGGGGACGACACCCGCTGGAGCATCCTCGCGGCCCTCGGCGAGGGTGACGCCTCCGCGTCCGCCCTCGCCGACCGCCTTCCGGTGAGTCGGCAGGCCATCGCCAAACACCTGGCGGTACTGCAGCAGGTCGGCGTGGTGGAACCCGTCAAGGTCGGCCGCGAGTTGCGCTACCGGGTGATCGGCGCCCAACTGCAGGCGACCGCGCTCCGCCTGGACACCATCGGTGCCGAGTGGGACCGCCGTCTCGCCGCGATCAAGGAGATCGCCGAAGGGCTGTAGGGGTGCACCAGGTGCGCGTCAGGTGGCTACTGCCCGGCGTGGGCGCGCTGCAGCACGGCGATGTCCAACTTGGTCATCCCGAGCATGGCCTGGACGGCCCGGCCGGCCTTCTCCCGGTCGGGATCGCCCAGCAACTGCCCGAGCACCGGCGGAACGATCTGCCAGGACAACCCGAACTTGTCCTTGAGCCAGCCGCACTGTCCGGGCTGTCCGCCGTCGGCGGTCAGCGAATCCCAGAGGAAGTCGATCTCCTCCTGGGTCTCGGCGGAGACGAAGAAGGAGATGGCCTCGCTGAAGGTGCTGTGCGCCGGGCCGCCGTTCATCACCTGGAAGCGCTGACCGGCCAGCTCGAAGGTCGCCATCATGACGGTGCCGGCCGGCACCGGCCCACCCTCACCGAACCGGGAGACCTCGAGAACCTTCGCGTCGGCGAAGATCGAGGTGTAGAAGTCCATCGCCTCCTCGGCGTTGTTGTCGAACCACAGGAACGGTGTGATCGTCTGCAAGGGGGACTCCTTCGTCCGGCGTCATCGGGCCAGGCTCGTTGTGTCGGGCTGGTGCTGTCGGGCTGGTGCTGTCGGGCTGGTGCTGTCAGGCGGCCGCGGGTTCCCGCGGGAGCGGGATCGTCCAGGAGCAACCCTGGGCCAGTATGCCCGGGCGGCCCGACAGCGGCCGAGCCCGGCGCGAACGGTGCAGGTCGGGAACGGCAAGGCCGGGAACAATTCGCCGGCCGGCGATCTCGAAGGAGTATGCAGAACTCCCTTTTCCTGGCCCGATCCCTTGCCCTGTTGACGGACCACCCGCGCCGGGCACGATCGCGAACAGACCCGGAACGACCGACCCGGCGGAACCCGCGCAGGCCCCGGCCGGTGGGCTGACCCTGCGCGGTACCGGCTCGACCGGGGAGAATCTCTCCATGACGATCTGGACCTGTTTCACCTGCGGGATCGAGCACCCCGACACACCCCGGCCGCCGGCGAACTGCGCGATCTGCGACGACGAGCGCCAATGGGTCCCGCCGAGCGGTCAGCAGTGGACCACCCAGGCGGAGTTGATCGAGGCCGGGTACACCACCCATGTCCGCGAGCTCGAACCGGACCTGTACGCGATCACGGTGGAACCCGAACTGGCCATCGGTCATCGGGGCCTGCTGGTACGTACCCCGGCCGGCAACCTGTTGTGGGAACCGCCCGGGTACATCAACGAGCAGGTGGTCGACGAGGTTCGTGGGCTCGGCGGGGTCGCCGTCATCTCGGCCAGCCATCCGCACCTGACGGGTGCGTCGATCCAGTGGAGTCACGCCTTCGGCGGTGTCCCGGTACTGGTTTCGGCGGCCGACCAGCAGTGGATCCGCCGCCCGGATCCTGCCGTCGAACTGTGGTCGGGGGTGCGAGAGGTGTTGCCGGGTCTCAGCTTCCACCAGTGCGGTGGTCACTTCGCCGGCAGCAGCGTGGCCCACTGGCCGGCCGGTGCGCAGGGGCGCGGTGCCCTGCTGACCGGGGACACCATCCTCCCCGGACCGGACGGGAAATCGGTCAGCGTGATGCGCAGCTACCCGAACCGGATCCCGCTCCCGGAACGGGCGGTCCGCCGGATCCAGGACACCGTCCGGCCCCTGACCTACGACCGGCTCTACAGCGCGTTCGTCGTCGTCGACACCGGTGCGCACCAGATCGTCGAACGGTCCCTGGACCGGTACGTGTCCTGGATCAGCGGGGACCTCCCGGACTGACCCACCCCAACCCCTGACCGCGCTCGGTGTTGACAATCGCGCAGTACGCAAGGAGCGCGATTGTCGGGAAGGAGCGCGGTCACGAGGGCAGGCGACACGAGGGCAGGGGAGACGAGGGCAGGGGAGACGAGGCCGACGCAGGCCGCCAACCGGACCTTGTCCACACACCCGAAATCCGTCCACAACCGGTCAACCGCCCCTGGCCCGGACACACCGCCCGGGCCACGCTCGACAGCACAAGGCGGGCATCTCCCAGACCCGCACCGATGAAAGGACACGGGCATGGGCTCAGCGGTGGTGCAGGTTTTCGGGAACGTGGTGGCACACCCGAAGATCTCGACGGAACATGAAGGACGCGAACGGGTCTCGCTGCGGGTGGTGGCCACCGAGCGCAAACGCGACCCGGACACCGGTACCTGGTCCGACGGAGACGAGTTCGGGGTGAACGTCGTCTGCTGGCGCGCACTGGCCCGGGGTGTGAGCAGGTCGATCTTCCGGGGTGATCCCGTGGTGGTGATCGGCCGGATCTCCACCCGGTACTACCAGGCCGAGGGTGAGCAGCGCAGCACCACCGAGATCCGGGCCACCCACGTCGGCCACGATCTGTCGAGGGGGACGGCCTCGTTCAAGCGTTTTGCCCGGTCGGAGCAGGGTGCGGGTCAGGACCTGGAATCGGTGGACGCCTCGGTCGACGGATTGGCCCGGGTGGTCAGCGAGGATCCCGGGCTGATCGCCGACGACCAACTGCCGCTCGGTCTCGTCGAACCCGAGCCGGACCTGGCCTCCGCGCCGTGGTGACGGCCACACCCGGCCGGGTGGCCAGGGCAATTGGTTCGGCCAGATCGCCCGGGTGAGGCAAACTGTTCGGTGGGCCGCGCACCTGGTCGACCGCATCTGGGACAACCATGCCGCGCGCCCGCTGAACCTGATGTGACAACGACGTGGGCTGCGAGAGGGACGACATACATGGCCGAGTTCATTTACACCATGAAGAAGGCGCGAAAGGCGCACGGGGACAAGGTGATCCTCGACGACGTCACGATGTCGTTCTACCCCGGGGCCAAGATCGGTGTCGTCGGACCCAACGGCGCCGGCAAGTCCACGATCCTGAAGATCATGGCCGGCCTGGACCAGCCCAGCAACGGTGAGGCCTTCCTGACCCCCGGTTACTCGGTCGGCATCCTCATGCAGGAGCCGGAACTGGACGAGACGAAGAACGTCCTGGAGAACATCCAGCTCGCCTTCGGCCCGATCATGGCCAAGATGGCCCGGTTCAACGAGATCGCCGAACTCATGGCCACCGACTACTCCGACGAGCTGATGGAGGAGATGGGCCAGCTCCAGGAGGAGCTGGACCACGCCGACGCCTGGGATCTGGACGCCCGGATCGACCAGGCCATGGACGCCCTGCGCTGCCCGCCCGGCGACGCCGACGTCACCGTCCTCTCCGGTGGTGAGCGACGCCGGGTCGCGCTGTGCCAGCTGCTGCTGTCCAGCCCGGACCTGCTGCTGCTCGACGAGCCCACCAACCACCTCGACGCCGAGAGTGTCCAGTGGCTCGAGCAGTTCCTCTCCACCTACCCGGGTGCCGTCCTGGCCGTGACCCACGATCGCTACTTCCTCGACAACGTCGCGCAGTGGATCGCCGAGATCGACCGCGGCCGCCTGCACCCGTACGAGGGCAACTACTCCACCTACCTGGAGAAGAAGGAAGCCCGGCTCGCCGTCCAGGGCAAGAAGGACGCCAAGCTCGCCAAGCGTCTGCGCGACGAACTGGCCTGGGTCCGCTCCGGCGCGAAGGCCCGTCAGGCCAAGAACAAGGCCCGGCTGGACCGCTACGAGGAGATGGCCGTCGAGGCCGAGCGCACCCGCAAGCTCGACTTCGAGGAGATCCAGATCCCGGCCGGCCCGCGTCTGGGCTCGATCGTGGTCGAGGTCGACAAACTCAAGAAGGGCTTCGGCGACCGCGTCCTCATCGACGGGCTGTCCTTCACCCTGCCGCGCAACGGCATCGTCGGGGTCATCGGGCCCAACGGTGTCGGCAAGACGACACTGTTCAAGACCATCGTCGGGTTGGAGGAGCCGGACGCCGGCACCGTGCGAGTCGGTGAGACCGTCAAGCTCTCCTACGTCGACCAGAACCGCGGTGGCCTCGACCCGAAGAAGAGTGTCTGGGAGATCGTCTCGGACGGGCTCGACCACATCAAGGTCGGCAACACCGAAATGCCCTCGCGGGCCTACATCGGCGCCTTCGGCTTCAAGGGCCCGGACCAGCAGAAGGCTTCGGGGGTGCTGTCCGGTGGGGAGCGCAACCGGCTCAACCTGGCGCTGACCCTCAAGGAGGGTGGAAACCTCATCCTCCTCGATGAGCCCACCAACGACCTCGACGTCGAGACCCTCGGTTCCCTGGAGAACGCCCTCGAGCAGTTCCCCGGCTGCGCCGTCGTGATCTCGCACGATCGCTGGTTCCTCGACCGGACCTGCACCCACATCCTGGCCTGGGAGGGCACGGAGGAGGACCCGTCCAACTGGTACTTCTTCGAGGGCAACTTCTCCGACTACGAGAAGAACAAGGTCAGCCGCCTCGGTGTGGACGCCGCGCGTCCGCACCGCGTCACCCACCGCAAGCTGACACGCGACTGAAAAAGCTTCGTTCCCGCGCACCGATTCGGGATCCGCGCACCCAGCAGGGTGCGCGGATCCATGAACGGTGCGCGGGAACGAAGGGGTCCTACTTGGCGACCTTGACCGACTTCGAGGTCGCTGCCTTGGTGATGTACCCCGCTCGGGTGGCCGTGACCGTGACGGACAGGGTCTTCCCGCGGTCGGCGGACTTCACCGTGTAGATCCGGCTGGTCGCGCCGCTGATCGCCTTCCCCGAACGTTTCCACTGGTAGGAGAACTTGCTCGGGGTGGGAGACCACCTGCCCGGCGAGGCGGCGACCTTCTTGCCGGCCTTCGCCGTGCCGGTGACGGCCGGGAGTTTGGAGTTGGCGAACTTCTTCGGCAACGGCTGCACCGCTGCGGGGGACCAGAAGGGCTCGCTGCCGCCGCGGATCTTCAGGGCCCCGGGGTAGCTGCACTCCCGCGGACGGGTCTTGATCCAGATCCCGTCCGGCTCGGAGGTGGCGATCGCCGAACCGTCCGGAGCCAGGACCGGGCCGGAGTAACCGCTGTTCATATCGCTCTTGCACAAGGGTTTCGGCAGCCCCGGAATGCCCTTGCGGACATCCCCGCGCACCTCGTACCAGATGAACTGGCTGGTGTTGCCGTACCCACGGACGGCCGCGAGCAGGGTGCCGTTGCGCGAGACCGCCGCGTCCCCGAGATCGGTGGACGGGTCGTAGATGTCGTAGTCGTCGAACCAGTGCCGGTCGGTCTTGGCCCCCACGTCGTGGAAGTTCAGCTGGTGCCCGTAGCCGCCGGTCTGCAGGGTGCGGGTGTTGCTCACCCAGTACGGGTTCTGCAGGAAGGTGGTCCCGTACTTCGTCGCGGAGGTCAGGGTGTTGGCGGCCGTGTAGGCGGTGACGGTGCGACCGTTGGCATCGGCGAAGGTGTAGGCGATGAGCTTGCCGTCGGGGGAGATGGCCACGTTCATCGGCGGTCCGTCGATGTAGTGACCGAGGGAGTTCTTCAACCGCGGCGGATCCATCCGGTTCAGCAGGGTCCCGTCCTGTTTCATCCGCACGATGAACGGTCCGTTCGCGGCAGCGATGATGCCCGCGTCCGACATCGTCGGCGACCAGTAGTCGTCACCGGCCCGGCCGTCCTTGGTGATCTGGCGCTGACCACTGCCGTCACCCTTGGCGATCCAGATGTTGTGGTTCTTCACGAACACGATCGAGCCGGGCGGGGTGGCTGCGGCGGTGACCAGCGGCGCAGCGGGGGCCGAGGCCGCGTACCCGGTGGGTGGCGGGGCGCCGAAGGCGGTGGCGATCGGGGTGATCGGGGCCGTCACCGCCAGCACCAGTGCTGCGGCGAGGTACACCCGCCGGCGCGGGAAGGTGCGAGTGGTGCGGGCTCCGGCTTCCGGCCGGGCGACGGTGGAGGTTCTCATTTCGCGATCCTGACGGTCTTGGCGGTCACTGCTCGGGTGGTGTAGCCGGTGCGGCTGCCGGTGACGGTGACGGTCACGGTGTGCCCGCGATCGTTCGACTTCACCTGGTAGTTCTTGGATGTCGCGCCGGTGATGGCCCGGCCGTCGCGCTTCCACTGGTAGCGGTACTTGGTCGGGGCCGGGGACCAGCGACCGACGGAGGCACTCAACACCTTGCCCGCCTTCGGGTTTCCGGATACGGCCGGAAGTTTGGCCACGGCGAAGTCCTTGTTGATCCGCACTCCGGCGGAGGCAACGGCCTTGGTGGTGTAGCCGCTGCGACTGCCCGTGACGGTCACGGTGATCAGCCTGCCGCGGTCGGCGGTGCGGACCGTGAAGGTACGGCCGGTGGCACCGGCGATCGCCTTCCCGTCGGCCTTCCACTGGTAGCGGTAGGTGGTGGCGGCCGGGGTCCAGCTGCCGGTGGTGGCGGTCAGGGTGGACCCGGCCTTCGGCGTCCCGGACACGGACGAGGCCCTGGTGACCGAGAAGGTCTTCACCGGTGTCTGCAGGGTCGCGGCGGACCAGAAGGGCTCGGTGCCGCCGGGGATCTTCAGGGCCGACGGGTAGGTGCAGTCGCGGGGCAGCGGTTTGATCCAGATCCCCTCCGGCTCCTGGGTGGCCAGGGCGGAGGAGTCGGGGGCGAAGGTCGGCCCGGCGTACCCGGCGTTCTGGTCGGTGTAGCAGATCGGGGTCGGCATCTGCGGGGTGCCCTCGGCAGGATCGCCCACCATCTCGTACCACTGGAAGTGCCGCCCGTCCCCGACCCCGCGGACGGCGGCCATCAGGGTGCCGTCCCGGGAGATGACCGCGTCGCTGAGGTAGCTGGGGTCCTCGAACATGTCACGGTCGGCGAACCAGAAGTTGAAGACGTCGTTGGGGATGTCGTGGAAGTTGAGCTGCCAGTCGAACCCGCCGTCCTGCAGGGTCCGCCGGTTGTTCACCCAGGACGGGTTCTGGAAGTAACTCACGCCGTACTGGGCGGCGGCCGTCAGTCGGTCCGCCGCGGTGTAGGCGGTCACGCCGTTGGCCCAGCAGTACGGTCCGACCGGCGAACAGGAGGGATCGACGAAGGTGTAGGCGATGAGGGCCCCGTTGGGGGCGATGGCCACATCCGCGGGGGTACCGTCCAGGGCGACCCCGTTGCGGTTCACCAGGGCCGGCGGATCCATCCGGTTCAGGACGGTCCCGTCCTGCTTCATCCGGACGATCGTGGCGCCCTTGGCGGCCGCGATCACGCCGGCGTCGGACATGGACGGGGAACCGTATCCGGCCCCCGCGCGCCCGTCGGTGGTGACGGCCCGCCGCACGGACGCGTCCCCGTTGGCGATCCAGATGTTGTGGTCCTTGATGTAGACGATGCTGCCCGGGGCGGTGGCCAGGGGGGCGAGAGCCGCCGTGGCGGCGGTCGGGTCCGGTCGGGCGGCCGAACCGCCGGTGGTCTCGGAGGCCGCCGCTGTCCCGCCGAACAGCAGGCCGCCCAGCAATGCGAGGGTGATCACGGAGGTGGTCGCCCTTCTCAGGTGGTTCATTCTCTTCTCCAGTCGGGTCTTCGTGTGTCGATGGGCCATCGTCCCGGTGGTCACTGGAGCGGGGATGGGGCCTGGCTGGAGCCGGACTGGGGCGCGCGCGGGCCCCAGGTGTGAGGCGTCCCTCAACGGCGTGCGGTGTCGCTCCGCCACCGCAGGGGCCCGGATGCGTAATTTGTCCTTCAAAGCCTGGTGGAACGGTGGATGACACACCGTCGGCGGCGGGTTGAACGCACGTTCTTCCCGGCCCGACGCAATGTTCGTCCACGGCCGTCAGGACTAGAGTCGAAGCGGTGACACCGGTGCAACGGCGCACCGGCCAATTCCAGGAGCAAGGTGTAATGAGTCAGACTGCGGTGCCCAGCGCCAGCGAGGATTCGGCAAGTGGAGAGCCCGGCGAGAGTTCAGCCGGCGAAGGATCAGTCGGGCAGGCGGAGGCCATCGGCCGCGCGACCGCGTTGAGCGCGATCGAGATCGCCGCCGAGTTACGCCCGGATCTGGCGACCTTGATCAACCGCTACTTCCGTCACGTCTCCGAAGAGGACCTTCCCACCCGTCCCGACGATGTGATCGCGGTGGTGGAGGCGCATCGGCGGCTCGGATCGGTGCGCATGCCGGGGGAGCCGTTGATCCGGGTCTACAACCCGACCGTGGCCGGTGACGCCTGGTCGGATTCCTCGACCGTGGTCGATCTGGTCAACGACGACATGCCGTACCTGGTCGATTCGGTCATCGCCGCCTTCGCCACGGCAGGTCTGGTGGTGCACCGGGTGCTGCACCCGATCCTGACCGTCCGGCGTGATCCCTCCGGTGCCCTGCAGGAGGTGCTGCCGGCGAACGTGGGTCACATCCGGCGAGGGGACGGCTCCGCCGCCTCCCGCGAACGCGGGGTGATCCGGGAGTCCTGGGTGCACCTGCTGATCGACCGGCTCACCGATGCCGAGCGGGCCGAGAACTTCGCCGAGCGGCTCGCCACGGTCCTGGCCGATGTCCGTCAGATCAACGAGGACACCGCCGATCTGACGGCCACGGCGGTGGACGTGGCCGAGGAACTGCGCCGGGCGACCTCCCATCTCCCGGCCGCCGAGATCATCGAGTGCGCCGATCTGCTCGAGTGGTTGGCCGACGGCCACCTGACCTTCCTGGGATACGGCCTCTACGAGTTCGACGCCGCCGGTGGGTCCGTCCAGGTCCCTGGCAGCGGACTCGGTCTGCTGCGGGAGGAACGGGCGCGGGCCGGTCACTACTCCGTCGGCATCGGTGGCGCCGACCCGGAACGCGCCTCGGCCCTGCTGGATCTCACGCAGGCCTCGGTGACGGCCGTCGTCGCGAAAAACACCTACCCGTTCCATGTCTCGGTCCGGATCTTCGGCGAGGACGGTCGGGTCACCGCCGAGCACCGGTTCATCGGGATGCTGACACCGCGGGCCCGGAACGCCGAGGTGACGGGGACACCGGTGCTCCGGCGGTTGGTCGAGGACGTCCTCACCGCCCTCGGTTCCACCCCGGACTCCTACACGGGCCAGCGCGTCATCGACCTGCTGGCCACCTACCCGCGGGCCGAGCTCTTCTGGGCCGACACCGACGACATCGTCGGCCTGGTCCGAGGTGTGTTGCAGCTGACCAGCAGTCGACAGCTGCGGATCTTCCTGCAGAAGGATCCCTACCGTCGTTTCGTCAGCGCCCTGGTGTTCCTGCCGCGGGACCGGTACACCACCGCCGCGCGGTTGGCGATCCAGCAGGTGCTCGTCACCGAGCTCGGCGGATCCGACATCCGGTACACGGCCCGAGTCGGCGACGCCTCGTTGGCGGTGGTCCATTTCACGGTCACCACCGACCCCAGCCACAGCGTCGAGATCGACCTGCCGAACCTCACCGAGGCGGTCCGGGCGACCATCCGCACCTGGGAGGACGAGCTCGTCGCCGCCGTCCAGGGTGACGAGGACGTCCTGGACAGTGCGGGGGAGCGGTCCCGGTACGGCGAGTCCTTCGACGAGGCCTACAAGGAGGACTACCGGCCGGCCGATGCCGTGCTGGACCTGCAACGGCTCGACGCCCTCGGCGGACCCGAGGACTTCGACCTGTCGATGCTCATCCCGCCCGAGGGCCGGGCCGGGAACCGCCGACTGAAGATCTACGTCACCGGTGTCACCATCACCTTGTCCCGGGTGCTGCCGCTGTTCCAGAGCCTCGGCGCGGAGGTCATCGACGAGATCCCGTACCAGGTCACCCGGACCGACGGAACACCTTCGCGCATCTACGATTTCGGCCTGAAGTTCCCCGAGGCCTACCTGGGCACCGAGCAGAACCTGCACGAGGTGCGGGCCCGTTTCACCGACGCCTTCGTCGCCGGCTGGCGCGGGGACTCCGAGGTGGACGGTTTCAACAGCCTGGTGCTGAGCACCGAGATGGACTGGCACCAGGTCGCTGTCGTACGGGCGTACGCCCATTACCTCCGCCAGATCGGAACCCCTTACACCCAGGGCTATCTGGAGAGTGTGCTGACGCAGAACTCCGGGATCGCCGGTGCCCTGGCGGAACTGTTCGCCATCCGCTTCGACCCGGAGCGGTTCGCGGACGAGGATTTCGCCGGGCGTCAAGCGGCGGCGGATGTGCTCGTCGCCTCGATCACCGCCGATCTCGACCTGGTGACCAGCCTGGACGCCGACCGGATCCTGCGGTCCTTCCTGCGGCTGATCCTGGCCACCGTGCGCACCAATGCCTACGTGCGGGACGGCGAGGGCCGGTTGCGCTCCTTCATGTCCTTCAAGCTCAACCCCCGTGAGATCCCTGAGCTGCCGAAACCCGTTCCCGCCCATGAGATCTGGGTGTACTCACCGCGGGTGGAGGGGGTCCACCTCCGGTTCGGGCTGGTGGCCCGCGGTGGTCTGCGCTGGTCCGACCGGCCGGAGGATTTCCGGACCGAGATCCTGGGTCTGGTCAAGGCCCAGGAGGTGAAGAACGCGGTGATCGTCCCGGTCGGGGCCAAGGGCGGGTTCGTGGTCAAGCAGCCCCCGGCCGCCACCGGCGACGCCGCCGCGGACCGTGAGGCCTTCGCGGCCGAGGGGATCGCCTGCTACAAGATGTTCATCCAGGGACTGCTCGACATCACCGACAACCGCGTCGGTTCCGATGTGGTCAAACCGGCCCAGGTCGTGCGACACGACGGTGACGACCCCTACCTGGTGGTCGCCGCGGACAAGGGAACGGCGAAGTTCTCCGACACCGCCAACGGTGTCGCGGCCGAGAACGGGTTCTGGCTGGACGACGCCTTCGCCTCCGGTGGCAGCGCCGGTTACGACCACAAGGGCATGGGCATCACCGCCCGCGGGGCCTGGGAGTCGGTCAAACACCACTTCCGTGAACTCGGGATCAACACCCAGACCCAGGATTTCACCGTCGTCGGCATCGGCGACATGTCCGGGGACGTGTTCGGCAACGGGATGCTGCTCTCCGAGCACATCAAGCTGGTGGTGGCCTTCGACCACCGGCACATCTTCATCGACCCGAACCCGGACCCCGCACTGTCCTACGTCGAACGGCGGAGGCTGTTCGATCTGCCCCGTTCCTCCTGGGCGGACTACGATTCCGACCTGATCTCCGCCGGCGGCGGTGTGTACCCGCGAACGGCGAAGAGTGTGCCGATCACCGAAGAGGCAAGGACCGTACTGGGTCTGGGCCCGGAGGTCACCAAACTCTCCCCGGCCGATCTGATGCACGCGGCCCTGCAGGCACCGGTCGACCTGCTGTGGAACGGCGGTGTCGGCACCTACATCAAGTCCTCGACCGAGACGAATGCCCAGGTGGGCGACAAGGCCAACGACCAGCTCCGGGTCGACGGCAACCAGGTGCGTGCCCGGGTCGTCGGCGAGGGCGGCAACCTCGGGGTGACCCAGCTCGGTCGGATCGAGTTCGCCCGGAACGGCGGCCGGATCAACACCGATGCCATCGACAACTCGGCCGGGGTGGACACCTCCGACCACGAGGTCAACATCAAGATCGCCCTGCAGCCGCTGATCGCCTCGGGGGAGCTGTCCATCGAGGACCGGAACACCTTCCTGGCGAGCATGACCGACGAGGTCGCCCGTCTGGTACTGGCCGACAACACGGCCCAGAACCGGGTTCTCGGGGCATCCAGGCAACACGCGGCCCCGATGCTCTCGGTGCACGCCCGGCTGATCGACGACCTGTGTGCCCAGGGTCTGCTCGACCGCACCCTGGAGTACCTGCCGACGCCGAACCTGATCGGTCAGCGGACCGCGGCCGGAGAGGGCCTGTGCTCACCGGAGCTGAGCGTGCTGCTCGCCTACGTAAAGGCGGCCCTGTCCAAGCAGATGGCCGCCTCGGACCTGCCGGACTCCCCGGCCTACGCCTCCCGGCTGCCGGAGTACTTCCCGACCCAGATGCGTGAGCTGTACCCCGAAGCCATCGCCCACCACCCGTTGCGCCGCGAGATCGTCACCACGATGACGGTGAACGAGGTCGTCAACGGTGCGGGGGTGAGCTTCGTCTTCCGGCTCGGTGAGGAGATGGCGGCCTCGGCCATCGACGCCATCGCCGCGTACTCCGTCACCACGGCGGTCTTCGACCTCGACGATCTGTGGGCCGACATCGCGGCCGGGGACAACGAGTTCCCGGCCCAGGTCCAGGACCAGCTCGTCCTGGATTCCCGACGACTGCTGGACCGGGCGGCGCGCTGGTTCCTGGTCCGTCGACCGCAGCCGCTGGACGTCACCGCCGAGATCACCCGCTACCGGGCGGCCGTGGCGGAGCTGACCCCGCGGATGCCGCGGCTGCTGCACGAGATCGAGCACAACAACGTCCGGGCCGACGTGCACCGGCTCACCGAGATGGGGGCACCGGCGGATCTGGCCAACCGGGTGGGGTACCTGCTGTACACCTTCAGCCTGCTCGACATCATCGACGTGGCGGACGCGGCCGACCGGTCTGTGCTGGAGACGGCAGACCTGTACTACGCCCTCTCGGCCCACCTGGGCCTGGACCGGATGCTCTCCCTCGTCACGGCCCTGGACCGCGGGGACCGGTGGCATTCCCTCGCCCGCCAGGCGGTCCGGGACGACCTGTACCGCTCCGTACGCGCGATCTGCGCCGACGTGCTGGCCCACTCCGAGGAGGGCCAGACGCCGGAGGAGAAGATCGCGAGCTGGGAACAGGACAACCGGTCGCGGTTGGCCCGCGCCCGCACCACCCTCGGGGAGATCGCCGGTGCCGGGGCCAAGGACCTCGCCGCGCTGTCGGTGGCCGCCCGGGAGATCCGCTCGATGATCCGATAGCTGCTGGTGGCGACCACCCCGGGACTGCGCGTGTCCCGGAGTGGTCGGCAGGCGGCACGCGGCTCGGGGACAATGGTCGGAGCAAGGACGACGGCAACCGAGGGACAACACGTGGGTAAGCGGTACGAGACGGATGTGCGGGTTCGGTTCTCCGACCTGGACGCCCTGGGACATGTCAACAACGCGCGGGTGCTCACCCTCCTGGAGGAGGCGAGGGTCGATTGGCTCTGGGCCGATGCGGTGCAGAACGGTCTCGAGGGGCTCGTCAACGCCATAGTGGTCGCCCGGCAGGAGATCGACTACCTTCGCCCCATCTTGTTCGGCAACCCGGTCCAGGTGGACATCGGTGTCACCAGGATCGGCGGTGCCTCCTTCACGGTCGACTACGAGCTGCACACCGAGGGCGAGCTGGCGGTGCGGGCCGTGTCGGTGCTGGTGCCGATCAACCTCGAGGTCGGCAGACCCCGCCGGCTGACCGATGTCGAGCGGGCCTACCTGGCCCAGTTCGTCGCCGGATGACCACCCAGCAGTACGGTGTCCGGATCACCCTCGGCGACCAGGCCGACCGGGACGACGCCGGGGCGTTCGTCGCCAGGTCCGCGCGGATGGATCCGGCCGCCCTGATCCGGGTCCGGCAGCAGGGGGAACTGCTTCAGCTGTGGGCGACGACCCCCTTCGACACCCTGGCCACCCGGACCGTCACCGGCACGATGACCCTGGGCGATGCCACCTTCCACGCCGCGAACCTGTTGCCAGGTCTGGCGGTGTCCCGGAACTCCGAGGTGGACCCCGGCCCCGCCGTCGACCCGTTGTGGCGCACCCAGCTCCCGGCCCGGGCCGGCTGGGTGGTGGTGGACTCGATCCCGGCCCTGGCCTTCGCCGAGCTCAACGAGCAGGGTGGCACCGCGGCGCGGGAGAACGTCAGCCCGGCAGGCGGGACCACCACCTCGTTGCTGGACTCGGAGGTGCTGACAGTGACCGGCTCCGGCATGCGGGTGGTGATCCCGATGCGATGTGTCTTCGCCCTGGCCGGGATGGGCTTCGCGCCCAACGAGCCGGGGGAGATGGTCCGGGTGTCGGCCACCGATGCCTGGGTGCGGATCGACGGTCGTTACGGCGCGGTGGTGCGGCGCCGTCATTCGCTGCTGCCGTTGATCTTCTAAACCCCAGGGGGTCAGATCATCCAGACGGCCGAGTTGGCCGGCAGCAGGTCCCCGTCCATCGGCTGTGACGACAGCAGGACCTCCCCGGGGGGCAGCGCGACCGGCTCGTCGGTGGTGTTGAGGGCGCAGATCAGCCCGCCGAGGCGACGGAAGGCCAGGCAGCCGGCCGGCGGCACGTACCAGTCGATCTCGTCACCGGTGAAGGCCTCGTGGGACCCACGGATCTCGATCGCCTGACGGACCAGGCTCAGGGTGGAGGCGGCATCCTCGAACTGCAGTTCCGCCCGCAGCGGGCCGTACTCGGCCGGGCTGGGCAACCAGGTCGCGTTCGAGGTGGAGAACCCGAAGGGGGGCTCGTCGCCCTCCCAGGGCATCGGCAGCCGCGAGGAGTCGCGGCCACGCTCGACACCGCCGCTGCGCAGCCAGGTCGGGTCCTGCAGGGCCTCGTCGGGGATGTCGACGCTGGGCAGGCCCAGCTCCTCGCCGTTGTACAGGTAGAACGCCCCGGGAAGAGCCATCTCCACCAGCAGCATGGCGCGGGCCCGGGCCGTGCCCACCTCGCCGCCGCCGTACCGGGTGACCGGCCGCAGCAGGTCGTGGTTGGACAGGGTCCAGGCCGGGTGGGAGTTCACCGAGGCGTGGGTGGTGAGTTCCTGGGTGATGATCTCCTGGATCTTGGTGGCCTCGAAGGGCACCTCGATCAGGCCGAAGGTGAAGGCCTGGTGCAGCTCGTCCGGGCGCAGGTAGTCCGCGAACCGCTTAGGGTCGGCGACCCAGACCTCGCCCATGGTGGCCCGGTCGGTGTACTCGTCGGCGACCTGCCGGATGAACCGGTGGATGTCGTGGACACCGTCGTTGTCGAACCGCGGGTCGGAGGCGCCCTCGGCGACCGGGATGATGCCACCCTCGTGGTGGACCGGGCCGGCGGCGGGGGAGCCGGCCGGGGCGTCGGGCAGGCCGGCCGGTTTGGCCATCCCGTGGGCCACGTCGATGCGGAAACCGTCGACGTGGCGGTCGAGCCAGAAACGCAAGGTGGTGCCCAGGTCGGCGCGAACCTCGTCGTTCTCCCAGTTCAGGTCCGGCTGTTCAGGGGCGAAGATGTGCAGGTACCACTGGCCGTCGGCAACCCGGGTCCAGGCGGGGCCGCCGAAGATCGCCTGCCAGTTGTTCGGCGGCAGTTCGCCGTTCTCGCCGCGCCCGTCCCGGAAGAGGTAGCGGTCCCGGGCCGCGCTGCCCAGCGGGGAGGCGAGGGCCTCGACGAACCAGGGGTGTTCCTGGGAGCTGTGATTGGGGACGATGTCGACCAGCACCCGGATGCCGCGCTCGTGGGCCTGGGTGACGAGTGCGTCGAAATCGGCCAGGGTGCCGAAGGACGGGTCGACCCCACGTGGATCGGCGACGTCGTACCCGGCATCGGCCATCGGGGAGGGGTAGAACGGGGTGATCCACACCGTCTGGACCCCGAGCAGCTCGAGGTACCCGAGGTGGTCGGTGATGCCCTGGAGGTCACCGACACCGTTGCCGTCGGAGTCCGCGAAGGACCGGATGTAGATCTGATAACCGACCGTCTCGGCCCACCAGGGCAGCGAGGTGGGGGCTGTGGATTCCTCAGACGTCGTCACAAGAACAGATCATGCCAGTTTTACATCTCCGGACAGAATCCGATTCTCGGAGCCTTCCCCCAACGGACTGCCCAGGTAGTGGTTCATTGGGGTGAATTGACCATCGAGTCGGCTGCCATCACCAGGTACGCCCACAGTTTCGCGTCCTGTTCGGGGGTCAGCGGGACCGAATCGACTGCGCTCCGCATTGCCGCCAGCCAGGCGTCACGTTCGACCGAACCGATCACGAACGGGTTGTGCCGCATCCGTAGACGGGGGTGGCCGCGGTTGTCGGAGTAGGTCCGTGGGCCGCCCCAGTACTGCTCCAGGAACATCCGGAAACGGTCCTCGGCCGGCCCGAGATCCTCCTCGGGGTACATCGGTCGCAGGATCTCGTCCGTCGCCACCGTGGTGTAGAAGTGATGGACGATGGCGCGGAAGGTCGGGTGACCGCCGACCTCGTCGTAGAACGTCTGTGGAGTGCTCACCGGACCATTCTCCCTGATTCGCCGGTGCTCCCGACCGGGTGTGACCGATCCCGCGATGGGCGGGTGATCCGGTCGGCTCAGGTCGCCTCGTTGTCGATCGGCCCGTTCACCGCGGGGGTCTCGGGCCCGCGGGTGCTCTGGATGTTCGCCGCGTCGAAGGCGATCTTGATCGCGCTGCGGGCCGCGCGGCTGAACGCCCACTGCTGGCCGGCCCGGACACTGGCGACGATCCGGATGGTGACGGTGGTGGTGTCCATGTCGACGATGCCCTGGAGCGCCGGCGCGACCGTCACCGCCTCGGCGAAGGTCTCCGAGCGGGTCACCCGATCGGCCGCTTCCAATGCGATCCGTCCCGCGGACTCCGCATCGGCCGTGTAGGGCAGCGGCAGGTCGATGGTGACGACCGCCTCACCCTGGCTCGAGTTGCCGACCCGGGTGATCTCGCCGTTGCGGACGTACCAGATGGTGCCGTCCCCGCCGCGGATGGCGGTGGTGCGCAGACCGTTGGAGATGACGGTGCCGCTGGCCGGTCCCAGATCCACCTGGTCGCCGATCCCGTACTGGTCCTCCAGGATCATCGACACACCGGCCAGGAAGTCCTTCACCAGGTTCTGGGCACCGAAGCCCAGGGCGATACCGGCGATGCCGGCGCTGGCCAGCAGCGGGGCGACGTTGATCCCCAGCTCGGCCAGGATCAGCATCAAGGTGACGATGACGATCACGAACGAGGTGATCGACTTGAGCAGGGAACCGATCGACTTGGATCGTGATTCCTTCCGCGCCGCGCTCTGCGGGCCCAGCAACCGTTGTTCGGCGTGTTCCTGCATCGTCCCGAACACGGTCGGCAGTTTGCCGGTGGACAGCTTCGTCAGCTTGTTGATGGCCCGGAAGATGATCCATCGGGCGACGAGGGCGATCAGGACCACGATCAGGATCTGCAGGATCGTGTCGGCGGCCGCGGCCAGCCACTCCACCTGGAAGGTGTCCCACACCCGCTGACACCAGGTGCCGGTCTCGGTTGCGCAGGCAGGCGGATCTATGGCCATCGGGACTTCACCGTGTTCTCTCTCGTCGGTCGGGTCGCTGCGCCTGCCTGCTGTTGCGGGGTCGCCGTCAACC
Source organism: Nakamurella silvestris (assembly GCA_003576535.1). Classification (GTDB taxonomy): domain Bacteria; phylum Actinomycetota; class Actinomycetes; order Mycobacteriales; family Nakamurellaceae; genus Nakamurella; species Nakamurella silvestris. Next base: position 72,613 of record QXCQ01000123.1, on the reverse strand, counting down.
GGGTCGGAACGTACCGGTGCCGAGGCGTCAGGGCGCGCCCTCCACCGTAGCGAGGGGTCGACGTCATCCAATGTTTACGCAACCCGTGGTGTCTGGTGGACAAAAATTTCTCGCCATGTGCGGCGCGACGCGGTTCACTGGGGATGACGACAGCTTCCCGGCTGCCGCCAGGGCAGTCTGCGGGCAACACCGGAGGTGGCAATGGGCGCGCGAGGCGAATTTGTTCGACAGGTGGACACTGCAGGTTCGGCCGAGAGCGGTCCGAGTTCCAACGCGTGGCGGGTGCTGCTGCTCAACGCCACGCATGAGCCGTTGGCGGTCGTGACCGGCAGGAGGGCGTTGGTGCTCATCCTCGCCGGCAAGGCCGAGAGTGTGGAGGACCGAATAGCCGGCGCTGTGCGGTCGGAGCGGTTGGTGCTGCAGATACCCGCCGTCGTGCGGCTGAACAGGTATGTGCGGGTGCCGTACCGGCCGCCGACCTCGGTGACCCGCGCGGGCATTCTGCGTCGGGACGGGCGGATCTGCGGCTACTGCGGGGCGAAGGGGGACACCATCGACCACGTGATTCCGCGCTCCCGCGGTGGGAAGCACAGCTGGGACAACTGTGTGGCCTGCTGCTCCCGCTGCAACACCCGCAAGGCGGATCGTCTGCTCGAGGAGCTGGGCTGGAAACTGTCGGTCAAGCCGGGGCCGCCGCGTCGGGCGTCCGGTGGCCAGTTCTGGCTGGTGGACGGATCCGATCCGGCCTGGGCCAGATGGCTCGATGACGCTGCGTAGTGCTGTGTGACCGACGAACCGTCCTGTTTGTGACGGAGTGTGATCGATGAGGGCTGAAGTGTCCAGGTGAGAAAAAATCTCCGCCTGGTCTGACAGTCGCCCTCAAGGTTCATTCAGGTATTGCGCAAGAAATGCTGCCGAAATGATTCGGCGACGAATCCGGTCGCGTTCGTGGGCGGTGTCTGCCTGTTCGGCAGGCCATTCTCTGC
>QXCQ01000123.1:71367-71546 GCA_003576535.1 Nakamurella silvestris | reverse complement strand
GGGTTCCACGGCCGATACGGGTTCCACGTGACTGCGACATGAGGTGTTCTCCAATGGTGTTCGGCACCGGTGTGGTGCCGTGAGGATGTGGGTTTCAGGGGGTGAAGCTGGGCCGTGTGACAGGCCGAAGATGTTGCGTGAGTTGAACTATGGCTGGATCAGCCGATGCGAGTTCCACG
>QXCQ01000123.1:265-71300 GCA_003576535.1 Nakamurella silvestris | reverse complement strand
GGGTTCCACGGCCGATACGGGTTCCACGTGACTGCGACATGTTGTTCTCCTTGAAAGGTGTCGACCACGGCTCGCCGCGGTCGAAAAATGGTTTTGTGGGTACTGGGGTGATGGCAGAGAAAAGGTGAGGCGGTAAATCTTCTGTGGATCTGTCCTGCCGCTCCGGCGGTCCGAGGGGATCCGTGAGGATCGGGTACTTGGCCGCTAAAACGTTTGGTTGAGATCTGTTGCCAATTGTAACGCCTCTTTGAGGCCCCAGGCGGTATACTTTGCCGCCGACAGTTACGAAACGTGATCGTCAGCCAACAGAGGGCGCAGTATGGTCCACGACCAGGTGAGTCCGGACGATCAATCAGGTTCAGACGCTACCCGATGTGGCCCCAAATTCACTCCGGTGAGTTTCTCGGATTCATCTGCTCAGGGACACCCCCGAGAAAAAATGATTTGTTTGCCCTCGGATTTGTCCGCTTCGTCGGCCTTCGACACCCTCTCGCGCAGTGGTGGAAGCAACGGGAGGTGTGTGAGGATCGGGACCACAGCGGTGTCAGCTCACAGTCCGGGGGATTCTTGACGCATCGGGCGCAGGCCACTGGATCAGGGGCGGCGAACTCACGTGGTCGCACCGCGCTGCCCAGTTCCTTCCGTACCCTGCTCGCCAGTTGGGGGGCATCGCTGACCGGGGACGGGCTCCGCGTCGTCGCCCTGCCGCTGCTGGCCGCATGGATCGATCCGTCCCCGGTGTCGATCGGCGCCGTCGCCGTCGCCACCACCTTGCCCTGGTTGCTCATCGCGGCCCCGGCCGGGGCGCTCGTGGACCGGCTCAACCCGGCCAGGGTGATTCTGGTCAGCCATCTCCTCCGGGCACTGATCACCGCCTGTCTGGTGGGCGTCGTCCTGATGAACTCGGCGACGATCCTGATCCTGTGTGCGATCGGGTTCGCTCTGACCGCCGCCGAGACCTTCGCCGACGGGGCCGCACAGTCCCTTCTCGTCGACGTCGTCCCGACCGTGCAGCTGGAACGGGCCAATGCCCGGTTCGTCACGGTGGAGACCCTTGCCCTGGACATGGCAGGGCCGTTGGCGGCCGGGTTCCTGTTCATGCTCGCCCCGTGGCTGCCGTTCGCCGTCAGCGCCGTGGGGTTCCTGATCGCCGCGACACTGGTCCGGGTGCTGGTCCAACGGCCGCCGCCGAGCGCCGTCCTGGGCCCCGGACCCGGACCGGCCGCCGCCAAGGCCACCATCAGCCCCACTGCGGGAGCCGCCGAGGCCGCCCAGGAATCGGTCGAGTCCGAGCGTGCCCCGGCGACCGGCGGCGGTGGTCTCGCCGAAGGTCTTCGCTTCCTCTTCGCCAGCCCGGTCCTGCGCACCCTGGTGCTGACGGTGGCGGTGATGGTGATCGCCAACGCCGCCACCGATGCGATGCTCGTCCTCTACGCCACCGAATCACTGGGACTGAGTCAAGGGCTGTACCCCACCCTCCTGGCCTCCTACTCCGTGGGCACCCTGATCGCGGCGGTCCTGGCGGGCCGTCTCTCCGACCGGTTCCGGGGCGGCCCGATGCTGCTGGTCGCGATGGTCGTCATCGGCCTGACCATGCTGGTGATGGGGCTGGCGGTGCATCCGGTGGTGGCCTGGGCGTCCTACGCCCTGATGGGGGTCGCCGGCGGCACCTGGAACGTGCTGTCGGCCACCCGGCGGCAGCGACACACCCCGCGGTCCATGATCGCCCGGGTCTCCAGCGCCTTCCGGGTGGTGGCCTGGGGCATCATCCCTGTCGGTGCGGGGCTCGGCGGTTTCGCCGGCCAGCACTTCGGGGTGCCTGCCGTGTTCGCCGGTGGCGGTGTGCTGGTCCTCGCGCTGGCCGCGGTGGTCGGACGCTACTTCCTCCGGCCCGAGCCCGGTACGGCCTGACCCTGCTCGGGTGCTCGGGTGCTCGGGTGCTCGGGTGCTCGGTGCTCGGTGTGCCCCATGCCCGGGGCCTGGTCGGATCCGGGCCGCGGGTACGGTCCGGCTATGGCCGAACTACACGATCTGACCGCCCTGGAACAAGCAGCCGCCATCGGCTCCCGGGAGGTGTCCAGCCTCGAACTCGTCGAGCACTACCTCCACCGGATCGACCACCACCACGAACTGGGGGCCTTCCTGACCGTCACCGGTGACGAGGCCAGGGCCGCCGCCGCGGCAGCCGACCGGGCCGTGCAGGACCGGGCAGCGCGGGACGGGGGAGCGACGGGCCTTCCTCCCCTGCACGGTGTGCCCATCGCGATCAAGGACCTCACCTCCACCGCCGGTGTCCGCACCACCTTCGGCTCGGCTGTTTATGCGGACTTCGTCCCGGAGCATGACGACGACGTCGTCGGCTTCCTGCGGGCAGCTGGCACGATCTCCGTGGGCAAGACCAACGTGCCGGAGTTCGGCCTGCCCTGTTACACGGAGAACCGGCTGACCCGGCCCGCCGTGACACCCCATGACACCAGCCGCCTCGCAGGCGGGTCCTCGGGCGGGGCCGCCGCCGCGGTGGCCGCGGGCCTGCTTCCCTTCGCCCACGGCACCGACGGCGGGGGATCGATCCGGATCCCGGCCAGCGTGTGCGGCCTGGTCGGCCTGAAGACCTCCCGCGGCCGGGTCTCCCGCGGCCCCCTCGGCAGCGACCCCCTGGGTCTGTCCGTGCACGGACCGCTCGCCCGGACCGCGGCCGACGCGGCGGCACTCCTCGACGCCATGGCGGTGACGGTGCTCAGCGAACCGGGTTTCGCCACGGACACCGGAAGTGGCACCTTCCTCTCGTCGACGTTGAAGGCCGCCGAGGACCCGAACCGGAACCGGCGGCTGCGGATCGGACGCACCCTGGACACCCCGGTCCCGGAGATCACCGTCGACCCCGTGGTGCTCCGGGCCTACGAGGCGACCAGCGAACTGCTGTCCGAGCTCGGTCACGAGGTGGTGGACCTGTCCCTGCCCGCCCCGGACGGCCTGATGGAGGCTTTTCTCTCCTGCTGGGCCGCGCTGACCCACGGGACCCCGTTGCCGGAGGGGGTGGAGGGGTTGCTGATGCCGTTGACCGTCCACCTGCTGGAGCGTGGCCGGTCGATCACCGGCCCGCAGCTGATCGAGGACTTCGCCACCATCCAGTCCGCGGCCCGTGATCTGGTCCGCCGGACCCTGCCCTTCGACGCCGTGCTGACCCCCGCCCTGGCGATGACACCTCGCCCGCTGGACTACTTCACCGGGGACGGTGACCCCGCCGCCGATTTCGCCCGTCAGGTCTCCTTCACCCCGTGGACCGCGCAGGCGAACATGACGGGGCAGCCCGCCATCAACATCCCCCTGCAGTGGACGCCGGACGGGCTGCCCATCGGGATGCAGTTCGTCGGCCGGCCCGGCGACGAACGCACCCTGCTCGCCCTGTGTGCGGAGCTGGAACTGGCCCAGCCCTGGGCCGGGCATCGTCCGCCGGCCTGGGACCGACCGGAGGCCGCGGTCCGCCCCGTCCGAGGGGTGTGACGGGGAAACGCGCGCGGGGGCACGGGCCGTGCCACGGACCCGACGGTCGTGGGCTATTTTCTGAGGGTGAACATTCTCGAGACGATTCTGATCTACGTCGTCATCCCCGCGGCCATCTTCGGGGTGGCGGCGCTGCTGACCCTGGTGCCTGGCCGGGCGAAGTCCCGCCCGAAGTACCACTCCGGTGACAGCTGGGACTACCCGGCGCACTGGTGGTCGGGGGACAACCCGGTTGCCGTCGGCAGCATTCCCGACGCCTCGAACGACGTGACCTTTGGAGGTGCCCGTGGCACATGGTGAAGTAGTTGCCTCGACCCCGCTCGCTGCCGACTGGCAGGAGCCCGCATCCGGGCCGTTGGGTGATGCGGCCTTGCCGCTGACCGCGGCCCAGCTCGAACTCCTCGACGATGTGATCTTCGAGGCCGAGCGGATCACCGGCCTGCGGTACTCGGTGTACCTGGGTGACCTGGGCACGGACACCAGGAACATGGCCGAAGGGCTTGTCAAGGGCTTGGGTGCCGATGGTCCGTACACCGTGCTGCTCGCCGTGTCCCCGGGCCAGAAGGTGGTCGAGGTGGTCACCGGTGCCGAGGCGGCCCAGCGGGTCAGCGACCGGTCCGCGCGCCTGGCCGTGCTTTCCGTCGTCGCGGCCTGTGCCGACGGGGACATCTCCGGTGCCCTGGTCAACGGGGTGCGGATGCTGGCCGATCAGGCCGGCACCCTGCCCGAGCGGACCAACTGGTAGCTCCGGTACCGACCCGTATCACAGCACCGCCCCGCATCGACTTCGATGCGGGGCGGTGCTGTGTGTGGGGCTTGTCGGTCCTGGTGCCTTTCGGTCCTGGCGCCTTTCGGTCCTGACGCCTGGCGGTCCTGACTAGGCCTGACCGTCGACCTGCCGGGCCCGCAGGGAGCGCTCCAGACCGGCCCGGCCCTCGGACACCAACCGGCGCAGGGCCGGCGGGTGATCCCCGGCCTCCCACTCGATGGTGCGGTTGACGGTCTCGGCATCGATGGACCACCGCGGGAACAGTCCGACGGCGACCTTCTGGCCCACCTCACTGGACCGCCGCTCCCACACCTGACCGACCATCGGCAGGTAGTCGGCGGTGAAGGGGGCCAGGATCTCCAGCTGGGCCGGGTGGGAGAACCCGCCGATGGCCGCGTCCTGGAAGGCATTGGCCATGGTGTCGTCCGTGGTCAGCCGATCCCAGATCGCCCGCTTGTTCTCCAGGGTCGGGATCAGTGCCGTGGCCTGCATGGCCCGGCGGTCGCCGGAGGCTGTGGCATCGGCGACCGAGGCCGCCTCGATGTCGGCGACACCGGCCCGGCCGTGCGCGACGAGGGCGCCCAGCAGGGTCCAGGACAGGTCGGTGTCGACCGCCAGACCTGCCAGCGGCGCGGAGCCGTCACGCCAGCCGGCGATCAGATCCAGCTCGGCCGCACCGAGTTTCGCGGAGGCCAGGGCGTTGACGAAGGCGAGCTGGTGGTCGCTTCCGGCCTCGGCGGCGATCGCCAGGGCGGCGATCCGGCCGGCGAAGGTCGGCCAGCCGGTCTCGGCGGCCCAGGTCGGATCGGAGTAGGAGCCGACCGCCAGGTGTGTCTGGGACAACACCCGTTGCACCACACCGATCTCGGTCTCGGTGGGGATGCCGCGCAGGGCGAGTTCGACGAAGTTGCGGGCCGGGATCTCGGCGTTCCGCGTCATCTCCCAGACGGCGGACCAGATCAGCGTGCGGGGCAGGGAATCGCTGAAATCGGCGACCCGGTCGATGACGGCCCGCAGGGAGTCCTCGTCCAGCCGGATACCGCAGTAGGTGAGGTCGTCGTCGTTGACAAGAACCACCTTCCCACGCCCGACACCGACGAGTTCGGCGACATCGGTGCGCTCGCCGTCGATGTCGATCTCCACCCGGTGGACCCGGACCATGGCGCCGTCGACGTCGTCGTAGATGCCGATCGCCAGGCGGTGCGGGCGGTGCTCACCGGCTCCGGGCTGCGCCCCGGACTGCAGGACGGCGAACTCGGTGAACCGGCCCTGGTCGTCGACTGCGAAGTCGGCGCGCAGGATGTTCAAACCCGTTGTCTGCAGCCACTTCTGCGACCACGTGGACAGGTCGCGACCGGAGGTCTCTTCCAGGGCGGCGAACAGGTCGGCCATCCGGGCGTTGCCGAAGGCGTGTGCCTTGAAGTAGGCGCGCAGGCCGGCCAGGAACTCCTCGTACCCGACATAGGCGGCGAGCTGCTTGAGCACCGATGCGCCCTTGGCGTAGGTGATCCCGTCGAAGTTGACCTCCACCGCCTCCAGGTCGACCATGTCCGCGGCGATCGGGTGGGTGGACGGGAGCTGGTCCTGCACGTAGGCCCAGGACTTCTCGACATTGGCGAAGGTGGTCCAGGCCGAGTCGTACTCGGTGGCCGCGTTCTGGGCGACGACGGAGGCCCAGGTGGCGAAGGACTCGTTGAGCCACAGGTCGTCCCACCACTGCATGGTGACGAGATCGCCGAACCACATGTGGGCCATCTCGTGCAGGATCGTCTCGCAGCGGCGCTCGTACAGGTAGCGGGTGACGCGGGACCGGAAGACGTACTCCTCGCGGAAGGTCACCGCCCCGGCGTTCTCCATCGCACCGGCGTTGAACTCCGGCACGAAGAGCTGGTCGTACTTGCCGAAGGGGTACCGCACGTCGAAGGCCGAGTGGAAGAAGTCGAAACCCTGTTTGGTCTCGGTGAAAAGCCTGTCGGCGTCGAGGTACTCGGCCAGGGAGGCGCGGCAGAACAGACCGAGGTCGATCCCGTCGTGGTGATCGCGGACGACGTGGTAGGGCCCGGCGATCAGGGCGGTGACATAGGTGCTCATCCGCTCGGTGGTGACGAACGTGTGCACCTTCGCGCCGCTCCCGACCTCCTCGACGGAGGCGGTCGCCCCGTTGGAGACGACCTCCCAGCTGCCCGGCGCGGTCACCACGAAGGTGAAGGTGGCCTTCAGGTCCGGTTGGTCGAAACAGGCGTACAGGCGCTTGGCGTCGGCCGTCTCGAACTGGCTGTACAGGTAGACACCCTTGTCGACCGGGTCGACGAACCGGTGCAGGCCCTCTCCGGTGTTCATGTACTCGGCGACGGCCTCCACCACCACGGTGTTGTCGGCGTCGAGGTCGGTCAGGGCCAGGCCGGACTCGGTGGTCCACCCGGAGACATCGATCTCGGCCCCGTTGAGGGTGGCACCGGTGATGCTGCGACCGACGAAGTCCAGGAAGGTGGAACTCCCCGGGGTCGCGGTGAAGCGGATGATCGAGGTGGTCCCGAAGGTGGTCTCGCTCGGCTGGCCGATCCCGTCGGTGAGATCGAGGACGACGTGGTAACTGGCTACCTGAACGGTGGCGGCGCGTTCGGCGGCCTGGTCACGGGTCAGGTTGGGCGGCTGGGACACGCGGATGGGTCCTTTTCGGTTGAGGGGTCTCCTGGAGGGGCTGTCTGTCCCACAGGATCTTCTGGTCGGCTGATGTGCGCTCCTGGGAACAACTTAGCTCGCCCCGGCGCTGAACATCTCGGTGAGAGTTCTGCTGCCCGGGAAGCCGGGGTGCCGGGGCTGGTCACCGCAGCAGGAAAGACTTGAACGCATCGACGAGGGCCCCTCGCTGAAGGACCCCGCCGAGAAGAGATACCGTCGCGAGCGGCTGGGCGTCCGGCCGTGGCTCGACCATCGTCATAAGGAGAACTGATGTCCCAGGTAGACACCGCCGCCGCGTCCGGGGTCGAGACGACCCGCAACAAGGCCGGTTTCTGGTTCGACCCGCTGTGCCCCTTCTGCTGGGTGACCTCCCGGTGGATCCTCGAGGTCGAGAAGGTCCGCGACATCGACGTCGAGTTCCACGTGATGAGCCTGGCCGTCCTCAACGAGGGCCAGGACCTGCCGCCGGAGTACCGCGCCCTGATGGAGAAGGCCTGGGGGCCGGTGCGGGTTGCCATCGCCGCAGCTGCGCTCAAGGGTGACGGCATTCTGCCCGACCTCTACACGGCCATGGGCACCAAGATCCACAACGAGGGCAACAAGAACCTGCCGGAGGTCATCGCCCAGTCCCTCGCCGACCTCGGCCTGCCCGCCGAACTGGCCGAGGCCGCCGATTCCACCGACTACGACGAGGCTCTGCGCGTCAGCCACCACGCCGGGATGGACAAGGTCGGCCCCGACGTCGGGACCCCGACCATCCACGTCAACGACGTTGCCTTCTTCGGCCCGGTGATCACCCGCATCCCGCGCGGCGAGGATGCCGGTGTCCTGTGGGACGCCACCGTCGTGCTGGCCTCCAACCCGTACTTCTTCGAGCTGAAGCGCGCCCGGACCGAGGACCCGCGTTTCGACTGAGCTGCGCCCGGCGATCGGCCGCGATCTTCACACGGATCCGACAAATCGCCGCCTTCGGTGGCTGCGGATCGCCGCCGGCTGTGCCACGGTGGACCTAGAGCGGTCCGTCCGTGCGTCGGGCCGGTGGCGATCCGTGAAGGAGTGACCGACATGACGGACCAAGCTGCGGTACCGGGTGTGAGCCCGACCGGGATCCCGCTTCCCACCGACCTGCGGCCGGGGCCGGTGATCGTCGGGGTGGACGATGTCCCCGCCTGCGGCAGACCCCTGCGCGCCGCCGTCTTCCTCGCCCGCAGCCTCGGCCGTTCCCTGGTCGTCCTGCACGTGGAGAAGCGGGTGCTGCCGATGGTGGAGGGGTACGTCCCGATGCAGGACGAGACCCTGCTCAACGGTGAGAGCGAGGCGGCCATCGACGCCGACCTGCGGGCCGCGCTCATCGACTGCGGGGACGTCGACGGTGTGGACTGGGAACTGCAGACGGTGACGGGGGAGCCCTCGGTCGAGCTGCTGCGGATCGCGGAGGAGATCGACGCCGCGTGTGTGGTGGTCGGCAAGAAGCACAAGGGTTTCGCCGACTTCCTGCACCGGATGGCCTCGGGATCGGTGTCCCGTTCCGTCGTCGCCGCACAGAAGTTCCCGGTCCTGGTGGTGCCCTGAGCCGGCGTCCTTCGGTGGGTGCGCGCCTCGGGTGCTCGGGCGAGGGTCGGCGTGGTGGCCGGGGTGCCGGGTCCGGCTGGGACTGACCGGCCGAGCCTGACAGAATCAGCGTCATGCGTATCTACCTGGGCTCCGACCACGCCGGCTTCGAGTTGAAGAATGCCGCCGCCGCACACCTGACCTCCCTCGGCCATGACGTCACCGACGTCGGCCCGCACGTCTACGACGCCGTGGACGACTACCCGCCGTTCTGCCTGGAGACCGGCCGTCTGGTGGTCTCCGACCCGGGCAGCCTGGGTGTGGTGATCGGTGGCTCCGGCAACGGCGAGCAGATCGCCGCCAACAAGGTCGCCGGCGTCCGGGCCGCTCTGGCCTGGTCCAAGGACACCGCGGCCCTGGGCCGCCAGCACAACAACGCCAACGTTGTGGCCGTCGGTGCGCGGATGCACGAGGAGGCCGTGGCCCTGGAACTGATCCAGATCTTCGTCGACACCCCGTTCTCCGAGGATCCCCGTCACCAGCGTCGGATCGACATGGTCGCCGCCTACGAGGCCGACCCGCGTGGTCAGGTGCTGCCGGCGGAGCCGAAGAAGGTCTGACCTGTTTGTGCTGACCGCGCTCCTTCCCGACAATCGCGCTCGCTGCATCGCGCGCGGAAGTCGGGAAGGAGCGCGGCTCGGGCGGGTGGCTAGTTGCCGCGCTTGTTCTGCGAGCGCCCCAGCGGTGCCTCCGGCCGTGCGCGGCCCTTGCCCTGCAACGGTTCCGCCGGAGTGTAGTGACGCTGCACGATGACGACCTCCTCGGCTGCCGCGGCCAGGTCGGCCGCGGTCGGGGCGGCGTAGTCCCGCGCCCGGATCGACGCCGGCCAGGTCACCTGGGAGCTGCGGGTGGACACCAGGTTGCGCAGGGCGCGCTCGGCGATCTCGGCCCGACGGTCCCGCGGACGTGACGGTGCCTCCGCGTGTTCCGGTCGGGCCGGCGGGGGCGGGGTTCGCGCGGGCTCGGGGGCGGCGGTCTCCCGCACAGGACGCCGGTCCCGGTCGCCGTGGGGTCGTTCGCCGTGGGACCGGTCGCGGAGCCGACTACGACGTTGCGGTTGCTCGGCGGCCGGCGCGACCACCTCCGGCGGCGTGGGAACGCTGTCCGGCCCCGCGCTCTCCGCCGCGCTGTCCGTCTGCCGGGCACGGTGACGCGGTTTGCGCTTGGGCCGGCCGGTCTTGTCCGGCTGGACCTCGGGGCGATCCTCGGCCGCGTGCCGGGCCTTCGGTGCGGCAACGGTCTCCGGCACCCGAGCCGCCGGAGCAGCAGGTGCCTGTGCCGGGGATGCAGGGGCCTGTTCGGTGTGCACCACCGGAGGCCCCTGTTCACGGCGCGCCGCCCGCCGCCGCCTCGGCTGACCGGCCGCCGGTTCCGCGGTGGCCGGTCGTGCGTCGTCGGGGCTGGGACTCATAGCTGTAGATACTGCCCTACCGGCCCGCCGCCCAGGGGCCGCCACAGCGGGACAACTGCCTAGAACCCCTCGGGCGACCAGGGGGCCAGCGGGGTGGACAGGGCCAGATCGAGGGCCCTGATGGCCCCGGCGTCGCCGGTCACCCGGCCGGCTGCGGCGAACCGGGCGAGCCGGACGTCACCGAGGAAGGTGGCGGCCAGGTCGGTGATGTCCAGGGTGATCTGCTCGGGGTCCGAGGTGCGTACGGCGGTGCCGCCCGTCGGCCCCAGCGACAGGGCCCAGGTGCCGTCGTTCCACGGGCAGAAGGTGTCGACCACCCGGACCACCACATCCGCTGCGGCGCTGTAGGAACGCAAGGGGACGGTCCGGTCGAGATCGACGATCCGCAGCCACAGGTGGTCCCGGGTGGAGGTCTTGAGGGCCCGCGGGTCGACCACGAGGTCCTGCAACATCTCGTCGACACTGCCACGGGGGTAGATGATCTCGCGTACCAACGAGTAGTCGAGCACATGACGCCACAAGGCGGCGCGGGCCTCCGGTGTCGCGGCGCAGAGCTCGTGGACCAGGAGTTCCCCGCGTGGGCCGCGCTCGTCGAAGTTCCCCTTGGTGCGGAAGGCCAGGAAACCGTCGGCGTGCACGGCGAACTCCAGGGTCGACCGGCCGGATCGGTAGATCTCGTGATCGGAGTAGAGCAGACTCCAGATGGACTCGGGACGGCTGAGGTAGCCGGGACTCACGGCGGCCACCCGGCGGTGGATCTCCTTGAGATGCGGCAGCGCCTGTTCCCGGGGGATCTGCTTGACCGTCCCGCGTGGCGGGTCGGTCTTGAACGCCGTCCCGCTGGGGATCTCGAAACTCGCGTTCCTGGTGGCCATGCCGTACCCGAACCGGCCGTAGATGCCGGACTCGCTGGCGGTGAGCAGGGCAACCGGCTCCTGGCCACGGGTGTGCAAGCCGTGCAGCTGGTCCGTCATCAGGCTGCGCAGGATGCCTCGGCCGGTGTATCCCGGTTTCACTCCCACCCAGGTGACCCCGGCGAAAGGCACCTGCCGACCGCCGGGGAAGGTGATGTCCTTGGTGAAGATCCCGGCCACGCCGACCAGCTCGGAGTCGTCGAAAACGCCGGTGTAGCGCTCGATCTCCAGGGTCGGGATGACGAAGTCGGTGAGGAAGTCCGGCGGGGTGGAACCCAGGAAGGCCGTGCCGTCCAGCCGGATCGCGTCATCGCGGTCCGCCTCGGTCAACGGTCGCACGGTCAGGGGGTTTCCGGCGGTGTGGAAGCTGCTCGGCCCGCGGTTCTCGATATCGGTCACGACCTCCACCCTGCCGCACAGCGGCCGGTGTTGTCACCAGGTTTTTCGACTTCGTCGGCGGACGGGGCAACCGCATCCGCCCCGGGGCGTCTGTGAGTTCCATGGGGATCACACGCAGGAGATTGCTGATCAGCGGCGGGGCCGTGGCGCTGGCCGGGGGTGTGGGGTTCGGCCTGGTCGAGGCAGATGTGTTGCCCGGGAGACGCTGGGTCAACGAGACCCTGGGACTGGACGGGGGAGCCGGGGAGGTGCCGGACATCGCTTCGGGACCGGTCACCTCGGGCACTGTCGAGTCCACGGCCCGGAACAAGACCGTCGGGTGGACGCTGCTGCGACCGCCCGGACACCCGGATGATCCGTTGCCGCTGGCGGTGTACCTGCACGGGCGGGGCGGTACCAACAGATCGGTTCTGAGCGCCCATCTGGACAAGTTCCTGGCGGCCGCCGTCGCCGACGGGGTGCCGCCTTTTGCGATCGTGGGTGTCGACGGTGACGAGACCTACTGGCACCCCAGGGTCTTGGGGTCCGGTGCCACCGACGATCCCGGCCGGATGATCCAGCAGGAGGTGCTGCCGTTGTTGGCCGGGCAGGGGCTGCGGACCGACCGGATCGCCTTCGGGGGATTCTCGATGGGGTCCTACGGTGGGCTGCTGCTGGCCGAGCAATGGGGGGCGCAGAAGGTGGCCGCGGTCTCTGCCGTCAGCCCTGCAGTCTTTGTCGACTACCCGAGTTCCTCGGCCGGTTCCTTCGACGGGGCGGAGGATTTCGCCGCACACAACGTCTTCGACCGGCTGGATCGGCTCGCCGGTATCGGCATTCAACTGCAGTGCGGACGCGACGACCCGTTCGCCGGGATGACGGAGAAACTCTTCGCCGCGATCAGTCCGCGTCCGGACGGCGAGATCTCGGCCGGTGCCCATACCGACGCCTTCGCGAATCGGATGGCACCGGCCCAGATGCGTTTCCTGGGAACACATCTGGGTGGTTCCTGACCCCCCTCAGCGGTGCCCTTCCGATGCCGGAAGAGCACCGCTGAGAACGCGGATCAGTGGGCGGCAGCGGCCTTCGGCTCCGGCTGGCCGATCTGCTCGAGCAGGCCGGTGAACCAGTCGGTAGTGATGTCGAAGGCCTTCCCGCCCTTGAGGCGGGAGAACTCGATGGCGCGCAGGCGGTTGCCCTGCTCCTCGTCGTGGCCGATGCAGCCGGACTCGGCCCGCAGGGCGCACTCCACGGCGTAGTCGGTCATCGACTTGATCAGGCGCAGGTCCTCGGCGTTGGCCGCGGCGGCGCGGGAGTAGTAGCCCGACTTCTGCACCATGACCTTCTCGGCACCGAGTCGCTCGGCGAACTGCTTGGCGAACCAGGCACCCGGGTTGATCGTGTCGAGCTTGACGTGGCCGAAGGGGTCACGTCCGACCTCCTGGCCCGAGGCCTCCAACTGGGCCACGATCGTGTCCATCCCGGCACCTTCGGACAGGAAGATCGTGACATTGCCGACCCGGTCCATGATCTCGCGCAGACGGGCGGCTTCGACCTCGAGGTCGAACTCGGCCTCGGGCAGGTAGACGGCGTGGACGTCCCAGGCTTCCTTGGAGAGCCCGATCTCCGGGAGGAACTCCTGGGTGTCGAGCCACTTGCGGTACTCCAGCGCGGTGGCGGCGGTCAGCCAACCGCAGTGACGGCCCATGACCTCGTGCACGATGAGCATCCGGGAACCGGAGTTGTGCTCGCCGATGATGTTGCGGGCGAACCCGGCACCTTCCTCGGCGGCGGTCCAGGCCCCGAGGGACTGCTTGATCGGGATGACGTCGTTGTCGATGGTCTTCGGCAGACCGACCACCGTCAGCGCGTAGTCGTTCTCGGCCAGGAAGGCGGCCAGATCGGCGGCGGTGGTGTTCGTGTCGTCGCCACCGATGGTGTGCAGGACGTCGACGCCGTCGGCGGTCAGACGCTCGGCGGCCACCTGCAGCGGGTTCTCACCTTCCTTGACCAGACCGCGCTTGACGAGATCCTTGGCGTTGGTCAGCTTGACCCGGGAGTTGCCGACCGGGGATCCGCCGAAGCGGTGCAGGACGCCGGCCTTGGCACGGATCTCCGGGGTGACGGTGATGTAGTCGCCGGAGAGCAGGCCCTGGTAGCCGTGCTTGTAGGCGATGATCTCGACGTCGGGGGCGATCTCGGTGTATCGCTCGATCAGGCCGCCGACGGCGGAGGACAAACAGGGGGCGAAACCACCAGCGGTGAGCAGGGCGACCTTGCGCACGGTCATAACCTTGGGGGCCTTTCGGTTGTCTTTCAGTGGGCGCTCGTCCGTGGCCGACTCCCCGCGGCATGCGGGCGCGCCTCGGCGAGCACTCCGGGCAGTGGCAGTTTATCGGCCCGGAGTTGCCCGGAACATCAGCCCTTGGTTCGACCGGCGAAGGTGGGCAGGTTCAGACCGGGGAGCCGCATGACGGCCAGGTAGATCCCGCCGGCGATCAGGGCCCAGAAGGCGGCACCGACGTGGAAGAAGCTGACCCCGGAGGCGGCGACGAGGAAGGTGATGGCGGCCGCTTCGCGGTGGTCCGGGTCGCCCAGGGCGGAGGCGGCGGCGTTGGCGAAGGCGCCGATCAGGGCCAGACCGGCGATGGCGGGGATGACGCCGGCCGGGGCAGCGAGGGCGATGGCGGCGACGGCGGCCGAGAGCGGACCGAAGATCCAGTAGACGACGCCGGTGCTGACCCCGGCGATCCAGCGCCGGCTCGGGTCAGGGTGGGAGGAGGGGCCGGCGGCGATGGCTGCCGAGAGGGCTCCGAGGTTGATCGCGAAACCGCCGAGGGCTCCGGTGGCCGCCGTGACACCGCCGGTGTAGATCAGCGGCGGGCCGACCGGCGGGCGGTAGCCGAAGGAGGCCAGCACCGCGATGCCCGGGATGTTCTGGCTGGTCATGGTCACCAGGAAGAGGGGAAGGGCGATGGCGATCATGGTCGCCAGGTTGAAGGTCGGGCTGGTCCAGACGACGGTCGGGGCCAGCTGGGTGGTGTCGACGTTGCTCAGGGCCCCGGAGACCACGATGACGATCAGCGCAACGAGGAAGGCACCCGGCACGGCCCAGCGGCGCGCGTACTTGAGCAGCACCAGCCAGGCGATGACCACCGGGGCGACGGCCGCGGGTTGGCCCTGGAGGGCGGCGAAGGGCTGGACGCACAGGGTCAGCAGCACGCCGGCGAGCATGGCATTGGCCAGGGAGGCCGGGATGGCGGCCACCCATCGGCCGAGGGGTTTGATCAGGCCGGTGGCCAGGATCAACAGGCCGGCCAGGATGAACGCCCCCACCGAACTGGAGTAACCGGCGGTCGGCACCGAGGCGGCGGCGAGCAGGGCCGCCCCGGGGGTGGACCAGGCCATCGTGATCGGCATCTTGTACTTGAAGGAGAAGATCATGCAGCCCGCGCCCATGGTCATGCAGACCACGAAGAGACCGGAGGCGGCCTGGGCGTCGGAGGCACCCACCGCCTTGAGTCCGGCCAGGACCACGGTGAACGCGGAGGTGAAGCCGACGATGGCGGTGACGACACCTGCCAGAATGGGGGAGCTGATACCCACCTTCGGCTCGGGGGCGGTCTGCCCCGCGTTCGACGGGGTGGTGTTGGTCACGGATGTCACGAGATCTCCTGGCGTTCTGTTTATGGAACGATGCTAAACCGAAGACCGGAAGAAGGAAAGAGGGACATGACGGCCGAGGATGGCGGTGCCGATCTGGCCCAGGCCGTCGGGTCGCGGGTGCGGGAACTCCGTCGCGGCCGCGGGTTGAGTCTGTCCGAACTGGCCCGTCAGGCCGGATTGGGCAAGGGGACCCTGTCCGAACTGGAATCCGGCCGACGCAACCCGACCCTGGAAACCCTGTACGCGCTGAGCGCCCCGCTCGGCGTGGGGCTGGCCGGTCTGATCGCCGAACACGTCGACACCAAGGCGGGCATCTCCGTCGACGGCTACGGGGCCTCGACCGTCCTGCTGGACGTGGTCACCGCGGCGGAGGCGTCCACGGAGATCTACCGGCTGACGATCCTGCCCGGGCCGCGGCACGTCTCCCCGTCGCACGGTCCCGGGGTCCGGGAGCGGCTGGTCGTGGTCACCGGACGGGTCCGCGCTGGACGCAACGGCGCGCTGGGTGAGGCGGGACCGGGGGAGAGCCTGGACTGGGCGTCCGACGGCGAGCACTCCTACGAGAGTCTGACCGACGGGCCGGTGGTGGCGATCCTGGTGATCACCCACCCGGTGTAGCGGTGGCCGAGCGGCGGCAGGACCGGTAGATCGGGGCCCGGGGCGGCGGATTCAGCGGTAGGTCCCGCCCTCCGGAGGCACCAGGTACTCGACGGGCATCCCCTTCGCGGTGGCGTAGGCGATCTCGGAGCGGGTCGATTCGCCGATGTAGCCGCCCGGGTTGACGACCAGAATCCGGTCGGCCAGGTCGATCTTCTGCCGGTGGAGCCGGTCGAGCATGATCTTGTCGGCGCTGCCGTGGGTGGTCCAGTCCCGCTCCGGCAGGTCCACATGGCCGAAGACGCCGATGCTGATGACGAGCTTCCCGGCCATCGTCAGCTCGGCATTGAGTCGGTTGATCTCCTCCTTGAAACGTGTTGAACCGCACAGGGTCACGATCTCCGCGCGGGTCGACGGCGTGGCCGGGGGTGCTGGTGCGGGGTCGAACTCCAGGTACCCGCAGCGGGAGCAGACACCCACACGTGTGGTGCCCGGCGGGAAGTTGTCCTGCCGCCGCCACTGGAGGTCATGCAGGCAGGTCCGGTTCTCCTCGGTCATGGGTGGTCATCATTCCGCACGATGACGTACAAGGCGGACGTGGTCGGTCCTGGTTGGCGGCGGTCCCCGAGGTCAGGCTGGATCGACGAATACGCCGATGTCGAGATCGTAGGATGGTCATCGATGAGCATCGGGAGAACGCGCCGGCCCCGGGTGCGGGGGGATCGCCCCTGGTACGTGCTGTGGCCCTCGGGCCTGGCCAGCTCGTACTGGCTCGCGGCATCTGCCGTCCTGACCTGGGTCGTTCTCGGTGCGATCGCGCGTCAGGACCGTCCGGTGTCGATCCTGGATCGGCTTTCCGAGCTCGGTGTGGTGCTGATGGTTCTGCTCGCGGCGGCCTCGGTCCTGTGGCATCTGCGGCACCGTGGCAAGGGTCAACGGCGGTCCTGAAACGCGGGTGCGGGGGCCAGGGGTGCGCTGTGGCCACCGCCACAGTTCTCGGTCCACAGGGCTCCGATCACCGCAATCGCTGACAGGTACGACCTGGGGGGCAGTAGGGGGGGCGGGACGTCGAGCAGGCCCTCGGGCCGGCAGAGGTGTCCGCCTGTGGGGCCGAGGTGCGTGGCGGGTATCCGTGCACTGAGATGAAAAAAGCCAGGTCAGGAGCTTGGTCGCTCCTTCACCTGGCCCACCTCTGTCGGGGTGACAGGATTTGAACCTGCGACCCTCCGCTCCCAAAGCGGAAGCCTCAGCCGCTCCCGGCCTGATGAGAGGCCATAGCCCGCGACCCTGGGGGGCGGCTGGGGGGTGACGATCGCTCCGCCGTCAGATCGAAGATCAGAGCCATCCGCTCGGCCACATCGTCGAGCGAATTGTCGAAGAGGTGCCCGTACAGATCCATCGTCATCGCCGCCGAAGAGTGCCCCAACATGCGCTGGACAACCTTCGGATCCGCCCCGGCCCGGATGAGCCGCGACGCCGCGGTGTGCCGAAGGATGTGGGTGCCGATCGCCTGTTCGCCGATCGCCACCCGGGCCGCGTTCCAGCGCCGCCGCCACAGAGTCTTCGTCCACCCGTTGCCGGCCGGCCCGGGGAACAACAGGTCGTCCGGTTTGCGGCCGGCGGCCAGCAGCACCAGGGCGTCGAAGTGGTCACCGGAGACGGGCACCTCGCGGTGCTTGGCCGTTTTCGTCTCGAGGTAGTGGCGTTTGCCCTTCGCCTCGACGTACCCGCGGTGGATGAGGATCCGCTTCCGGTCCATCACCAGGTCACGGACGAGGAGCGCAGCCATCTCGCCCCAACGCATGCCGGTCTTGACCAGGGTCCACACCTCGAGGGAGTGCGGACCCATGGCGGCGGTCAGGGCGTGAACCTGGTCGTCGGCGAGTGGCACCTTCTCGCCGGTGCGGGTTGACGGCAGAGTCAACTTGTCGAGTGGGTTCGAGGGCAGGTTCTTGTCCTGGACGGCGAGGTCGAGGAGGGAAGACAGGATCATGCCGGCCCGCCGGGATTGGGACCCGGAGAGAGGGAAGGTGATCCGCTTCCGGCCGGTGTCGGTGCTGACCCATTTCTCCTGGGTCAGGTTCGCCATCCACTGCTCCACCGCGGGCCGGCGGATCTGGCCGACCGGAACGGTGCTCCACTTCGGCTGGATGTGTTTCGCCCACAGGGAGTCGTAGGTCGCCAGGGTCGTCGGCCGGAGACGGTTCTTCCCGGCCCGCCACCCGACCCACAGCTCACCCACGGTGACCCGGGCCCGGGCAACGGGAACGTACGTGCCGTCGAGCTTCTTGGACTCGACGTTGATCAGGTACTTGGCGGCGGCGTCCTTCGTCGTGAACGACATCTTCCGGCGGGTGCCATCCGGTTCGACCCACTCCGCCCGCCAGCGCTTCCCCTTGCCATACCGCAACGTCCGAATGCGTTTCGGTTTCGTGGGTTCCTCGGTGTCCGGATCTTTCCCGGGGTCGTCCGGGTCGGGCATCATCCACCGGTCTTCGACGTTACCCACGCTCCTCCTTGTCGGCGGCGAGGATCGCGTCGATGACCGTGAGGACGGCGACGCGTTCGGACTGGGTGAGCCGGTCGGCGCGTTTCGGCAGCACGAACCTGCCGAGTCGAGGTCGTTGGCCGGCCGCGCGGAGGACGTCGGAGACGGGGAGGTCAAGAGCGGTTGCCAGGGTGTCGGCGATCTTGTCGCCGATGGCCTGGTGGCCGAAGTGCACGATCTTCCGGACGGTCTCGTACGACCATTCGCCGGCTTCGCCGCCGCCGCCGCGTTCCCAGACTTGCTTCACCGAGAGTGGCTTGCCGTTGACGTTGCCGAGTTCGGCCATGCGTCTTTGGACCAGGTCTTGCAGGGTTTCGTCCATGGTGCTCCGTTCGTGGGTTCGTCTGACTACTACTGGAATATTACTACTCTACTTGTCAAACAGCGGTAGTCACTGAGCTGCTGCATTCGCGATCTTGACCAGCACATCGGCCGGCGGGATCCACAGACCGAGCCGACCGGGGCAGGAAATCGCCCGGCTGCCGAAGTTGCGGGCCGACGACGTCGACCATGCCCACCGGCCCGGGCCGTGGTCGCCTAGTGCGCGCTCGCGGTCATCGGGGCCGTGCTCGCCACTACTGGTCGACCGGGTCTGGAACAGGTCCACAGTTCCCACGATCGCGCCGACGGGCAGCCGGTAGGGCCAGCCGCCGTGGCCTCGGAGCAACAGACCGGACCGGTCTCGTTCGACGGTGATACCGCCGAGTTCGATGGTCTGCCCGATCCTGCAGGGCATCGCCAGCCCGGCGTGGATCGCGAGGGTGCCGCGGAACTTGGTGTCCCAGGACCGGGTTTCCATGCGCTTGATTCCTGCGACGAGGAGGGTGGCCCAGGGTTGGCGGACGGTCAACGCCCGCATCGGCTCAGACACGGAGATCCTCCCGCCCGAGTTGAAGCAGCGCCTCGTCGAGGGCGTCGGTCAACGCCTCGATCTCGACGTCGTTGCTGTCGAGCACCGACGCGTCTCGGGCGGCTTTCACCAGCTCGGTCAGCCGGTCCTCGTCCTCCGTCACGACCATGAAGGTCGGTGTCGGGGATACCTCGTGCGTTCGATCGGCCGCAGTGACAGGCCGCTGAACGACCCGGAGCTCACCCATTGCTGTCACCACCCTCGGCGGGTGCCGGAGCTGGCCCCTCATAGATGAAGCAGCCGCTACCCCAGTCGGACCACTCGACGGTCACCTCGTGGCGGCCGAGACCGTGCTCGCTGGCGATATCCCAATGGGAGTCGCTGAAATCCAGCGTTTGAATGAATGCGCAGCCACCGATCGGCACACACCATCCGCCCCCACTCAGGTAGGAATGCGGCACACCGTGCTCAATATGCGGGTTGTCGATGTCATGGTCGTACCGCTCGTCACTCCGGAGGAGATGCACGCCCTCCTCGCACTCGGCATACAGGGCGCAGCCCTTGCCATCGCACACGATCTCGAAGTCGAAATCGTCGTCATCGGTAGCCGAATCCCAGCCCACCGGGCGGGTGATCACCAGAAAATGCGCCATCACGCACCACCCTCGGCGGATTCGATCAGCTCGGCCAGGGCCTCGAACAGGTCAATCAGGGCGTCCGTGTCGAGGTGCATCCCGGCCGGCACCAGTCCTTGCACCTTCACCGCTTCCAGCACCACCGGAAGATCGCGGCACGCATCGGCGACAGACGACGTGGCATACCGGCCCCACCGCAGGCACTCCGCGGCGTTGATAAACGTGTCGCTCTCGACGGTCTCGCCGTGCTGGTTCTTGATGGGCTCAGCCATTGTTGGCACCACCCTCGGCAGGCTGGTCGGACGGCCAGATGATCGGCTCGGACGCCTCGATCCGGACCTCACACCCGTGGGCGACCAGCAGCGGCATCCGGTCCACAAGGGCTTTCTTCGTCAACGCGCGGCGGAGGACCGTGCCCGGCTCCGGTGGCTTGTGCCACACCACGCCGTCGCGGCCTTCATCCTCGCCCCACGACGGCTCACTCACCCGGTTCGGGTTGATGAACGGGCCGGGTGGGGCCGAGACCAGCACCAGCCGGTAGATCCGCTGCACCGTGTCCTGGGTGCGGCGGCGGATCCGGTAGGGGTATTCAGCCATTGTCGGCACCACCCTCGCCGAGAATGCGGTCGTGCTCGCAGGAGTGGAGACCGGAATGACCTCGGGGAAGGAGGCACCGACACGGCGTGTTGTCGCCCACGTTGAACCCGCACACCGGGCTGACAGCGGCAACCGCGGTGAGCGCGGCCGTTTCGGCCCGGGCGATCGACTCCGCCGGCGTGACCGGGTCAGCATCGAACTCCAAATGCTGGCAGAACTCGCACACCCCGACCCAGTAGGTGCCGGGCGGGAAATTGTCCTGATGGGTCCAGTTGTAGTGGTGCTCGCAGGCGGTCGGGTCGGTCTGCGCTGCCGCAGGTCCGAAATCTCCGGGGACGATGATCAGGTGGTACAGGCCGTTGGGGTCCGTGTAGGCCCCGTCGGTGACGTCGATCGAGTGGCCGTCCTGATCCTCGATCTCAACGAAGAACGGAGGGCGGTGGTCGCCCGGATATTCCAGGACGACGTGGATCTCAGTGCGGGAATCGTTGCTCATGCTGGGATGTCTTTCCGTTGGGTGATGGTGGAGGCGCGGGTGTTCAGCGCCGTCTCGGATTCGTCAGGGTCGACCCACGCGGCCAGCGCCATGATGACCTGGGCCATCCGGGCGGGCTCGAGGGTGCAACCGAGCGTCAAATGCTTGTGGAGATCACGGATGTCGAACTCGCGGATGTCGGTCACGACGGCCCATGCGGTGATCGACACGGCGCCCATGTCCGAATCGGCGGTGCTGATGTCGATGTCCGGGTCGGCTGGGCGGGCGTAGTCCTTCCACGTCTTCCGGTACTCGGCGACGGACAGGGCCGCGGTCATGCCGCTGGCAGGGTGTGGAGGTGCAGCTCGGTGTGGCCCGGCGGCAGCGGGCACGGCTGGAACGCCCCGTACCGCTGCCCGCACCGCGGATCCTCACGGAGGAACTGGCCGGTCTCCGCCTCCCACTCGAACCCGCACGGCTCACACCGGTACACCGCGGACAACGTCACCGGGGTGTCGCACTCCGGGCACGCCGCGACCGGGCCGGCGAACGACACCGGGAACGGCTGCCCGGCCATGTGAGGGTCTTCGTACTTGGCGGCCGGGCCGGTGGGGCGGTCGTGGACCGGGCATGGCCAGCAGCCCGGTTTGCACTCGTGGACCGCGGTGGCCGTCACAGGTCGACCAGCTTCCAGACCGGGGACTCGTCCAGGTGCAAGCGCAGGATCATGCCCGGGTGTTTCCGCCACCCAGCGTAGTCACCGCCGTACACCACGAACTTGTCGTCGCACACCCGGAAGATCGGGTCATCCTGGGTGGACGCGGCGTTCTCGTAGACGTCGTACCCGGCTGGTCGGCTGTCGAGGAGGTTCGTCCGCATGTTGGCCGGCGGGGGCGGGGTGACCGGGACGCCGTTCTTCCGGTACCAGTCCAGAACGTTCGCGGGCTCGACGTGCCGCCAGGACGGAAAGCGCGCCTCCCAAACGGTTCCGTCTTCGGCGAGGGCACGGAGGCCAGTCTCGTCGTCGTGGTCGTGGCCGGCGAGCTCGACGATCTCCCGGGCGGGGGCGTCAGCGAGGAGCTGTGCGCGGATGGCGGCGTGGTACTCGGCGGGGGTGGTGATCACAGGAAGACACTCCGGAAGATTTGGGCGCCGAAGACCAGCGCGATGATGATGAGGACTGCGGTGATGCAGGTGACTTCGCGGCGATCTGCGGCACCGGACTTCGGTGCGGGGATCCGCTGCGGGCGCGGGAAAACTGCCGGGTGCTGCCAGGTGCGGGGCATCACGAACGCCCCCGACCGTGCGCGTCCTCGTATGCGGTCACCGTCGGGAGGAGAGCCTGGGTGGCCTCCCGCATTTCCCGAGCCAAAGCAGTGACGACCTCGCCGACCTCGGCCCACGCAGCTGCGTCAGGTGCGGCGGCGACGGCCGTGTCGATAGCGGCGTCGTACTGGGCGCAGGCGTTGAAGACAGCGTCGATCGCGTAGGCCAGGTCCAAGGTGCTCTCGTCCGTGACCGGGCGGCGAACCGCGGCGGTCATGGAGACACCTCGCACTCGATGATCGGCATCCAGAACATCTGCACCGAGTTCCCTACGGCCATGGTCTGGAAGAACCCGCGGTCGACAGCGGTCTGACCGGCCGGGCAGGCGGTGGTGTCGAAGTCGCATGCGGTCAGGGTGACCGCGGTGGTAGCGAGGACGGCCGCGGCGGCGGCTAGTTTCAGTGCCCTCATGCTCCTGCCGCCAGCGCAAGGAGGTTGTCAAGGGTGTCGATACGAGCCTTGGCGGAGTCGATCCGCTTTGTGATCGCATCCAAAACCGCCGTCGGCATGCCCCAGGCCGTTCTGAACTCGACCAGGTCCTTTTCGGCCATCGCTCGGTTGGCGGTGGCGAGCAGACGTTCCCGATTGAGGTGTTCGACCCAAGGGGCTAGACGCAGCTCGGTCTGAACTTTCGTGGCGGCGGTCATACCTGACCACCTTTCCGGCCCGACGTACGGACAGGCCGTCCGTGATGGACGGTTATCGCGTCCGTTTGGGTCACAAAAAGATCCTCAATGGGCACGCCGAGCGTGTGGGCGATGAGGATCGCCGGGTCGGTCTTCAGAGTCTTGGCGGTGCCGGACAGCAGGCGCTGCAGATAGGTGTGCGACTTCCATCCTGCGGCGATAGCCATCTGGCGGATCGAGATCTCCTGAATGACCATCAGGGTGGCGAGTCGTTTCCGATCTCTTACGTACATCCAGACGCTCCTTCCTGTGGTTGTTGGGCGGGCGAGTGTCATTGTCATTGGATCTCCCTGTCGAGTGGTGTCCGGTATTACTGGATTGAGTAGACAGGAAAAGTGTCCGTTCGTCAACCATGAAACGCAACACGTATCGGCAGATCAGCCGGGACCTCGGCAAACGATGCGGAAGAATCGCAAAGAGTTAGTGTCCGCCACTAGTGTCCACTCGCCCCGTCTGTAGTGACCGGAGCAGTGGACACGCACCACTCCCGCGATGAGGATTTGACCATGACACCTGGCAGCAACCCGCTCGCCAAGCTGATTGACGCCGCACGGGAGGCAAACGGATGGTCAGACCCGGACGTGGTCCGCCGAGCCAAAGCAGCCGGCCACCAGATCAGCAAGAGCCACATCTCCGGCATTCGCCGCGAGGGTGTTACCGCGCTGAAGGCCAGCCTCGTCCTCGCCCTGGCCGACGGCCTTGGCGTCCCCGTGAGGGAAGTCCTCCGGGCCGCGCTGGAAACCCTCGGCCTCCCGGCAGGTGACAACTCGATATCCCCGGAGCAAGCGCTCAGGAACGACCCGTCGATCCCTGTGGGTGCGAAGCAGATGATCCTCATGCAAATCCGTGCGGCACGTGATGCCGCCACACAGACAGGCACAACGAGTGAAGAAATCCAGGAACCGAAGCAAGACCAGGGAAGCCCGCAGAGCCGCGGAGCGCGCCGATCAGGAGCCCCCATAGGTGTAAAGCCCAGGTTAAATGCTGTGTCGGACCCTGATGCCACAGTGAGCACAACCGAGGCCGAAGACGACCTCGGGCTCGTCGCGTATCAGGGGGACCCAGATCAGAGAGCAGCAGTCAGAGACCTCATCGAGAAAGGTCTCCGAGAGCAAGGACGACACCCAGACCAAACCCGGTAGGTACCACCCTTGGCGGCACCTCCGGTCCATCCCGGACCTGACTTTCATCATGGTCCCGGACCTGCCCGGGGGAGCAGCGTGGTACGACCCGGACCTGAACGCCATCGTGATGGACTCCAAGGAGTCTCAGGTTCGTCGCCGGTTCCTGATGGCCCACGAACTCGCCCACTACGAACGCGGCGACCGCGCAGTGGGTGGGGCCGACTGCCTGCGGCTCGACGCCCGGCAGGAACGCGAGGCCGACAAACTGTGTGCCCGCTGGCTCATCCACATCGACGACCTCGTCGACGCCGCCCGCTGGTCCTACACCCACGAAGAGCTGGCCGATGAGCTGTGGGTGCCGGTGGCTATTCTGATGGTCCGGCTTGATCATTTAGAGCACTCAGAAGTCCTGGCGCTTCGAGCGGCCACCAAACACCACCGAGAGGACCATCAGTGAGCGCAACAGAGGTCACCGTGCCTGGCACCACGTCGAACTGGCAACGCGAATGGAACAAGAACACGGCCTTGCACGCGATCTACGGTGTTGCGGCCTTGCTGTTCATTGCGGGGCTCGTGGTAATCGTGACCGCCAAATCTACGCCCGCTGATCCGTATGGCTACTACGGTGCCAATGCAATGGAATGGGACGCCGTTCAGGCGTCCATAGGTGGCGGCCTGGCATTTCTCGCCGTACTCTTCTTTGTAGGTACTCTATTTTTCAACGCGTGGAAGCACGAATCCAGACATCAGGTTTGCGCCAGCCTCGCCATCGCCGTCAGTGATGGCGATTCAGACTATTCAACGAACAGGTAGGAGAGCACGTGGAAATCTGGAATGGTGAGAGGTTCGAGTACGCGCGGGTGAACGAGATCATATTTCGAGTGCCGGACGACATGCTCAAAATGACATTCGTTTTAGAATCGATTCAGGCGTGTGTTGCCGAACCTGATCAGTCGACGATTGCAATGCTGAATCGGTTAGGTGAGCAGGGCTGGATGATCACGGATTCTCGAGTTCACGACCCGGGGCACACGCCAGCGATGCTTCAGAAGGCCGCCCGTGCGTTACATGATGATCTACTCACACCAGTTCGTTGGGAGAGCAGGTTCATGACCCGTCGTATTCCCGCGGATCAGTAGTGTCAGTCGATTGGGGGAGTGCGCCAACCTGGTTTGCCTTCGCGGCAGCGACAGTCGCGACCACATTCACCTGGCGTGCCCTTATTCGCGAGCGGAGACGAGACGAGGCGCGCGACGTAGACAAGCGTCGACGGCAAGCAAGTAAAGTTTCGATTTGGTCCGACATACATGACCATGGAGTCATGTTTCTGGTCGTCGCCAACCGAAATGACCTGCCCATGCGAAATATTGTCTGTCGTCTTTCGTATATGCCGCCAGGGTCGGGAGAGTACACACTTTCGATTGCAATTATCCCTCCTGGTGAGATGAATTATACGCTATCTCGAGAACACTCAGATATTTTTCTGAATATTGCTTCGCGCAGTGAGTCTGCAAGTTATCCAGGATTTGGCATTAGTTTGAGTTTCAATGACGCGAATGGGATTCGGTGGCACAGAGCCGACGACAACCGGTTGGTGGAGGTTCTTTCAGAAGCCCTTGATCCGGCTCATCCTGATGGATCCGAGGTAGAGCTCAAGGTGACTGCCTCTCGGCGTGCTTTCGCTGACTGATCAGGGCAACGAACTAGACCGCCGGCCGGTTCCTGATTCGGTGTCCGCGTTTGTCGTATTTCGGACAGATGCACTGCTCCGGGTCGGTGTCGTACAGGTCGACGGCGGCCAGGGCGATCACCTCGGCCTCGCCGTGCCGGTGGACCCGGGTGGCTGCGCCGATCGCACCGGCCCAGCACACGGGGGTGTGCTCGTCAGGCTTCAGGGTGATGTACGGGTTCGTGGGGCGGCCGTGCTCGTCGAACTCCTTGTCGATGGCGGCGTTGGTCGCGCGAATGCGGGCGGCGAGTTCTGCCCTGGTGAACTGCGGGTCGCCGGTCATGGGGTCACTGTAGGCCGGAGGGGCGACGGTGGAAATATTTCTAGTGCGGGCTTGACTTGACGTTCTAGTGCGCTCTAGACTAATCTCATGAAGCGCAAGGACCTCCTCAAGAAGATCAGCCAGATCGCCAAAGACCAGGGCCTCGCGATGCACCTGGAAGAGGGGGGCAGCCACACCAAGGTCACCGTCGGAACCAAGAACACCGTGGTTCCCCGCCACAACGAAGTCAACGAGATCACCGCCAAGGCGATCCTGAAGCAGATCGGAGGCCCGAAGTGAGGGTCACAGCGAACGCCACCCGCTCCGGCGGGTGGTGGGCCGTGTCTGTCCCCGAGGTCGAGGGACTGTTCACGCAGGCAAAACGATTGGACCAGATCCCGGCGATGGTCGCCGACGCCGTCGAGCTGCTCACCAACGTGCCGGCCGCCAGTGTCGAGGTCACCGTCCGCCCCGAGGTGCCCGAGTCCGTGCGCGCCCACCTGGCCGAGGCGGAGGTGCAGCGGGAGGCGTCTGCCGCCGCGAATTCCCGGGCCGCCGCGGAGACACGGGAGGCAGCCCGGGAGCTGAAGGAGCAGGGGATGCCGCTGCGGGATGTCGGCGCGGTGCTGGGTGTGTCCTACCAGCGAGCGTTCCAACTGGTCTCCGAGTCGGTATAGCTTCGGGATCAGTCGGGCGCGCGCAGGCGCGACCATCGACGGGCAATAACGGTGCGTCCTGCTGGCCGTCGGACCTGCGGTATGTTCTTTCGGAAGGCTGCTCAGTCCGGATCATTCCTAGATTTGACGGAGAGGGAGGGCGGTGTTGGATGTGGCTCTAGATCTGTCGTGGTCGGTCTTCTCGATTTCGTGGGTAGATTGGATTGGCGTCTTCGCGTTGGGTCTCGCGCTCTTTGGTGCCATCAAGGCTCGGAAGCAGGTCTCAGAAGTTACGCTAGCGATCGAAAAAACTGAGCGTCGGATGAATGCATTCACTGCGCGCTCGTTAATTGAGGCGATGCGTCGGGGTCAGCACTCGTTAATGATCGCAGTTGACCAGAATAGTCATTCTCTAGCGTATATGACATTAGATGAGTGGCGGTGGACGGTAAATCAGCTAAGCACTTTGCCTAAGCTGGCCGACCTGTTGACGCCAGAGCTTAAGGAGGCCTTAGGGCGTTCCGTGGCGCTCGCAACTGTGGCGATGAGACAGCTCAGCAATAAGCCCGGGAATGATGTCCGCACAAGTGTAAAGCGAGCCAAAGCAGAGGTAGAGATGGCTGTCGGTGAAGTAACCAAGACACTGTCTCTGTTCACAGGAACGACAGAAGGAGGAGTGAGCTAAGTGTCTAGTGCTGGCCGTAGTCGGGTTCTCAGAGAGATCCTCGAGAGACTAATTCAGTCAACCAAGAACGAAAATATTGTATGGCAGACTACTGATGGTGACACTTCGTACTATGCATCATTGGGGACCAGTCAGGTAATTGTTTCCCGCATGCCTGCGTTTGAGCAGTACCGATTCGAAATCGTCTCCCAAGAAGGCGTAATAAACACTGATATAACTGTTAGTGAGCGGCGTGCGATGTTTGCAGTTGATGACTATGCCCCTGAAATTATTGACCTATTTGCCAACGTAGAGAAGCAAGTGAATGCGATTCCCGACGAGTTGATGGATGTACTTCAGTCGCTGAAAAATATCGAGGGCGATGGGTAGTAGTAACAAAATTTCAAGAACTTCGCGTGGTGCAGCTCGCCCGCTCATCGCGAGCGGGCGAGCTCTCCCTCAAAGCAATCCCGCTACGGCAGGCAGGATATCCAGGTGTCGGCCCAGATGGCCGACCGGTTTTCCCGGACGCCGTTGAGGCGTTTGTAGAGGTGGATGCCGAGGGAGACGAGTTCGGAGTCTTCCGGGCCGAGGTAGCCGGCCATGCCGGGGGCGTAGTTGCCGGTGCGGATGAGTTCCATGAACGCGGCCCGGGCGTTGGCGCCGTAGAGGGACTGGTAGCAGGAGTCGTAGGTGCCCAGGACGCTGCCGGTGTCGGGGTTGTAGATCGTCTTCGACCCGGGCCGGGTGCCGAGGGCTGCGGCGGCCGGGTACGTGGAGACCGCCGGGGCCGCGGCAGGGGCCGG
The DNA here is from genome assembly GCA_003576535.1 of Nakamurella silvestris. Taxonomy (GTDB): domain Bacteria; phylum Actinomycetota; class Actinomycetes; order Mycobacteriales; family Nakamurellaceae; genus Nakamurella; species Nakamurella silvestris. Next base: position 43,410 of record QXCQ01000123.1, on the reverse strand, counting down.
GGTGGGCGCGCTGACGGCCGCGGTGGCGGCGGGGGCCAGGCCGAAGGCGACCAGCAGGGTGAGCACGATGGCGGCGATGATCGGTTTGCGCCGGGGGGAACGACGAGACACAGGGTGTTCCTTTCGAGGGGGTTGGTCCGCTGCCGCGTGCGCGGTGCGGATGTGGCTGAATTTGGTCAGTAGTCGACTCCGTAATCGCGGGCCAGGGCGGTGAGTACCTGCCCGGTGTTGTCGGCGTACGGGTCCTTGTCGTAGATCGCGGCGAACCCGATTTCGCAGGTGGCGCTGTTCGCCCCGACGAGGCCGCCGTCGCCAGCGGATCCGAGCTTGAACGCGGTCATCGCCCCGGTCCCGGGGTTCCCGGCGGTACCGGTGACCTTGTCGATCCGCTGGGTACTGGAAGCCCCTTGGAACCTGGCGACGATCAGGCGGGGTTTGTCGGCCACCCATGGCACCCCGGAATGGATCACGGTCCCGGCCGAGATGAAGTACTGGTTCGTGGACCCGGCCTTGCCGATCCCGGCGTTCCCGGACTGGCCGGTGGCCAGCACCAGCTCCGTGGTCGCGGTGGGGCCGGTGAACGCAGCGATGAGGACCGCCCAATACGCCTGCGCGCGGACGTAGGGCAGCACGAGATGGTGGTTCGAGGTGCGCAGGAAACGGGCCACCCACTGCCCGCCCATCAGAGCACTGCGCTCGTACACCGGCCGGGCGGTGCCACCGGTGTTGGTCAGGTACTGCCCGGTGATCGGGTCACGCCACCGGTCGATCCGGTCGCCGTTCACCAGGGGGGCACCGCCGGGGCCGTTGGCACCGTTCGGGTCGCCGGCCCAGAACGCGACCAGCGGTCTCGGGCCGTCCGTGATCGGGTCCACCGTGCGGACGCCGTTGTGGAAAGCCCGGTCGACCACCGGTGTCCCGGAGGCGGTGTAGATCACGCCGGACCCCAGTACCGGTCCGGTTCGACCTGCAGGGCGGGTTTCACAGTGCCGATCCAGATGTACCCCTTGTATCCCCAGTTCGGCCGCGGGTAGTTCGGGTCGTTGCCGTGGAGCAGGAACGCGAACGTGTCGGCCCTCGCCGCCCGGGCGTCGAGTTGGCCTTGCACTCCGCCGGTGACCCCGGCCAGGCGGTTCAGTTCGGCCAGGGTGGCGGTGAGGCCGATCAGGGTGGTCGCAGCCGCCGCGCTTGTCGCCGAGTTCGCTGTGCCCGCGGTGGTCGCCGTTCCGGCCGACCCCGCGGTGGTCGCGTAGCCGGCGGTGGAGGCGTGCCCGGCGGTGTCGGAAGCCCCGGCCGTCGCCGCGCGGGCCACCGTCTTCCCGGAGTCCGGGGTGTTGTCGACCTGCCCCAAACCGATCTGCGACTTCGTGGTCCGGTGCGGGTTGGCCATGTCGGACAGGTGGACGTTCAGCGCATCCCAGATCGCGTCCAGGTCGGTCAGCTCGGCCAGGCCGATGACGTCACCGGGGCGGCCGTTGACCGTGGTGACCCCGCCGAGCGGGGAGGGCAGCGGCGACCAGGAGTCCAGGTCGGTGTGGTCACCGGTGCCCAGGATGTAAGTGACCCCGTAGCGGGGGTCCTCGGCGGAGCGGATGATTCCGCCGTCGCCCTCCTGCGCGTCGTCCCAGGCGAGCATGGATTCGATGTCGGGGAACTCCCGCACCGAGGTGAGGTACAGGGTCGACATGTTCGATGCCGACACGAACCCGGAATCGTCGAGGGTGGCCAGGCCGCCGGGCTGACCCTTGAGGCTGTTGATCAGGGCCATGACCTTGGAGGCGAAATCGGAGATCACCGAGGTGTCGATCGTGCCGGTGTGGTTGGCCCGGTCCCGGTCGGCCCCGGAGGCCACGGTGATCGCCGTGTTGGTGTAGCTGATCGTGGCGTACCCGGCCAGCGAGGACCGGACCTGCTCGAGTTCCGGCCGGGTGGCCAGGTCATCGATGCTGGGGATCCGACCATCAACGGCCATCAACTCGGCCTTCGTGGCCAAGGTGCCCGGGTCCGGGATCTGTTCCTGGACCCGGGCGAGCTCGACCTTGGTGGCCAACAGGTCCAGGTTCGGTGTCTCACCGGGAGGGCCCTTCAACGAGGCCAACCACTCACCGATAGTGCCGACGAACCCCTCCGCCACCGCCGACTGGTAGGCGCTGTCACCCGTCTCGCCCTTGATGACCGGGGCGGCCGGGATCGGCACCTGTCCGCCGATGGAGACCTGCGTCGGACGAGGCGCGACCAGCGCGGTGACCTGGAAGTCGCTCACCGTGACACCCGCCCGACGACAGCCACCGCACCCTGAATGATCTGGTACGGCTTCCCGCCCTCCGGGGTCAGCACCAGATCGAACACACCTGACGTCCACACCCAATCGGCCGAGACCTCCGGTGAAACCTGGATTCTGGCCACACCACTGGCGATCTCCACGGGAAACTCGTGGAGCACCACCTCGGACGTGGCGAACGGCCGGATCTGGCATTTCCCGGTCCACGAGTTGTCAACAGGGGACCCGAAAGCCACGATCTCCCAGGATTGCTCGAAGGCGATCCCTTGGATGATCGTGAGGTTCGTGATCGTCGCCACGGGCAGATCAGTCCTTGTCGGATTCGTTGACCGCATGCCGGCCGGGCCGGGGATCCGGCGCGTTGGGAACCAGGTAGGTCGCCGCGGCAGCGGTCAGGCCAGCACCGACGGACATGACGGCCTCTGCCACGGTGAAACTGCCGTCGGCCATGAACGCGCCCGCCGCCGCCGCTGTGGTGGCCACAGCGGTGGTGACGGCTTTGCGGTAGGGGGCGATGGACATCAGTCGGTCACCCCGATCAGCTCCCACGTCTTCGGGCCGACCGCCCCGGAGGGCGACACCTTGCCCTTGGTCTTCCGCTGGAAGTCCAGGACCGCCGCCGCGGTTGCCGGCCCGTAGAACCCGGTGCCGGTCAGCGGGTAGCCCTTGCGGGCCAGTGCCTTCTGCAGGCGGATGACGTTGGCCTTCTGTCCTTCGGATCCGGTGCCGTCGACCAGGCGGCTGTACCCCTTCACCTTCACGCCTGCCTTGGCGTAGCCCTGGCCCTTCGGGAGCTGGTACGCCCGCCGGGTTTTCGACATGCCGATCCCGGGCTTCGGTGTGGGTGCCGGGGGCGGCGGGGTGGCGGAGTAGTTCGGCCGGACGTATCCGCGGATCTCGCGGCCGTTGCGGTTGTGCTGCTTGCGGCGCATCGAGTTTCCGGTGCGGCCCTGTCCGGCGTCGGTGGTGTTGCCTTCCAGGGTGACGATGTAGGTGTCGTACACCGCTTCGAGGAAACCGACGTGCGAGGCGCGGCCGAGTCCGTAGTCCATCACGACGATGTCGCCGACCTGCGGGTCGCCGTCCTTGTCGATCCACCGGCCGTTGTTCTGGCCCCACGACTCGATGTTGGGGCAGTAGGCGAACTTCGGGAAAGACCCGCCACCGGCCTGGTCGTCGCACCAGGACAGGAACATGGCGCACCACTGGCCCGGGTTGATCCCGTACCAGTCACCGTATTTCGACAGGGGGTTGTTCTCGGTCCCGGTGCCGTTGTAGCCCACCTGCGAGCGGGCGACGTCGAGAACCGCTGTCTTAGTTGCCATCAGAACGTCACCTCTCCCAAGGGGCCGGTCTCCTGCGGGGCAGACAGGCCAAAGTCGAGCACAACGAGATCGCCCGGGGTCCAGTCGTTGGGCAGGTCGATTGGGGCATCCGGGTCATCGGGTGCCGGGAACGTGGTCTTGTCGATCAGGTCCGCCTCGGTGGGCGGCTGATCGGCCCACTCGTCGATCGGTTCGGGGGTGTCGCTCACGTGGTGCCTCCGGGGGTCGGTGGAATCGGTTGGGTCGGAGTGGGATCGAAGCGCGGCCGGCCGATGAGGACTTCGTCCATGCGCCGGTGGATCGCATCGATCTGGCCGCGGCGTTCGGTCCGGGACGAGTCCAGATCGGTTTTCAGCTGGGAGACCTTGTCGAGGATCGATCCGCCGCCGTTGGGGAACACCTGGTGGACGACCCGGGCCACATCGGCTCGGGTGCTGGTGATCTCGGTCCGAACTTCGGTGAGCTTGCTCGCCATCTCGGTTCGGACGACGGCGATTTCGCTTCGGGCTTGCCGGCTGTCCCGGAGGATGGCCACCAGACCGCCGATGATCGCTACGAAGACGACCCCAGCGGCCCCGATGAGGGCATTGATCACGGATTCGGTCACAGGGCGGCCAGGTGCGAGCAGAGGGTGAAATGAACGGCGTCCGGAGAGGCGGTGCCACCCGCCGAAGCGCCGACCTGAATGACCCCGGTGACGGGTGTCACCAATGCCTGCCCGGACTGATTGGTGCCTGCGTCGAGGTTCCGCATCACAACACCCATGAACGGGGGCAGAGTGCCTGCTGGCAGGCGGTGCGCCTCGGCGACCGTTCCGCAGGGCGTGACGGTAATGCCGATCGCCGGGGCCGTCTTTTTGAGGATGCCGACGTACTCGAGCTTCCCGCCGTTGAGGCGCGTCTGTGCCTTGATCGTTCCGTGGGACCAGCCGCCGGCAGTATTCGGGGTGATGTCGAGCCACGGCCCCGGCGGGTGGGTGTGGTCGCCGGGGGCAGCTTGGAGCGGGCCCGAACCGAGCGTCCGCAGACCAGCGACCTCTGCGATGGGGTCGTTCAGCGCGGGATTCAGGGCGGGGTTCGGGTAGGTGCCAGCGAGGACACCACCGGCGCTGCCTTTGGGCACCCGGGGGTCGGAGAACCGGGCGTCGTTTCCCGCGGCGGCCTGCTGACCGTTCGTGCCCAGCGTGCGCAGGCCCGCCGTTCCCGCGGCCGGATCCCGGAGGTCAGCGCGGATCGTCGGGGACGGGTAGCTGCCTTCCAGGTCGCCGCCAGCGGCCCCGTTCGGTCGCCTTGAGTCGGTGAACCGCGAGTCGTTCCCTGGGGCGGCCTGGGTGGCCCCTGCCCCGAGTGTGCGCATGCCCGCCACGTTCGCGGCCGGGTCGAACAGTGCTGGTGCGAAACCGGGGTCGGGATACGTGCCAGAGAGGACACCGCCAGCCGCCCCTTTCGGCACCCGGGCATCCGAGAGACGAGAGTCGTTGCCCTGCGCCACGGTCCCGGCGGCGGCGCCGAACAGGACCGAGAAGGACCGGTTCGTGGTGAGGTCGCCGCCGCCCTGAAGGCCGGTGCCCGCCGTGATCGTTCGACTGGTGCCGACGGCACCGATCTTGGTGAGGACCTGGGACGGGGAGAAGTACAGGAACGCCCCGCCCCCACCGCCGACCATGTAGTCGTCGTCCGGTGCCGTTGTGTTGCCGGTGCCGCCCCGGTTGATCGGCAGAGTCGTGTTGATCTTCGACGCCGGAATGGCCGGGATATCGGCGGCTGTCAGGGTCGGGATCGAGTGGGTGTGGTCGGCGCGGGCCGCGCGCTGAGATGTCCCCTCAGCGCCGGTCCCGCCGACCGTGACAACGGACGGGTCGGTACCGCCGATCGGAGTGAGATCCAACCACTGGCCGCCAGTGTCGTACCACAGCCGGCGGGCCGGGCCGTCGGTCACCAGGTAGAACAAGCCGCCGCGGCCGTAGGGCGGGCGGGCCGAGAGGGGGCCCTCCGCGAACTGCGCCGATTTCGTGTCGATCGCGTCGAAGACTTCCATCCAGCCCGGCCGGGCCGGCCAGTCGTCCCCATCGGATGTCGCCCGCGGGAATCCAAACCGGGCAGTAGGGGAGGTCGTCATGGAAACGACAATCCGGCGATACGACCGTTTCGGGTGGGAGGGAAGCGGTGTCGCCTACCCGCCGAGATCGACGCCCTTGGAGTCCATCTGAGCCCAGGTGAGACCGACGGGGGCACCGGACCAGCGCGGCCCAACTGCATCGTCGATGTCGCCCCACGTCGGGCGGACGGCGAGCACCTCGAGGGCGAATCCGGCCGGCATCATCCCCGACTCGCGGATCTGGATGGCCAACACCTCGAGGCCTTCCGGTGCTTCCTCCGCCCGGACGCCGACGCGAATTGTCCAAGGGGGCACGGCGCCGACGGCGACCTGCCGGGCCCCGGTGAGGAACTGGCGGGTGACAGCGGCGATGGCCGAACGGGACCCGATCGCCGGTGCCTCGGCCCTGGCGAGGATCCGGCGGCGCACGTCGGGCAGCGGCCCGTCCGGGTCCACCCCGCAGGCCTGCGCCAGCCAACGCACCCAAACGTCAGGGGTGTGGTCCGGTGAGGTGAGCTGCCCGGCCAGCGCCTGACCGATGGTCTCTGCGGCGGGGTCGAACATCCCGGCCACCCCATCGCTGAAGGTGCGCAGGAGATTCGTCGGGCCCGTCCCGCGCGCGGCCTGGTCGGAATCGCGCACGACCTCCGGCATGAAGGACCAGAGCACATCGGAATGGCTCATACGACGTTCACCGTGACCGTCGGGTTCACGAGCACGGCGAACGTCGAGGACAGGACGACGTCGGTCGCCGGGTTGGTCGACACTACGAGCTCCACCCCCGGCACGCCGGCTGCGACGCCGATCAGGTTGTTGACGTGCACGGTGTTCGCGAACGGCCATCGGGTGGGCGCGAGATAGGCCGTCAGGGCGGCTTCGACCCTGTCGGCGACGGTTCCTCCCTCGAATCCGGGCTTGACCTGGATGTTGACGGTGACGTTCAAACCGACGAGGTTCGGGGCGATCACGTGGATCACCAGACCGGCCAGCGCATTCGCGGTGAGGTACTGCAGCAACTGGGTGGAAATCTCTTCCGGCAGTGCTTCGCCGTCTGCCCCGCAGACCGCGACCGTCAAATGCCCTGGGGCGTCACCGGGTACGTAGCTGGTCTCGGGGTTGAACAGGTTCAACACCTTGGCACGCACCACACCCGGAACATCCAGGGCGGCCGCGGTGAAATGATCGGCGGTCACCAGGGTGGTGGAGTGCCTGCGGAGCAATGCCGCCCCTCGGGCCAGGAACTCGGGCCACGTTTCGACAGCGGTACCCGGGTTCACCGCGGTCGTGAGCATCGCTGTCTCAACCCACGAAACCGGAGTCAGGAGCTCCAGGACAGTGCCGCTGGGCAGCCCGTTCGGCGCGGTCCCCGGGATGACAGCGCGGCCCTCACCGTACTGAACGAGCCCGGACCCGGGGTAGAACGTCAGGTTCGATTGCAGTACGAAGTCAAACGATTCCCCGGGCCCGGTTGTGGCCCGCATGATCGTGCCGGCGGGCAGCGTCCTTTCCTCGGGGATCGAGGATGACGCGAGGACCGCGATCTGACCCCACGCCGGGGTGGCGGGTTTGCGTACGACGCCGTTGATGGCGAGGAGCCCGCCGAGGACGACCTCGGGGAGCTGGTTCACCGCGTACACCGTCTGCCCGGCGAGAACGGCGGCGGCTTCGATGAGCATGACCTCGAGGTTGCCCTCGCGGGGCTGCCAGTCGGGAACTCGAAGTCGGATTGCGGCGGTGGCCGCTTTCACCAGGTCGGTTTCCGATACCTCGTGAACGGTGGTGCTGACCATGGTGGTCAGGTCCGGGGAGGTCACAGGGCATCGCCTTCCGGGCCGCGGGTGAAGCTCACGACGCTCTTCTCGGTGTATTCGTCGACGATTTCGGTGTCGATGTCGGTCACGGTCACACCGGTGGGGCCCCACATCTGCAGGGCGGAGTTGATGTCGTCAGGCTCGAGCCCGGCGAACGTTGGGTCCGGGATCCCGAACGGCCAGCACATCGGCCGCTCGTCGATCCGTGATCCGATGATGATCTCGATGGCTTCGGCCGCCTCCTGATCGCTGCCCTGTTCGACGGTGGCCATGCGGCCGTCCAATCCGAGGCGGAAGGGGTAGGAGAGGATGTCCATGGTGTTCAGAGTGCAGGCGGGTTTCGTTTGCTGGTGGGATGGTCAGGCTCGCCGGGCGATGACCACCAGGTCGTCCCTGCGTCCTTCCAGCGGGACAACCCACACGGGGTCGCCGACCTCTAGCGGGGTGTCGAATAGGGCGGACTCGCACGGGCCCACACGGTCGGGCCCGGTGAGTCGGGGAACGGTCACCATCAGCGGTCCGGTCGCGGCCACTTCGGCCCGGTAGACGCCGAGGAGGCCGGGGGCTTGACGGGGCGGCCGGGTGCCGGGGAGTGGGCCGCCCATCAGTGTCGTCCGGTGTAGGTGATCGTGGGGACCAGGAATGCCTGCGGCCACCGGGTCGGGTCGAGGTCGACGACGTTCCAAGTGCGGGCGGCCGGGACGACGGCCTTGCCGTACCCGGCCACCACGCCGACGGTGACACCGTCGGTGATCACCGCTCCCCGCGGTGCCTCAGCGGCGTCGACAGCAACCGACGCCGCCGCCAGCGCAGGGATGCTCGGCCAACCGCCGGCCCCGAGGACGCTGAGCAGTTCCAGCCCGGTGAATGAGGCAGGCTCTTCGGAGGACTGCCCGTCCGATTCAGCCTGGGTCGCCCACTTCGAGGCTGCGTTGACCGCCCCGGTGGCGAACATGATGTCGAGCATCAGCCCTGTTCCTTCCGTGGGTCCTTCATGCTGATTTGGGTGGCACAGGGTCCACGATTCGTTGGGCTGTGATGGTGAACGGTTCGATCCTGCTGATGGGGTCGTCGACGCCGGTGAGGATCCAACGGCCGGCCGCCGCGCCCACCCCGGTGCCACCAAGGTCGAGGACCTGCCCGGGCCGGGCCTGTTCCGCCTCGTCGGAAAGCCACTTCACGGTCAGCGTTTCCGGGGTCTCGCCTTCCTCGGACATCTCGTAACCGGGAAACTCGAGCAACTCCTCGGAGTGCTCCGTCGGGGCGTTCCAGAACTGAGACCACACCCTCGTCGACGGTCGCCCGGCGATCCACGACGGCTTCCCGAAGGTGACCGCGTTGTCGCACTCGAAACACCACGCCCCCTTGGTGTCGGCGAGGCGGCGCATGACATCCCAGGACGCCTCCTCGTCGTTGCCGTCCTGCCGGGTGATCGACTCCGTGCCGAGTTCCTGCTGAACCGAGGTGCCCTGCGCTTCGGCGACCCGGGCCGACACCCAGCCGGCCACGGACGTCGTACCCCAGGATGCTTTCCCGGTCTGCTTTCTCAGCGAGGAGATCAGCCGCGAACGGGCATCCACCTTGATCCGAACACCACCGGGCGCGGGTGAGTACGACAGCGAGGAGATCACGAGCTGCTGGTCGCCGTAGTCGAAGCTCACGCCCTTTCGGATCAGGCCGGACTTCACGATCTGCCCGGAGACGTTGTCGATCATTTCCAACGTGAACTGGCCGATCTGGTCGGCCGCGTAGGACATCTTCGCCGACACCATCTGGCCGCCCAGCAGTCCGTCGAGGTCCTGGCCGCCGATGAGGACGTCGCGAAGTCGGTTGCCACCATCGACTCTTACCCGTGCCATCAGCGGGCCGGGATCTTCAGCACAGTGCCAACCTTGATCGCGTTCGGGTCGGCGATGTTGTTCAGCTTCGCGATCTCGGTGTATCTGGGCCCTGAGCCCAGGAGCTTCGCGGCGATGGCCCAGAGGGAGTCACCGGACTTCACGGTGTACGTCGAGGTGCCTTTGCTCGCCCCGGCGGGCGAGGTCTGGTCGGGGCGAGGTGCCGGGTCGCCGACCGGCGGGAACTGCGGGATTGCCTCCTTGAAACGCCAGGAGCACTCCGCCGCGGTGATCCGCTGGATGTGGTTCCGTTGAACGACTTTCACCTGAAAGTCAGTGATGATCCACCAGTACCGGCCCTCGAGCCCGGACATCCCGGACAGCCGCAGCGCATACCCCGACGATGCGAGGAGCGCGTACTTCTGCAGTTTCGTGTCCACGGTCTGCCCACCGATGCCCACCTCGGTATGGGTGAATTCCAGGGTGACGAGGCCTTTCCGGTCCCGTTGCAGCAGCGGCTTGACGCCGGGACGTTCGATCTCGGCTGAGATGAGCGCGAGGTTCGTCATCGTCGACTCGGTGGGCGTGTGTGAGAGCCGGAAGATCCGGCCGTCCTCGGTGACCAGCTTCGCCCGCACCGCATCCGGTTTGACGTATCGGCGTGCGGGGCCCCGAGTGACGAGTTTCCCAACAGGGGGCATCAGAGCCGCCTTCCTTCGTTCTCTCGGAGGATCTCCCTCACGGTGGCGGCGATCCTGTCCGCAGCGATGCCGGCCAGTTCGTGCTCATCCACGTTTGCGTTGCCCTGCAGCGCGATCGTCACGGCCCCGGCGGCGATGGTGACGTTGCCGCCTCCGACGCCTCCGGGTGCCGACAGCGGTGCAAGGGGCCGTGGGGGTGCGAGGACGCCGCCGTTGGCCATTTTCCGGCCGCCACGGAGTTCGTCCTCGGAGATGAACGCGCCGCCGATCCGGGCGGCCCCCTCCTTCATCAGGCGGTTGGTTCTGGACCGCTTCGACCGTGCGAAGGGTGCGTAGAGCTCGCCGCCGGTTTCGTCTTCGGCCCAGGTGATCCAGGACCCTGCGTTGGCGATCATGGCTTGCCGGCCGGTGACGCCGCCGTTTGCCATGTGCTTGTGACCGCCGTCCAGGATGAACCCGTTGTTGCCCGTCTTGGTTTTCGCCGCGGAGGATGGTGCGGTGCCGGGGTTCGCCGATGCTCCACCCAGGTTCGATGCGCCACCGGTCACAGTTGTCGAGACGATGAGTTGGGCCTCGGCCATCAGCTTCATCCACATGGTTTCCTGGGCCAGCGCCTTCAGGCCGGCGTACTTCGACAGCCACGCGGCCGTGTCCAGATCGGCAGGTGACGTCATGTTCTGGGAGGCTGCCCAGTCCACGACGTAGGAGATGGCCGCCTGCATCTTGTCGGTGGCCAGGTCTCCGGCACCATCCATCGCGACGCCGAGGTCGCTCTCGAACTTCGCCTGTGTGGCCTGGTCGAGAATCAGTTTGATGTGCCGATCTTGGCCGCCGTCCGCGTCGTAGTCGCGGTTCCAGGCGGCGTTGGCCTTGCCGGGATCGACCCCGGAAGACGCCGCGGCGTTGAGGTAGTCGGCCTTGCCCTGCTGCTGGGCCTCCTGCATTGCCTTGAGGGCGGCGTCGTAGTTCGTGATGCCACCGGGGACCCGGTCACCGGCGTCGAGGATCCTCGCGTCGAGGAGTTTCCGGAAGTCGGCCTGGTTCTTGTACCCGGTCCGGGCGGCGTCGCCCATGCTGCCCGGGGCGCTGACGTCCCAGTCGCCTTTGTCTCCCATGATCGCCTCGATGTTGCCGCCCGACTTCTGGGTGGCGTCCTTGAAGCCGTCGCGGAGGGACTCGATTCCGGCGAAGTAGTCGACGGCAAGGTCTTCGGAGGAACGGCGAATCCCGAGGGCATCGTCCATTGCTCGGCGAAGAGCATCGACCCGGTTGATCGCCGCGTCGGCGGAGTTCGCGATCGCTGCCATCTCCTGTACGTACGGGTTCTCGGTTCGCGCCTGCCATTTGTCGACGCTCATCTGTGCGACGGCCTGCAAATATTTGTCGAGACCTTCCTGCGACTCGGCGAAGCCCTTCCTGTTGGTGCTGAAGAATGCCTTGAAGAATCCGTCGGCACCCTTGACTGCCTCGCCGACGGAGGTGACGGACTGAGCGGCGTTGGCCGCCTCGGAATCGAAGTAGTGCATGTCGTCCGCGCCCTTGACCAGGTCGGCGGACATCTGCTCGATGAACGTGGCGCGCTGGCCGGAGTCTTTGACGCCGACGGAGTCGAAAATCGACTCGATGGACTTCCTCTTGTTCGCCGTCGCGGTGATCGCAGGCAGCAGTTTCTCGTTGACGATTCCGGCGTTGTTCGCAGCGCTGAGCACGGTCTTCTTGAACGCGTCCGCGGTGTTCTCCTGGCCCTTGATGACATCGCGGGAGGAGTTGTTCAGCAGCTCCATGGTGCCCTGCACCTGCCCATAGGCGGCGTTGCCCTGGGTCATCAGGTCGTAGACGTGTTTCGTTGCGCTGTCGCTCTCGACGCCGGTCTCCCGGAACATCGCGAGGATCCGTTTGTTGTTCGCGGCGTAGGCGTCCGACCCGCCGAGGGATGTTTCCTCGCTCGCCATGATGAGGTCTCGGGAGGACAGACCAGCGCGTTTCGCCTCGGCCCCGTAGTTCTTCCACGCCTCGGTGGTTTCCAGGATCGCCGCGGCCCGTCCGCGGATCTCGTCCCGCGCGGCGTCGAGGGCGGGGCCGCCGTTGATGACCCCGTCGAAGACGAGTTGGCTGTTGATCCCCTGGGCGTCGATCTTGGCGAACTGACCGTCGGAGGACCAGGCATCCGCGGTCCGGCGCCGGGTGTCGCTGGTGACATCGCCGGTGACCTGGTTCATGGTCGCTGCGAGGGCGGCGACCTGTTCGGCGTGGGCTTTCTCGGCCCGGGCGGCCTCGCCCTGCTTGTTGATCCAGAGCGAGAGGAGCGTGATCGCACCCATAATCGCGATTCCCCAGCCGCCGCCCAGAGCACCCAACAGGGACTTGCCCATGTTCCGCGCCCCGGCCGCGACCGACCCGGCGACACCGGTGAATGACTGCCCGATCCCGCGGGTCACGGCCTGGAATCTGGTCATGTCACGGATCCCGGAGTTCACGAACCCGCGGACTCGCTGCTCCGCGATACCTGCAGAGGTGAAGGCGTGGCCGAAGTTCCGAACGACCCTGGCTGTGCCGTCATAGGCCGTGCGGAGGCGCAGCAGCGCGGTTGTGCCCTGCCCGTAGGAGGCGAAAGCCCAGTTCTGCCGCCCCAGAGCGACGTTCTTGCCCAGGCTTTGCGCCAGACCCCGCCCGGCCACCAGGAACGCCGTGAGGCCGATGAGGACGGCTTTCAACGGGCCGGGCAGGGAGTTCAACCAGCCCAGCAGGCCGCCACCGGCGGACACAACGGCCCCGATCCCGGCACCAACGGCGGCGAGCGGCGCGGCCGCGTAGGCCTTAACGTTCTCGATCCCCTTGGGCAGCGACTTGAAGACGTCACCGACCTTCTGCACCCCGGCCTTCAACCCGGGGAGCGCGGGTTCCATGATGTTGGCCATACTCGACGTAACTGTCGCCTTGAAGTCAGACAGGTTCCCTGACCAGGTCTTCTTCATGTTCTTCATCAGGCCATCGAGGGATGCGAACTTCCCCATCTGGCCCTCGGATCCGTTCTGGATCCCGTCGACGATGATGTTGACCGCGGACTGGCCGTCGATCGCGCCGTCCATCATCATCTTCCGGAGCCCGGCCCCGTCGGTGTTGTAGGCGTTGGCGAGGAACTGCCGGGCCTGGACTCCGTTGACGGCGAGGCTGTTGATGTCGTCGGCGTAGATCTGGCCCTGGGACAGGATCTTCCCGAGGGCGGTGCCAATGGCGTTCATACCGGTGGTACCAGTGCCGCCGGACGCCGCACTGTTTCCGACGGCGGTGATCGTCGGGATGACCTTCGACTCAGGGAGGCCGAAGGCCATCAGGTTCCGGGCCTGGTTGGCGACGTCGGTGAAAGCGAAGGGAGTCGTTTTAGCGAAGGCGAGCAGTTCCTTGGAGAAATCCTTGGCCATGCGTTTCGTGCCGAGCTGGGTGGTGAACGCCATCTCGGCGTTCTCGATAGTCGAGAGCCGATCGATACCGGCCTTGCCGAGAGCACCAACTCCGAACACACCGGCCAGGCCAAGCATCGAACCGGAGTTCGTGAGCATCCCCTTGACCTTGCCCATGCCGCCGCGGATCTCGCTCTGCATACGGTCGGAGAACGACTTGCCGGCGGCGGCACCAGCGGCACCCATCGCGGGGGCGCTGCGCCGGAAACCGGTGGCCATCCGCGCTGATGCCGCGTCCATGGCGGCGACGACGCGGGCCATCGAGGCGACCATTTCGGCGCTGGATGTGGCGACCTGCCCGGCCGCAGCGGTCGACGCGGTGCCGAGCTGTTTGACCCCGGCCGAGGCGGTGCGCGAGGCCGCACCGTGCTCCTGAACCTTGGCGGCGGCAGACGACGAGGCGGTGCCGTGCTGGCGGACCTCACCGGCGGCGATGCGGGATGCGTTGCCGTGAGACCGAACACCGGTCGTGGCCAGGCGGGCGGCGTTCCCGTGGCCCCGGATCGCAACGGTGTCCTGCTCCATCCCGGCGGTGTGTGCCCGGAGCTGGTTGGTGGACTGAACGATCGTGCTGTTGAAGGTTCGCCCGTTCCCGGCGGCTTGCTGCTGGGCCTGCCCCCACGCCCGGGCCTGGTTCGCGGCGCGCTGCATCGCCGAGCCCATGCGGTTGGCCGAGTTCGCGGTGGACGTGGCCGATGTGCTCAGCGTGGAGTTGTATGCCCGGAGGCTGACCCGGGTCTCGTTGAGACCGGTTCGTACGCTCGTGATACCGGCGTTGAGGTGCCGGAACTGCTGCGACCCGGTATTCCCTGCGTTGGAGTTGCCGAGCGCGCGGACCTCGGTGGCCAGGCCTCGAATCTCGGCCCGGAGAGCGGTCACGAGGGCGGCGGCACCATGGTCCCGCATCATCACTTCGAGGGACAGCGTTTCGGTGCTCACCGCCGACCCCTCATTTCTTCTTCGCTGCTGCTGCCATGTCTTCGGCGACGATCTCGGCTGCCGCCCGGCGGGCCGCCTTCGCTATCGGGTCTGTTTCGGCCAGGACGACGACGGGATCGATCCGGAAGTACCGGGCGATCCGCGCCGCGTCCCGAACCTCGTCCTGGCCCTTGAGTAGCTCGACTAGCCGTTCGTAGGGTTTTCGACGGCCTCGATGTCGTCGTCGCCGAACCCGGCTTCGGCCAGGAGCTTGACCCCGAGGCCGATGATCTTCCCGTCGAGGCTGATGAAACGCTTGGCCGCCTCGGCGGCGGTTTCCACGTCCAACGCGTCCTGGAACGCCTTGGTCGTGAAGGTGATCGGGTCGCCCTCGTCATCGAGGAGGGGCTTGCCCTCGATGACGATCTGCTCGGTGTAGGTGGCGAGGATCAGCGAGTGCCAGTAGGCGACGTTCATATCGCCGTCCTTCTTGCCACCGGCGGCCTTGACGCGCATCTTGGTGAGCCGGTCGTTCTCGACGGTGCCGACCTGCACGACGAGGGCCACGCCTTCGCGGCCCTTGACGCCGTTGATGGGCAGGGTGACGGTGCGGGACGTTTCGATCTCGGCGATCTGGGTGAGGCGGTCCAGGTCGGACAGGATGCTGCGCTTCGGCTCGGCGGGGGCGATGGTGGCTTCGGTCTGGGTCATGGATGCGTCTCCCTGAAAAGTGTTGAACCCCACCGGGTGGGGGTCCTGGTGGGGTCAACACTCTGTCGGGAACAGGGTTCGGGGTGGGATGGTCCCGGTGTCGGGGCCTGGTGGTGGGAGACGCATCCCGCCGGCCCCGACACCGGAAGAATCAGGAGTCGGACTGCGGCATGTACTTCAGCTCGAACATGTTGGCGTCGGAGCTGTTCGCGTCTGCGGACGGCTCGGACACGGACGTGAGGATGCACCCGGAGTACACGATCGGCTTGCCGACGACGACACCGTCGCCGTCAAGGTCGGACTTGCTGATCGTCGAGATCTTCCCCGTCTCGATCTCCTTGCGGAGACGGCGGAGGATCCCGCGGTCCCGCTTCGGATCGAACGGTGCACCGATGGTGATCTCGCCGTTCTCGGCCGGGCCCTTGATGATGTCCGGCTTCGACGCGCCACCGTTCCAGACCTTGTTCGCGGTGCGGGTCTTGTCACCACCGGCGAAGGTCCCCATGAAGAAGGGGATACCGCTGATCTTGATGCCAAAATCTCTCTTCGATGTCGTCGACATCAGGGTCTCCTTAGACTGCCGCGGTGAGGGCGGCCTTGACGATCGACACGGTGATCGATTCGGCGTTGGGCGATGGGCGGACAGCGATCGCAGCGCGAATTTCGTTGCTGGCGAGTGTGGTCAGGGTGTTGATCGACTCGTCGACGGTGACGGAGTAACCGGGGTCGATCTCGTCGCCGGTAGCCGGGTCCGTGCGGGGAAAGACCCCTTCGGCATCGGCGATGGGCTGCAGGTAGCCCACGATCTCGGCGTACACGTTGCCGAGAACCCGGCCGCGGGCGTCGATGGTGACGAAAACGAACGGCTCGAGCAGCGCCGAGATGTCGGCGGTCATGACGTTGAGGAGGTCCCGGACGGTGAGGAGCCGGTACTCGGCGTTCCCGGTGAGCGCCTGCCAGCCGTAGGGCTTGATCTTCCCGGCGATCGTGGCGATCCCGGTGACCTTCCCCGCGGACAGCCGGTTGTTCGTGGCCTGGTCCACGGGGATGACGGTGCCGGTGATGAACCGGGCCGCACCACGGTCACCGGCGGGGATCTGCCAGAACCCGGTCTCGGCGTGCGCCCGGGCCCGGGCCGCGGCGAGGTAGGACTCCGGGGATCCCTGCCGGGTGCCGGCCCCGTCGGGGAAGGTCACCCACGGCCAGCCCAACAGGGCGTGATCACCGTCGACCCCGGCGGCGAGGGACGCTGCGGTGCCGATGATGGTGATCTCGTCGTCCGCGGCGGATCCGGCCAGCAGCGCGACCCGCTTGAACGTCTTGGCGTGGGCGATGAGTCCGACGCCGATGGTCGCGGCCGGGTAGCCGGGGGCCATGACCGCACCGGTGCCGAAGTCAACACCAAACAGAGTGTTCGCGGTGGCGACGACCTTGGCGGCGTTGATCGCTGCCCGGTCGTCGGTGCCGGCCGACAGCGGGGTCACCGCGAGGAGGGCGGGGAGGTTCGTGGGTGCCACGGAGGCGGCACCCATATCAACTGCGCGCACGTAGTTGGAGGCGGTGAGCCGGGCGGCCAGATCGGCCGGGGTGGCGATGTTGTCGAACGCCTCCACGCCCTGGCCGTCGAGGTGGACGACGACCTTCACCGTGTCGGCGGCGGTCCCGGCGAGGATTGCGATACCGACCCGGGTCGACCAGGATCCGGGGCTGAGCGCGTTGATCTTCACCGTGTCGAGCGGGGTCACCGCGGTGCGGTCCTTCAGCGACAGGAACCCCACCGTGGCGGCTGCGCCGACGACACGGCCGATGACGGCCTCGTAGCCTCCTTCCTCGAAGAACACCCGCACGGCGTCGTAGAGGCTGCCGGAGTAGGCGGTCCGGGAACCGAACGTCGCCTCGTACTGGGCCAGCGAGGCGACGGTGACGGCGCGGTCGGCGGGGCCGCGTTCGGCCACACCAACGAGGAATGCCTTCCCGGACGAGGGGCCGGCGGGGTTGGTCGGTCCGGATCGGACCGACGTGGTGACAGTTACTCCCGTCATGACGGGTCCTCCTGGGTGTCGGGGGTGGCGGTGGTGTTGCGGCCCTTGGGTTTCCGGGCGGTCTCGACCACGATGGTGGTCGTTTCCTCGGGCGGCGGGCCGGGTTCGATCATGGTGACGGCCTCCGGTACCTGTTCACCGATGGTGAGGACCTCGGCGTTGACAAGGGTCATCACCTGGTCGTCGAGGTCGGACTCGCACCACGAGTGCGGGTCGACTGCGTGCCCGGCGAGGTCGTACACGACACGGTCGTCGGTGGGGTTGAACAGGCGGTAGCTCATGACAGTCACCTTCGGCCGGTCAGGGTGCGGTGGGTGGGATGGGCAGGGTGTCGCCCAGTCCGACTGCCTGGATCAGCGGCGCGGCGACGGTGGTGGGCAGATCGGAGGGCGGCGGCCACGCTTCGAGGGATTCGTACGTGAGGATCTCGACCTCGACGTACGCCCCGGAAATGATCAGCCCGGCCTTGTCGGTCCCCGGTTGTCCGTAGGTCTCTTTCACCGTGTTCGGGTCAACTCGTGCCGTCTGCCCGTAGGTTTCGTCGTCGATCAAGACCTTCTTGATGAGCAACGATTCACGGATCGCGAGGAGCATCCGCCGGACCTGCTGCTCGACCGCGCCGCCGTCGACGAGGGCGTCGTTGGCCCGGCACCACGCGTACAGCCGGCACCGGTACCGGTAGGAGAACAGGTCGATTTCGGCGCCGGAGGACTGCTGGGTGGTGCCGGTCTTCCCGAGGGTGTCGTGGACCTCGACGAATAGGGTGGGCCATTTCTCGACGGAGATCTGCTGCGGCTCGAACGGCAACACCTGCTCCGGGTCGGGCAAGACGTCGGTGCCGACCTGGTACCGGAGGCGGATCTGGGCAAGTCGTTGTGGGACAACGGATTGGATTCGTTCGACCAGGAGGTTCGCGACCCCGTCGGCACCGAGCATCAGATACTCCCCGTCATCAGGTACCTCTGCAGCGTTTTCGCCATCTCGTTGCGGTTGCCCTCCGAGACCTTCACCGGCGGCCGGGCGGGCATTTTCGATGTGCCGTGCTGGTGGTATTTGGCTTTCGGGTCCGCGGTGCCGAACTCGGCGCGGGTGTCACCGACGGTGTCGATCCCGAAAGGCCGGTGGGTTAGGGAGTCCCGCATTTCACCGGTCCGGACGAGGATCGGCCGGCCCGGGAAGCGGGCCGCCTTGTACGCGGCATAACCCGGGGAAAGCGGTGCCCAGCCACCGCCCTGGGTGAGGAAGTTCGCCATCTCTGCCTGAGCGAACTGGTCGCCGATCCGCTCAAACGCGGGCTGCGCCGATTCGAGGCGCTCAACGAACCGCAACAGGGTCCGGTCGATGACCTGCTCTCCGCCGACGTTGATGGTGAACTGCATCAGAACGGCTCCCGATCAGACCGCTGCGGCCGTGGGAAGGACCAGGCGGCACCGCCGGTGCCGTGGGCCAGTACCCCGGTGATCGTGGTGTTGATCTCCTCGAGCCCGTCGGTGTACCGGGACCAGAGGATCTGGGAGTAGGAGGCTCCGTCTGCGGGGCTGACCATTTCGGGGTGCGCCGCGGCGTAGACGTAGGAGGCGACACCGTTGGCGATGGCCCCGCTGATGGCTGTGAGGATGCCGGGCCGGGCCGGGTGGGTTTCGGGGATGCGGTCGTACTGCCACAGGGCGACTCCGGCGCGGACGGACAGTTCGTTGATCCAGGTGGTCACTTCGTGGTGGGTGACCGATTTGTCGTTGCGGGTGTTCGACTGGGACGGGACGATGTTGACGTTCCGGATCAGCGATCCCACGGCGTGAATCGACACGTCATAGGGGCCGATGGGGTCACGCGGAAGACCCGCAGCTCCGGTAGGGAGCTGCGGGTCGCCCGGTGCGCCAGGGTAAGTCACTCGGGCCGGAGGTATCCGAGGCGGATGTGCTCGGCCGTGAGGTCGTTGTCCTCCACGGTCACCACGTCACCCCGGTAGGCGCGCGCGTGCGGTGCCCGCGGGTACACGGCGGCGATCACCAAGTACGGCACATCACCGCCCTGTGCGACGGTGTGACCGGTCGGGACGACCACGACCGGCGGGGCGACCCGGGTCGGGGTATCCACATCCTGGGTGGCAGGGTCCACGAACTCCGTGAGCTTCGCCAGCGCAGCGGCCCGCGGGTCCTCGATCGCGTTGAACGGGTCAACGTCAACCGGGCCCGCAGGCTCCTGGCTGTCACTGGTGGCGTCCTGCACGGCCGGTGCCGTTTCGTCTGCTGCATCGGCCACGACCGGCGGGGCGACCTCCGCCGCCCGGTTCCTCGCGGCGGCCATCAGGACAGGATCCCGGTGATCTTGAAAGCCGCGATCGGCTCGGTGATCACGGGCAGCTCGGCCCGTCCGGACTGGATCCGCTGCCGCAGCCGCTCGGGCTGCGGGATGACCATGGTGAACGGCGGGATCTCGGTCACCAGATCGCCCACGACACCGGATTGCAGGACCAGCAGGGTGTTCCGGTCGGCCTGGTTGTGGATGATCCAGTTCAGACCCTTGAGGCCGGACAGGTCCTTGTTGAACAGGGGGTTGATGCCCTTGTTGTCCCGGCCGGACAGCTCCCGAACCTTGGCGTTCTGCTGCAACTCGTCGTAGGCATCCGGGTGGATGATTGCGATGTCGGAGCGGTATCCGAGGTCGTTCTTGTTGTCGATCTGGTTGATCGCCAGCGAGATGTCCGACAGCGGGTCGGAGCTCGCGTTGGTCCACAGCAGGCCGGCCGGGGCCGAGCGGTTCGCCACGATGTACGGATCGTTGTACAGCCGGGACAGGACCTTGTTGTTGTGGATCAGGCGGATCTTGTTCGCCACGCGCCGGTTGTAGGTGCGAGCGAGATCCCGGCGGTCACGGCGGATCTGCCGGTCGGTCAGGGTGTAGTACGCGCCGACCAGCTTGGTCTCTTCGTACTTGAGGTTCGGCTCGTTGAACGACACGGCGGGGAACTCGTCGCCGTCGTCGATCTCCTGCGGCTGCAGGTTCGTGTTCGCGTCGATGTACAGGTCCAGCTCGGTGAGCTGGCTGGACCCGACGACACCGGTGACAGAGGTGACCGGGCGGAGCAGGGTCTCGCCGAGCATGAACTGGTTGGGGACGTTCTCGATGGACTTCTGAATGATCAGAGGGTCCTTGAGGTAGCTGTCGAGGGTGACGACACCGGGCTCGTTGGACGACGGAGCGGGGGCACCCGGACCGTACGGGTAAGAAGTCGAGGGCATTGTGTTCTCCGGGGTTTCGGGGGTTGGTCCGGGGCGGGTCAGGGCAGGATGACGAAGACGTCGCCGCCGGCAACCGCGTCGTTCGATGCGGTGCCGAGGACGGCAGCGGCACCGGCGGCGAGTACGGCGACACCGAGGGCACCGGCGGCGAGCGGATCGCCGGAGGTGATGGTTCCGCCGGCCGTGACCGACCAAGTGCCTCGGCGGATGACGGACACGGACTCGCCGGCCGCGGCGTCCCGGTGGGAGATGCCGTGGGCGCGATCGCCGGCACCACAGGGGTTGATGTTCTGTCGGTTGGCGAGGGAACCGGCACCGACCTTCACGAACCGCTTGCCGGTGATGGCAACGTTGGCCTTGCAGGTGACGGAGTCGCCCGGGTCCTGAGCCTGCTGGGAGACGTTCTGCTTGCGGATAGCGCTGGTCATGAGTCAGTGCCTCTCAGGAGTAGTCGGACAGGACGGCGTCTTCGTACGCCTTCTGCTGGTCTGCGGTTCGGCTGCCGTATTCGGATGCCTGTCCGGCGTGACCGAACTCGGTGACCGGGAGGACCGCGGGCAACTGGGCGAGAAGCGTGGTCACCCCGGCTTCGTCGGTGTCGAGCATCGTGCGGTACTGGACGGCGGTGACCGGGTGGATCTTCCCGGCGGACAGCGCGGTCCGGATCAATCCATCGCGGCGTTCCTTGACCTGCTGCTCGCGGGCTTCCCGTCCGGCGGCGGCGTCGGCCTGCAGCTCGGAGAGCATGACGGTGTCGATGGTGGTGGTGAGGCCACCGGCGGATGCGGCGATGGCCTCCGGCGCTGCGGGTGCGGCGGCCGGCGCAGCTGCGGCAGGCGCGGCGGCGGGGGCTGCGGGTACAGCAGCGAGCGGGGCCGAGGCGACCGGTGTCGCGACCGGAGTCGCTGCGGGAACAGCCGGTGCAGCGGGATCCGCCGGGGCGACAGCGGTGAGACCGGCAGCGGTCAGCGCGGCGGTGATCTCGGTTTCGGTGGATGCGTCGGTCAGGCCGAGGGCTGTCCGGAGCGCGGGGGTGAGAGGCGGCACGGTGGGCGCTCCTTCGAGTGGGGTCTGTGTGGTGGTGCTGACCGGCCCACCATCTGCCGCATGGACCTGCACGGGTGGGATGGGTTGCGTGTCGTCGAGGTCGATGACGGTCGTCTCGCCGGTGGTGATCTCGACGCCGTAGAAGGCGAGGGCGTCGGCGAGATCCTTGACGGCCGGGTCGGTTTGGCCCAGCAGAGCGAGGCCGGTGAGGCGGATCGGGTACACGGTGCCGTCGATGCGCTGGCCGCGGACGAGCTCCACGGATCGGCGCCGGTAAGCGGATGGCAATGCGACGGCGAGTTTCTGCGGCACGCCGACGTAGTCGCCGATCAGCTTCTTGCCGTCGGCGGACACAGCGATGTTCTCGACCCACCCGTAGGCCGGGTCGCCGTCACCGGTCTTCGGCGGGTTCCCGGCCTTGTCCTGGAACCGTTCGTCGGAGTGTCCGATCTTGATCGGGATCTTGTCCGACATCCGGTTCTTGTATGCGGCGACGATGCTCTTCAGGTCGTCGGCGGTGATGTCGCCTTTGCCCTTGACTGGGGTCCAGTTGCCGACGGCGAGGAGCTCGACGCCCTTGATGATGGTGGTGGACATGCCGTCAGACCCGCGGAGGCCAGAACCAGCGCGCTGCGGTCTGCACCTCTCCGTCGCTGAGCTCGTCGGGGGTGACCCGTTCCGATCGGGACGTCGCCCAATAGTCGTCGGTGCCGTCGAGGATCACCCGCAGGTTGACCGTCTGGTGCGGCTCGGTTCCGTTGACCCGGACGATGGTCGCGGGGAATACGTCGCCGGAATCGACCCTGTTGCCCACGTGCGCTTGGAAGCCGGTTTCGGACTTGCCGCCGTTGGACTTCTGGAAGTCGTACCGGCGCTTCGTGATCGCTGCGGCGTCCTGTTCGGACAGCTCGTAGTGGACGCTGCGGCCGACCGCGGGTGTCTGTGTGCTCATGCCGACACCATCGGCGGGGCGAACCTACTCGGGTGGGATGCCTTCCGTGTCGTCGTCGCCCTCGGCCGGCTCAGTCAGCGGGCGCACCGAGCGGTAACCCTCCGTCCAGGCCAGGGCCAGACGGCGCATCGTCCACGACGGGGCGTTCGCCATGAACGGATTCCGCGGTGCACCGACCCGGCCGGCGGCCAGATCATCTCTGGCCGAATGCTTCCCGGTGTCCCGTGCCGCCCGCAGCGGCCCGGCGATCAGGAACGTCGACTTGCTCATGACCACCCTTCCATCAGGCCGGGCGGACGCCCCGACGTCAGCACCATCTTCCACGCCTCGTACGTCAATCGGCCGGCCGCCGCCCAGTAGTCCCGGAGTTCCTGGGATGCCCAGCGTGCTGCGAACGCGGCGTTGCCGGTGAAGAGGAGGTCTGAGTCGATGTATCGGCCGCGTCCGGTGCGGAGGTATTCGGTGTTGATGCGGGTCGCTTCGGCGTTCAACAGGAACCCGTGGGTGACTGTTTCGGCCTCGAGCATGACCCGGTCGATCTCGGCCCGGTACGAGGAGCGGGCGAGCTGCTCGAGCCCGCGGCCGGTGTGCCCGTCTGCCCTCAGCCGTTCGATGGTTTGCCGGCGGCGCACCACCTCGGTGGAGACGTTGTAGGCGTCGGCGATGGCATCGACTTCGGAGAACCCGGCGTCGAGCAGCTGGTTGATCCTCGCGGAGGCGGCTTCCTCGGCGACCTGCCGGCGCTCCGCTGCTGCCTCCCGGCGGGCCTGGGCGCGGAGTGCCTTGGCCTGCCGCGCTTCCTCGGCGGCCCGCTCCCTCGTTTCCCGCCAGTCGATCTCACCGATGAGCCGGTCCATCATCGTTTCGAGTTCGGCGATCTCGGCGTCGGCGACGCTCACCCGGCGGATGACGTCCTCGAGGGTGTTCGTCAGGTGCACGTCGGTGAGTTCGCGGGGGTCGCCGTTCCACCCGTCGGGGCCGGGCTGGTTCGGGTAGTGCAACTGCCCTTGCCCGACGGCCTGCCCGGCGTCCGGGAGGTCCTTCGGGCCCAGCGGGGCCGGGATGGTGTCGTCGGGGTCCGGGTCGTCCCACACCATGACGAGGGTTCCCCGGCAGCGGGCTTCACCGCGGCACAGCCGGTACGGGCCGGCGTCCGGGTAGTCGAGGAGGGCGGTGTCGAGGGAGTCGTATTCGCGGCCGTCGACCTGGGCGCACCGGTCGCAGGTGTTGCCGTCCAACAGTTCGGAGGCGTAGACCCGTTTCGGTTCGGGGAGGTTCTTGGCCATCTGCTCGCGGCCGTCTCCGTGAGCCACGTGGACGCCCTGCCGGGCCGAGTCCTCAGCTTGGGCGGTGGGTGTCTTCTCCGCGGCCTTGATCACCGTCGGCGGCACGGCCACCGGGGACACCGCGGCGGCCGCGGCGGCGTTCATGCGCTGCCACATGATATTCGGGCCGATCCCGGCCACCGGCTGGTACCGGTCGGCGGTGACGGCCGGCAGCACCCGGTCGGCCACAACGTGCTGTCGGCGGGCCTCGGCCAGCAGCCCGGCGGCGGCCCGGTGGTTCACCGACGCCAGTGATTCGGCGATCTGGGTGGTCGTTTCGTCGATGGCCTCACGGACCGCCCGCGATTGGGTGGCGCCGAAATCGCGGACCGCCCGGGCCAGCTTGTCCGGGTCTTCTGCGCCGCCGATGGCGTTCGTCATGGCGTCGAGGATGGAGCTCCGGAGCTCGTGCAGGGCTGCGGCGGTTTCCCGGTAGCCGTCGGCCATGATGTCGTCGATGCCTGCGAAGTCGACGAACCGTTCATGGGGGAACGTCGGCCGGGAAGCTCCGGGCGGGATCATCCCGGCGGCTTCCTCGGCCATCATGACGGCGGTTTCGAGCATGGCTGTGTCGAGCCATTGCAGGTCGTTCACTGGCGGGCGGCGGCCAGGTTCGCCAGCCGTGCGGCGAGGTTCGCCCGGTAGGCGGCCTCGCCGTTGAGGGACACCGACGGCTCGGCGGCTGGTGCTGGTGTGGCCGGTTCGGACGTGGCGGCCGGGGTTTCGCCGGACTCCACAGGCAGATTCCACCGATCCCGCAGATGCGACCGCAGCGACGAATCGGCCAGCAGGACACCCTCCTTCGCCAGCACCGCCAGCTGCTCCGGGGTCAGGGCGGTCTCCATCGACACCTCGCCGGCCATCAGCGTCGGGTAGGGCTCGTCGGGGCCGAAGTTCAGCTCGACGAGATCCCGGACGATGTGTTCGGTGGCGACCGCGGCGATGTTCGCTGCGATGGTCTTGAGTGACTGCTCCAACAGGTCGACGAAGTTGTCGGCGAGGTTGCGGGCCCCGGCGTCGTGGCCGAGGTCCAACACCATGGCCAGGACGGATTGGGACATTGCTTGTTCGTGGTAGGCGATCTGGGGGAGTGGGTCGACGGTTCCGCCGGTGACGCCGATGAGTTCGATGCGCCCGGTGGTGCCGGTGGCGGTGCCTTTGAAGGCGATGCCGGCGGTGCGACCTGAGCGGGCGTCCCGGGCGATTTCGAGGGCGTCCTCGCGGCTCAGTTCGATGCCGTCGTAGGTGACCACCGGCAAGCCCATGGCCTGCCGTTCGAGGGCCGCCGCGGCGGTTCGGATCGCATCGTCGCGGAGTAGCCAGTGCTTGTAGGCCTGCCGGAGCATGGACCGGCCGAACCAGTTCGCGCCCTCGCGGTCGTTGACGTACATCACGAGACGGTCGACGGGGATGAACACCTCGTCGAACAGGCTGGTGCTGCCGGACGCCCATTGGACGTCGCCGGACGGCGGGGCCTGGGTGATGCCCAACAGGCCGCCGTCCCGGCCGACGCGGATGCCGGTGAGTGTGGCGGGGAGGCGTTGGCCGAGCTTCCGCAGGTGCACGACGGGTCGGTCGATGCCTGCGGGGTGGTTGGGGTCGCCGGGCATGGTGACGGTGTAGACCTGCTCGAACGGCATGAACCCGTAGATCAGGGACAGCAACGCTTCTTTGTGGTGTTCGGACCAGACAATGCCGGCCTGACCCCGGCGCCGGGACTTCTGAGGGGCACCCGGTTTCGGCAGGCCGAGGTTGGCGCGGACCAGGTCCTCCACCTCCGGGCGGATGCCTTCAGTGTCGAGGGTGACGCCAGCGCGGAGGATTGGCAGGGTGCACGCCCGGTAGATGGATCCGATTTTCCCGTCGGTTGTGTACATCTCGTCGAACTTGCGGACGGACCGGGGGAAGTGGAGGTCGTGGTTGGGGTCGGGCTGTGCCGGTTGCCAGTGGGCTGCGCCGGTGCTGCTGTAGGAGCGGCGGATGTTTCCGGGTTGGCCGATTTCCGCCGTGTTGGGCAGCTGGTCAGCTGTGGCGGGTGTCGTCATACCCGAACGATCGGTCAGGTTCGGCCGCCGGGGTGGGATGGGCCGGGTGTCCGGATGCGCCAAGACCCTGGCTGTTGGCTCGGAGTTCGCGTATTTGGACCAGGGCCCTCGTCTAACGCGATCGAGTCAGACCATCAGCTCGGAGGTTCGCTGTCCAGCGTTGCAAGGTTGATGTCGAGGGCTTCCGCGACGGCGGCACGGAGGTCCGAGCGAAAATCTCCGGAAACATCGACAATTGTTGTTGCAGCGGCGATCTCGTACTCATGTCGCACCATCTCACTCACCGGCATGCCGACGATCAGTATCGCTCGGCTCGCGTCATATTTAGCCCTGTATGCATTCATTTGATTGAAGGTTCCGTGGTGTTGTTGAGTCAGTCGGTACTTGACTTCAATTGGGGCAACTGCGCCTGATGCGCTTCGAGCAATCGCGTCAGGGCCATAGGGGCTGGTGTCGAAGTCAACTGTCACACCCGGGATCTTGATGCTCAACAGCGTGTAGATTGCCTGCTTTTCAAGTTCGGCCGCGAGTTCGCCCGGGCCAGCCACGGAAAAATCCCCTACTTCGTACGCCGGTGGATCCAGACGTCGTAGCTTCGCCTCGACCTTCTCGATCCGCTCCTCGTTGTAGTGCCACTTCTTGTCGCCCCACTCGATGCCCGCGGGTAGGAGACCTGACAAGGCGGTCAGTAGAAGGGCGAGACCAACTAGAATCAGGGCGACAGGTCCGGCTTCGACCTCAGAGAGAAAGACGGACGCTCCGCCAGCACCTAGCGATAGTGCGCCAATAACGCCCGCGATGACGCGCGCCCATGGTGTCAATTTCACCGACACCGGAGGTTTCGGCGTCTTGTTTTCCTGTGGCGTTTCTTCTTCGCTGCCACTCGGTGGCTGAACTGTCATCACCGAAGCGTACTGGCCCCATCGCAAGGGGCGGTCGTCGTTCAGAATCCGACGATTGTTGCCGGTTCCCGCCGCCTGACCGTGTGCTCTGACTGGGACGGCAGGCGCTGCGACGTCGGGCCGACCAACTCCATCAGGAGGTACCGCAGGGCGTCGGGGATGTGGTCCTCGGCCTTCGTGTCGACGTCCTCCGGGTTGGTCTTCGCCCGGGGGAGTGAGGGCAGGGTGCGGATCAGGTTCGGGCAGCTGTCCATCACCAGGAGCCGGGGGAGGCCGTCGGCCCTGACCCGGAGGTGCTCGTCGACCAGGGACCAGCCGGCGAGCCGGTCGTTGCGGGCCTTCTTCACCTGCGACCCGAACACCTCGCGGTAGTACCAGGCGATCGAACCCGGGGGCGGGGCGTCCTTGTCGAGCGGCTTCGTCATGTTGTTCGCGGCCCGCGCCCAACAGGCCGGGTCGAGAGCGATCGGGATCGAGCGGCCCGGAGGGAGACGTTCCCCTTCGGCTTCGGAGTCGCGGATCAGCTCGGCTTGCTGTCTGGGTGTGAGGTCGGTGCGGTACAGCTCGCGGTGGATCACCACGAGGTTGTCGGGGAGGAGGACACCCCACACGGCGGCGAACGGTGCGGACGACCCGTAGTCGACACCCACAGCCCTGGGGTAGCCGACGATGGGCAGCTCGATCTGGTTGTGCCCGATGACGTGGATGTTCCTCCGCCACTGGGAGAACCGGACACCGTCCAGGATGTCCCAGTCCCCGTCACGGTATGCCCGGCGCATGACCGGGTCCATGCCGGCCAGTTTCTTGTTGTAGTCGACGATGTCGAGGTGAGGGTTGTCAGCGGGCAGGGATTGGACGAACATCCCTGTTTCGCCGGTGGGTCGGTTCTCCTCGTCGACTACGGGAAACGCGGTTGATCGGGCGACCGGGTCGATGAATCGTTCCTTGACCCAGCCGTGGCCAGGCCCGCCCGGGTTGGTCGCACCTTTCATCGTGGGGCGAAGGCCCCATTTCTCCATCTCCTGCCGGACCTTCCCTGCGGCGCGTAGGCGGCCCTTCATCATGAGGTACTGCTTTTTCCGGAACAGGGTCATCTCATCCCAGAGGATCAGTTGGTATTCGCCGCCGAGGTACCGGTAGACGTCTTTGTCGGCTTCGAGGGCTCCGAGGACGAACCGGGATCCGTTGCGGAAGGTCCAGACGTGTTTCGTGGAGTTGTACTTCCCCACGGTGGTGGGAATCCGGGCCAGCAGTCGGGGTTCGATTTCCTGTTCGATCTCGGGGAAGGTGCGTCGGAAAAGGATGACTTTCGCGCCGGGGATGAGGAGGCAGAAGTTCACGGCGGCGGCGAGGAGCATTTCGGATTTGCCGCCGCCTGCCGCGCCCCCGTAGAGGAGCTCGTCGACGTCGGCCGCGCCAGCTTCGATTTGTCGGTGGGACGGGTCGTACGGGTACCGCCAGTGTGCGCCCGCCTGGATTGATTCGCTCATTGACCTGCCGATACAGTTCGGGGATGAGTGATTTTTGGAGAGACGTCTGCATGGCAGTCCCCGCGATCTTCGCGCCCCTCGCGCTCCTGGGGTTGTTCCAGATCTGGCGGGAGGCGCAGCGCCGCAATCGCTCGAAATGGAGCATCTCGATTGTTCGACGCGAGAGCAATGGATACGTCGAGTTGGACATCACGATCGGGACCGCCGGGGTCACTCCGCGGTACAGCGTGGAACCCTACGTGGCCCACGCTTTCATTCTCGAAGGGACGTGGGACGGTTTTGAGCGAATCGGAGAGTTCAAGGTCGGTGGCCGTGAACTCACATACTCCATCACCTTTCCCGCGGTAGATATCGATTCGGTGAGGTTCGGCCTGACTTGGACCGACGAAGCTAAGCAGCGACAGCACGGCGAGCGCTGGAGCACCCAATTCGTGGCCGAAGTCTGGAAGTGGCGGCGGCTCCGTCCAGGTGTCGGTCGATGGATTCCGAAACAGGGCAAGCGGCACCGCAAGATCCCGACCGACGACTATCTGGCGTGGCTTCCAAGCCAGATAGGGCCGAGTAAGCAGCATGGCTGATCAACCGCCGTTCGGTCGGAGCGGCAGTGTTCGGGGGTCGATGAGGATCGTTTGCAGCACATCCCCGTTGGCCTCGATCTTCACAGGTGTATCCAGGCCGTGGAGCTTCGACTCCCGCTCCATCAACCGCGTCAACCGATCGATCGCCGCAAGCTTCAACTCCGCACGCGCAGCGATCGCCATCGCATACAGTTCCTCTCTCGGTGTCACCTTGCCCCGCGGTGACACATCGTCCTCCGGGAAGTCGTCCGGCTTCGGATACGCCTCCTCGAGGATCTGAACCGCCACCCTGTAGCCCATCGCCAGCCGCTCGCCGTGCAGCTGCCGCAGAGTGTCAGCCGAATCCGACTCCACCCGCCCCAACGACGCCTGGATCGCCTTGCTCGCCGCCGACCTGTCCGCGTACTCCAACTCCCTGGCAATCCGATCCAACGACCAACCAGCAGCCCGCAACTCCACAGCCCGAGCCTGCTTCTGCCGAATCCCCAACGTCCGGGGCGACGACTGGCGTCCGCGTGGTGGCATTGTGTCCTGCTCCTTGTGTGTCCTGAAACGGTGCGGTTACGGGTGGGCGAGTTCGATGTGTGCGAGTGCCTTGTTGATGGCTGTGTCGGTGGCCTTGTCGCGCTGGTCGGCGTGGGTGGTGCCTGAACCGGCGCGGTCGTCTCCGGTGGGAACGGGTTCTTCGTGGTACCAGTTGCACCTCCGCCGCGTGCAATCGACGCGGACCGCAGGGTGGCTGGTTACCGGGTCCTCAGCCGGTACCTCTGGCTCGTAGGTCTCGGCGAACTGCTCGGCCATGATCGGATAGAACCCCTGCGAATCCTTCGCCACCCACTGGCCAGCAGGTACCGGCACATACGTCTGGTTCGCTGCGACCCACAGGCAGCCCAGGACCCCGGACCATTCCTCCGGGGGCTGGCGTAGATCGGGGGGCAGGACGAGGAATCCAGATCCGGTGTTGCCGGGCGGGTGCTGCCCAGCGGTCCACTCGTGGATGGTGTCGAAACTGGTCTTGTCGCCCTGCCACTGGACGGCCTCGATGACCGTGGGGAGACGCCGGTACCGCTGCGGGGCGGTCACGGCTGGACCCCATGTGTTTCGACGGCAGCGCGAATCGCAGCGTTCGCCTCCTCCACGGTGAGCGACCCAATACGGCGGTCGGGCTTCCAGGACTCGCGTCCCTCGGCCTCGATCGCCTCCCAATCCACCCCGAGTTCACCGGCCAGATCGCCAGTGGACTCCCACAGCACCTCGTTGTACAAGTCCAGGTCCGACCAGATCACCGCGAGTGTCGCAACCCTGTCCGGAGCGACCTTGTGGAGTTCGTTCATCAGGAGGGCAACCATGGCTTGGCCGTTGGACTCGGTCAGGTGGACCACGTAGGCGGCCATGTGCTTCCGGCCTTCGTCGTCGGCTAGGACGGATTTCCCGATCGCGCCGGCGCGGCCGAAGCCGTGGATCGCTTCCTTGAGGATCCTGGTGGCCGGGTTGTCGTTCGGTGCGGGCTCGGTCATTGGTTTCCTCCGTGGGTGTCAGGTCGGGTACAGGTCATGACGTGCCGGCCAGGGCTGCGCGAACCTGGGCCACTTCGGGCGGGACGGGCAACGGCTCGGCCCAGCGCAGCGCGCCGTGCTCCCACCGGTCAGCCAAGGCTGAGACACGCGCGACAACGGCTTCGAGTTCGGCGACACGGGCCTCTGCAATGTCTCGCAGCGTTGCCGGCGATTTGCCTTCGGCGCGCTGGACGGTGAGCCAGAACCGCTCCCATCGCTTGTTCGGGTCGCGGATCTCCATCTGGACGTAGTTTTTCGCATCGCCCAGCGCTTCGCGCATCGTGTCGGCGAGGAAGACTAGCGTCGTTTGGGCGCCGGTCATGCCCAGCACGAGATCGATGCCGTCGTCCGATGCCTTGACTGCGTCGACTGTCATCTCGATCTCGCCGTCCAGCTCTGGTTCAGGCTGGGTGCCCAGGGGTTTCGGCTTCTTACGGAGCTTCAAGGCTGCCCGTTCCAGCACCTGGCAGATACGGCCGATGGATTCTTCGGTGTCGAGGGAGACCGTGGAGGCGGACCCGGCACCCGCCAACACCGACCCGGAGCCCGGTCCGAGCATCGTCCGCCCAAGCGGCTCAAGTGCGGCGTCGAGAACAGCGGTCACGGCGACGAAAAGGTTGATGCCCTGCCCGGCGGGGATCTCCGCGATCGGAACGCGGCGAGTTTCGGTCATGTGCTGATCCGATTCGGGAGCGGGTGCCGGTAGAGAGTGATTACGAAATCGCAGCGACGGCAACGCTTCGTCGCCGTGCACACTCGGAGCGACTGCCACTTCGACGGTTTCCAGATGCCGCGGACGTGGGTGATCGACAGGAACGCCCAGGAGTGCCGGCCGACCCGGCAACGCCAACTCACTCCCCACCCCAGATGATCGCCACGCAGATGATCACCGCGATGATGCCGAACGTGATCAGCTGGCCTGTTTCGCTCATTGTTTGCCGCCTCTTCCGGTGTGGACCGCAGCAGCAGCAAGGACCTTCGCGTGCCGCTCGGTATGAATCACGGACACCGCGTGGTCCCGTGTCGTGCGCGCCAACGGATCCAGCGGGTCGCAGACCCGGGCCAGGTTGGCGATGTACCCGGCAGCGGAGAACCCCGGGATCCCGCCGGCGGCCAACGGCCGGTCGTCCGGCTCCCAGGCCAGTGCGGGGGCGTCGAGGACCGCGTCGTCGGCGGGGTGTTTGCGGTTCATCCGGCGGGCCTCGGTCTTGATGTCCTCGGTGGACAGGCGGGCTGCGAGGTGTAGCGGCTCGGGCTGCGGGGTTTTCGCGATCAGTCCGGCCTTCGTCAGCTCGCCGACACCTCGGGTGAGGTGCCGGCGAGCGACGGTCATGTCCGGGCCGGCGGCCGCGAGGGACTCCTTGGCGATTCCTTCGAGGGCGATCTCGATGGCACGTGATGCGACCTCCGCCGGGTGGCGGGCCAAACCGGCGGCACCGAGGGCGAGAACCCCGGTGCCGCCGCAGATTGGGCAGTCATCCTCGACCAACATCGTCAGCCGCCGGGCGCAAGCCGGGCACACGCGAATTGCCACCAACACCATCCCCACCACATCGTTCCCAGTCTCCCAATAGTAGACTAGTAACTGTGGTCAGTGGTAAGCACCTCGCCGGAATCGGCGAGCAACACCAGGATGCCGCGCCGGAAAACCGGGGTGGCCGCCGGGCTCTCGACCTCGGAGACAATCCACCCCATCAGCCGTGCGTCCGACGGGTGGGCGTGGACCCGCACGTGATGGCACGCCGAGCACAACCACAGCAGGTTCGACAGCACATCCCGGTCCGGGCCGCGCCGCTTCTGCCGGTGGTGAGCCTCCTCGCCGCGGCGTTCACCGCACAACTCGCACACCTCATCGGCCCGGGCCCGCAGCAGCGGCCGCACCTGCCGCATCGCCGAATCCGACGCCGCCTTCCGCCGCGACCTTGACCGCGGGTTGATCCCCGCCGACACCAGACCAGCACCAGACCGCAACGGCACCTTCCGCGGCGGCATCGGTGAGCGCCTCATCGCGGCCGCCGCGACAGGGCATCCCGGTACCCGGCCCGATCGACCACACCGTGACGGACGTTCGCCGGGAGGTGCCCGATGTGCCAATACGCGCCGTTCTCCGGACACGGGTACGCCGACAGTCGGCTGTCCGGGTGCCGCTGGTTCGCGACCTTCCGGGCTACCTTCCTCGACCGGTAGGACAACTTCCCGCACACGACGCAGGTGTGCAACGCCTGGGCGACAGGTTGCCTCATACGGCCGCCTGCCTGCCGGCCCGACGGACCGCTCCGGCCTCCCGGTTGAACACCTGGGCGAGATCCCCGCGGTCCCACCGGCGGAGCCGAAGTTCCATCGCTGACACATTGAGGTGCATCCGCCGGGCGATGCGCTGCGGGTGCTCGCCGCAACTGAGCATCCACTCGACGTCCTCGATGAACGCGGCACGGTCGTCGTCGGTGATCACGTGGCACCTCACGCCGATTCCTTGAGGATCTTGCGCCGTTCGCGTTCGGTCTTGCCGCCCCAGATGCCGAACCGCTCGTTGTTCGCGAGCGCGTAGGCCAAGCACTCGACGTCGACCGGGCACGCGCCACACACCCGCTTCGCGCCCTTGCTGACGTTCTCGCCCTTCTCGGGGAAGAACGCGTCCGGGTCGGTCTCCTGGCACAGGGCGCGCTCGGCCCAGTGGGCCTGGTCGTCGACGGCGGCAGCCAGGTCGTCGATGGCGGTGATCCGACGGGTCATTTGCCGGCCTCGCGTTGCGCACTGACAACCCTTGCGACGTGCGAGAAACGCATCGGATCACCAGTGAAGGGGCTCCGGCAGGCAAACCCGGCCTCGACACCGCAGTACTCGCAGGCGATCGCCTGGGTCGCGGTGAGGAACTCCCGGTCAGCCTCCCGTTCGGCGTCCGAGACCGGATCCGGGACGGCGGCGCGGACGGCGGCGACCTTCGCCAACGCCGCGCGCCGGGCCCGAACAGCGGCCAGGAGCACCGGACCGGTCATGGCCTTCCCGGAACCCAGGTAGTGATCCCGGATCGCGTCAGTGGCCTCAGCGGGTGTGATCCACGGGCGGGGCCGCATGATCTCGAATGCCCAATGGTGAGCCACCTGGGCGGGGTCGAGCTCGGGGGAGTGCACCTGGGCGGCAGCCACCGCGATGAGCGCGGTGTTCAGTGCCTCGGTTGGGATGGGCTTCATGGTCGGCCACCAGGAGCGGCCAGCAGCGCCCGAATGTCCCGTTTGACCAACACCGGCCGCCGGACCCCGTAGCGGCCGTCAGCGGCAGCCAGGGCCTCCGCGCGGGGCAGCCCAGACGCCACCGCATCGAAATACGTTCGCCGGTAGGCGCATTCCTGGGCGTGGGTCAGCTCCGGCGGGAAGTCAGGCGGGCCGGCGGTCAGGATCCGGTCCTTGCGACGCAACCTTGCCGCCGAGGCCAAACCGATCACGTGGGCGGGCATGAGGTACTTCGTCGAGGTGCGGAAGTGTTCCATCGCCGACGTTTTCGCGTCCGCAAGGGAAACGTCATCCGGGATGAGCTCGGACCAGATCTCGACGTCGGCCTCGCCGACTGTTCGTTTGTCGAGGATCGAAATGTACGTCAAGAGCTTGACGGTGTCGGTGCGTTTCATGGGGTTCTCTCCAGTTCAGGGGCTTCGGAGGCCGCCTCGGCGGCGGCATATTTGGCGTGCAGCTCCAGGCCTGCGGCAAGGCGCTGATCTCCGGTGGATGCGGTGCTGACCGCACCGGTTGGTCGCCCTGGCGCCTGCTCGTTGGCGCGGCGCATCCAGTTCCGGTAGGTGGCGTCCCAGTCGGCCTTCGTGGCGTCCTTGCCGGACTTGCTGATCCAGTAGTCCCGGAACTTGTCCGTTTCGGCCCTGCCGTTCACGGCGGGGCACTGGGACTTGACCCACTCGATAAGGGCGCGGTTCGGTGCCCAATCCGGGGGCAGCCGGGTGCCCCTCGACGCGGTCGGGCGGCCTACAGACGTAACCACTTCTGTAGTTACTAGTTCTAGTTCTAAATCTAGTTCTAAATCTGGTACAGCGGTGCTACCTTTTTGCTCTGGCAAACCGCTAGCACTTGCTAGGTTCGCCGCCTTCGCCAAGCCACCCTTCCGGCCCGCTTGAGATCTCTTACTGCGCAGGTCAGTGACGCTCTGGGCGGACATCTGATGGTCCAGATAGTCGTGCATCTGACCGCCCGAATCGTCCAAATACAGGTAGCTGACCTTCACGAGTTCGCGGACGGTTTTCGGTGTAAAAAGCTTCTTGATTTGTGCGGAAGTTAGTCGTCCGTCCGTCAAATTACGGGCACAGAAGCACCACGCCTCGACGAGGTGACGGAACGCCTTGTCCGACAGCTCGATGGTCTTCCAGTGCTCTGGAAAACCGATGTGGACTCGGATGAACAGCCGCTCATCCTTCAACTTCGACGGCAACAGTAAGCCTCCTTCGGGGCAGTCACGTGGTGAGGGCAAACAGGGCAAATTGGTCGATCTTCCCGACGTGCACGACAAGCTCGGCCGGCTCGGCGGGAACGGAGGTGTGCTGGTCGCCCCAGAACGGCCGCAGCGACTCGGCGACGATCTCCTTGAACCTGGCCTGGCACCGGTCCATCACCGCCTGGTCGCCGGCCGCCATGCGGGCGTTGTAGCGATCCCGCCGCGCCTCACCGTCTGCGATGGTGTGCCACGGTTCCCATTTCTCGTCGTCGCGCTCGAGATAGACCGCGTAGAAATCGGACCGACACCGGCTGACCTCCTCCCGCACCTCCGGCGCAAACGTCTTGAGCCAGGTAGTCACGGTCTGCCAGGTGCAGACATGCCGCCATCGCCGGGCAGCGTCGAACTCCTTCTGCGTATTCCAGGTCTCGGGCGAGTAGTACTTCCCTGCACGGATAGCCGTCCCGTCAGCTTCAAAGGCCTGAGACTGCAATACCTCCCATGCCGCCGAGCCCGGACGGTCCAGCCACGGTTCACCAATCGACCCGCCCAGCGCGGTCGGCCTCACCGGCTTCCCCGACACGATCGACTGCGCCGCAGTCACCCAGGTCGCATCGGCCCACACGCTGATCAAGGCGGCCTCGACCTCAGTCAGCGCCGGAAGGATCGCTGAGGTGTGATCGATGGCGTGCCACTCGCTGTAGGCGTGTCCACCCCGCATGTGCCGATGCTGGCCGGGGTGCAAGGCTGGCAGCGTGCACGGCCGGGGATCCCGCGCCTCGTTCGCCGACCAAGCCCGATCGGTAGCACCGCAGCGAGCCGGCTTCATGCTTCACCTGCGAAGTCGAGGACGCCGTTGGACAGGCGGGTCCGCAGCGAGAGATCCAGGTACTCCCGGTTCAGGTCGATCCCGATGTACTTGCGTCCGTTCTGCAGGGCGACCATGCCTGTTGTGCCCGATCCGCTGAACGGATCGAGGACGGTGCCGCCAGGTTTGCAGCCAGCAAGGATGCACCGGCGCGGTAGCTCCGGCGGGAACACCGCGAAGTGCGCACCAGGAAACGGTGTTGTTGCGATCTCCCACACATCGCCGGGATTCTTGCCGAGCGGGTGCCCGTCGACGCCCAGGTCCTCGCGCGCGGCGGTCGACCAGGATTGTCGAGGTTGGCCGATGCCTCCAGGAATCGCGTCGACCGGTCGGCCAGCAGGTCGACGCTGAGGCTTCATCGTGTGGCCCTGCCGGATCGGATCGAGGTCGAACCCGTACCGTCGAAACTTGGTGAACATGAACACCATCTCGTAGCGAGTCGAGAGCCGGTCTGTGACCGACTCTGGCATCGCATTCGGCTTGTGCCACACGATCGCGTTGCGGAGGATCCACCCGTCGTCCTGCATGGCGAAGGCAACCCGCCAGGGCATGCCAAGCAGGTTCTTCGGAGGCACTCCGAACGACCTCTCGGGACTGGGACGAGACATCTGCGCCGCGTCGTGCTTCCGGCCTTCGAGCTGAGAGCTTCCGCCTCGGCCCCATGACGCAGAGCTGGCGAACGAATCCCCGAGGTTGACCCAGCAGGTGCCATCGTCAGCGAGAACTCTGCGGGCCTCTCGGAACACCGCCACCAAGTTGGTGATGAACTCGGCCGGCGACTCCTCCGCGCCTATCTGACCGTCGACGCCGTAGTCACGCAGCCCGAAGTACGGCGGCGAGGTGACGCAGCAGTCGACGCTCGATGCCTTGAGCTTCGACAACACCTCCACGGCCTGACCGTGGTGGAGGGTCACCGAGTCATCGGCGTAGTAGCTGGGCCTCATAGGTGCCGGCCAGCGCGGTTGGTCAGGGCGTAGCCCCCCAGGACCAGCACGAGACCGATAGCGCTACCGGCCCCGAGGATCCCCAGGGCGGCGGCGATCATGCGTTCACCGTTTGCCGGGCGCGACCACGTGCGGGCGCGGAGGCCTCCGCCGGGGGAGGCCCGTCCGGTTCGGCGGCCTGCTCGGCAGCGGCCCTCGCCAGCAACTCGAGCTGCTGCTTGACTTCCTTTCCTGCCACCGTCGCCACGGCCTTCGCCCGCTCGTCCCCGGCCTGGTTCGCCAGATGCCACAGCGCGGTGATCTTCTCCATGTCGTCGGCACCGACGGCGGCCTTGATCTGGAGCTCGAAGTCCTCGGGCACGGTGGGCTTCTCGGCTGACGCTTCGGCTACGCCGGGGTCGACTGCGGTCGGGTCGAGGGTGGTCACGTTGTGGGTTCCGACGGTGTCGGCACCCACGCCGAGGCGGTCGAGCAGGCGCTCGATCGAGAAGTCCGGAAGCACGAACTCTTGACCCTCGGGGATGCTCCACGTCGTCGAGCGAGCCTTGGTGAGGGTGAACTCCCGGAATTTGCGTACCTCGATGACGATATCGACATCGGCGGCGAAGTCTTTGTGGCCGCGGACTTTCCAGATCTTCTCCTTGGTCGGATAGCCGTCGGCATCCATTACGGAGGTCTCGTCAAGTCGGGAGAGCAAGATCGACGGTCCCTGGAACTTGATGAGCATGTCGAGCACCGCGTACCAGCGGCGTTTCGCTCGGTTCCACAGGTCGGTACCGATGTTGAAATCGGCGTCTGGATCGGGTGCCGGTTTCTTGTAGCGGGCAGCCTTGGCTGCCTCTCTGCGGTTGGCCATCTCCTGTGCTTCGTCAGAAAGGAGGTCCCAGAGCCGCCCGAAGGTGTCGACCACAATCAGGTTGGGTTGTCCGTTCTCGAATGGCTCTGCTGCGGCCGCTGCGACGGCGCGCTTAATGCCGTGGTAGGTGCCGTCGTGGTCGACGATCTCGTATTCAGCTCCGGGCACGGAGCCGTATTCGTCGGCGACGGTTTCGCCGATCTCGATCCAGAAGGCCCGACCCAGCCGGGGAGAGCCGGTGGCTTCGGCCGCGGTCCAGGATCGGCCGCCGCCGGGGCGGCCGGCGATAAGCATGGTGGGCCAGGACGGTTTGCCGGACGGTTTGCGGGTTGCGAGCGCCATCAGGCACCGACCTTCATGACCGAGCGGAACGAACGGAACGGGGTGCGGCGGGTGTACTTCGCCAGATCGATGCCGTGGTCGGCGGCCATCTGCTTCGCGTCATAGGTGGTGGACACGCCGTTGCCGTACTTGAAGAGGGGTTTCTTCTGCTCGCCGGGTGCCCACACCTCGACGGCGTCGCCAGCGACCGAGCGGAGGAGGTTCTCGACTTCGTCGAGCTTCCCGCCAGCGTCCTTGATCTGGCCCTTCAACAGCTCCCGGCGGGCGATCAACCCGACGACAGTTGCCGGATCGTCGACCACGGTCCTCGGCACCACGGCTTCCGGGAAGCGCTTCTTCATCTCGTCGACGGTGACGGTGTCCCACTCGATGGGCGGCGGGATCTGCGGGACGACGTGGTCGAACCAGAACTTGTCAGCCAAGATCCGGATGATCGCTTCCTCGGTGGCGTCCCGTTCGACGGTCCAGTAGGTGAACCGACGCCGGTCAGTGATCATCGCGGCGACGTGGACGTGGGAGCGGCCCGACACCATGAGCTGGTGGAGCGCCTGGATCCGCCATGCAGGCGGGAGCGTCCACCGGTCCTCGTTTGTCCACTCGGAGGTCTCATCCTGGTACCGCCGCAGGTAGTGGGTGGCGGTGGCCTTGAGTTCGCAATGCCCTCCGTCGGACGTGTTCCGGTCCGGGGACGACAGCAGGTGCTTGTGCTCGACGTGGCGGAGCATCCCGACCTTGGTCATGGTGACGCCGAAGTGGCGGGATGCGAACTTGGTGATGACCGGTTCGAGGTCGGAGCCGAGTTCCCACTCGATCTGAACCTGCTCTTCTTCGATGGTGGGGTCGATGGTCTGAATCTTCGACTGGTACTTGTCGTAGACGTTCTCGTTGGCATACGGGCAGCCGTTGAGGACGCGAGAGTCGGTGGCGGTCACGCCGGACTGCCGGGCGATGAGCCAGGTGGCACGGTCGTCGAGGTCGGCGGCCCGGATCAGAACCTCGGCCGTCGGATGCGACGAGGACACGCCGGGCGCGGATAGGGTTGTTGTCACTGCTTCCTCCTGATGGGTTGGGGCGGTTCTGGCCTCACGCGGTTGCAGCCGCGTGAGGCCGTTTCACTGGTTGGACTGGGGTTGGGTGGCGAGGTAGTGCTCGAACGCCTGGGCGGGGAGCAGGTGGCGGCGGCCGATCTTCATGCCGCCGGGGATCTCCCCGCGGCGGAGCATCTGGGCGATCGTTCGTGGCGTCTTCCGGAGGGTCGCGCCGATTTCCTCGGTCGTGAGCATCGGCTCGCGCGTCATGATGCACCACTGCCTCGGGTGGAAGTAGTAGCCAGGTCCACGGGTTCCGCGACGTGTTCTTCGAAGATCTCGTCGACTGCGACGCCGAGGGCGCGCGCGATCCGGGCGGCAATGCTCGGGCTGACCTGCCCGTGTCGGCCGGTCTCCATGCCGGACACGTACTGCTGAGAGATGCTGGCGGCCTGAGCAAGCTGGACCTGCGACCCGACGGTCGCGATTCGAAGCTCACTCAGGCGGGATGGATCTCGCGGGTGCATCCAGATCTCGACGAACTCGTCGCCGTCGTATCTTCCCTTGGTCACGCGGTTCCTCCTGAATGGATTGCTACTGCACTACTGGTAGAAGTCTAGTTCGGCAAACAACTACTGCGCAACTAGTTGAGTAGTAGTTGTCGCTGTGGCCGGGATCACCACCTGCTGGTCGGCGACCACATTGATCGAGGTCGCGAGCCGGCCAGCTTTGGGGGGGCTCTGGGGGGGATGAGTCGACTTTGGGGGGAGATTGGGGGGGTCGTCAACGACCTTCAATGGACGTCAGGCAGTAGTAGGGCGGTAGCCCAGGCGGTGGTAGCTGAAACAAGATCGGCCCCGGCCAGACGCATGAACGCAGTCTGACCGGGGCCGATTACTAGTAGTACCTCTGTCGGGGTGACAGGATTTGAACCTGCGACCCTCCGCTCCCAAAGCGGATGCGCTACCAAGCTGCGCTACACCCCGTGACTGCCGATCGACACGGCTCCGACCGCCGTGACAAAAGTACCCCATTCCATCGGTTACGATGGACCAGCACACAGCGACCGGAGACGGTCACCGGGTGCGATGCGGGCGTAGCTTAATGGTAAAGCCTCAGTCTTCCAAACTGATTACGCGAGTTCGATTCTCGTCGCCCGCTCAGATCTTTGCCCCGTGGCCTGCCGTCGCGCAGATGCCCATCACCGCACTCATTCGATGGACGATCGATGCTGCGCGTGCCCTGTACACGCTCCGCTCCTGCGTGCCCTGTTGCATCCTCCGGTGGGATATGCGCAGATGTGAACGCTCTCACCTGCGCATATCCCACCGCGAGATGGTGTGCCCACCCGCACCACGCGCACCCCGGTAACCGCGCTCCGTCCCGACTATCGCGCTCGCTGCAACCAGCGCGGATGTCGGGACGGAGCGCGGTCAGGGGCGAAGGGTTTCCCCACGGGCCAGCATCTCGACCATGGTGGCGATCCGCCGCGCCCGGGTGTCCTCCCGCTTCGCCTCGTGGATCCGGTAGTAGATGGAGTAGCGCCGACTGCTGTTCAACGTCTCGTAGAAGGCCGCTGCCGCCGGATCGGCCTGCAGGGCCGCCAGGAAGTCCGGGTGCGGGGTGGCATTCCTCGATCCCTCGTACGCACGATCCCAACGCCCGTCCGCCTTGGCCTTCTGCACCTCGGCGAGACCTCGCGGGGTCATCCGGCCGTCGGTGATCATCGCTTCGGCGATCTCCCGATTACGGGTCGACCACGGACTGCGCGGCCGACGCGCGGTGAACCGGCGCAGTGAGGCCCGCTCGTCCAGACTGCGTGCCTGGCCGTCGATCCATCCGTGGGCAAGGGCCACTTCCAGTGCCTCGGCGTAGGTCACCGTCGCCAGGTCCGAACCTTTTTTCGCCAGGACCAGCCACACCCCGGTGGTCAGGTTCTCGTGGCTCTGCAACCAGGTTCGGAACGCTTCGGCGGACCGGAACACCTTCTGCGGCTCGGCATCCAGGGGCGAACTCGGGAGATCGGGCATCAGTGAAGTATCCGGCGGCGCGGCCCGTTCCGCACCTCGGCCAGGTCCTGCCAGAAGGACCGGAAAGTGGTGTGGGTCTCATGTGTGGAATCGGTTTGACCCACGCGATTCAATCTGGATAGGATTGGTATAGAAGTTCGTTCCCCATGGCGAGAGGAGTCGGAAGTGACGCGAATGTGTCCGTGTTCCATGTCGAGCAGCCGTCCGAACCCCCGCCTCGAAGGGCGATGTCGCGGCTGTTGATGTTCATCGGCCCCGCCGGCCGTTTGAATTCACCACCGTTGTGACCATCTTTCCCGTCCCTGCATTCTGCCTCGACGGGATATTCCGACGCCTGCCGTAGCCCGCCGAATTCGGCGGTCTTCTGTCGAATGCGCCGATGGTCCGCCTGCCTTTCAGGTCTTCATTTCCGCCGTTCACGCTCACCCACGCCTTTCCGGTCTCGGGCGCATTCCATTGGTGTCTCATTGGTCCGCCCTGCGTCGAGCCGAATTGTCGTGTCCCGCAGCATGTTTCGCTGCACCGCTTTCACTGCACAGGTCCGCCCCCCATTCGAGCAGAGAGAAACACATGTCCAGAACCATCCGGCGATCTCTGTCGGCAGCACTTACTGCCGTCATCGCCACCTCAGTACTGTCCGTCACCGCGCTGTCCAGCACGGCCTCGGCCGCCCCGGTCAACGACGATGTCATCGTCTACACCGTCTCGGCCGCCGACGCCACCCGCGTCGCCGACCTCGACATCGTCAACGAGACCGCCGAAGGTGTTGCCCTGCTGGGTGATTCGACCACTGCCGCCGAGCTCGCCGCGCGTGGCGTGACCGTCGTCGACGCGCAGACCTACGGTTCGACCCTGCCCGCCGTCTCCCCGCGTCAGCTGAGCCGCGCTGCCGTCGCCGATGCCCCGTACCCGCTGCCCAGCCGGTTGGCCGACAAGACCTACCAGACCTACTTCGGCGGTTACCGCACGGTCGACTCCTACTACCAGTTCGGCAACGACGTCGCCGCTGCGTACCCGGAGCTGGCCCAGGTCGTCGACTACGGCGACAGCTGGCTCAAGACCCAGAACCGTGGCGGCCGCGACCTTGTCGCCCTGCGTCTGACCGCCGACGTGCAGCACCAGCCGGACTGGAAGAACGGACAGGCCGGCAAGCCGGTCTTCGTCCTCGGCGCCCAGGCCCACGCCCGTGAGATCATCACCAGCGAGATCGCCTGGCGCTACGCCACCGAGCTGCTGAACGGCTACGGCACCGATCCGGCCGTCACCAGCCTGCTCGACAGCACCGAGGTGTGGGTCGTCTTCCTGTACAACCCGGACGGCATCGACCTGGTCCAGGACGCACTGTCCGACCCGACCGTCCGCCTGACCGCCGCCGGTGACGGCAACCCGGTCAACGCCAGCAAGGCCTGGCAGCGCAAGAACGTCAACGACAGCATCTACACCCAGACCAGCACCTCATGGTCCTCCTCGCAGCCGGGCGTCGACCTGAACCGCAACTTCGGGACCGACTGGGGCGGGGCCGGCACCTCGGCCACCTCCTCCTCGCTGACCTACAAGGGCACCGCAGCCTTCTCCGAGCCCGAGGCCAAGTCCTTCAGCCAGCTGCTGACCGACCTGAACGGCAACTACAACGTCGGTACCACCAACGCAGCTCCCGAGGACCGCACCGGTGTCTACATCACCCTGCACTCCTACGCCGACCAGAACATCTACCCGTACGCCTACTCCGTCGTCGACACCCCGCCGAACCTGGAGGCCATCCGGTCGCTCGGTTTCCGCCAGACCTTCGAGAACGGCCTGACCACCGGCCGGGCCGGCGAGATCCTGTACCCCAACGCCGGTAACGACATCGACTGGGCCTACGACAAGCTCGGCGTCGCCGCCTTCAACTGGGAGATCGGCACCGCCTCCACCGGTGGCTTCTTCCCGGCCTACACCCGCGCAGCGGCGTACTACACCAAGAACTCACCTGGAATCCGTTACGCCGCAGCAGCTGCCGCCGCTCCGTACTCCACCCCGCGTGGACCGTCGGTCACCAGCTTCACCACCGAGAACTCCGCTGCCGGCACCGTGACCATCACCGGCTCCGCCTCCGATGCCACCTACGGTCTTGATCCGGCCTCGGCCGGTCGCCGTCCGGCCACCCACCCGGTCACTGCGGCCCAGGCCGCAGTCGGACCGAATGTCAACAAGCTCGGCAGCCCGACGAATCTGACGGTCACCGGGGCAACCGACACCGTCACTTTCTCCGGCACGGTCCGCGCCGTCAACGGTTCCACCGCCACCCAGCAGATCTTCGTCCGCGCCAAGAACGACGT
>QXCQ01000123.1:0-129 GCA_003576535.1 Nakamurella silvestris | reverse complement strand
CTACACCGAGATCGAATGGCTCGCCCACCAGGGCCTGGCCAACGGCACCGCCCAGCCCACCGGCAAACCGCTCTTCAAGCCGGGAACGACCATCGACCGCCAGTCACTGGCCGCAATCCTCTACCGCCA
>QXCQ01000024.1 GCA_003576535.1 Nakamurella silvestris | reverse complement strand
ATTTAGCCCAATCCATAACAGTAAAACTGTACCCAATACAGTAATAATATCCAATAGCAAAGGATAAACCACGATGATTTGATATAGACCAAAACAGACTGATGCCAATAGCAAAGTAAAGCCAATTGTTGCGCCTGAAATAAAACCAAAGCTGCGTTTAGCGCCATAATTCATACTGCTGGTTAAAATGGTTAAATTTACAGGTCCTGGCGATATGGACATTGAAAGTGAAAAAATGAACATTGAAAGAATAAGACTCAGCATTTTTTTAAATTTCTTGATTTGATCTTGGTTAGATATGGATATTTGAATATATTTCAAGCAAATCACCACAATCCATGAAAGAATTTTAAGGTTTTCGGAAAAATTCGATCTTCTTGGCACAATCCACAAGTTTTCGTCATCAAAATACGCTAAAATATGAGATTGCTTTAATGTCTTTGGAAATATTCATGAATTCGAAACCGCGTCTTTCTACATATTGGGTTACCTGTGCAGATGGACTAGAAACCTTACTGCAAGAAGAAATTCAAGGTTTAGGGATTCAAAATATTGAAAAATTTCCTGGACGTTTGGTCTTTAAGGGTAAACTTGAAGATGCTTACCGTATTTGTATGTGGTCACGCCTTGCTTCACGTGTGCTCACGCCTATTCATACACATGAACTTGAATTTACGCATGATGCACGTGACGTTGCTGAAGAACTCTATGAAGGTGCGATCAACTTTGATTGGTCGTTAATTTTTGCACCACAAAGTACTTTTGCCATTCGCCTACACGTTGAACG
Source organism: Nakamurella silvestris (assembly GCA_003576535.1). Taxonomy (GTDB): domain Bacteria; phylum Actinomycetota; class Actinomycetes; order Mycobacteriales; family Nakamurellaceae; genus Nakamurella; species Nakamurella silvestris. Next base: position 945 of record QXCQ01000024.1, on the reverse strand, counting down.
TGATATCAAGGTCAATACTCAATTCGCGACCTTACGTGTCAAAGATGGCGTGGTTGATTCTTTCATGGAAGCAGTGGGTAAACGCCCAAGCATTGATATTAAGCAACCTGAAATTACCATATATGTACTTGCAGGCAAAACTGAACATACCTACTGCCTAGACTTATCTGGCGATTCTCTACATAAGCGTGGCTATCGCCGTTACATGACCGATGCACCGATTAAAGAAAATTTAGCCGCTGCCATTTTACAAAAAGCCAAATTGAAAGAACGTCACCCAGAAATCATACTTGACCCAATGTGTGGTTCAGGTACGTTTATCATTGAATCACTAATGATTCTGACTGACCGTGCGCCAGGTTTAGTCCGTCGTTTTGGTTTCAATGGTTGGAATGGGCATGACCATGAACTCTGGATGTCGATCAAAGCTGAAGCCGCAGACCGTCATCAAGCCGCATTACAACAACCTTTACCAAAATTCTATGCTTATGATGCAGATTGGGAAGCTGTAAAAGCCACCAAGCAAAATATTATTGCGGCAGGTTTCGAACAGCAACTCGATCAAATTCAAATCGAAGAACGGACATTAGCAGATTGGCCAGACTTCCATGCTGAAGGTAAAACATCCTTTGTTGTCACCAACCCTCCTTATGGTGAGCGTTTGGGAGATAAAGCTTCAAATCGAGCATTATATTTAGGTCTATCTGCGCTTTTACAAAAGAATTTCCCAAATCAATATGCAGCTGTTATAGCTGCAGCAGTTGAACAAGCGGATGTATTGGCTTTCAACAATCCACAAATTTTACGTTTGATGAATGGTAAATTACCGATTTATGTTCGTTTTGGTGATATTAAACCAGCAACAGTCAGTAAGCCCTTCCTTGCAGATTGGCAACCTCAACAATTTGAAAAGATTGAAGGTGCTGAAGACTTTACCAACCGTTT
>QXCQ01000231.1:166-1463 GCA_003576535.1 Nakamurella silvestris | reverse complement strand
TAATGTCGCGTACGCGCACCATCGTCATTGTCTAAAGCAAAATGTACAGCATCAATACGTGCTTTATAAGACTCAGAATCGGTTACAGCATGGGTTTGTCCGACTAAAGTTGTAGGCTGAGTTCCTAAAACATCAGACAACTTACTAATAAGCCCTTCAAAAACATCAAGATTCACTGCATTTGCAGTATTAATAATGTCACGCACATAAGGGTCAACCAAAGTATCGAATACCAATGGTTGCTGACCATCTTTATCAGCTCTTCGATTGATTTCTTCGACCACATTCATCGCCGCTTCTTCAGATGTAATGTAGGGAATGATATGAATATCAAACTTTACATGGGGAAATTGCGCTAATAATGAATGCCCAAGGGTTTCAGCTGTGATCGCCGTACCATCAGAAATAAAAAATACGCTCCGCTTTATTTGGTTACTTTCTGACATTAAAAATCTCCTCAAACATTTGTCTTAGCGATGTATAATCTTTATAGTAAGCCCATCTTACATGACTATCACTTAGTTGAATCAAAATGCTAAGTTTTTTGTTATAATTTCATGCCAAGATAGTGATTAATACTGCATAAGTGGAGTAACAACTTTGGAAGCACGCGTAATCGGTCTGGAAAAATTAGGTAAACACGACGTTGAGATCGTGGGTGGTAAAAACTCTTCACTTGGGGAAATGATCAGTCATTTAGCAAATGCTGGCGTATCTGTACCAGGTGGATTTGCAACGACTGCTGATGCATATCGCGAATTCCTAGAGCAAAGTGGCTTAAATGCTAAAATCAATGCAGAACTTGCAACATTAAATGTTGATGATGTAATTGCACTTGCTGAAACTGGCGCAAAAATCCGCCAATGGATTGTAGAAACTCCACTTACTACAGGTCTAGAGGCTGAAGTTCGCGAAGCATTTGCTGCACTTTCTAATGGCAATCCTGACATTGCAGTTGCTGTTCGTTCTTCTGCGACTGCTGAAGATTTACCTGATGCTTCATTTGCTGGTCAACAAGAAACTTTCTTGAACATTCGTGGTATCGATAACGTTTTGATCGCAATTAAAGAAGTTTTTGCTTCTCTTTATAATGACCGTGCGATTGCTTACCGTGTACACCAAAACTTTGCACACGACATCGTTGCCCTTTCTGCTGGCGTTCAACGTATGGTTCGCTCTGAAACTGGTGCTGCGGGTGTAATGTTTACACTCGATACAGAATCTGGTTTCCGTGAAGCAGTTTTCATTACTGCTTCTTATGGTTTAGGTGAAATGGTTGTTCAAGGTGCAGTCAATC
>QXCQ01000231.1:0-150 GCA_003576535.1 Nakamurella silvestris | reverse complement strand
ACACCAAAAAATGATTTATGGCGAAGAAGGTGCTGCAGGTAAATCTGTCGTTGTGGTTGATGTTGAAAAAGCAGATCGCCAACAATTTGCTCTTAATGATTTAGAGCTTCAAGAGCTTGCTAAACAAGCATTGATTATTGAAGAACATTA
>QXCQ01000068.1 GCA_003576535.1 Nakamurella silvestris | reverse complement strand
GAGCGCTCACACCTGCGCATATCCCACCGCAGGGTGGTTCGAGGGAGCGGGCACGTACCATCGAGATCCGCGGCCGGCCGGTCGCGGATGTGACGGTGAGGGTGCAACGCGTGCGGGCAGTTCGATGGCTGATGCGCTCGTCCTGGGCACCGGCGGCCCTCTTCGCGGTCAGCATGCTCGCCCACGTCGTCGTCTCCCTGCTCGGCTCCGACCCGTTCGGGATGATCGACCTGCGGGTGTACCTGGACGGCGCCCGCTGGTCCCTGGACGGCACCCTCTACGACTCGGTCAGCCGGAGCGTCTCGCGGACCGGTGACGTGGCCCTGCCGTTCACCTACCCACCCTTCGCGGCCCTGGTGTTCCTGCCGCTGTCGGTGCTGCCCTTCGCCCTCACCCGGGTGCTGTGGCAGATCGCCAGTGTGGCCGCCCTGGCCGGCATCGTCGCCCTGACCCTGCGGCTGATGGGCCGCAGCGGACCCGGCGGGAACCTGCCGCCGGCTCGGGTCCGTGCGATCGTGCTGGTGACCACGGCCCTGGGGATGTGGTTCGAACCGGTCCGCACCACCTTCAACTACGGGCAGATCAACCTGTTCCTCGCCGTGCTCCTGCTGGCCGGGGCGGTCGCCGCCAAGGAATGGCTGGCCGGTGCCACGGTCGGACTGGCTGCGGGGATCAAGCTGGTACCCGCCGTCACCGGCCTGTACTACCTGGCCCAGAAGCGCTGGACCGCCGCGGTGGCCAGTGTCGCGGCCTTCGCGGTGACGGTGGCGATCGGGGCGGTGGTCCTGGGCCCGGAGACGAAGCGGTACTTCAGCGAGCTGATCTTCGACCCGGCCCGTACCGGGCCGGTGTTCAACACCCTCAACCAGTCCTGGCGCGGGGCGCTGGCCCGGATCGTCGGCCGGGAGGACTTCCCGGCGGGTTGGATCGTTGGCTCGGTGATCACGGTGGCGATCGGCGGGTACGCCCTGCTGCTCGCCGTCCGGGCGGGGGACAGGCTGGCCGGTTTCCTCGTGGTGCAGGTGATCGGCCTGCTGGTGTCGCCGATCTCCTGGTCCCACCACTGGGTCTGGGCCCTGCCGATCATCCTGTGGTGCCTGTTGGGGGCGCGGCGGAACCTGCCGGTCGTCCGCGGCCTCGCGACGGCCTGGATCCTGGCCGGTTTCAGCTTCCTGATCAGCTTCCTGGTGGCGGCGCCGGACAATTTCACCGTGGCCTCCCGGTCGGGGCTCGCTGCCTGGCTCGGTGCCGTCTACCCGATCCTGGGGCTGGCCACCCTCGTGGTCGTGGCCGTGGTGTCCAGGCGAGTAGAGTCGGCCAACGACACGGGAGTCCGGTGCGCCGGGCTGAGAGAGGGGCACGAAGCCCCTGACCGTCGAACCTGATCCGGATCATGCCGGCGCAGGGACGTCGCATTTCTCTCACAACTGTTTGCCCGTGCTTACCGAATTCCTCGGAGGAGCACATGTACCGCCATCTGGGAGCATCTCCCACCCACCCGCGCAGGTCCGCCGGACGTCGTCGACTGACGGCCCTCGGTGCGGTCGGCGCCCTCGTCCTGCTCGCGTCCTGCGGAGGGAACGACAGCGCTTCACCCACGAGCAGCGCCTCACCCACGAGCAGCGCTGCCGTCACGACCGGGTCGACCGCCCAGGCCACCGGCGAGGCGACGGGTACGACCGGAGCCACGACCGATGCCGCCCCGGCCACCGCCGGCGGATCGACCGAGGCCGCAGCGGGCGGCGAGGTCACCCTCGTCACCCACGACTCCTTCAACGTGGACAAGAAGGTGCTCGCCGATTTCGAGGCCGAGTCCGGGATCACGGTCACCGTCCTGGCCCAGGGTGACTCCGGCGCCATGGTCAACCAACTGGTGCTGACCAAGGACAACCCCTTGGGTGACGTGGTTTTCGGCATCGACAACGCCTTCGCCTCGCGCGCCCTGGACGCCGGTGTGCTGGCCCCGTACACCTCCGGTCTGCTCGCCGACGGCGCCGGGAAGTACGCCGTCGACGACACCGACCGGCTGACCGCCGTCGACTACGGCGACGTCTGCGTCAACGTCGACCACCGCTGGTTCGCCGAGAAGAAGATCCCCGAGCCGGTGACCTTCGAGGACCTGGCCGAACCCCAGTACAAGGACCTGCTGGTGACGCCGTCCCCGGCAACCTCGTCGCCCGGCCTGGCCTTCCTGCTGGCCACCGTCGCGCACTTCGGTGCCGACGGGTGGCCTGCGTACTGGCAGTCCCTCAAGGACAACGGGGTCAAGGTCACCTCGGGCTGGTCGGACGCCTACAGCGTGGACTTCTCCGGTTCCTCCGGCAAGGGCGCACGCCCGTTGGTCCTGTCCTACGCCTCCTCCCCGCCCTACGAGGTGACCGAGGGGATGACCGAGGCCCCCACCGGTGCGCTGCTGGACACCTGCTTCCGCCAGGTGGAGTACGCGGGTGTGCTGGCCGGGGCGAAGAACCCGGCCGCTGCCGGCAAGGTGGTGGACTTCCTGCTGTCCCAGGCCTTCCAGCAGGACATCCCCACCCAGATGTACGTGTACCCGGTCAGCGGATCGGTCGACCTGCCCGCCGACTGGGTCAAGTACGCCACCCCGGCGAAGGATCCGGCGACCCTGCCCCCGGCCGAGATCACGGCCAACCGCGAGGCGTGGATCCAGCAGTGGTCAGACCTTCTCGAGGGCTGAGCGGGAACCTGCGCCTGGCGGGCCTGATCCTCGCCGGTGCGGTGCCGGTGCTCGCCTTCGGGCTGTTCTTCTTCTACCCGGTGGGTTCTCTCATCGGGCGTGGCCTGGTCGGCCCGGACGGGTTCGACCTCTCGGGGGTGGGCGATGTGCTCGCCCGCCCCCGGTTCAGCCGGATCCTGTGGTTCACCGTCTGGCAGGCGGCGCTGTCGGCGGTCCTGGCGGTCGCCGTCGGCATCCCGGGGGCGTACCTGCTGTACCGCTGCTCCTTCCGCGGTCGGAACCTGCTGCGTGCGGTGGTGACGGTGCCCTTCGTGCTGCCGACAGTGGTGGTGGCCCTTGCCTTTCGGACCCTGTTTGCGCAGAACGGCCCGTTGGGCTCCTGGGGTCTCGACGGCTCGTTGGTGACGATCCTGCTGGCCCACGTGTTCCTGAACTACGCCGTGGTGGTGCGGACGGTCGGCGGTACCTGGGCCCACCTGGACCGGCGGACCGAGGAGGCGGCGCGCTCCCTCGGGGCCAGGGGCACCCGGGTGTTCCTCACCATCACCCTGCCGGCCCTGGGCCCGGCGATCTCAGCGGCCATGTTGATGGTGTTCCTGTTCTGCGCCACGAGTTTCGGCATCATGCTGATCCTCGGCGGCACGAAGTACTCCACCCTGGAGACCGAGATCTACCGGCAGACCACGCAGATGCTCGATCTGCCCACCGCCGCCGTGCTCTCGATCGCCCAGCTGGTCCTGGTGACCGTGGTGCTCCTCGTCGCTGCCCGGGTGCGGCGGCGTACCGAGGCGACCTTGAAACTGCGGGAGGCGCGCTCCGGGGCGCGTGCCCTGCGGTGGGCCGACCTCCCGGCGGTCGTCGTGACCGCGGCCGCCCTGCTGCTGGTGGTGGTGCCGATCGGCACCCTGCTGGTCCGTTCCCTGCAGACCGCCGACGGCTGGGGGCTGGACAACTACCGTGCCCTCGGGTCGCTGGGGGAGGGGAACCTGCTGCTGGTGTCCGGTTGGGAGGCGCTGGGCAACTCCGTGTCCTCGGCGGTGACGGCGGCCGCGCTGGCGGTTGCGGTGGGGATCGCGCTGTCGGTCGTCCTCGCCCGTCGCCCACGGGAACGCCTGCCCCGCCGGGTGATCGGCTTCCTGGACGGGATGTTCATGCTGCCGCTGGGGGTGTCGGCGGTGACGGTGGGTTTCGGATTCCTCATCGCCCTGGACCGGCCGCCGTTCGATCTGCGCCAGTCCGGTCTGCTGGTGCCCATCGCCCAGGCGCTCGTCGCCACACCGTTGGTCGTGCGGATGATCCTGCCGGTGCTGCGGGCGGCCGACGACCGGCTCCGGCAGGCCGCGGCGGTGCTCGGCGCGCCGCCCGGGAGGGTCTGGCTCACCGTGGATCTGCCGCTGATGGCGCGGGCCCTGGCAGGCGCGACCGCCTTCGCCTTCGCCGTCGCCCTGGGCGAGTTCGGGGCGACGAGCTTCCTCGCCCGCCCCCAGGAACCGACCCTGCCGGTTCTCATCGGACGGCTGATCTCGCGTCCGGGGGCGACCAACACCGGTATGGCGTTGGCCGCCGGGGTGATCCTCGCACTGGTGTGCGCGGTGGTGGTCTTCGCCGTCGACCGGTTCGCCTCCGGCGGTCGTCGTGGGCAGAAGTCAACGCAGGCAGCCGGTGTCGGCGGAATGGGAGCATTCTGATGGATCTGCAACTGAGCGACGTGTCGGTCGCCTACGGGACCACGACCGCCGTCGACCGGGTGAGCCTGCGGGTCCGGCCGGGCCAGGTCCTGGCGCTGCTCGGGCCGTCCGGTTGCGGTAAGTCGACCCTGCTCCGGGCCGTGGCCGGTCTGGAACCGCTGCGCGGCGGACGGATCACCTTCGGGGAGCAGGACCTGGCCGGGGTTCCGGTGCACCGGCGCGGCTTCGGGCTGATGTTCCAGGACGGGGTGCTGTTCCCGCACCGGACGGTGGCCGGGAACATCGCCTACGGGCTGACGGCCGACCGTGCCACCAGGGCGGCCTGGCGGAGGGTCGACGGCGGCGTGTCGGCGCGGGTGGAGGAGCTGTTGGAGCTGGTCGGCCTGTCCGGGTACACCGATCGGAAGGTCGCCTCGCTCTCGGGCGGGGAGCAGCAGCGGGTCGCGTTGGCCAGGGCGTTGGCGCCGGCGCCGCGCCTGTTGCTGCTGGACGAACCGCTGGCGGCCCTGGACGCGGGCCTGCGGGACCGGCTGCTGATGGATCTGCGGGGGATCCTGGCCGCCACCGGGACGACGGCGGTCTTCGTCACCCACGACCAGGCCGAGGCGTTCGCCGTGGCCGACACCGTCGCGGTGATGGAGGCCGGGCAGGTGCGCCAGCACGGACCCCTGCGCGAGGTCTGGGACCACCCGGTCTCGGAGTGGGTGGCCCGGTTCATCGGCTACAGCAGTGTCATCGACGACCCGGCCGGGGGGCGGCTGGCCCTGCGGCCGTCGGCACTGCGGCTGGACCCGCGGGGCGAGATCAGCGGGATCGTCACCGGCGTCTCGCCGCGGCCGGAGTCCCTGCTGATCACCGTCACGGTCGACGGCTGGGGGGTGGTGTCCGCGGTCGGACCGAGCGAGGCCGGTGCGGCCGTCGGGGACCGGGTCCGCCTCCGGCTGGACCGCTCCCACGCGGTGGTCCTGGCGGGCTGACCACGGGCTGACCAACAGCCTCCTTCCCGCGCACGTTGTTGCTCCTCGCGCACGAAACATCGCGCGCGAGGAGCAACAACGTGCGCGGGAACATCAGGGGGTGGGGCCCGGACGTGGCAGGCTGGTGGGGTGCCGAAATCCGTCCTGCCGTTGCGCGCCGCCGTGGTCATCGACCGGCCGGGCGCCCTGATCGTCGACGCCCTCGCCCGGTTCGACGTCCACGCCCGGACCGCGCACGTCCTGGGCTACACGCTCACCGGGAGTCGCCCGGACCTGCGGGCCGACACCGAGGTCCCGGTCCGGCTGGTCGAGGGCGACCGGCTCCGCTTCCGCCGCGGTTCCCGGGTGCTGCAGGTCCAGGTGGACCGCACCCCGCCGGGCGGGGCGCCGGAGCTGACCGTGGTCGGGACGGCCCAACTGCCCGGCTGGTTGGCCGGCGCGCGGGTCCGCTTCGATCTGGCGGACACCGGCGCCGGCACGGTGGTGACGGCGGAGTTCCTCGCCCGCTCCCGGCTCCCGGTGCTGACGGCCCTGCACCGCGGCCGGGTCCTGACGGTGCTGCGGCACCTGCTGGGCATCGTCACCCTGGCCGTCCACGAGGACCAGGTGGTGGTGGCCGCGGCGATCGTGCGTGACGGCCGGGTGCTCGCGGCGCGGCGGACCCATCCGCGCCGGGAGGCGGGCAAATGGGAGCTTCCCGGGGGCAAGGTGGAGCCGGGGGAGACCCCTCAGGACGCCCTCGTCCGGGAAATTGCCGAGGAACTCGGGGTGGACATCCGGGTGATCCGACGGATCGGACCGGCCGTCCCCCTCGCCGTGGAACTGGTGCTGCACACCTACCTCGCCGAGCTGATCTCCGGTGACCCGGAACCGGCCGAACATGATCGAATTGCCTGGTTGGCGGCGGCGGAGCTGGACGGCGTCCACTGGCTCCCCGCCGACGTCGAGCTGCTGCCGGACCTGGCCGAACTATTGGCTCCGGAGGGCTCGGATCGGCCACAAGTGTGATCGGCCTCCCGCCGGTTCCGGCCCCGAATGGCTCGCGGACAGCGAAGACGCCGGTAAGGTAAGAGGGCTGCACCGGCGAATTTTTTCGCAAGTTGTGGCAAATCATCTCTTGCTGACCGCGTAAAGAGCGGCTGCTGACCGCTGGGAGTTTCACGCGTGGTTTTGAACAACGCCTCGGATAACGTCGTCTCTGATCCCACCATCAGGGAACGTTCCGACCTTCGCAACGTCGCCATCGTGGCGCACGTCGACCACGGCAAGACCACCCTGGTCGATGCCATGCTGTGGCAGTCGGGCGCGTTCCGCGAAGGTTCGGCGCACACCGACCGGGTGATGGACTCCAACGATCTGGAGCGCGAGAAGGGGATCACGATCCTCGCCAAGAACACCGCGGTCCACCGCGGCGACATGATCATCAACATCGTCGACACCCCTGGTCACGCCGACTTCGGTGGCGAGGTGGAGCGCGCGTTGATGATGGTCGACGGTGTCGTCCTGCTCGTCGACGCCTCCGAGGGACCGCTCCCGCAGACCCGCTTCGTGCTGCGCAAGGCCCTCCAGGCCGACCTGCCGGTCGTGCTCGTGATCAACAAGACCGACCGTCCGGATGCCCGGATCGACGAGGTCATCGACGAGACCTACGCCCTGTTCATGGACCTGGACGCCACCGACAAGCAGATCGAGTTCCCGATCGTGTACTGCGCCTCCCGCGCCGGCCGGGCCTCGATGAACAAGCCGGCCAACGGTGAGTTCCCGGATGCGGAGAACCTCGACCCGCTGTTCGACACCCTGCTGACCGCCATCCCCGCGCCGACCTACCACGAGGGCGCGTCCCTGCAGGCCCAGGTCACCAACATCGACGCCTCGCCGTTCCTCGGCCGTATCGGCATGTGCCGGATCATCGAGGGAACGATGAAGAAGGGCCAGCAGGTGGCCTGGATGAAGCTCGACGGGACCGTCACCAAGACCAAGATCACCGAACTGCTCATCACCGAGGCCCTGGACCGTGTCCCGGTCGAGCAGGCCCACGCCGGCGACCTGATCGCCGTCGCCGGTTTCGAGGACATCACCATCGGCGAGACCCTGGCCGACGCCGACAACCCGGTGGCGCTGCCCCCGATCACCGTCGACGAGCCGGCCATCTCGATGACCGTCGGCATCAACACCTCCCCGCTCGCCGGCCGTGACGGCGGCAAGAAGCTGACCGCCCGCCAGGTGAAGAACCGCCTGGACGCCGAGCTGATCGGTAACGTCTCGATCCGCGTGCTCAACACCGAGCGTCCCGACACCTGGGAGGTGCAGGGCCGAGGCGAACTCGCCCTGGCGATCCTGGTCGAGACCATGCGCCGGGAGAGCTTCGAGCTCACCATCGGCAAGCCGCAGGTCGTCACCCGAGAGGTCGACGGCAAGGTGCACGAGCCCTTCGAGCGTCTGACCATCGACGTCCCGGAGGAGTACCTGGGCGAGGTCACCCAGCTGCTCGCCGTCCGCAAGGGCCGCATGGAGACGATGACGAACCACGGCACCGGCTGGGTCCGCCTGGAGTTCCACGTGCCCTCCCGCGGGCTCATCGGTTTCCGGACCGAGTTCCTCACGGTCACCCGCGGTACCGGCATCGCCTCCACCCTGTTCGACGGTTACGGACCGTGGGTCGGCCCGCTGCGCTCGCGTCCGACCGGTTCCCTGGTCGCCGACCGGGCCGGCAAGGCCACCCCGTTCGCGATGTTCGGTCTGCAGGAGCGCGGCACCATGTTCGTGCCGCCGACCACCGAGGTGTACGAGGGCATGATCATCGGCGAGAACTCGCGCGCCGACGACATGGACGTCAACATCACCAAGGAGAAGAAGCTCACCAACATGCGCAAGTCCTCCAGCGAGGAGCTTGTCCACCTGGTGCCGCCGCGTTCCCTCTCCCTGGAGCAGGCGCTGGAGTTCTGTGCCGACGACGAGTGCGTGGAGATCACCCCGGTCGCCGCCCGCATCCGCAAGATCATCCTGAACGCCGGCGAGCGCGCGCGCTCGCGCACCCGCAGCAAGAGCTGACCGGCTCGGTGACCCGGGGCGTGTTGCATAAGGTGGTCAGGTGACCATCCGATCGCAGCGCCCCGGGTCCACCCCGGGGGTCGGGGCACATCCGCCCAGGACCTCCCGGTGGCGTGGTCGTCCGGCACGCGGGGGTCTGCTGGCCGTCCTGCTGTGTGCCCTGCTCCTCGTGGTGGCCTGCACCCCACCGGATCTCCCGCCGCCGGTGTCGCCCTCGGCCTCCGAGGGGGACCCCGGGCCTTCCCCCCGTGACGACCAGACCCTGGTGATCGGCGTCGACGGGACGGTCACCGGTTTCAACCCCTATGTCGCGGCCCAGTACTCCTTGGCCGGGCGAGCGGTGGCGAACCTGGTGCTGCCCAGTGTGTTTCCCCCTGGAGGTATCGGTCCCGAGACCTCGTCCACGGCCCTCGTCGACAAGGTCGAGGTGACCTCCCTTGCACCTTTCACGGTGACCTACACCCTCAACAAGAGCGCTGCCTGGGCCGACGGAACACCCATCGCCGCAGAGGATTTCACCTATCTCTGGCAGCAGATGGTGAGCCAGCCCGGTGTCGTCGACCCCGGTGGCTACCGACTGATCACCGACATCCGCTCGGCCGATGCGGGCAAGACCGTCATCGTCGAGTTCGTCACCCAGTACGGGGACTGGCGTTCCCTGTTCTCCCCGTTGCTGCCCGCCCGCACCCTCAAGGACCAGCCGGGCGGTTTCCTCGGCGCGCTGGCAGACGGGATCCCGGTCTCCGGAAGCTCCTACAAGCTGAAGTCCTTCGACCCGATCAACGGCGAAATCGTGTTGGCGCGCAACGACAAGTACTGGGGTCCGGAACCTGGCCCGGTCGAGGTCACCTTCCGCATCGGCCCGGCCGAGGAACTGGCGGACGCGGTGCATCGCGGCGACATCGACGCGGCCTACCTGCAACCCGATCCGGCCACCCTCATCCGGCTACGGGCGGACAACGCGGCCGACAAACAGTTCACCGTCCCGCTGCCACAGGTGGACCGGATCGATTTCGCCCTCGACAGCGCGGTCACCTCGAACCTGGCCGTCCGTCGCGGGATCGCACTGGCCCTGAACCTCGACCAGCTGGCGACCGCCTGGTCCCAGGGGCGGGTGTCCGGATTCACCAGGGTGGGCTCGATGGTCTCGTTGCCGGCCACCCAGGCACCGACGACCGCGGCCCTGCCGTTGACCGGCACCGCCGCCGACGCCTTCGCCGAGGCGGGGTACACGCGGCCGGGTCTGTACTACTCACGGGACGATCAGACCCTGCGGGTCACCGTGGGTTACCCGGTGGAGGACGTCCGGTCCACCGCCGCGGCCCGCGAGCTGCAGCGGCAGCTCGGCCGGGCCGGGGTTCTCGTCGATCTCATCGGACTGTCGACGGCGGACCTGATCGACCCCGGGGTGGCACCGGTGCCTGCCGACCTGATCGTCCACTCGGTGCCGCGCGGGGCCTCCGATTCCGCCGTTGCCGCGGCTGCGCTGGGCTGCAGCGCCCCGGCCGTCGGCCCCGAGCTCCTCCCGTTGTGCCCGGCCTCGGCCGACGGCGGGATCCCCTCCATGGACAGTGATGTCGTCGCCCTGTTGGCCGGTGTCTCCGGGGCGGGTGCGATGTCGAACACGCCGACGTTGATGGCCGCCCGGGAGGCGGTGGACGCCGCGCTGTGGGACCAGCTCCCCTACCTGCCGGTGGCCGAGCCGGCCGCGGTGTTCGTCATCGCCGGATCGGTCTCCCACCTGCTGGTGGACGACGATCCGTTGCGACTCCTGTGGGGCGGTCCGTTGGTCGATCTGCCGACCTGGACGCTGCCGGGCTGAGGCATCCTACGCAGCAGTTTGTGGGGGCTGTGTGAGTTGTACCGGCCCTGTCTGGGGGCCTCCGGTGAAGGCGAACATCAACTTGTGTGAAACGACCAAAACATGAATAGAGTGCATCCTCGTGGCGGCAAAGCTACTCATGGGTACCCGAGGTAGCCAACGAACCTCCCGCTCTGTCGAGTGGGAGTTGGCAACTACCGACAGGCCCTGCTGCCCGAACCTGGCACACCTTCCGGGGTAGGCGGGGAACGGGCGGTCCGATCACGCATTGCCACCAAATCGTTACGGTTCCGCAGGCCACCAACTGCAACCGGAGCGAGCACAGTGAGGTGGGCGCAACCAGCGCCCGACCCAAGTCCAAGGAGGATTTATGCGACGTACTGGAAGAGCGGGTTGGCTCAAGGGGGTTGCACTCGTCGCCGTTGCCGGCCTGACGCTGGCTGCCTGCGGGAGTGACAACAATTCGGGTTCGACCTCCACCCCGCCGCCCACCGCGACCGCACCGACCTCCGCGGGCTCCACCGCCCCGACCGACGCCTCGACGGGTGAATCGACCGCGCCGACCGGCGACACCGGCTCCGAGACCACGGGTGAGAACACCGCCCCGCCGGCCGCCTCGACCGGCATCGTGCTGGCCAACGGCACCGAGCCGCAGAACCCGCTGATCCCCACCAACACCAATGAGGTCGGCGGCGGACGCATCCTCGACCTGATCTTCTCCGGCCTGGTGTACTACGACGCCAAGGGCGCCCCGATCAACGAGGTCGCCGACTCCATCGAGTCCACCGACGGCCAGAACTACACCATCAAACTCAAGTCCGGCTGGAAGTTCAGCAACGGCGAGGACGTCACCGCCAGCTCCTTCGTGGACGCCTGGAACTACGGCGCCCTGGCCACCAACGCCCAGCTGTCCGCCAGCTTCTTCGAGCCGATCGTCGGTTACGACGACGTCAGCTTCTGCGAAGAGGGCAAGGGCCCGGTCGGCGAGGACGGCACCCCCGGTTGCCTGCCCGCCCCCAAGGCCCAGACCATGACCGGCCTCAAGGTCGTCAGCGACAGTGAGTTCACCGTCGCCCTGACCAGCCCGCAGTCGGACTTCCCGCTGCGCCTGGGGTACTCCGCCTTCTTCCCGCTGCCCAAGGCCGCGTTCAGCGACATGAAGGCCTTCGGTGAGGCCCCGATCGGCAACGGTCCGTACATGATCGGCGGCGACGGCTGGCAGCACAACGCCCAGATCGACCTGGTCCCGAGCCCGAGCTACACCGGTGGGCAGGTGCCGCAGAACGGCGGCGTCACCTTCACCTTCTACGACGGGTACGAGGCCGCGTACGCCGACCTGCAGGGCGGCAACCTCGACGTGATCGACAACATCCCGCCGAACGCGCTGGCCACCTTCCAGACCGACCTGGGCGACCGTGCGGTCAACCAGCCGGCAGCGGTGTTCCAGTCCTTCACCATCCCGCAGAAGCTCGCCCACTTCTCCGGTGAAGAGGGCAAGCTGCGTCGCCAGGCCATCTCGCTGGCGATCAACCGTGAAGAGGTCACCAGCATCATCTTCAGCTCCACCCGTACCCCCGCCAAGGACTTCACCTCCCCGGTCATCGCCGGCTGGTCGGACTCCCTGCCGGGCTCGGACGTGCTGAACTTCGACGCCGCCAAGGCCAAGGACCTCTGGGCCCAGGCCGACGCCATCTCCCCGTGGGACGGCAAGTTCACCATCGGGTACAACTCCGACGGCGGACACAAGGAGTGGGTCGACGCGGTCTGCAACCAGATCAAGAACAACCTGGGCATCGACGCCGAGGGCAACCCGTACGCCTCCTTCGCCGAACTGCGTGCCGACGTCACCGATCGCAAGATCAAGGGCGGCTTCCGCACCGGCTGGCAGGCCGACTACCCGGGCATGTACAACTTCCTGTTCCCGCTGTACTCCACGGGTGCCGGATCCAACGACGGCGACTACAGCAGCGCCGATTTCGACAAGTTGATGAAGGAAGGCGCCAGCGCCGCCACCGTCGAGGAGGGCACCGCGAAGTTCTCCGAGGCACAGCAGATCCTGTTCAAGGACCTGCCGGCGATCCCGCTCTGGTACGCCAACGTCACCGGTGGATCCTCCACCGCGGTCTCCAACGTGGAGTTCGGCTGGAACAGCGTGCCGCTGTACTACGAGATCACCAAGAACTGATCACCGAGCACGTCGTGAGGCTGTAGTACGACAGGGATGCGGGGCGAGGGCGGACAAGCCCTCGCCCCGCGTCTTTTGGTCGGCCCCACCGGGCAGGACTCGACGGCGAACCTGCTCCGGCCAGTGAAAATACGGCCCGCCCGGCGCGTTCCGCCGCCGGAGCACGATCGTGGCAGCGTTAACTGTCCAGCAACATCAACTTCTCTCGCGTGCCCGTCGGCCACGGCCGATCGGCAGTACATCTCCTCGGAGGCCCCCTGATGCTCTGGTACATCGGACGGCGCCTGATACAGACCATCCCGGTCTTCATCGGTGCGACGTTCTTGATCTACTTCCTGGTTTTCAAGCTTCCCGGAGATCCCGTCGCAGCCCTGTTCGGTGACAAACCGGTCAACCCGGCGGTGGCGGCACAGATCCGGGCCGAGTACCACCTCGACCGCCCCTTCATCGTCCAGTACCTGCTCTACCTCAAGGGCACCCTGCACCTGGACTTCGGCACCTCCTTCGCCACCCGTCGGCCGGCCATCGACTCGATCTCCCAGGCCTTCCCGGTCACGGTGAAACTGGGTCTGATGGCGTTGGCCATCGAGGCCGTCTTCGGCATCACCCTCGGTGTCATCGCGGGCCTGCGCAAGGGCGGCATCTTCGACAGCACCATCCTCATCGCCAGCCTGGTCGTCATCGCCGTCCCGGTGTTCGTGATGGGCTTCATCCTGCAGTTCCTGGTGGGCATCAAACTGGGGTGGTTGTCACCAACGGCGGGACCGAACGCGCCGTTGAAGAACCTGATACTTCCGGCGATCGTGCTCGCCTCCCTGTCCATGGCGTACGTGATCCGGTTGACGAGGGCCTCGGTGGCCGAGAACCTCAGCGCCGATTTCGTCCGGACCGCCACCGCCAAGGGTCTGTCCCGCCGACGGGTCAACGTCGTCCACGTCCTGCGGAACTCGATGATCCCGGTGGTCACCTTCCTCGGTGCCGATCTGGGCGCCCTGATGGGCGGCGCGATCGTCACCGAGGGCATCTTCAACGTCCAGGGCATCGGCCGACTGCTCTACAACTCGATCCGGGCCAGCGACTCGGTGGTGGTGGTCGGAACGGTCACCCTGCTGGTCGTGGTGTTCCTGATCAGCAACCTGCTCGTCGACCTCCTGTACGCCGTTCTCGACCCGAGGATTCGCTATGTCTGATCTGACGAAATCGGGTGGTCCCCGACCGGGTCAGGGCCACTTCCTGGCCGATCCGGATGAAACACCGTTGCAGGCGACCGACACCCTGTCGGCCAACTCCGAGCCGTCGAGTCTGTGGCAGGACGCCTGGCGCTCGCTGCGGAAGAACCCGATCTTCCTGATCTCGGCCCTGATGATCCTGTTCGTCCTGTTCGTCGCCTTCTTCCCCGGGGTGTTCACCAGCGAGGACCCGAATTACTGCGTGCTCAGCCGCAGCCCGCTCAACAAGGGCACCCCACCGGTCATCACCGGGTACCACCCCTGGGGTTTCGACATCCAGGGCTGTGACGTGCTGGCCCGCGCGGTGTACGGGGCCAAGGCTTCCGTGACCGTCGGTGTCGGCACCACCATCCTGGTGGTCCTCGTCGGTGGTGTGGTCGGTGCCCTAGCCGGTTTCTACGGCGGCTGGTTCGATTCGATCCTGTCCCGGATCACCGACATCTTCTTCGCCCTGCCGCTCATCCTCGGTGCGATCATCGTGCTGCAGCTGTACAAGGGCAGCGAGTCCGTCTGGCGGGTGGTGGTGGTGCTGGCGCTGTTCGGCTGGCCGCAGATCGCCCGGATCACCCGTGGTGCGGTCATCTCGGTGAAGGGGGCCGATTTCATCACCGCCTCCACCGCGCTGGGCGCGACCAGGTTCAAATCCCTGGTCCGGCATGTGGTCCCGAACTCCCTGGCCCCGGTGATCGTCACCGCGACGGTCTCGCTGGGCATCTACATCGTCTCCGAGGCGACCCTGTCCTTCCTCGGGCTCGGACTGCCGCAGAACCTGCAGTCCTGGGGTGCGCAGATCTCCTCCGCGCAGTCGGCCATCCGGACCGCCCCGATGATGTTGTTCTATCCGTCAGCCGCACTGGCCATCACCGTGCTCAGTTTCATCCTGCTCGGTGATGCGGTCCGCGAGGCTCTGGACCCGAAGGCGCGCAAGCGATGACCATATTCCAGACAGACCCGGTGGGTGCGGAGCCGACCGGTTTCGATCCCGTCGAGCGTCGGTCCAACCACGGCCTCGATCTGAACAAGCCGCTGCTGGAGATCAAGAACCTCGACGTCTCCTTCGTGGCCAACGAGGGACTGGTGCCGGCGGTCCGCGGTGCGAACCTGGTGATCTACCCCGGCCAGACGGTGGCGATCGTGGGGGAGTCCGGGTCCGGCAAGTCCACCACCGCCCACGCGATCATCGATCTGCTCCCCGGCAGCGGGAAGATCACCGGCGGGGAGATCCTGTTCGAGGGGAAGAAGATCTCCGGGGCCTCGAAGAAGGAGATCATCGCCCTGCGCGGATCCTCGATCGGACTGGTGCCCCAGGATCCGATGACGAACCTGAACCCGGTGTGGCGGATCGGCTTCCAGGTCGCGGAGGCGTTGAAGGCCAACGGCATCTCCCGCGGCAAGATGGCGAGCAAGCGGGCCGTGGAACTCCTCGCCGAGGCGGGGCTGCCCGATGCGGAGCGGCGGGCCCGGCAGTTCCCGCACGAGTTCTCCGGCGGTATGCGCCAGCGTGCGCTGATCGCGATCGGGTTGGCCGCCCGGCCGAAACTGCTCATCGCCGACGAGCCGACCTCGGCCCTGGACGTGACCGTCCAGCAGCAGATCCTGTCCCATCTGGACGAGTTGACCGATCAGCTCGGCATCGCGGTGCTGCTGATCACCCACGATCTGGGGCTGGCCGCCGAGCGGGCCGAGCACCTGGTGGTGATGTACAAGGGCCAGGTGGTCGAGTCGGGCCCGGCCCGGGAGATCCTGCGCAACCCGCAGCACCCGTACACCCAGCGGCTGGTCGCCTCGGCCCCCTCCCTGGCCTCCCGGCGCCTGCAGTCGGCGTCCACCAGCAAGGTCGACGTGGCGGCGAAGCAGGAGCGGGTGGAGAACGTCATCGTCGCCGAGAACCTGACGAAGGTGTTCAAGATCCGCGGGGCCGGACCGGGCCGCGGATCCGACTTCAAGGCCGTGGACGATGTCTCCTTCCGGCTGCCGCGCGGCACCACCACCGCGATCGTGGGGGAGTCCGGTTCGGGCAAGTCGACGGTGGCCCAGATGGTGCTGCGGTTGCTGGAGCCCACGGAGGGTCGGGTGCTCTACGAGGGTTCCGACATCGCCCCGCTCAAGGGCAAGGCCCTGATGGCCCTGCGCCGTCAGGTCCAGCCGATCTTCCAGAACCCTTACGGGTCAATCGATCCGCTGTTCTCCATCTATCGGACCATCGAGGAACCGCTGCGATTGCACGGTATCGGTGACAAGGCGTCGCGGGTCCGCCGGGTGAAGGAGTTGCTGGAGAAGGTGTCACTGCCGTCCTCGGCGATGCAGCGGTTCCCGAACGAGCTCTCCGGAGGTCAGCGTCAGCGGGTGGCGATCGCCCGGGCATTGGCACTGGAGCCGGAGGTCATCATCTGCGACGAGGCCGTCTCCGCCCTGGACGTTCTCGTCCAGGCCCAGGTGCTCGAGCTGCTGAACAACCTGCAGACCGAGCTGGGCCTGAGCTACCTGTTCATCACCCACGACCTGGCCGTCGTCCGGCAGATCGCCGACTACGTGCTCGTGATGAAGGACGGGAGACTGGTCGAACAAGCTTCCACCGACTCGGTTTTCGACAACCCGCAGCAGGAGTACACCCGCAAGCTGCTCGACGCGATCCCGGGTGCGCATATCGAACTCGGCCGCTGACAAGCCTTTTCGTCGGCAGCTCTTCCGCCCGGGTGGCCTGTTCAGGTCCCCTGGTACAGATCGCCCCCGGAGCATCGGCTCCGGGGGCGATCGGCGTTCCGGGGCGCACTCCGCGACCGGTTCCGTCGATGGGCTCGCGGTGCGTGAACGACCGCCGGTGATCTGTCCGGTTCGTCACCCTTGTGCCGGTGGGTGACGGACCGGGCATGAGTCCCGGTTACACGTCGGACCTCTGGACAATTCACTGTAAAGCCAGCGTAAGAATCAATAATCTTCGGAAAATGTTGAGTAACGACGGAAAATTCCTCGAAAGAGTTAATCCGAGGTCTGGTGCTACTGACGAGTATCGAGTACGTAACGATCGGACCCCCGGGGTGCGATCATCCCCCGGCAGGGTTAGGTTTCTAGATGGCCTACCCATGCTGGTGCTGTGCCTTGTGTCCGTGGTTCGCCCACGGCTCCTGCTGAAAACACTTCTGCGGGAAGGCAAGGGAGACGACAGCCCCGGCCCGTTTCGAGGAGGAAGTTTGAAGATCAGGCGCATGTCGATCGCCGCAGTCGTAGTCGGGGCCATGACCCTGAGCGCCTGCGGTGGAAGCGTTGGGGGCGACAGCACGCCGTCGTCCACTCCGACCACATCAACCTCGGCCGAACCCACCGACGGCAGCTCGACCGAAACGCCGACCGGTGACACCTCCACCCCGACGGAGGGCAGCGACACCGCGACCCCGTCGGACACCGTGGATCCGAACGCCCCGATCGCGGACACGATCAACATCGGTCTCGAGCAGACCCCGGGCGGCTACAACTGCAACAACTCCGCCTCCAACAGCGTCTACTGCGCCTACGTGGACAACGTCACCCAGGGTGCCTTCATCCGTATCCAACCGGACGGCACCATCAAGCCGGACACCGAATTCGGCACCTACGAGAAGACCTCCGACGACCCGCTGACGGTCAAGTACACCTTCGCCGACAACGCGGTCTGGTCCGACGGCACCCCGATCGACTTCGACGACGCCCTGCTCGCCTGGGCCGCCTACTCCGGCACCTTCCTGACCGGCAAGAAGGACGACGCCGGCAACGACGTGTCGGCCTTCGACGTGGCCAGCACCAACGGCTGGTCCCAGGTCAAGATGCCCGAGGGCAAGGCCGGGGACAAGTCCTTCACCATGGTCTTCACCGATCCGTACGCGGACTGGGAGTCCCTCGGTTCCGGGTTCATGCCGGCGCACATCGCCGCCGAGCAGGCAGGCCTGAGCTCCGCCGACAACGGTGCCGCGCTGGTCAAGGCCATCCAGGACAAGGACATCGACACGATCACCAAGGTCGGGGCCTTCTGGAGCACCGGCTGGAACTACCAGGTGAACCTGCCCTCCCTGCCTGACGTCAAGCTGCTGCCGAGCTCCGGCCCGTACCAGGTCGACAACGCCTCCGACGGCAACCTGACCCTGAAGAAGAACCCGAAGTACTGGGGCACCCCGGGCAAGACCGACACCCTCGTCTACAAGCTGGTCGACCCGGCAGAGTGGGTGCAGGCGATGTCCAACGGTGACATCGACGCCTTCGACCCGTCCAACCCGACGGCCGATGTCGTGTCCCAGCTCAAGGCGCAGCCGGACAAGATCTCCTACGTCACGGGTGACTCGTTGAGCTTCAGCCACATCGACTTCGACTCCTCCCCGCAGGGCGCCTTCCACGACATCAAGGTGCGTCAGGCCTTCCTCAAGTGCATCCCGCGCCAGGAGATGGTCGACAAGTTCGCCAAGCCGGTCTACGACGGCGCCCAGCTGCTCGAGCTGCGCGAGTTCCTGCCGGCCCAGGCCAGCTACGAGGGCATCCTGGCCCAGGTTCCGAACGCCCACGACTACGACACCGTCGACATCCCGGGTGCCAAGGCACTGTTGGATTCGGCCGGAGTGAAGCAGCCCTACGACATCCGCTTCACCTACGCCGCCACCAGCTCCCTGCGGGCCGATCAGGTGCAGCTCGTCAAGGCCTCCTGTGATCAGGCGGGCTTCAACATCATCGACACCCCGGACCCGGATGTCTTCACCACCCTGTCCAGCCGCGGCCAGTGGGATGCGGCCGTCTTCGGCTGGTCCGGCTCGGGTCTGGTCGCCTCCGGTGAATCCATCTACGTCACCGGTGGGGACCAGAACTTCGGCGGCTACAGCAACGCCACCGTCGACAAGGTCTGGAAGGAGGTCGTCCGTACGGTCGACCGCGCCAAGGCCGACCAGATGAAGGTCGCACTCGAGAAGGAACTCTGGGCCGACCCGTACAACGCGGTCCTGTACTCGACCCCCGGGGTCGCGGCCTGGAGCAGCAAGGTCTCCGGCCCGGTGTTCAACCCCACCCAGTACGGCATCAGCTGGAACGCTGCCACCTGGACGAAGTCCGCGGAGTAACGGCGAGAACCTGACCGGCCCGGCGTCCAGCGGTTCGCCGGGCCGGCAGGTCGTCACAGCACTACAGTGGGCTCGGCCCGACAACCGTCGGGCCGGGCCCGCACCACTCGCCACTCCCAGCCGGTGCCCACGCCGGTGTCGCCCGTATCGGGGGATTCGTGCTCGTCTTCATCGTCCGACGCCTGGTCGTCTCCTTTTTCATCGTTCTCGCCTCCACCGCCCTGACCTTCCTGCTCGTCGCCCTGTCCGGCAACCCGCTCGGCGATCTGCTGGAACTGCGAGGTCCCACGCGGGATGCGAAGATCGCCCTGCGTACCCAGTCCCTGCACCTGAACTCCTCGATCCCCGAGCGCTACGTCTACTGGCTGCAGGATGTCGGCCGGTGCATCTGGCCCGGGAGCGAGTGCACCCTGGGGTACAACCGGGACAGCAAGCCCGTGCTGCCGATGCTGCAGACCGCCATCGGCTCCACCCTGCGGCTGGTCCTCGTCGCCACGGTGCTGGCCCTGGTCCTCGGTGTGGTCACCGGCGTCATCACGGCCCTGCGCCAGTACAGCGTCTTCGACTACATCGTCACCTTCGTCGCCTTCCTGTGCTTCTCCCTTCCGGTCTTCTTCGTCTCCACCCTGCTCAAGCAGTACGTGGCGATCGACCTGAACACCTGGTTGGGGAATCCAGCCCTCTCCTACGGGGCCCTGGCCTTGATCTCGATCATCGCCGGGCTTTTCTGGTCCCTGCTGATCGGCGGCGGAATCCGCCGTGCCGGGATCGTTTTCGCCGCGGGCTTCGCGGCCACGTTCGGCATGCTCTACCTGCTGCTGGTCACCGACTTCTTCACCTCCCCGTACTTCGGCATCGTCGGGGTGGGGATCTTCTCCATCGCCGCCGCCGTCGGCTGGACCGGGCTGTTCTCCGGTCTGAGTCAGCGATCCCGCCCGGTCCTCACCTCGGCGGTGGCCACCGCCGTCGCCGGGACGATCGTCGTCTGGGTGCTGCAGAAGGCCCTGAACAACGCAGGCTGGCTGCTGCTGATCGGGACCACCGTCGGTCTTCTGGTGCTCGGGGTGCTGATCGGACGGGTCCTGGGTGGTCAGATCGGCAAGCTCGCCGGCCGGGTCTCCGGGCTCGTCGGCTTCACCGTGGCCCTGTTGATGGTCTTCGACCGGCTGCTGCAGGCCTACCCGGCCCTCTTCGCGGCCACCCAACGCCGTCCGGTCCCGACCATCGGCGCCTCCACCCCCAACCTCAAGGGTGGTTTCTGGGTGGAACAGCTCGACCAGGTGATGCACCTGATCCTGCCGACCCTGGCGATCATGTTGATCTCCTTCGCCGGGTACACCCGGTACACCCGGGCCAGCATGCTCGACGTGATGGGTCAGGACTACGTGCGGACGGCCCGGGCCAAGGGGCTGAACAACCGCACCGTGATCGTGCGACACGCCTTCCGGAACGCCCTGATCCCGTTGGCAACACTGGTGGCCTTCGACTTCGCCGGGATCCTGGGTGGGGCGGTGGTCACCGAGACGGTGTTCGGCTGGAACGGCATGGGCAAACTCTTCACCGACGCCCTCACCAACGTCGACCCGAATCCGGCGATGGCCTTTTTCCTGATCACCGCCATTGCGACGGTCATATTCAACATGCTGGCCGATATCGCGTACGCGTATCTGGATCCCCGGATCAAGTTGGGGTGAGACATGACAGACAACAGAACTCCCGATAACGGCTCCGGCGAGATCCCGGAGATCGAACACGCGTCGGTGCCGAGCACCGAACTGCAGATGGCGACCCTGGGCAGCCAGGACACCGACATCATCACCGCTTCACCGACGGTGAAGAAGGTGGCCGCCCAGTCCGAGTTCCAACTGGTCTTCCGCCGGTTCATCCGGCACAAGGCGGCCATGGGCGGGCTGATCCTGTTCATCCTGATCTTCGTCCTGGCCTTCAGCTCGATCGGCTTCGGCCCGATCCCGGGCTGGTGGAAATGGGACTACAGGACACCGTTGCCCACCTACCTGCCCAACGGGGCGCCGACCCTGAAGATCTGGCCGTTCAGCCTGGGGGAGCACCCCTTCGGCCAGGACAACATCGGCCGGGACTTCTTCGCCCTGACCATGCGCGGACTGCAGCAGTCGCTCATCATCTCCGTGGTGGTCGGCGTCATCGCCACCCTGGTCGGCACCCTGATCGGGGCCCTGGCCGGGTACTACCGTGGCTGGACCGAGTCGGTGCTGATGCGGTTCACCGACGTCATGATCACCATCCCGACCCTGGCCATCGCCGCGGTGCTGGTACGCAAGGCCGGCAACCTGGGCATCTGGGGGCTGGCGCTGTTCCTCGGTCTGGTGATCTGGACCGGCCTGGCCCGGATCGTGCGGGGCGAGTTCCTCTCCCTGCGGGAGAAGGAGTTCGTCGAGGCCGCGCGATCGGTGGGTGCCTCCGGGCGGCGGATCATCTTCCGGCACATCCTGCCGAACACCGTCGGGGTGATCATCGTGTCGGCCACCCTGACGATCTCCAGCGCCATCCTGTTGGAATCAGCGCTGAGCTTCCTCGGATTCGGCGTCCAGGCGCCGGACACCTCCCTGGGCAAGCTGATCCAGGACTACCGGCAGGCGATGACCACCCGGCCCCAGCTGTTCTGGTGGCCGGGGTCGTTCATCGTCCTGATCTCGTTGGCGGTCAACTTCATCGGCGACGGTTTACGTGATGCCTTTGATCCGCGGCAGAAGCGAATGAAGGCGTAGGGCGGAACACCATGACCGATCTCTTCAAACACACCGGCGACGAGGCCCTTGCCGGGCCCGTCGAACCGGTGCTCAGTGTGCGTGGCCTCGGCGTCGACTTCGCCGTGGACGGCTCGTGGGTGATGGCCTCCGAGGACGTCAGCTTCGACATCATGCCCGGCCAGGTGCTGGCCGTCGTCGGTGAATCCGGCTCCGGCAAATCGGTGTCCTCGATGGGACTGCTCGGCCTGCTGGCCGCCAACTCCCGGATCAAGGGCAGCGCGAAACTGCGTGGCCGGGAACTCATCGGGGCCAAGGAGTCGTTGCTGCGGTCCGTCCGTGGCAAGGATGTCGGGCTGATCTTCCAGGAGCCGATGACGGCCCTCAACCCGGTGCTGACCGTCGGTTTCCAGGTGGCCGAGGCATTGCTGTCCCACTTCCCGATCTCCCCGGCCGAGGCGAAGAAGCGCTCGATCGAGCTGTTCCGGCTGGTGGACCTGCCGGAACCGGAGGCCCGGTTCGACCGCTACCCCCATCAGCTGTCCGGGGGGCAACGCCAGCGGGTCATGATCGCCATGGCCCTGGCCTGTGATCCGGTGCTGCTGCTGGCCGACGAGCCGACCACCGCGCTGGACGTCACCGTCCAGGCGGAGGTGCTCGACCTGCTGCGCAGTCTGCACCAACGGCTCAACTCGGCCATCCTGCTGATCACCCACGACATGGGGGTGGTGGCCGACCTGGCCGATCAGGTGGTGGTGATGCGGCTCGGCCGGATCGTCGAGGCCGGGCCGGTGCACGAGATCTTCGGTGCACCCAAGAACGAGTACACCCGGGATCTGCTGGCGGCGGTGCCCTTCCTCGGGGCCGAGGCGGCGAAAACCGCCGAGGCCGCCGCGATTGCCGCCGGCACCACCACCGAGCCGCGCACCGGTGATCAGCCGGCGCTCGAGGTTCCCGGGGGGCCCTCGGCCAAGGCCCGGTTCGAGCAACGCACGGATGCCGTTCCGGCCCTGGAGATCTCGAACCTGGTGCTGGAGTATCCCGGCCGGGGTCGGGTGCCTGCCTTCCGGGCGGTGGACGACGTCTCCTTCTCCATCGCCCCCGGCGACATGCTCGGTCTGGTGGGGGAGTCCGGCTCCGGGAAAACCACCATCGGACGCTCGGTGGTGAGTCTGCTGCCGATCACCTCCGGCTCGGTGAAGATCGCCGGGGTGGACATCGCGGGGCTGAAGAACAAACAGCTCCGGCCGATGCGGCGCAAGGTGGCGATCGTGTTCCAGGACCCGGCGGCCTCGCTGAACCCACGGATGTCCATCGGTGAATCCATCGGCGAGCCCCTCTACCTGCACGAGAAGTTGCGCAAGGTGGAGCTGAACACCCGGGTGGAGGCCCTGCTGGACTCGGTGCAGCTGCCGCAGAACTACCGCAACCGCTACCCCCATGAGCTCTCCGGTGGTCAGCGGCAGCGGGTCGGCATCGCGCGCGCTCTCTCCCTGGGGCCGGAGCTGCTGGTGGCGGACGAGCCCACCAGCGCTCTGGACGTCTCGGTCCAGGCCCACGTGCTCGAACTGTTCAAGGACCTGCAGGAGCAGTACGGGTTCGCCTGCCTGTTCATCAGCCACGACCTGGCCGTCGTCGAGATCCTGGCCAAGGACATCGCGGTGCTGCACAAGGGGAAACTGGCCGAGATCGGTTCGGCCGCCGAGATCCTGTTCAACCCGCAGGACCCGTACACCAAGCGGCTGATCGCGGCCGCCCCGGTGCCCGATCCCGAACAGCAGCGGGCCCGGCGCGAGGGCAGGGCCACCCTGTTGGCGGCCGGGGCCGACCCGGAGTAGCGCTCAGGGGTGGCCGGCCGGTGCTCCGGCCGGTCACCCGGGGTCGCTCAGCTACTCACCCGGGGTCGCTCAGCCGGCCACCAGGGCGATCACACTCGCCACCCCGCTGACCGCGAGAACGGCGAGGGTGACCACATCCCAACGGATCTCGGCCGAGGTCTGGTCGGGCGTCGTCGACGTGCCCGGTGCGGCCGTCGCGGCGAGGCGTTCCTTGGCCCGGTTCCAGTTCAGCTTGACGATCGCCGCCGCCGCCCCCGAGTCGCTGCGCAGGGTGGCACTGGAAGGCAGGGGTCCGTCCGACTCCCGCCATTTCAGGGCACGCAGATCCTCCTGGCTGACCTTCGCGGCGGAGAAACGACCGGAGGCCGGTGCGGCCCAGGCGTTGTACTTCTTCCCGTCCTTGGTGGTCAGGGCCAGGGCGTACTGGGTGGCGATCCCGTCGAGGGCCGCCCACGGGATGTGGACGTCACGCACCACGTTCTTCAGCAGCACCTCGTCCTCGGAGACCACCACCACCGGCCGGCCGCAGGTGCCCCAGACCACCGTGGACAGGAAAACGACGATCGGCAGTTCGGTGAAGAACTGGCCCACCCCGCCCTTGATCGCGAACACCAGCCAGACCACACCCAGGACCACCCACAGACCACAGGCGAACAGACCGGTCCGTGGACGGAAAGTGTGCGGTGCGCCGTGTGCCGGATCCGGGGTTGCCCTCATCGGTCCATCGTGACACGGCGGCCCCCCGTCCCCCGCGCTCCACCGACCGCGCTCCGCCGGCCGCGCTCCGCCCCGACTACCGCGCGTGATGCAGCGAGCGCGATTGTCGGGGCGGAGCGCGGTTGGGGGAGGGTGAGCGGGCGTGGGGGTGTCCCGCCAACCTCTAGGCTCGAACCATGACCTGGCGGCTGCTGGCGGTACATGCCCACCCCGATGACGAGTCCATCACCATGGGTGGGACCCTTGCCCGGTACCGCCGATCCGGTGCGCAGGTGACGCTGGTGACGTGCAACCTCGGCGAGGAGGGGGAGATCATCCCCCCCGAACTGCACGGACTGGAAGCCGACGGGGCCGACCAGCTCGGCGGTTACCGGCTGGCCGAACTGATCGCCGCCTGCTCCGCCCTCGGCGTCACCGACCACCGGCTCCTGGGCGGCCTCGGCTGCTACCGGGACTCCGGCATGGTGGGCACCCCGTCGGCCGAGCACCCGCGGGCCTTCATCCACGCCGGCGTCGACGGCCCGCGGCACGCGGAGGCGGTGGCCCAGATGGTGGCCGTCATCACCGAGGTGCGCCCGCACGTGTTGCTGACCTACGAGGCCGACGGCGGCTACGGCCATCCCGACCATGTGACGGCCCATCGGATCTGTCTGGAGGCGGCCGAACGGACAGGCGTGCCCCGGGTGCTGGCCGTAGGGCGGGGTGCGGCGGTGATCGAGCAGGCCCTCGCCGACTTCGTCACCCCCGACGGGTTGCTCGAACCGACCGCCGAGGATCTGGGGTACCTGTCCACGACCACCGACGTCACCATCGACATCGCGGTAGAGGCCGAGGCCCACCTGGCCGCGCTGGCCGCCCACCGCACCCAGCTGACCCTGATCCCCGGTGGGTTCACCCTCTCGAACAACATCGCCCAGCCGCTGCTGGCACAGGAGAGTTTCCGGCTGCTGTCCGGCACCCCGTTCCCCTCCGGCCCGGTGGCCCAGGACCTCTTCGCCGGGCTGACGGTATGACCGCCGCGGTGGAACCCTCGCCGGGACCCGAGCAGACCCCGGCCGGAGCCGTCGCGACCCGTGGTGCGGCGGACTGGCTGCTGGTCGCCTTCTGCTGCCTTCTTGTGGTGGTCGCCACGTTGCTGAGCCTGGCCTTCCTGCCGTCCTACCTGGGTTCCACCCCCTTCCCGATCAGTGCGCTGGTGGTCGGTGTGGTGCTGGTCTGGGCCATCCGGGCCTGTTACAAACTGCTCGGGTCGCTGTGGGCCGCATCCGCGCCCCTGTTGATCTGGTTTCTGCTGGTCGGCTACCTGGCGTTCGCCCCGTACCTGGGCAGCAGCCTGGTGCCCGGCTACTTCGGTTATCCGCTGGTGGCCCGGGATTGGCGGCTGACCGTGCAACTGGCCATCGGCGCGCTCGTCGGGGCCGGTGTCCTCGGTGGGATCTGGGGTGACCACCTCGCCGCGAAGATCAGGGCCGAGCAGTCTGAAGGTCCCCGGGGCGGCGCAGCAGGTCCATTAACATAGTCTCGGCTCGGCAGGGAATACTAGAGTCTTGACCCCGATCGGCCGCCGACCCGACCGGGGAGAGCACAGCTGGATCCACAAGACGAAGCCTGCCCGAGAACGAACCTGTCGAGAGTACGAATTCGCAAGAACGAACGCTGTGGAGTGCCGCTGTGACCTATGTGATCGCTGAGCCGTGCGTCGACGTCCTGGACCGCGCCTGTGTCGAGGAATGTCCCGTCGACTGCATCTACGAGGGCGAACGGATGCTGTACATCCACCCCGACGAGTGTGTGGACTGCGGCGCCTGTGAGCCCGTCTGCCCGGTCGAGGCCATCTTCTACGAGGATGACGTGCCCGAGCAGTGGAAGGACTACTACCGCGCCAACGTCGACTTCTTCGACGACCTCGGCTCCCCGGGTGGTGCCTCCAAGACCGGAAAGATCGCCAAGGACGATCCGATGGTCGCCGCCCTTCCGCCGATGGGTGAGGAGCACTGACCGTGATCCCTGCAACGGGAACATGGGCCTCGCGTCTCCCCGAATTCCCCTGGGACACGCTGATCGCGGCCAAGGAAACTGCACTGGCCCACCCGGACGGACTGGTCGACCTGTCGGTCGGCACCCCCGTCGACCGGGTGGCCCCGGCCATTCGCCGGGCGCTGGCCGACGCCGCCGACTGGCCGGGTTACCCGGCCACGTACGGGACCCCGGGCCTGCGCAAGGCCTTCTGTGCGTGGCTCGACCGCACCCATGGGGTGTCCGACCTCGCCGAGGGCGCGGTGCTGCCCACCGTCGGTTCCAAGGAACTCGTTGCCTCACTGCCCTTCCAGCTGGGGCTGGGAGCCGGCGACATCGTCGGTTTCCCGGAGCTGGCCTACCCGACCTACGAGGTCGGAGCCCTGCTTGCCGGGTGTTCGGTGCAGCGGGGAAGTACCCCGGCCCATTTCGCCGAGGCCACCCCGAAACTGCTCTGGATCAACTCCCCGTCGAACCCGTCGGGGGCGGTGACCTCACCGGAACAGCTGCGGCATCTCGTCACCTGGGCCCGTTCCAAGGGTGTCATCCTGGCTTCGGACGAGTGCTACATCGACATGGGCTGGGACGTGTCGCCGATCTCGATCCTGCACCGGGAGATCTCGGGTGGGGATCACACGAACCTGCTCGCGGTGCACTCCCTGTCCAAGCGCAGCAACCTTGCCGGCTACCGGGTCGGGTTCGTGTCGGGGGATCCGTCCCTGGTGAAGTCCCTGCTGGGAATCCGCAAGCACATGGGGGCGATCGTGCCCGGGCCGATTCAGGCTGCGGCGGTCGCCGCCCTGGACGACGACGGACATGTGCTGGCCCAGCGCTCCCGGTACGCCGACCGACGTGCGGTGCTGATGGAGGCCCTCGGCGAGGCCGGATTCACCATCGACCACTCCGAGGCCGGCCTGTACCTGTGGTGCACCCGTGGTGAGTCCTCGGCGGACACCGTCGACTGGTTGGCCGAGCGGGGCATTCTGGTGGCGCCCGGCACCTTCTACGGCCCGGCCGGCGACCGTCACGTGCGGGTGGCGCTGACCGCCACCGATGCCAAGGTCGCCGCGGCCGCCGACCGGCTGACCCGCTAAAACCTTCCGTTCCCGCGCACGTTGTTGCTCCTCGCGCACGTAACTACGTGCGCGAGGAGCAACAACGTGCGCGGGAACAGGGGTGTGGTCTTACTGGCCGGCGTGCAGGGCCGCGTTGAGCCCACCCCAGGAGCTGGACCGCGGCACCGCCTCGACCGCTCCGGTGAGGGAGTTCCGCCGGAAGAGCAGCCCGCTCGCCCCGGAGAGTTCGCCGGCCTTGACCGTGCGGGTGACCCCGTCCTCCGTCAGGGTCAGCTTGGTGCCGGCCGTCAGGTACAGGCCCGCCTCGACGACGGAGTCGTCGCCCAGGGAGATGCCAAGACCGGAGTTCGCGCCCAGCAGGCATCGCGCGCCGATCGAGACCTGCTGTTTGCCGCCACCGGACAGGGTGCCCATGATCGAGGCCCCGCCGCCGATGTCACTGCCGTCACCGACCAGAACACCTTGGGAGATACGGCCTTCCACCATCGAGGTGCCGAGGGTGCCGGCGTTGAAGTTGCAGAAGCCCTCGTGCATGACGGTGGTGCCCGACGCCAGGTGGGCACCCAGCCGGACCCGGTCCGCGTCGGCGATGCGGACCCCGCTCGGCACGACGTAGTCGGTCATCCGCGGGAACTTGTCGACCCCGAACACCGTGAGGCGCAGGCCCGCCCGGACCGCGCGCAGCCGCACCGCCTCGGTCTCCCCGTTGGCGACGGGGCCCAGGGAGGTCCACACGTTGTTGGGCAGCAGACCGAAGATGCCGTCGAGGTTGATCGTGCGCGGCTGGACCAGTCGGTGCGACAGCAGATGCAGCCGGAGGTAGGCGTCCGCGGTGTCGACCGGCGGGGTCTGGAGGTCGGCGATCACGGTGGTGACCACGCGCAGTTCGACCCCGCGGACCTCGTCCGTGCGCTCGGCGCCGGACAGGTCGGCAGCAGACAGGTCCGCCTGATCGGCTGCGGCGTCGACGGTGCCGAGAACCGGCTGGGGGTACCAGACGTCGAGGACGGTGCCGTCGGTGGTGACAGTGGCAAGGCCGGTTCCGGACGCGCCGGTGGTTTCGCTCATAGGCAGTAGGTTACCGAGGAAGGCCCCGGCACCCGAACCGTCAGGACTGCGGGGCGACCACGATCGAGACCAGCCCGCTGTCCAGGTCGCCCTCGTCCATCCAGCGGTGATCGGTCCAGGTCCGGTTCTGCACCGCCACCGACTCCAAGGGCTGCGTGGCCTCGTGGGCGACCATCCAGGCGGCGAGGACCCGGCCGGCCTGCTCGGCCTTGACCCCCGGCAGCGAGATGGACACGGTGGCGGCCGTGCCCTCGCCGGTGGAGGACTTCAGGGTGAGGCCGCCGAGTTCGGCCTGGGCACCGGAGAGCAGGTCCCGGACGGCAGGCGACAGGTTCTCGGTGCCGCCGAGCGGCTCCCGGGGTGGGGCTCCGGCGGTCGATGCCGCCGCCCCCGCCCGGCAGCTCAGGGTGACGAGTTTCGCCCCGGAGAGTCCGTCGACCAGCGTGGTCGCCTCGTCCTCCCACTTGGCATAGGCGTCCGGGAAGCCGGAGTACTGGACGGCCTGGGCGGCTTCGGTGAGCGGCAGGGTGTCCCAGTGCGGGACCTCCATCAACCGGTCGTAGAAGATCCCGGCCGAGTAGATCGGATCCTTGATCTGCTCCACCGTGCCCCAGCCCTGGCTCGGCCGCTGCTGGAACAGCCCGACCGAGTCCCGGTCGCCGTTCGGCAGGTTGCGCAGGCTCGATTCCTGGTAGGCGGTGGCAACGGCGATGATCCGCGCCCGTGGGGTCATGTGCTTGGCGATGCCCACGGCGTTGATGGTGGAGGCGTGCTGCAGGTTGACCGCCGTCAGCTCCAGATCGGTCCCGTCCGCCGCCGGGACCAGACACTCCGCAGTGTTCGCAGCCTCGTCCTTCGACCGGAAGATCGCGATCCCCGCGACCACCGCCCCGGCCACCAGGGCGAGGGCGGCGACGAGCACGATCACGACTTTGGTGTTGCTGGTCAACCTCGGGGCCATGGCTCGACGGTACTGTCCCGGGCATGGAAAACGCGCATGAGCAGACCCCCGGCGGCCTCGCCCTCGACCTCACCCAGGACCCCGGAACACTGACCCGGCTGCTGGTGGACATCCCCTCGGTGTCCGGTGACGAGGCCCTCATCGCCGACACCGTCGAGGCCTCGCTGCGTGCCCTCGGCCGGTTCGAGGTGCTGCGCTCGGGCAATGCCGTGCTCGCCCGGACCAACCTCGGCCGGGCCACCCGGGTCATGCTCGCCGGCCACCTGGACACCGTGCCGATCGCCGACAACGTGCCCTCCCGGCTGGACGGTGACACCCTGCACGGCTGCGGAACCACGGACATGAAATCCGGGGACGCGATGTTCCTGCACCTGGCCGCCACGCTGGAGGACCCGTCCCGGGATCTCACCCTCGTCTTCTACGACTGCGAGGAGGTGGAACACGATCGCAACGGTCTCGGCCGGATCGAGCGGGAGCTGCCGGAGTGGCTGGTGGCCGATCTGGCGATCCTCGGCGAGCCCACCAACGCCAAGGTGGAGGCCGGCTGCCAGGGTGTGCTCACCTTCCAGATCGAACTCGCCGGCCGGCGCTCCCACGCCGCCCGCTCCTGGCTCGGGGTGAATGCCATCCACGCCGCCGCGCCGGTACTGGCCCGGTTGAACGAGTACGAGTCCCGCACGGTCGAGATCGACGGCTGCCGCTACCGGGAGGGCGTCAATGCGGTGTCCATCACCGGCGGTGTGGCCAGCAACGTCATCCCCGACACCTGCACGGTCAAGATCAACTTCCGCTTCGCCCCGGATCGTTCGGTCGAGGAGGCGACGCTGGCGATGAAGGACCTGTTCGAGGGTTTCGACGTCACCGTCCTGGATTCGGCCGCCGCCGCGCTGCCGGGGCTGTCCTCACCGGCGGCCACCGAGTTCATCGCCGCCGCCGGCGGCCAGGTCGCCGCCAAATACGGCTGGACCGATGTGTCCCGGTTCGCCGCCCTCGGCATCCCGGCCGTCAACTACGGCTGCGGCGACTCCTCCCTGGCGCACACCCGCGAGGAGTGGGTGAGCCTGGACCAGATCCGACAGATGACCGAGGTGCTCCGGGCCTTCCTGGCCTGAACTCGCCTGAACTCGCCGGCCCCCTTCGGCGTTCCCGCGCACGATCTTGCTCCTCGCGCACGCAACTACGTGCGCGAGGAGCAACACCCTGCGCGGGAACAAGGGGTTGATCACTAGGCTGGGCCGGTGACCGAGAACAGCGCACACACCGACAACCACGGCACCCATTCCGGCGACGACGCCGTCGACCCGCGCGAGGGCCGGGCCCCGGCCGGACAGCGCCCGCCGGACGCCACCGAGCGCGGACGGCCGGAGAAGGTCAAGGGGCCGGTGGTCCTGCGGGGGGAGAGCCGCAAGGAGTCCTCCACCACCGACCAGCGACTGCTCGACACCCGCGGGCAGAACGACTGGGTGCACACCGATCCGTGGCGGGTCATGCGGATCCAGGCCGAGTTCGTCGAGGGGTTCGGGGCCCTGTCCGACCTGCCGCGTTCGGTGTCGGTCTTCGGCAGCGCCCGCACCAAACCGGGCACCCCCCAGTACGAGACGGCCCGGCAGATCGGCTCGGCCCTGGCCGCTGAAGGGTTCGCCACCATCACCGGCGGCGGCCCGGGCGTGATGGAGGCGGCCAACCGCGGGGCCAAGGAGGCCGGCGGTCTGTCCATCGGCCTCGGTATCGAACTGCCCTTCGAGCAGGGGCTCAACGAGTGGGTCGACCTCGGGATCAACTTCCGGTACTTCTTCGTCCGGAAGACCATGTTCGTGAAGTACTCCCAGGCCTTCATCTGCCTGCCCGGCGGCTTCGGCACCCTGGACGAACTCTTCGAGTCGCTGACCCTGGTCCAGACCAAGAAGGTGACGAAGTTCCCGGTGGTGCTGTTCGGCAGCGAGTACTGGGGCGGGCTGGTCGACTGGATCCGCAACTCCGTGCTCGAGGACGGCAAGATCTCGGAGAAGGACCTGGACCTGATCCACGTCACCGACTCCGTGGAGGACGCCATTTCGGTGGTCCACAACGCCATGGCCGCCTGGGATGCCGCCCACTGACCCACCGGTGTCCGACGGGGCCCACCGGGCGTGAAAGAATCGCAGGTGTGCTCCGTTGGATAACTGCAGGCGAATCCCATGGCCCGTCCCTGGTCGCCGTGCTCGAAGGTCTACCCGCATCGGTGGAGGTCACCTCCGCCGAGATCGCCACCCAGTTGGCCCGACGCCGTCTCGGCTACGGCCGGGGGGCGAGGATGAAGTTCGAACAGGACGTCGTCAACGTCCTGGGCGGACTGCGCCACGGACTGACGCTGGGTGGCCCGATCGCCGTCCAGATCGGCAACTCCGAGTGGCCGAAGTGGGAGACCATCATGTCCGCCGACCCGGTGGACCAGGCCGAACTCGACGGCCTCGCCCGTAACGCCCCGCTGACCCGGCCGCGGCCCGGCCATGCCGACCTCGCGGGTATGCAGAAGTACGGTTTCGCCGACGCCCGCCCGGTGCTCGAGCGGGCCTCGGCGCGGGAGACCGCCGCCAGGGTGGCGCTGGGCACCATCGCGCAGAACTTCCTCCGGCAGGTGCTGGGTGCGGAGGTCGTCTCCCACGTCGTCGCCATCGGTGAGGCCGACGCCGTCGAGGGTCGGCTGCCCACCCCGGCCGACCGGGAGGCCATCGACGCCTCGCCCACCCGGTCCCTCGAACCGGAATCCACCCGCCTCATGTCGGCCGAGATCGACGCCTGCAAGGAGGACGGCGACACCCTCGGCGGTGTCGTCGAGGTCCTGGTGTACGGCCTCCCGCCGGGTCTGGGCTCCTACGTCCACGGCGACCGCCGGCTCGACGCCCGGCTCGCCGGTGCCCTGATGGGCATCCAGGCGATCAAGGGGGTCGAGGTCGGTGACGGTTTCCGCACGGCCCGCCGCCGTGGCAGCGCCGCCCATGACGAGATCGACCCGAAGAACCCGGGTGTGCACCGCCGCAGCAACCGGGCCGGGGGTATCGAGGGCGGCATGACCAACGGTGAGGTCCTGCGGGTCCGCGCCGGGATGAAGCCCATCTCCACGGTGCCGCGCGCCCTGGCCACCCTCGACGTCGTCACCGGGGAACCGGCCGTCGCCATCCACCAGCGCAGCGACGTCTGTGCCGTGCCGGCCGCCGGTGTGGTGGCCGAGGCGATGGTCGCCCTCGTCGTCGCCGACGCCGTGGTCGAGAAGTTCGGCGGTGACAGTGTTGCCGAGACCCGCCGCAATGTGCAGGCCTACCTGGCCACGATCACCGACACCGCCCCGGTCGACTAGATGACACCTCCGACCCGCCCCTCGGTGGTGCTCATCGGTGCCCCCGGCGCCGGTAAGTCCACCGTCGGTGCGGCTTTGGCGGTCCGGCTCGGCCAGGCATTGCGTGACACCGATGCTGATATCGAAGTCCTTGCCGGACAACCGATCCCGGACATCTTCACCGAGCACGGCGAGGAGCATTTCCGGGCGCTGGAGCGTGCGGCGGTGGTGCGCGCCCTGGACGAGCACCACGGGGTCCTCGCCCTCGGCGGCGGGGCCGTGCTGGCCGCCGAGACCCGTGCGGCCCTGCGCGGCCATGCCGTTGTCTTCCTGAGCGTCTCGATGTCCGCGGGGGTCAAACGCACCGGGTTGGCGGCGAACCGTCCGTTGCTGGTCGGGATCAACCCGCGGGCCACCTACAAGGCGCTCCTGGACGCCCGGCTGCCCCTGTACCGCGAGGTCGCCGTCGTCGAGATCGACACCGACCACGCCGATGTCGACCACGTCGTCGACCGGATCATCGCCTGGCTGGACACGCCGACCGATGTCCCGGCCACCGGCGCCGCGCCCGGCGACACCCCACAGGCCTGACCTGCCAACAGAAATGGTGAACCAATGACCTCCCCAGTCGCGCCGGTGACGGTGCACGTCCCGTCCGCCTCCCCGTACGACGTGGTCATCGGGCGCGGGCTGCTCGACGAGCTGGTCGCCGCGGCCGCCGGCTCGGCGAAGGCCGCCCTGGTGCACACCGCGACCCTGGCCGCGACGGCGAACGTGGTCCGGGAAGCCTTGCAGGACGCGGGGATCGACACCCACCTGCTGGAGATCCCGGACGCCGAGGACGCGAAGAACCTGCAGGTGCTGGGCTTTTGCTGGCAGGTCTTCGGCCAGCTCGGACTCGGCCGGTCCGATGTGGTGATCGGTCTCGGCGGCGGCGCCGTCACCGACCTCGCCGGGTTCGCCGCCGCGACCTGGATGCGCGGGATCAAGGTCGTCCAGGTCCCGACGACCCTGCTGGCCATGGTCGACGCCGCAGTGGGAGGCAAAACCGGTATCAACACCGAGGCCGGGAAGAACCTGGTCGGTTCCTTCCACGAGCCCGGGGCGGTGATCGTGGACCTGGCGACGTTGGAGTCCTTGCCGCGCAACGAGTTGGTCGCCGGGATGGCCGAGGTCGTCAAATGCGGTTTCATCGCCGACCCGCGCATCCTGGAACTGGTCGAGGCCGACCGCGACCTGGCCGTCGACCCGACCGGTGCCGTGCTGGCCGAGCTGGTGCAGCGGGCGATCCAGGTCAAGGCCGATGTGGTCTCCAAGGACCTGAAGGAATCGGACCTGCGGGAGATCCTGAACTACGGCCACACCCTGGCCCACGCCATCGAGAAGCGTGAGCGGTACAAGTGGCGTCACGGCGCGGCGGTGTCGGTGGGCCTGGTGTTCGCCGCGGAGCTGTCCCGGGCGGCCGGCCGGCTCGACGACGAGACCGCCGACCGGCATCTGACCGTCCTGCACGGTCTGGGTCTGCCCACCACCTACGACCCGGCTGCCCTGCCGGAGCTGGTCAAGACCATGGGCCTGGACAAGAAGACCCGCTCGGGCACCTTGCGTTTTGTGGTGCTGGACGGTCTGGCCAAGCCCGGGCGGCTGGAGGGTCCGGACCCGTCACTGCTGGCGGCGGCGTACTCCGTGGTCGCCGGTGAGGGCCCGAAGAAGACCTACATCTCCCTGTAAATACATCGGTTCCCGCGCACCGTTCCGGGATCCGCGCACCCTGCAGGGTGCGCCGATCCCCGGACGGTGCGCGGGAACAGGGGGTTCACCGGGTCGACCGTAGGATCGGGCCCATGCCAGCCATCCACCACTCCCGGCGCTCGGCGCTGCGGGAGGACCTGCGCGCGGGCGGCCTCGACGCCTTCCTCGTCACCGACCTGATCAACATCCGGTACCTGACCGGATTCACCGGATCGAACGCCGCCCTGCTGATCACGGCAACGGGGGAGGAGGGGTCGGTCCTGTGCACCGACGGCCGGTACGTCACCCAGGCCGGTGCCCAGGTGCCGGATCTGGAGCTGTTGATCGACCGACCCTGTGATGTGGCCCTGATCCGGCGTGCCACCGGCCGGGTGGGATTCGAGGAGAACACCGTCACCGTGGCCGGGTACCGGCTGCTCGGCGCGGCGGCCACCGGCGAGCTGGTCGGCCAGGCCGATCTGGTCGAACGCCATCGCCTGGTCAAGGACGCCGGGGAGATCGAGGACCTGCGACGTGCCTGCGCCGTGGCGGACGCGGCCTTCGCCGAGTTGATCGAGGAGGGTTCGATCAGGGCCGGTCGGACCGAGCGGGAGATCGGTCTGGAACTGGACGGCCGGATGCGTCGCCTCGGGGCCGAGGACCCTGCCTTCGAGACGATCGTGGCCGCCGGGGCGAACAGCGCCATCCCGCACCACCGGCCGACCTCCGCCGAGCTCCGGGTCGGTGACCTGGTGAAATTCGATTTCGGGGCCAGGGTCGACGGGTACCACTCCGACATGACCAGGACCGTTGTCCTGGGTGAGCCGGCGGATTGGCAGAACGAGATCTACCAGCTCGTCGCCGCCGCCCAGCGGGTCGGCCGCGAGGCCACCGTGCCCGGCGCGATCTGCTCGGCGGTGGACGCCGCTGCCCGCGCCGTCATCGCCGAC
This sequence comes from Nakamurella silvestris, assembly GCA_003576535.1. GTDB lineage: Bacteria > Actinomycetota > Actinomycetes > Mycobacteriales > Nakamurellaceae > Nakamurella > Nakamurella silvestris. Next base: position 25,698 of record QXCQ01000068.1, on the reverse strand, counting down.
GCGGGTTATGGCCAGAACTACCTGCACGGGCTCGGCCACGGCATCGGCCTGCAGATCCACGAGGGCCCGAGCGTAGGTGCGGCCGGAACAGCTATGATGGCTGCCGACATGGTTGTCACCGTCGAGCCCGGGGTTTATCTGCCAGGTCGCGGTGGCGTCCGGATCGAGGACAGCGGCGTGGTACGCCCCGACGGGTACGAACTCCTGACCTTGACCACCAAAGACCTGCTGGTGCTCTAGGCCCCGGATGAGCGTCGCCCGCTGTCCTCGGGGCCCCTGACGGGTTCGGAGTCGGCGGCCGTTCACCTTCGGGCCCGGGGACACCACGTGCCGTACCCACAACGAAGGGCGCAAGAGATTTATGGCTTCCACCAACGACCTCAAGAACGGTCTGGTCCTCAACCTGGAGGGTCAGCTCTGGACCGTCACCGAGTTCCAGCACGTCAAGCCGGGTAAGGGGCCGGCCTTCGTCCGGACCACCCTCAAGCACGTGCTCACGGGCAAGGTCGTCGACAAGACCTTCAACGCCGGCCTCAAGGTCGACACCGCGACGGTCGACAAGCGCGACATGACCTTCCTGTACAAGGACGGCGACGAGTTCGTGTTCATGGACAAGGACACCTACGACCAGATCAACATCCCCGGCACCATCGTCGGTTCCGCCGCCGATTACCTGCTGGAGAACACCGAGGCCATGGTCGCCACCCACGAGGGTGTCGTCCTCTTCGTCGAGCTCCCGGTGTCGGTCGAGATCGTCATCTCGCACACCGACCCGGGCCTGCAGGGCGACCGCTCCACCGGTGGCACCAAGCCCGCCACCCTGGAGACCGGTGCCGAGATCCAGGTCCCGCTGTTCCTGGAGACCGGCGAGAAGATCAAGGTCGACACCCGTGACGGTCGTTACCTGAGCCGGGTCAAGAGCTAACGCCGGTGTCTGCTCGCTCCAAGGCACGTAAGCGTGCCCTCGACGTCCTGTTCGCCGCCGATGTCCAGGATGTCGACCCGATCACCATCATGTCCCAACGGGCCGAGACCGATGCGGTCCCGATGGGGGAGTACGGCGAGCTCCTGGTCCGTGGGGTCACCGAGTACCACGGCCGGATCGACGACCTGTTGGCCGAACACTCCCAGGGGTGGACGCTCAGCCGGATGCCGGCGGTGGACCTGGCGATCCTGAGGATCGCCGTCTACGAGTTGCTGTACTCCGAGGACGTGCCCGCGGCCGTCGCGGTCGACGAGGCGGTCGAGCTGGCCAAGAGCCTGTCGACGGACAACTCCCCGCGATTCGTCAACGGTGTCCTGGGCAAGATGATGGAGATCGCGCCGGGGCTGCGCGCCCAGTAGGGCGACCTCCGTCACGACACAGAAGGGCCGGTAGCGGTGGATCACTCCACTGCTGCCGGCCCTGTTGTCGTTCCCGGGGGCGTGCCCGGAACGGATTCGTCAGTCGAGGGTGGAACCTGCGGGAAGCACACCCCAGTGCATCAGCTGGTCGGTGAGGTCCTCCGGGGTCATGTCGTAGATGACGGCCAGTGACCGGAGATCCTCCGTGCGGATGGTGAGCACCTTGCCGTTGTAGTCACCGCGCTGGGACTGGATGGCGGCGGCGTACCGGGCGAGCGGGCCGGCCTGGTGGGTCGGCAGCTCGGCGAGCCGGAGCAGGTTGATGATCAACTTCGGGGCCGGTGCGCTCCGGCGGACCGAGCGGGTGTCGGGCAGGAGCTCGGCCACCGGAATCCCGTAGAACTCGGCCAGTTCGGCCAGCTTGGCGACGGTGACGGCACGATCCCCGCGTTCGTAGGAACCGACCACGACGGCCTTCCAGCGACCCTGGGACTGCGCCTCGACACCGTGCAGGCTCAGCCCCTGCTGGGACCGGATCGCCCGGAGCCGGGCACCGAGTGCGCGGGCGTATTCCTGACTCATGAACTCTCCTACTGGGACTGAGTACTGCGGTGGGGCGGAGCGTGTGAACACAGCACGGTTGTGGGTGTCCGGTCTGCGAACTGTCCCGTAATGGTTACACAGAGTTCGCATTTTGAGTGGATTGTTGGGCGGCCAGTTACAAGGAACTTCGATTTGTCCTCATTTAGGTCCCTTCGTGCCGATTCCCGGGGGTGCGCGCGGCAGGATCTTGAACGCCGACCGACCCCGGCGTGTTGTGTCCCACGTCCCAGCCTGACCCGGCCTGTCCGTTTCCCGGCGACGGCACCGGGTGCGTAAGGTGGTGGGGACAAACGATCGACATCCTTTAAGAACCGTCCAGTGAGGCGGGAAAGGGGGTCAGCGGTGGAACACGAACGCCCACGCCTGCCCGAAACAGAGCCCGGCTCGCAGCAGCGGCAGCTGTTGTCGGAATCCGACATCGCCCGCACCATCGATCGCATCGCCCACCAGATCCTGGAACGTGACCACGAGGCGGCCGCCTCCGGGGACGTCGTTCTGCTGGGCATCCCGACCAGGGGATCCCACCTCGCCGATCGACTCGCCGCCCGGCTGAGCGTCTTCACCGGCCGCCCTGCCGTCGCCGGTGCCCTCGACACCACCCTCTACCGGGACGACCTGCGCAGCCAGGGTCCGCGGGCCCTGGCCGCCACCACCATGCCGCCCGGCGGCATCGACGGCCGCACGGTCATCCTGGTGGACGACGTCCTCTTCTCCGGCCGGACCATCCGCGCCGCCCTCGACGCCCTGCGCGACCACGGCCGCCCGGCCCTGGTGCAGCTGGCCGTGCTGGTCGACCGCGGCCATCGCCAGCTGCCGATCCGCGCCGACTACGTCGGCAAGAACATCCCGACTGCGCTGACCGATTCGGTCGCGGTGAAACTCGCCGAGACCGACGGTTACGACGCTGTGGAACTGCGAAGGGCCCCATGACCACCTCGGCAATCCCCGTCATCGACCCGGCCCTCGTACCGGCCACCCTCGCCCTGCCCCGTCATCTCCTGTCCACCGGGGACCTGACGGCCGACACGGCGACGCTGATCCTGGACACCGCTGCCCGGATCGAGCAGGCCATCGCCGGCCGTGAGGTGCGCAAGCTCCCCACCCTGCGTGGTCGGACCGTGGTGAACCTCTTCTACGAGGACTCCACCCGCACCCGGATCTCCTTCGAACTGGCGGCCAAACGGCTGTCGGCCGACGTCATCAACTTCTCCGCCAAGGGTTCATCGGTCTCCAAGGGCGAGTCCCTCAAGGACACCGCGCTGACCCTGCAGGCGATGGGCGCGGACGCCGTGGTCTGCCGGCACCAGTCCTCCGGTGCCCCGCACCGGCTCGCCAACTGGGTCGACGGGCACGTGATCAACGCCGGCGACGGTACCCACGAGCACCCGACCCAGGCCCTGCTCGACGCCTACACCCTGCGTCGTCACCTCGGTGAGATCGCCGGCCGCCGGATCGTCATCGTCGGCGACGTCCTGCACTCCCGGGTGGCCCGGTCCAACGTGCTGCTGCTGGCCACCCTCGGTGCGGAGGTCACCCTGGTCGCCCCGCCGACCCTGCTGCCCATCGGTGTCGGCAGCTGGCCGTGCGCGGTGGACTACGACCTCGACCACGCCCTCCCCGGGGCCGACGCGGTGATGATGCTGCGGGTCCAGCGGGAACGGATGGGCGGGGCCTTCTTCCCGACCGAACGTGAGTACAGCCGCCGCTACGGTCTCGACGGCCGGCGGCGCGCCCTTCTTGCCCCGCACGGGATCGTCCTGCACCCGGGGCCGATGAACCGCGGGATGGAGATCGAACCGAGTGTGGCCGACGGACAGGGTTCCGTCATCGTCGAACAGGTCGGCAACGGTGTGACCGTCCGGATGGCCGTGCTGTACCTGCTGCTCTCCGGGGCATCAGAAGTATGAGTGGAGAAAACAGTATGAGCATTCTTGTCCGCGGCGCCGCCCCCTACGGCGAGACCCCCACCGATGTGCTGATCGCCGACGGTGTCGTCGTCGCCCTCGGTGCCGATGTCCCCGCCCATCCCGCGGCGGCCGACGCCGAGGTGATCGAGGCGGCGGACCTGATCCTGCTGCCCGGCCTGGTCGACCTGCACACCCACCTGCGCGAGCCCGGCCGGGAGGACGCCGAGACCGTCGCCTCCGGTTCCGCCGCGGCCGCTCTCGGCGGGTACACCGCCATCTTCGCGATGCCCAACACCGAGCCCACCGCCGACACCGCCGGTGTGGTCGAACAGGTGCTGCGCCTCGGCGAGTCCTCCGGGTTGGTCGACGTACAGCCGATCGGCGCGGTCACCGTGGGACGCAAGGGAACCCAGCTGGCCGAACTCGCCGCGATGGCCACCTCGGCCGCCCAGGTCCGGGTCTTCTCCGACGACGGGGACTGTGTCCACGACCCGCTGCTGATGCGGCGTTCGCTGGAGTACGTCAAGGCCTTCGACGGTGTCATCGCCCAGCACGCGCAGGAGCCGCGGCTGACGGTCGGCGCCCAGATGCACGAGGGGGAGATGTCGGCCAAGCTCGGGATGACCGGTTGGCCGGCCGTCGCCGAGGAGGCGATCATCGCCCGGGACTGCCTGCTCGCCGAGCACGTCGACTCCCGCCTGCACATCTGCCACCTGTCCACCGCCGGTTCGGTGGACGTCGTCGCGGCCGCCAAGGCCCGTGGCACCAAGGTGACCGCCGAGGTCACCCCGCACCACCTGCTGCTGACCGACCGGACGGCCGTGGACTACGACCCGGTGTTCAAGGTCAACCCGCCACTGCGGACCGACGGGGACATCCAGGTCCTCCGCCAGGCGCTGGCGGACGGGGTGATCGACATCGTCGCCACCGACCACGCCCCGCATGCCGTGCAGGACAAGGAATGTGAGTGGGACCAGGCCAAGCCCGGGATGCTCGGACTGCAGACCGCCCTCTCCGTCGTCATCCGGACCATGGTCGAGAGCGACCTGCTCGACTGGCGCGGCGTCGCCGCCGTGATGAGCGAGAACCCTGCCAGGATCGGCGGTCTGGCCGGTCACGGTCGGCCCATCGCGGTCGGCGAACCGGCCAACCTGGTCCTCGTCGACCCGAAGGCCACCTGGACCGTGCGCGGCGCGGACTTCGCCAGCCTGTCCGGCAACACCCCGTTCGAAGGAATGGAACTGCCCGGCCGGGTGGTCGCCACCTTCCTGCGCGGCCGACCCACCGTGCGTGACGGCGTCCTCGCCGCGGCTGTCGCGACGGGCGGCCGCTGACCATGGATTGGCCCAGGTTGTGGTGGACGTCGGCGCTCGCCGCGCTGTGCGTGGTGCTCGCCGGACTTCTCTGGTGGGGCTGGCGCAACCGCCGTCGCCGCCAGTCGGAGTTCCCGGCGCTGCCGGCTCGTCCGGCAGGTGCTGATCGGACCGAGATCGCCGAGCCCGTCACCGGTCTGTACGTCTCGACGGTGTACGCCGGTCAGTGGCAGAACCGGATCGTGGCCGCCGGTGTCGGCCGCCGCGCGAAGGCCGTCCTGCACCTGTACACCGACGGCATCGAGATCGAACGGATCGGCGAGGAGCCGATCTGGATCCCGGCCGCCGCCGTCGAGGAGGTCGGCACCGCACCCGGTACGGCCGGCAAGGTCATGGTCACCCCGGACGGGATCCTGCTGATCAGCTGGCTCTGGGGGGACACCCTGGTGGCCAGCGGCATCCGCGGGGACGACCTGCATGCGCAGGTCCCGTGGATCGACGCGGCCCAGCAGCTCGCCGGCTCCGGCACCGGCACGAACACCACCGAGAATCCGAACGGAGCGACACCATGAGTGAGACAACAGCGGTACTGGTTCTCGAGGACGGCCGGATCTTCACCGGCATCTCCTTCGGCGCGGCCGGAACAGCTTTCGGTGAAGCGGTTTTCGCCACCGGGATGACCGGCTACCAGGAGACCCTGACCGACCCCTCCTACCGCCGCCAGGTCGTGGTGGCCACGGCCCCGCAGATCGGCAACACCGGCTGGGTCGAGGAGGACAACGAGTCCTCGGCGATCCATGTCGCCGGCTTCGTCATCCGTGACCTGTCCCCGGCCCCGTCGAGCTGGCGGGCCACCGCCACCCTGCCGGAGGAGATGGAGCGCCAGGGCATCGTCGGTGTCGCCGGGGTCGACACCCGTGCGCTGACCCGGCACCTGCGCAGCCGCGGTGCCATGCGCTGCGGGATCTTCGCCGGATCCGCCGTCACCACCCCCGAGGAGATGGTGGCGGCCGTGCTGGCCACCCCGGGGATGGCCGGTGCCGACCTGACCGGCGAGGTCACCACGACCGAGGCCTACACCGTCCAGGCCGTCGGCGAGCAGAAATACACCGTCGCCTGTGTGGATCTGGGCATCAAGGCCAACACCCCCCGCTCCTTCGCCGAGCGCGGGGTCACCGCCCACGTGCTGCCCGCCACCTGCACCATCGAGGACATCCTCGCCCTCGGCGTGGACGGGGTGTTCCTGTCGAACGGACCGGGGGACCCGGCCACCGCCGACCGGATCGTGGCGCTGACCAAGGAGGTGCTCGACCGGCGCATCCCGCTGTTCGGCATCTGCTTCGGCAACCAGATCCTGGGTCGTGCACTCGGTTTCGGGACCTACAAACTCAAGTTCGGCCACCGCGGGATCAACCAACCGGTCAAGGACCACCTGACCGGCAAGACCATGGTGACCTCGCAGAACCACGGCTTCGCGGTGGATGCTGCCGCAGGGGAGGTGCTGCAGACCCCGTACGGCAAGGTCGAGGTCGGCTTCACCGGCCTCAACGACGGCGTCGTCGAAGGTCTGAACTGCCACGACGTGCCTGCCTTCTCGGTCCAGTTCCACCCCGAGGCCGCCGCCGGACCACATGATGCCCGCTACCTGTTCGATCGGTTCGTCACGATGCTGGCCGCTGCCACGCCGGAGACCGAGAACTCCAACTCGAAGGTGACTGCCTGATGCCACGCCGCACAGACCTCAAACACATCATGGTGATCGGGTCCGGCCCGATCGTCATCGGCCAGGCCTGCGAATTCGACTACTCCGGTACCCAGGCCTGCCGGGTGCTGCGTGAGGAGGGCCTGCGGGTCTCCCTCATCAACTCCAATCCGGCCACCATCATGACCGACCCGGAGTTCGCCGACGCCACCTACGTGGAGCCGATCACCGCCGAGTACGTCGAGAAGGCCATCGCCGACCAGCTCGAGCGCGGTTACCCGGTGGACGCGATCCTGGCGACCCTCGGTGGGCAGACCGCGCTCAACACCGCCATCGCCCTGGACGAGGCGGGGGTGCTGGCCAAGTACGACGTCGAGCTGATCGGCGCCGACATCCCGGCCATCCACCGCGGCGAGGACCGGCAGATCTTCAAGGACATCGTCCGCGAGGTCGGCGGGGACGTGCCGCGCTCGGCCGTCTGCCACACCATGGACCAGGTCCGGGCGACCGTCGCCGAGCTCGGGCTCCCGGTCGTCATCCGCCCCTCCTTCACCATGGGTGGACTGGGCTCCGGTATGGCCTACACCGATGCCGATCTCGAACGCCTTGCCGGCCTTGGGCTCTCGGCATCCCCGACCAGCGAGGTGCTGATCGAGGAGTCGGTGCTGGGCTGGAAGGAATACGAACTCGAGCTCATGCGCGACGGCAACGACAACGCCGTCGTCGTCTGCTCGATCGAGAACATCGACCCGATGGGGGTGCACACCGGCGATTCCATGACGGTGGCCCCGGCGATGACCCTGACCGACCGCGAGTACCAGGTCATGCGTGACCTGGGCCTGAAGATCCTGCGCGCCGTCGGCGTGGCCACCGGTGGATGCAACATCCAGTTCGCGGTGAACCCGAAGGACGGTCGGCTGATCGTCATCGAGATGAACCCGCGGGTGTCCCGCTCCTCGGCCCTGGCCTCCAAGGCCACCGGGTTCCCGATCGCGAAGATCGCCGCGAAACTGGCCATCGGGTACACCCTGGACGAGATCTCGAACGACATCACCAAGGCCACCCCGGCCGCCTTCGAGCCGACCCTGGACTACGTGGTCGTCAAGATCCCGCGCTTCGCCTTCGAGAAGTTCCCCGGTGCGGACCCGACCCTGACCACCACGATGAAGTCGGTCGGCGAGGCCATGTCCATCGGCCGCAACTTCGCCGAGGCCTTCGGCAAGGCCATGCGGTCCATGGAGACCAAGGCCTCCGGTTTCTGGACCGGCCCGGCCCGGGAGGAACTGTCCCTCGAGCAGTTGCTCGAGAAGATCGCCGTTCCCACCGACGGCCGGATCTACGACGTCGAACGGGCGCTGAGTCTGGGTGCCACCGTCGAGCAGGTCCACCAGGCCACCGGCATCGACCCGTGGTTCCTCGATCAGCTCGTGCTGGTCATCGGCATCGCCGCCGAGGTCCGCGGCGCCGATGTCCTCGATGCCACCCTGCTGCGCCGGGCCAAGCGGTTCGGCCTGTCCGACCTGCAGATCTCGGTCCTGCGCTCCGATCTCGCCAACGAGACCGCCGTCCGCAACCTGCGCCGCGAGCTCGGTGTCCGTCCCGTCTTCAAGACCGTCGACACCTGCGCCGCGGAGTTCGAGGCCAACACCCCGTACCACTACTCGGCCTACGAGACCGACCCGGCCGCCGAGTCCGAGGTCGCCCCGCAGACCGTCAAACCCAAGGTGATCATCCTGGGCTCGGGCCCGAACCGCATCGGCCAGGGGATCGAGTTCGACTCCTCCTGTGTGCATGCGGCGATGGCCCTGCGCGAGGCCGGTTTCGAGACCGTCATGGTCAACTGCAACCCCGAGACCGTCTCCACCGACTACGACACCTCCGACCGGTTGTACTTCGAACCATTGACGGCCGAGGACGTACTGGAAGTCATTGCGGCCGAACAGGAGTCCGGCACGGTTGCCGGGGTGATCGTCACCCTCGGCGGTCAGACCCCGCTCAAGCTCGCCGGGGTCCTCCAGGAGGAGGGCATCACCATCCTGGGCACCCAGCCCGACGCGATCGACCTCGCGGAGGACCGCGGACGCTTCGGCGACCTGCTGACCTCGGCCGAGCTGCCCGCGCCCGCCTTCGGGATGGCGACCTCCTTCGAGCAGGCCAGCAAGGTCGCCGCCGGCATCGGGTACCCGGTGCTCGTCCGCCCGTCCTACGTGCTCGGCGGGCGCGGCATGGAGATCGTCTACGACGAGGCCTCCCTGGCCGACTACATCGACCGGGCCACCGAGATCACCGACGACCACCCGGTTCTCGTCGACCGGTTCCTGGACGATGCGATCGAGATCGATGTCGACGCCTTGTGCGACGGCACCGAGGTCTACCTCGGCGGCGTGATGGAGCACATCGAGGAGGCCGGTATCCACTCCGGTGACTCGGCCTCCGTCCTGCCCCCGATCACCCTGGGACGCGGGGACATCGAGAAGGTCCGGCAGTACACCGAGGCCATCGCCCTCGGCGGTCGCGTCGTCGGTCTGCTCAACGTCCAGTACGCGCTCAAGGACGAGACCCTGTACGTCCTGGAGGCCAACCCCCGTGCCTCCCGGACCGTCCCGTTCTCCTCCAAGGCCACCGCCGTCCAGCTGGCCAAGGCCGCGGCCCGGATCATGACCGGCACCTCCATCGCCGATCTGCGGGCCGAGGGCATGCTCTCCCCGCGCGGCGACGCCGGCACCCTGCCGTCGGTGGCACCGGTCGCCGTGAAGGAGGCCGTGATGCAGTTCCACCGCTTCCGCAAGGCCGACGGCAGCGGAGTGGACAGCCTGCTCGGGCCCGAGATGCGTTCCACCGGTGAGGTCATGGGCATCGACACCGCCTTCGGGCCGGCCTTCGCCAAGTCGCAGACCGGTTCCTACGGCTCCCTGCCGACCTCCGGCACGGTGTTCGTCTCGGTGGCGAACAAGGACAAGCGCTCGATGGTGTTCCCGGTCAAGCGCCTCGCCGACCTGGGATTCACCATCCTGGCGACCGAGGGCACGGCGGACATGTTGAGCCGCAACGGGATCAACGCACAGGTGGTGCGCAAGCACTACGAGGGCAGCGGCAACATCGTCGAGATGATCAAGGCCGGTCAGGTCGACCTGGTCATCAACACCCCGTACGGCCAGTCCGGTACCCGGGTGGACGGCTACGAGATCCGCACCGCCGCAGTGGCCACCGACATCCCGTGCATCACCACGGTGGCCGGCGCTGCCGCGGCCATCCAGGGGATCGAGGCGCTGACCCTGCAGAACGTCGGTGTGACGCCGCTGCAGGTGCTGCAGGACCGGCTGGTCGAGGCGGTCAAGGCGCAGGCGGCGCTGGCCGACGCCGCTGCCGGGGTGGGTGCCTGAGTGGGATCGCTGACCGACACGGCCTACCGGTCCCTGGCCCGGCCGGTGCTGTTCCGCCTCGGCAAGGGTGACGCCGAAACGGCCCACCACAGCACCCTGCGGCTGCTCGGCGGGATCGCCGGGCGGCCCGCGGCCGCGTCGGCCCTGCGCCGGGCGGCCGGGAGCACCGGTCGACCGGCGACGGTCTTCGGGGTCGACTTCCCCTCCGTCGTCGGCCTCGCGGCCGGGATGGACAAGGACGGTCTGGCCCTGAAAGCCTGGCCCGCACTGGGTTTCGGCTTCACCGAGGTGGGCACCGTCACCGCCCTCGCCCAGCCGGGCAACGAGAGGCCGCGGCTGTTCCGGTTGCGTGCCTCCGAGGGCATCATCAACCGGATGGGGTTCAACAACGAGGGCTCGGCCGCGCTGGCCGAGCGGCTCGAGACCCTGGGCGGTATCGGTGCCCCGCTGGGGATCTCGCTGGGCAAGTCGAAGCTGACCCCGGTCGAGGATGCGGTCGAGGACTACCTGACCTCCCTGCGGCGGCTGCACACCTACGCCGATTACATTGCCGTCAACGTCTCCTCGCCCAACACCCCGGGACTGCGGAGCCTGCAGGACGCGGGCCCGTTGACCGAACTGCTCGGCGCACTGACCGCCGAGGCCCGGATGCTGGCCAACGAGCCGGCCCGGTACGGCAGCCCGGCCGAGCGCCGTCACGGCCGACCGGTGCCGGTGCTGGTGAAGATCGCCCCGGACCTGACCGACGAGGCCATCGCCGAGTTGCTCCAGGTCTGCCAGGACACCGGGGTGGCCGGCGTCATCGCCACCAACACCACCCTCGGCCGGGACTGGATCGCCCCGGCCGACCGTCAGCTCGCCGCCCAGACCGGTGGTCTGTCCGGGGCGCCGCTGACCGTCCGGGCCCGCGAGGTGGTCCGGTTCGTCGCAGGCCACACCGACCTGCCGGTCATCGGTGTCGGCGGCATCATGTCCGTCGACGACGGGAAGGCCCTGCTCGACGCGGGCGCGTCGTTGATCCAGCTGTACAGCGGTTTCATCTACACCGGACCGGGTCTCGTGCGTGGCCTCAACCGGGCGACCAGAGGGAAATGATCATGACGGGTACTTCGCCGGAGAGTTTCGGCAGCCGACTGACCGCCGCGGTGGCCGAGCGCGGCCCGCTGTGTGTCGGGATCGACCCGCACCCGGGTCTGCTGAAGGCCTGGGGACTGTCCGCGGACATCCACGGTCTGGAGACCTTCGCGCGGACGGCGATCGAGGCCCTCGGACCGCAGGTCGCCATGGTGAAGCCGCAGTCGGCCTTCTTCGAGATCTACGGCAGCGCCGGGATAGCGGTGCTGGAGAAGGTGATCGCCGAAGGGCGGGCCGCCGGGACCCTGGTGCTGATGGACGCCAAGCGTGGTGACATCGGCTCGACGATGGCCGCCTACGCCCAGGCCTACCTGGGCGACGGGCCGCTCGCCGTCGACGCGCTGACCGTGTCCCCGTACCTGGGATTCGGCTCCCTGCAGCCGGCGGTCGATCTGGCACTGGCCAATGGGCGCGGCCTGTTCGTGCTGGCGCTGACCTCCAACCCGGAGGGCCCGCAGGTGCAGCATGCGGTGGGTACCGACGGCCGGATGACGGCCCAGTCGATCGCCGATGCCGCGGGTGCGGTCAACGCCGACGCCGCGGGCCTCGGGTCCATCGGCCTGGTGGTCGGGGCGACCATCGGGCGGACCGGCATCGACCTGTCCGCGGTGAACGGGCCGTTCCTCGCGCCGGGCATCGGGGCGCAGGGGGCGACGCCGGAGGATCTGCGGACCGTGTTCGGCGCGAACCTGTCCGCCGTCATCCCCACAACCAGCCGCGAGGTGCTCGGGGCCGGCCCGGAGGTGTCCGCCCTGCGGGCCGCCGCGGCCCGCTCCATCGACGAGGTCCGCGCCGTCCTCGGCTGATTCTCCCTGTTCCCGCGCACGTTGTTCGTCCTCGCGCACGTAACATCGTGCGCGAGGAGCAACAACGTGCGCGGGAACAGATCTCGTTCTGGTCGCGGGCGCGGACGGGCGCGGACGGACGCAGACGGACGCAGACGGACGCAGACGGACGCAGGCGCAGCCTGGCTCAGGCGAGGATCTCGCCCGCGTTGGCGGTGATCCACTCCATCAAGGGCAACAACCGGTCGGTCAGCTCCCTGCCGCGGTCGGTGAGGGAGTAGTCCACCCGGGGCGGGATGGTGGGCTGGGCCACCCGCAGTACGAAACCGTCCTGTTCCAGCACCTTCAGGGTCTGGGCGAGCATCTTCTCGCTGACCCCCTCGACCATCCGTCGCAGCTCGCCCCAGCGCAGGGACTGCTCGGACAGGGCGACCAGTACGAGCACCCCCCATTTGCTGGTGACGTGGTCGAGAACGATCCGGCTGGGACACGCTGCCGAGAGAATTCCATCGGTCGTCAGGTCCGCGAGCTTGATACTTACCTTCATTCCACCAGCTTACCTAGAAGTGGGTACCTTCAACGGGGAAGTATCCAGGGGGCGCTCCGGTTGACCCCGGTGGAGCCGGCAGAAGCGCTGCCGGGCAGAGAAGGGGTACGTCATGAGCATCGTCGTCATCGGAGCCACCGGAAAGCTCGGCCGTCTGGTGGTCGAGGACCTGCTGGCGAAGAAGGTCCCGGCCGGGGACGTCGTCGCCGCCGGGCGCAACCGGACCGCACTCGAGGAACTGGGGGCCCTGGGCGTGCGTACGGCCACGGTCGACTTCGGTCGGCCCGACACCATCGGTGCCGCCGTGAGCGCCGGTGACACCCTGCTGCTGATCTCCGGCAGTGAGGTCGGCCGGCGGATCGACCAGCACCGCAACGTCATCGAGGCCGCGAAGGCCGCCGGGGTCGCTCGCATCGTCTACACCAGCGCCCCTCAGGCGACCACCTCCGCGCTGATCCTCGCCCCGGAGCACAAGGCCACCGAAGAGCTGATCGTCGCCTCCGGGCTCCCGTACACGATCCTGCGCAACGGTTGGTACAACGAGAACTACGTCGCCACCGTCGATCAGGCGCGGCAGACCGGTGTGGTCCTGGCCAGTGCCGGTGACGGCAAGGTCTCCAGCGCCAACCGGTCCGACTACGCCGAGGCGGCCGCCGTGGTGCTCACCCAGGACGGACACGAGGGCAAGGTCTACGAACTGTCCGGCGACACCGCTTGGGACCAGGGCCATCTCGCCTCGGTGATCGGCGAGATCATCGACAGCCCGGTGACCTACCGGTCCGTCACCCCCGAGGAGCAGGCGGCGATCCTGAAGGAGGCCGGACTGGACGAGGGCACCATCGGATTCGTCGTCGGGCTCGACGGGAACATCCGCGACGGGCTGCTGGGGGAGACCTCCGGTGAACTGGCCGCGCTGATCGGACACCCGACGGTGCCGCTGGCCGAGGGCCTCCGCGCCGCCGTCTGAGATACCACCCCCCTCTGTTCCCGCGCGCGTTGTTCCTCCTCGCGCACGAAACATCGTGCGCGAGGAACAACACCGTGCGCGGGAGGAGGGGAGGGTGGGAAAGGTGACGACCACCGCTGCCGCGCAGGTGTCGATCCGGTAACCATGCCGGGTAATCTCGTCGGGAGGTACCACCGGCGATACACGTCGGCCCATCGTGCGCAGGGAGCATCATGTCCGTCACCGAAGAGACCATCAACCTGGTCGCCGACCGTGTCGGCGACCTGGATTTCAAGGTCGCCGATCTGTCGTTGGCGGAATACGGCCGCAAGGAGATCACCCTCGCCGAGCACGAGATGCCCGGGCTGATGTCCCTGCGGCGTGAGTACCACGGTGTGAAGCCGCTCAAGGGCGCGCGGATCGCCGGATCCCTGCACATGACGGTGCAGACCGCCGTGCTGATCGAGACCCTGATCGACCTCGGGGCCGAGGTGCGCTGGGTCTCCTGCAACATCTTCTCCACCCAGGACCACGCCGCGGCCGCGGTCGTCGTCGGCCCGTACGGCACCCCGGAGGAGCCGTCCGGCGTATCGGTGTACGCCTGGAAGGGCGAGACCCTGCCGGAGTACTGGTGGTGCACCGACCAGATGTTGCGCTGGCCTGCCCCGGCCGACGCCGAGGACCAGCGCCCGATCGGTCCCAACATGCTCCTGGACGACGGCGGTGACGCCACCCTGCTGATCCACAAGGGTGTCCAGTACGAGAAGGCCGGCATCGTCCCCCCCACCCAGGAGGAGGACTCCGAGGAGTACGGCGTCATCCTGGACCTGCTGCGCAGCTCCCTGTCGAACGACCCCGGCTACTGGACCCGCACCAGCCCGGCCATCCAGGGGGTCACCGAGGAGACCACCACCGGTGTGCTGCGGCTGTACCAACTGGCCGCCGCCGGTGAGCTGCTGTTCCCGGCGATCAACGTCAACGACTCGGTCACCAAGAGCAAGTTCGACAACAAGTACGGCTGCCGGCACTCGCTGATCGACGGCATCAACCGTGCCACCGATGTGCTCATCGGCGGCAAGGTCGCCCTGATCGCCGGCTACGGGGACGTCGGAAAGGGCTGCGCGGAGTCCCTGCGCGGCCAGGGTGCCCGCGTGATCATCGCCGAGATCGACCCGATCTGTGCTCTCCAGGCGCTGATGGACGGCTACGAGGTGGCCACGATCGACAACGCCGTGGGCCGCGCCGACATCATCGTCACCACCACGGGCAACAAGGACATCATCGGCACCGACCACATGGAGCGGATGAAGCACCAGGCGATCCTGTGCAACATCGGCCACTTCGACAACGAGATCGACATGGCGGGCCTGGCCAAGCTGCCGGGTGCGACCCGGACCGAGATCAAGCCGCAGGTGCACCTGTGGAAGTTCGCCAACGGCCGGACGATCCTGGTGCTCTCGGAGGGTCGCCTGGTGAACCTGGGCAACGCCACCGGTCACCCGTCCTTCGTCATGTCCTCCTCGTTCTCCAACCAGGTGATCGCCCAGATCGAGCTGTTCACCAAGCGCGACGAGTACGACCTCGAGGTCTACCGCCTGCCCAAGCACCTGGACGAGAAGGTCGCCCGGATCCACGTCGAGGCCCTCGGCGGGGAACTGACCAAGCTGACCAAGGAGCAGGCCGAGTACATCGGCGTCGACGTCGAGGGCCCGTTCAAGCCCGAGCACTACCGGTACTGACCCGCATGCCCCAAGGAGTGTCTGGTCGGGGGAGTGACGTATGGGTCGGCTGATCGTCGTCGAGGGTCTGGACGGTTCCGGCAAGGCCACCCTCACCGCCAGTCTGGCCACGAAGTGGACGGGGCAGGGGCGTTCCGTCGCGCGGCTGGCCTTCCCTCGTTACGGCGAGAGTGTGCACGCCGATCTGGTGAAGGACGCGTTGTACGGCCGGCTCGGCGACCTGTCCGAGTCGGTCTACGGCACGGCACTGCTGTTCGCCCTGGACCGGCGGGGGGCGGCCGAGGAGATCAACGAGGCCTTGGCCGAGTACGACATCGTGCTGCTGGACCGCTATGTCTCCTCCAACGCCGCCTACGGCTCGGCCCGGTTGGGCGGACCCGAGGTGGAGACCGATTTCGCCGAATGGGTCCGGGCGCTGGAGATCGACCGGTTCGAGGTGCCGGTGCCGGATCTGCAGGTGCTGCTCGACGTTCCGGTGGCCCTGGCCCAGCAGCGCGCGCGGGGACGGGCCGGCCACGATGCCAGCCGGGCTCTGGACAACTTCGAGTCCGACGGCGGGCTGCAGCGCCGGACGGCGCTCATGTACGCCGAGCTCGCGGCCCGGAACTACCTGTCGCCCTGGCGACTGCTTGCCCCCGAGGAGGACGGGTCCATCGTCATCCCGGCGGATCTGCTCGGCCCGGCCTGAGACGCGGGGGCCAACAAGGATCCGCACACCCGACAGACGACAGAACCGGCCGACCCCCACGCGGGGATCGGCCGGTTCTGTCATGTCCGGGGCATCGGGGGATTCATCCGCCGGTGCCGGCTCAGCCCTCGAGGCGGGCCCGCTCGGCCGCCTGGTGCAACTGCCCGGCCAGGCCCTCGGTGCGCATCCGGGTATCGATGTACAGCACCGCGATGACGGCGGCCGACCACGGCGTCATCACCGCGCCGACCAGTGCGACGACGATCTCGGTGACCACGATCGAGGTCCAGTCCTGGTTGCTGTTCAGGCCGCCGATGATGCCGCTGATCACCATGCCGACCACGGTGGTGATGAGGCCGCTCAGCAGGACGACACCGACGATCCGCCACATCACCGGGCGGGACAGCCGGATCGACCGGCGCAGCGCCGCGATCGGCCTGCCACCCTCGATGACGGCGACCGGGCCGGCCAGGCTCAACATGCCCAGGGCGATCAGCCCGGGGACGATGATCAGGACAAAACCGATCCCGATGATCAGCCCGCCGAGGATGGCGACGGCGAAGATCACCCACCACCGCCCGGCCAGTCGCTGACGCACGGCCGCGCCGGTCGGCACCTTGCCGATGGCCATCTCGGTGGCGAACACGGTCGCGAGGGCGGAGACGACGGTGGTGCCGATGAGCGGGACGAGCAGTCCGATCGCCAGCGGCCAGAACACCACCGCCGGGAACGAGATGGTGCCCGATTCCACCATGTCGGTGCTCCAGCTGCCCGTCAGGTAGACGTCCAGATCGGGGCGGTTGGCCAGGAAGGCCAGCACCGCTCCGGAGGAGATGATCCCGACGATGAGGGACAGACCGCACAGGATCGCGGCGTTCCGGCGGACGAGCGCGATGGCCGCGCCGAAGATCTCGCCGATGGTCAGGGGACGGAGGGGGATCAGGTCGGGCCACGGGGCGCCGAGCGGATCGATCTTCCGGGGTTTCGGGGGCTGCGCGCTGGAGGTCACGCCCCTATCGTGTCATGCGCGCCGCGCCGATCGGGTACTGCTCGCGGCCCGCGGGCCCGGCGACAAGGGAACCACCGGCCCGGTCCCGGTCACGTCGGCCCGTGGCGTGTTTCCGGCAGCGAGGTTTCTCGGCCTCCCGGCACCCGAGCGGGGACCTGACCGTCTCCGTCATCTGCTGTCGATGCGGCCGATCGGATCGGTGGTGGCCGCGAAGGCGTCGCGGGCGGCAGGCCAGCTGGTCTCGTCGACCTGCAGTGCGGTGCGCAGGTAGGCGGTGCTCAACCGCTGGATGACGGCGACCCGCTCCGGGTTCTCGTCGGTGGTCTCGGCGACCTCGTATCCGACGATCCCGCCGAGCGCGTGCTCGGCACCGTAGAGGGTGAGGAGGTCGGTCGCCCCGGGACTGTAGGTGTAGGCGTCGGTGAACCAGTCGGGTCCGCGGGCGGACATCCTGGACCGGTCATGGTCGCCGGCGACGACGAGGGTCGGCGTGGTCAGCTCCTGGAAGGAGGGGCGCATGAACGGGAAGTTCGTCTGTGCGAACGGGTGCAGGTCCTCGCCGGCGACCCCGGTCGCGGCCAGCAGGATGCCCGCAGTGACGCGATCGTCGGACATGTCCGTGCCGACCTGCCCGGCCGCGTCGAGGATCCGGGCACCCAGGAGCGACTGGGCCGTCTGACCGCCCCAGGAGTGTCCGGCGGCGGCGATGCGGCTCCGGTCGATGCGGCCGACGAGGCCCGGTACGGCAGCCTCGATGGTGTCGAGCTGGTCGAGGATGCGGGTGAGGTCGGCGATTCGTTCGGTCCAGATGGTCGGGAACACCGGATGGTCGAAACCGAAACCGTTCCGTCGGGAGTCCAGGTGCGTGGGTTGGACCACCACGAACCCGCGCGAGGCCCAGAACGCCGTGAGCGGCGCGTAGCCGTCGAGGTTCCATCCGTTGCCGTGGGAGAACACCACGACGGGGAGGTCAGTGCCGGTCGTCGGTGCGGACACCCGCACCTCCAACGGGACCGGGCGATCCGGGGCGGACAGTTCGACGGGGGACACGGAGACGACCGGTCCGGCGGTACCGATGATGCGGTCCAGGGTGTCAACGATCGATGAGGTCATCGCTAGGGCCCTTCCTGAGGCTGTGCTCTGCGATACTGGTTATCGGAGCACTGTTCCGCAACATTACGGAACAATGCTCCGTAAAACAAGGACGCCCGGAACACACGTGCGCGCCAACGGACGAGCTGGGAGGGGTCACGTGACCGAGGACATGAGCGAGGAGGCCCGCAGTACGGGTGCGAAGCAGGCGGGTCGTCCGCGCCGGAGCGAGCAGACCCTCCTGGACGCGGCGGCAGCGGTGTTCCTGGCCTCCGGGGTGGACGCCCCCGTGCGGGAGATCGCCACGAAGGCCGGCGTCGGCGTCGGGACGATCTACCGTCATTTCCCGACACGGGCGGAGCTGGTGGTCGCGGTGTACCGCCACCAGGTCGAGGCGTGCGCGGATGCCGGGCCGCGACTGCTGGCCGACAGCGTGACGGCCGAGGCGGCCCTGCGGTCCTGGGTGGCCCTGTTCGTGGAGTTCCTGGTCACCAAGCACGGGCTCGCGGGCGCGTTGCACGGGGACGACGCTGGCTCCGACGCCCTGCACACCTACTTCGTCGAGCGTCTCGTCCCGGTCTGCGGCTCCCTCCTGGAGGCGGCGCTCGGAGCCGTCGACACCGCTCCGGCGGTCGATGCCTACAACGTGCTCAAGGGCATCGGGAACCTCTGCATCGGCGCAGCGACCGATGCCCGGTACGAGGCCGACGTGCTGGTGCAGCTGTTCGTCACGGGTGTTTTGGCGCCGCGGATCCGCTGAGGTCCTTCTCCTTCCCTCGCGCGGGCAGGAACGGGGCAGCGCCGCGTCGTCGGGTGACCGTGCGTGCCCGATTCGGTTCCGCCACGGCGCGCCAGGGGGCCGGTTTTGGGCACCGGGGGACACGCCGGGGCAAATGGATGACACCATGGACCCATGAGATCGCGTGTCCTGGTTGTCGACGACGACCCTGCCCTGGCCGAGATGCTGACGATTGTGCTGCGTGGCGACGGTTTCGACACCGCCGTGGTGCGTGACGGCTCGAAGGCCGTCGAAGCCTTCCGGGAGACCCATCCCGACGTCATCCTGCTCGATCTGATGTTGCCCGGTATGTCCGGGCTGGATGTCTGCAAGGAGATCCGCGCCGAGTCCGGCGTCCCGATCATCATGCTGACGGCCAAGACCGACACCGTCGACGTGGTCCTGGGGCTCGAGTCCGGGGCGGACGACTACGTGGTCAAACCGTTCAAACCGAAGGAACTGATCGCCCGGATCCGGGCCCGGCTCCGCCAGGCCGATGTCGGCGTCGCCGAACGCCTCCGGGTCGCCGACATCGACATCGACGTGCCCGGTCACCAGGTGACCCGCGACGGTGAGCAGATCGCGCTGACCCCGCTCGAGTTCGACCTGCTGGTGGCCCTGGCCCGCAAACCGCGTCAGGTCTTCACCCGTGAGGTCCTGCTGGAACAGGTCTGGGGTTACCGGCACGCTGCCGACACCCGCCTGGTCAATGTGCACGTCCAGCGGCTGCGCTCCAAGATCGAGAAGGACCCGGAGCGTCCCGAGGTGGTGTTGACCGTTCGCGGTGTCGGTTACAAGGCCGGCGCTCCGTGACACCGGAGCCCGCACAACCTCCGCACTCCGTGCCGGGGCCGTCGGGCTCCGGCAGTACCAGTTCCGACCCCTCCACCAGCCCTGCGGCCGGGTCATCCGTGCCCGCCCCCGCGACGGAGTCACCCCGTCGGGTGAGGCTGCGTGATGTCTTCGGTCTGTGGGGCCGGTCCCTACGGCTGCGGGTCGTCGGGCTGACCCTCATCCTGTCCGCGATCACGATGGCCGGGGTGGGTTTCGTCCTGCAAGGGCAGATCACCGACGGTCTGCTCGATGCCAAACGCACCGCCGCCATCAGCGAGGTCGACGGCGCCCGGCTCCGGGTGGCGGCGAACCTGCCCGGTGGCGCCGACGCCGACCGGCCGGGCCTGGCCAACCAGTTCACCGTCGCCCTGGACACCCTGGTCAACGGCACCCGCTCCAGCAGCGGTGCGGCCCAGGGGTCGACAGCCGGTGTGTTCGAACCGGTACTGATCTCCACCCGTGGCGGCCTGGTCCAGCCGGTCGAGGTCGGACCTGCCGACGACGTACCGGCGGACCTGCGTTCCCGGGTGGCCGGCGGCATGATCGCCACCCAGTACACCACCGTGGAGCGGGACGGGGTCACGGTCCCGGCGTTGGTCGTCGGTGCGCCCGTGCCGGCGAGCAACGAGGTCTACCAGCTGTATTTGATCTACCTGCTCTCCGGTGAGGCACGGACGGTCGAGGTCGTCCAGAACACCCTGCTCATCGGCGGGGCGGTGCTGGCGATCCTGCTGGCGGCCATCGCCGGTCTGGTGACCCAACAGGTCGTCCGGCCGGTGCGCCGGGCCGCCGCGGTCGCCGGTCGACTCGCCGCCGGTTCCCTGGACGAGCGGATGGAGGTCAAGGGCCCGGACGAGTTGGCCCAGCTGTCGCGGTCGTTCAACGGGATGGCCGAGGCGATCAAGGCGCAGATCCGGCAGCTCGAGGAGTTCGGCAGCCTGCAGCGCCGGTTCACCTCCGACGTCTCCCACGAGCTGCGGACCCCGCTCACGACCGTCCGGATGGCCGCCGACCTGCTCTACGAGGGCCGGGACGACCTGCCCGGCTACCTCGGTCGATCCACCGAGCTGATGGTCGACGAGCTGGACCGGTTCGAGGACCTGCTGGCCGATCTGCTCGAGATCAGCCGGTACGACGCAGGTATGGCCGATCTCAACGCCGAGCCGATCGACATCCGGTCCTCGATCGCCAGCTGTGTGGCCGCCACGGCCACGATCGCCGTCAACGCCCAGGTGCAGGTCGGGGTCATCCAACCGGACGAGCCCGTCGTCGCCGACATCGACAACAAGCGGATCGAGCGGATCCTGCGGAACCTGCTGGCGAATGCGATCGACCACGCCAGGGGCAAGGCAGTGATCGTGGAACTGGCCGCCGACGAGCACGCGGTGGCGATCACCGTCACCGACGAGGGGGTCGGGCTCAAACCGGGGGAGGCCGGGCTGGTCTTCAACAGGTTCTGGCGGGCCGACGCCTCACGGCAGCGGCAGACCGGCGGAACCGGGCTCGGCCTGGCCATCTCCCTGGAGGATGCCAAGCTGCACGGCGGCTGGTTGCAGGCCTGGGGTCGACCGGGCAAGGGCGCGCGGTTCCGGCTGACCCTTCCCCGGCGCAAGGGGGAGCTGCTGCAGAGTTCGCCGCTGGAACTGGAGGCGGACGGCCCGGTGCCGGCCGACCGCGAGGAGCACATCCGGTACACCGACCTCTCGGTGCGCGGCTCGCTGCCGCCGATGTCGGGTGTCACCATCGAACTACCGGCACCGGAGCCGGGTCCCAGCTGGGACACGGCCAGTTGGGACACGACGGTGTCCCACACCGGGCAGGCCACGCCGGACACGGAGGACAGACCATGACGACCATCCGGATGATCGCCGGCAGGCCGCTGGGTGTGGTGCTGCTGCTGCTCACCTGCCTTGCCGCCGTCGCCTGTTCGGCGGTACCGGGCAGCGGCCCGGCCGAGGACGTACGTCAGGTGGTCG
The DNA here is from genome assembly GCA_003576535.1 of Nakamurella silvestris. GTDB lineage: Bacteria > Actinomycetota > Actinomycetes > Mycobacteriales > Nakamurellaceae > Nakamurella > Nakamurella silvestris. Next base: position 3,918 of record QXCQ01000068.1, on the reverse strand, counting down.
CCACCGGCCAGCAGGGGAGCGGACCGGCGCAGATCCAGCCCGGGCTGAGCCAGGAGGCGATCGTCCGCGGGTTCATCGAGGCCAGCGCCCAGTCCAACAACGACCCTTTGCTCAGCAACGCCCGTGCCTACCTGACCCCCGTCGCGGGTGAGGCCTGGCACCGCACGCCGGTCGGCTTCACCCTGATCAGCTCCAGTTTCGGCACCCGGGTCGACCCCAAGGACGAGTCGGTCGTCGAGATCACCGGAACGATCGTCGGCCGGATCGCCGCGGACGGGTCCTTCGAGCCGCCGCCGCAGAACACCAGCTACCAGACCAAATGGCGGCTGGCCAAGGTCGACGACGAGTGGCGGATCGAGAAGCCGGCCTCGGAGATGGTGATGCGGTTCGAGGACTTCAACAACTCCTACCGGCAGATGCGCGTGTACTTCCTCGACCACACCTCCTCGGTCGTGGTTCCGGACCTGCGGTACCTGCCCGAACGCAGCAAACCGGTGTCGATGGCCGACGCCCTGATGACCGCACTCCTGAACGGGCCGAGCGCCCAGCTCCGGCAGGCCGTCCACACCGAGATCACCTCGACGACCCGGCTGCGCCAGAACGTGGTGCTGGCCGAGGACGAGAAGGCGATCAAGGTCGACCTGATCGGTGTGGGCACCTCCGACCCGCAACGTCGGCAGGCGCTGATCGCCCAGGTCCTGTTCACCCTGCAGTCGGTGGCGACGAGGGTGGAGATCACCATCGACGGCGAGCAGCTGCCGGACCGCTCCGTCAACGACCTCGGGTCCTTCGACCCGGAGAAGGTGCCGGGCCTCGGACAGTCCTCGTCCTCCTCCGGCAACGTCACCTCCCAGGCCTACGTGGTGACCGACGCCGGCGCGGTGACCGATCTGGCCGGCATCCCGATCCAGGGCACGGCCGGTTACCCGGGGCTGAAGCTGACCAGTGCGGCCATGTCGGCCGCCACCGGGACGCTGGCGGCGATCTCGACCCAGAGCGAGCAGAACCAGCAGCAGCTCTACGTCGGCCAGCCGCTGAGCGGGCAGCCGATGGAACAGGCGCTGCCGGCCACCACCTTGACCCTGCCCAGTTTCAACCGGGCCGGCGACGAGCTGTGGACCGTCAAGAACGGGGCGACGAAACCGGAGGTGGTGCGGGTCTTCTACACCGCGCAGACCACACCGGCCGGGGTGCACACCTCCTTCGCCCGGGTCGACTCCTCCCAGCTGGCAGAGAAGGGGCCGGTGACGGGCCTCGCGCTGTCCCCGGACGGTGTCCGGGTGGCCGTCGTCGCCGGTGGCGGTGTCTGGATCGGGGTCATCCAGTACACGGACGACCCGGCCTCCGGTGGTGTCGGCGGTACCTCCGGCACCGGGATCGCGACCATCGCCAAGCTGATGCCGCTGCGTTCGGAGCTGAACGAGGTCGGCCCGGTGGTGTGGAAGGACCCGCAGACCCTCCTGATCGGGGCCAAGAACAAGGACAACCACGAGTTCTACCGCACGCTGTACCAGGTGTCGGTGGACGGATGGCAGCGCACGCAGATCTCCACCAGCGTCATCTTCAACGACATCAAGGGGATCTCCTACGCCTCCGGGGCGAACCCGCCGTTGCTGGCGACCTTCGCGGCCCAGCCGTCGGGCCAGGATCTCTGGCAGCGCGACACCCTGACCGCCCTGGGCAACTGGAGCCGGGTGCTCAGTCCGTCCGGACAACAGGTCACCGGCAGCTGGATCTTCTACCCCAACTGAAGTCCCCGGCGGTTGTGCACAGGTGTCCGCGCCGTCCACATCGCGCGGCGTGGACCGGTCCCGGGTGGGCGGGACGGTCCAGGCTGGACCGATGGCGATCCGGGACGTGGTGCGGGGCGGTTGGTCGGAGCTCCTCGATCTGGTGCTGCCACGGCCATGTCCGGGCTGCGGCGGGCCGGAGCCGTGGTGCGGCACCTGTGCGACCACGCTGACAGGTCGACCGCGACAGGTGCTGCCGCCCGCCTTCGGTGCCGACGCAGCGCCGCCGTTGTACGCCCTCGCCCGGTACCACGGACCCGTTCGCGGGGGGATCCTCGCCGGGAAGGAACACGGCCGTGCGGACCTGCCGCCCCGGCTCGGCGAGGCGTTGGGAGCGGGCATCGAACGGTTGATCCGGATCGGTGCGGTGGCGGTGCCGCTGTGGTTGGTCCCGGCTCCGACCCGCCCGTCGGCCGCGCGTCGACGCGGTGGGGATCCGGTGGCTCGGATGGTCCGGTCGGCCGCCGCCGGACTCGCCCGCCGTGGCATCCCGTGCGGCGTGGCCCCGTGTCTTCACACCGGACGCGGAACGGTCGACTCGGTGGGTCTGGACGCGTCGCAGCGGCGCACGAACCTGGTCGGAAAGATCATCTTCACCCCAACGGCGGGGCCACCCCGGTCACAGTCGGTGATACTCCTCGACGACGTCATCACGACCGGGGCAACCTGCCTGGAATCGGTCACAGTCCTTGCTGCACAGGGTCACCCGGTTTCCGCCGTGCTGGCCCTGGCGTCGGCGACAGCGTTCGTCACCGACCGTGTTCCGGCCCCGCCACCGCCCTGACGTGGGGTTGGTCCACGTCCGACTGCGGTTTTTCGGCACCGCACGCAGACTCAGCGGAATACGCCGAGGGCGAACCCAGACATCTCCTACGAAGCAGACAGCCATTTGCCGTTTGCTTTCCCGACACCCTCCAGTAGGTTCGAGGTATCCCGGGTTGCTCGATGGTGTTGGGCATCATCCCCCGGCCGGAGGCTCCCGGGATGCATGTTGACCGGCCGGCCTGCTCCAGGTCAGTCGGAACTCCGGCGTCAGGAGGAAATATGGACATTGTGGTCACCGGACGAAATGTCGAGGTCCCAGAGCATTACCGGAACAAGGTCGAGGAGAAACTCGGCCGCCTCGAGAAGTTCGACAACAAGATCATTCGCGCCGAGGTGGAGCTTTCCCACGAATCGAACCGGCGCCAGGCCAAGGTCTGCCAGACGGTACAGATCACCCTGCTCGGCCGCGGGCCCGCGGTCCGCGCGGAAGCCCACGCCGAAAACTATTACGCCGCACTGGAATCCGCAGTAGACAAATTGGAGTCCCGGGCGCGTCGCGCCTCCGAGCGCCGTCACGACCGGCGCACCAGCCGCACCCCGATCAGTGCCGTGGCCGCGCCGGCCGATGTCCTGCTCGACGGTCCGGACATCTTCGAGATCACCGAACCGAGACCGGATGACGTCGACGCCGTCACCGACACCGATGGCGATGACGCTCGCGGGTCCGACGGCGGACCGGGCCGGATCGTCCGGATCAAGGACCATCCGGCGGAGCCCATCAACACCGACCAGGCCCTGTTCCAGATGGAACTCGTCGGGCACGATTTCTACCTCTTCAACGACTCCGAGACCGGTCTGGCGAGTGTGGTCTACCGGCGCAAGGGGTTCGACTACGGGCTGCTCCGCCTGGGGTGAGATCCGCTCCTGCCCACCCGTCCCGCCGGGTGCATGCTGACCACGTAGAGCTGTCCGCTTTCACGTGGTGGCCGTGCCCTTACGGGAGGGTGTGACCTCCTCGGCCCCGTCGGCATCGTGTCGGCGGGGCCGAGCTGTCTGTGTCGGGTGTGGGCGCTTCTGTTGCTTCCGCGAGTGGGCGGTGGCACCCCGGGATGTGGGGTGTGGTGCTCCGTTCGCGGGTGCGGGTGGGGTGTGTTGTTGCGCGAGTGGACGGTGGCACCCCGGAATGTGGGGTGTGGTGCTCCGCTCGCGGGAGGGGCGCGGCGCGGGACATGTTAGTGCGCGAGTGGACGGTGGCACCCCGGGATGTGGGGTGTGGTGCTCCGCTCGCGGGTGGGGCGCGGGACCTGTGTGGGTCTGCTCGCGGGTGGGGCCTGTTGTTGCGCGAGTGGACGGTGGCACCCCG
>QXCQ01000057.1:458-1139 GCA_003576535.1 Nakamurella silvestris | reverse complement strand
AGACTATGATTTTAGTGTACTTCTGTTAGAACATAATAAAGATAAAGCTGAATTTAGCCTTCCAGACAACTATGGTGAGCTTCACGGTAACATTTTTAATTCATTCGTTCATTCGAATACTTATAAAGATAATTTTAGTAAAGCACCAGTAATTTGTTTGAGTGTTTCTAGCAGCAAAACCTATCACCAAACTGCAAATCAACATCCTGTTTTAGGCGTTGAATATCAACAAGATGAATACTCTCTAACAGATGAGTATTTTGCAAAAATGGGTTTGCAGGTTCGCTATTTTATGCCGCCAAATAGTGTTGCGCCATTAGCATTCTATTTCCGTGGTGATTTACTCAGTGATTACACCAACCTTGAGTTGATCAGTACCATCAGCACCATGGAAACTTTCCAAAAAATTTATCGCCCAGAAATTTACAATGCGAACTCTGTTGCTGGAAAGACTTATCAACCAAGCTTAAAGCATCAGGATTATTCACTGACCCGTATTGTGTATGACCGAGAAGAGCGCAGCCAGTTGGCCATTAAGCAAGGCAAATTTACTGAAGAACAATTCATCAAGCCGTACAAAAGCATCCTTGAGCAGTGGTCTTCAAACTACGTTGCTGTATAACCTAAATAGACAAGATATCGATTATGAAAATTTTATTACCGACTTCAACTGCTGGCAGC
>QXCQ01000057.1:0-403 GCA_003576535.1 Nakamurella silvestris | reverse complement strand
ACGCGGGTATTGATATCGTCAGTGATGGTGAACAAACTCGTCAGCATTTCGTAACGACTTTTATTGAACACCTTAATGGTGTCGATTTTGAGAAACGTGAAACTGTTCGCATCCGTAATCGTTATGATGCAAGTGTACCTACGGTTGTAGGTGAAGTGTCTCGTCAAAAACCAGTTTTCGTTGAAGATGCGAAGTTTTTACGTCAACAAACCTCGCAACCGATTAAATGGGCGTTGCCTGGTCCAATGACCATGATTGATACGCTTTATGATGCGCATTATAAAAGCCGTGAAAAACTGGCTTGGGAATTTGCCAAGATTCTTAATGAAGAAGCGAAAGAGTTAGAAGCCGCAGGTGTAGATATTATTCAGTTTGATGAGCCTGCATTTAATGTATTTTTCGA
>QXCQ01000088.1:69098-102955 GCA_003576535.1 Nakamurella silvestris | reverse complement strand
AGACCCGCTAGATCGATGTCCACTCCGCTGGGGGAACCTCACGCGACCCAACTATACGGTGAGCTTCTCCAGGAGCCTGGCGGCCGGAGCTCTGTGGGATTACGGCGAAGACGAGCTTGCTGCCCGAGCCTTCAAGATGTCGGAGACCGACCTCCAAGCAGTGCAGGCAATAGCCGCCTGGTACCAAGACCCTGACTACCCGCTTCCGTTGATCGGCCAACGTGTGCTGGGCAATCATGTTGTGGCCTTCGCGGCCCTGACTTTTTTCGACGGGCATATCCGCCCCCTTGCGCGATCGCGTCGCCGACCGCAGAAGCACCGGCCGGCGGAGTATGGCCCGGAGGCACCACGCGGCACCGCGTGACTTTTTCACCGCCTGGGATGGTTGGTCAGGCGGCCGACGACTCGTCGTTGGCCGCCCCGGCGACTAACTGCTCTGACACCGCCATAGCCAAAATGCAGGCTCAGCAATGGTTCTGATCCGCATCGACACCTCTGAATATCTTTACACGACGTGTTCCTGCACCCGTCGCAGAGCTCCCCGGGTGTACCGCAATTCCGGCAGCGTCGTGCCCCGTCGCTGACCCTGAGTGTCAGTCTCCGGAGCAACCCGCACCCGTCGCACGTTCCGTCGAACGAGTTCCTGCTAGCTCTGACCATCACGTTGCTCAGTCTCTGACGATGCGTGCACGGGAACGCCGGTGGTCGCCAAGGGCACTGTTCCCGGTGTCGACCCCAACCTCCGGCGGCCTTCACTGCCGCCTGTGTTTGGACCGGTTCGATCAACTCCTGCATCGGGCACCCGAGGATGTCCAACAGGGTCATCAACGTCTTCAGGCTCAACCGTTCCGGGGTCTCGACCACCAGCCGGTAGGTCTGGCTGGCCGACACTTCGATACCCCGCTGTTTTAGGAGCGGTCGAAGGTCGCTGGTCGAGCACAGGCCCTGGCGGGCCATGACTTCTCTTAGATGCCAGCGGTAGTCAAGGGCGGGGCCGGTCGTGGGTTGCCTCCTTTGTCCAGGGCGAGGTTCGAATCGAGGACTTTGCGCATCATGGTGTTCATGAAGCACCCGCTGACATTGGTGTACACCGCGGTGGTCGATGCGAACTGATGGCCGACCTGGTCCTGGGCGAGCTTGGGGTCGGCTCCGTCTTCGGGCCAGGCAAGAGCGAATTCACCCGCCGTCGTGGGACTGTCTAACGTCGACGAAGCCGAACGACTCACTCCCAGTGCCCTCGAGCTACTCCGTGACCGGTTGGCTTACGTTCGATAACACCGCCACGAAGCGAACACAGAACGCCGCTACATAACTACGAGCTTCGCAGCACCTAGGCAACCTGGCGTTTTGTTGCCGCTCGGCGTCGCTGTCGGGAGGCACGTATAGGGATCCCTGGGTTCTAGCGGTGGTTGCAACACCCTGATGGATTGTGTGCTGTGGCGATGTATTCCCTTCGTGTACGACCTGATCTGCTCCAGTTGTTCTGGGAGCGGATGCAGGCGGGTGATTTGTGACCAACGCGGTTGTTCCTCTCGGGGCTGATCGGACGACCGGGGTGCGGATACTCTCGGCTGCCGGCGGTGTCAGGCCTCGTCGTGGCAGGGACGTGACGGGGCGTTGTTTGACGTTCGCCGATCGGGAGTAGATCGCGGTCTTGCGTGCCTAGAGGAAATCGTTACGTGAGGTCGCAGCAGTGATCGGGAGATCTGCTTCAACGGTGTCTAGGGAGTTGTCACGGAACACCCCTCGGGGGCAGGCATACCCGGGCTACCACCGCCCACGCCCTTTCATACCAGCGGGCATCGAGACCTAAACCTGCGAAACTCCGCGTGAATCTAGAACTACGCGCAAGGGTGGAAGGGGAGCTGAAGAAGAAGTACTCACCCGAGCAGATCACGGGACGCCTGAAGCGGGAGTTCCCGGGCCGGGAGGAGATGCAGGTATCGCCAGAGACCATCTACCAGTCTCTCTATGTTCAGGCGCGGGGAGTGTTGCAACAGGAGCTGACCAGGCATTTGCCGACGGGCCGGTGTCTTCGCCGCCCATCGCGGAAGGCCGGTCAACGCAAGAACCGAATCCCGGACATGGTCAATGTCTCCGAGCGCCCGGCCGAAGCGAACGAGCGTGGCACTCCAGGGCATTGGGAGGGCGACCTGATCATCGGGAAGGGCAACCAGACCGCGATCGGTACCCTCGTCGAGCGTGCGACGAACTACACCATGCTCGTCCACCTGCCCAGGGATATACAGCCGAGAAGATGCGCTACGCGTTGACGGTGAAGATCAAGGCACTCCCTGAGACCCTTCGAGGGTCGCTGACCTGCGACCAAGGCGTCGAGATGCGCGAATGGAAACAGGTCGCGATCGATGCCGGCATCGACATTTTCTTCTGCGACCCTCACTCGCCCTGGCAACGCGGCGTCAACGAGAACACCAACGGGCTGCTCCGCCAGTGCTTCCCGAAAGGTAGCGATCTCTCACTCCACGCCGAGCACGACCTCGACCGGGTCGCCACGGAGCTTAAGGACCGCCTCCGCAAGCGGCTAGCCTATGCGAAACCGATCGAAGCGATCGAAAAGCTCCTGTTGCAATGACCGCCAGAATCCGCCGATCCCCATTCGTACACCTCCAGAGGCAGGTCCCGAACTGGGTCGGCTCATAATGTGAGCGTGTCCGTGAAGCGCACACCTAACCATCGTCTTCGCGGCTCTAGCCGTGTCCCGCGTCGTTCAACAACGCACCGGGCTCGCCATCGGCTATGTCGTTAACCGATTTCGGCGCGTTGCACGTGGGGTCAGATCGAGCCGTCACGGTGGGGCCAAAACAACCTGTCACAGACACACGGTCGTGCAACGCTCGGCTCGATGCCGGAAATTAGAGGTATGAGAGAGATTTTCGATGCCAGCGGCAGCTGAGTCGGGACGCCGCGATGCCGACTCCGAATCCAGGTTCCGCGACTTGTACCGAGACCACAGTGCTGTGGTGCTCGGCTACGCGCTTCGCCGAGTCGGCAACGTCGATGATGCCGCCGACGTAGTCGCTGACACATTCCTGGTGGCTTGGAGGCGATTGGCCGACGTTCCGTTCGAACCGCTATCCCGTTGGTGGCTGCTGCGTGCCGCCAGCCTGAGTTTGGCGAACCTCCAACGCGGCGCGCGCAGACAGACCGCAGTCACCACGAAGCTGCACAGGTATCTGAGCGTGACCACCGGGCGGCCGTCGACACGGGATCGATTGGCCGACGAGGTCAGCGAGGCAATTGCGCAGCTCGCGAGTGTCGATCAGGATCTGCTCCGACTCACTGTTTGGGACGGGCACAGTCCTACCGAAGCCGCACAGATCTTGGGCATTTCGCCACAGGCGGCGCGAAGTCGGCTGTTCAGAGCACGCAGGGGGCTCGCGGCCCGACTAGGGGTCCGGCAGGTCACCGATCAGCGCGAAACACCGAAACCCACGAACGGAGGCACTCGAAATGGGTGACCACGGTGCCGACGAGACAGAAGACGATTCTACGAGTGCGGAGTTGGATCGGCTACTGCGCACCGCTCAGGTGCGATCCGAACCCGAGGTCGAGAGACTGTCCCTTGGGGCCCCTGACATCTCTGACGATCTGTTGGAAGTAGGGCCGAGGATCAGGAACGGCAAGCCCACCGAGTCCAGCGGAAAGCGGTGGATGGCACCCTTGACCGTTGCGGCGGCAGTCATCGCGGTGGCCGTCGCGATCCTGCTCATAGTGCGGCCGGGAGCAGCCCCAGCCCCCGCGTCCCCGCCGCCGGCAACGGTGTCGAGCCCGTCCATGACCTCGACGACGGCTGTCCTTGAAACGCCGAACACCCATGCGCCGTCTGGTTCCGCCGTCGCGGGGCCCGGCGCGGGAAGCGCGGCAACCGAGAACCCGCGCACCTCCACCAGCGGCGAAGACGACCATCCGACCTCCGGCGGAAGCGCGAAAGCGTCCTCTGTCGAACTGCCTCCTGTCCCGATCGCCGGAACCGGGGAAACCAACGTACCGCCGTGGCCGACATGCGACTCGCCACTGGCCGACCTGCTGCGCAAATCGAGCTACTTCGAGGTGGCGGTCTCCTACCCCCCGAAGATCGTCCGGGCGATATCGGCGGCCGACATCACCGTGACAAACCGAACCGGCGATCCGCTTCTCACCATGAACTGGACGATCTTCTTAGTGTCCGACGGGAAGATCGTATCGATGCTTGAACCGGGCCCCGACGGGGACAGCACCACCGTCGGGCCTCTGAAGGACAAGACGATCAACGTCCCCTTGCTCGGCCCGCGAGTATGTGGATCCGACACCGAAACGCTCACCCCCGGCGACTACGACGCCTACATTCTCCAGTCGGCCACGATCCCGTCGGGATACGTGATCACCGGCTCAGGTCCTACCCGGGTCACAGTGGCAGACCGAGCCGGCGGCTAGCTGTTGCATCCATAGAGGTTCGTAACAGCGTCGGTGCGCATGACTGGGGTGAGGCCTCGTAGTGCGGTGTGGGGACGGTGATAGTTACACCTGTGCTCCGAACACGGTCAGTTGGCTGTTGCGGTGCTCGTTGGACTGCCAAGCCTGTTGGTAGGCCCATTCGCGGGCCATCGTGCGATGGAACCGTTCGACCTTGCCGTTGGTCTGGGGCCGGTACGGGCGGGTGTACTTGTGGGTCGTGCCGGTCGCGGCGACGGCGTTGTTGAAGAGCTTTGATCTGTAGCAGGACCCGTTGTCGGTCAACACCCGGTGGATGTCCTCGATCCCGTGGGCGTGAAAGAACAGGACGGCCCGTTCCCAGAAACCGGCTGCTGTCACGGCCTTCTCGTCGGTGAGTTCCTCGGTGGGGGCACCTCCCGGCCCGCTAGGGCGGGGGGAGATGCCAGGCGGGAGTGGTCATCGATCGCGGTGTGCAGGTACACCCATCCTGGTCGTTTCCGGCGTTTGGATGCCCGGTGCGCATCGGTTCCACGGCCGTGGGCCCGCCAATCACCACCGTCGGGGATCTTCCCGAGTTTCTTTACATCGACATGGATCATGTGCCCGGCGACCGGGTACTCATACCGCCGCGGTGGGTCTGGTTTCCCGGCCGTGTCGCCGGCACGGACGCGCATGCCCTCACCCGTGACGTCCAGGTCGCGTAGCCGGGAAATCCTCCGGCGGACCAGGACCCGGTGGATCGTCGAGGCGGCCGCTACGAACCCGTGATTGGCCAGCTCGGCCACGAGCATCACCGGGCCGAGTTTCATCGAACGTCGTGGCCAACAGATCATGTCCACCGCCTGCCGATCGGTTTGATTCGCCGGACCGGCGGGGGCGTGATGACCTGTCGTGTAAACCGGCCTGACCGGCTTCTTTCCACCGGTGATGCCACTTCGCCAGGGTTTGGCGGGCCACCCCGGCCTCGGCGGCCACGTGACAGATCGGACGCCCGGAATCGACACGCTCACTTGGGCCGCCGGCACCCTTCCGGGGTCAACGGGGCACCTGCGGTGGGCTCACGTTGGTCTCCCTGGTTGGGCGTGTTTCTTAGTCGCTTCACACCAAACCAGGAGACCTTCACCTATTCCAGGACCACGCCCACCCGCGTGTCACCAACGTCCCGGGATGCAACACCTAGATCCACTCCTCGCCCCACGGACAAGAGAATGCAACGAATATCCCTTCGCTACAACACTAGAGGGCGATAGACTCTATTTCGAAGCGGGGACAATAATCTCGAAAGAGGAAACCAGATCACCGGTCGACGCCTCAGATCCTTATACGCTCAACAGGGACTCATGGGTGTAGAGGGTATATTCGATCCGTTCTGGGTGAACATCACCTGACACGACAAGGCACTAGGCAACAGGTGAGGAGTGAATCTCTATGCCGCAAAGACGAACCATCTGCCGAGATCAGTACCGATGCTATGATCTTGTGGGGTCGGACATCGACGAAGATCCGAAATTCTGGGTGTTCCCGCGCACGCCACCGATCCAGCAGGTACCCGGCTACGGGGTGGCTGTCTCGATGGAGTTCGAAGAGGACGTAGTGGTCGTGGTCGACGTGCGCGAAGGCAGCCCCATCTCCGCAGAACTGGAAGGCTTCGAAACGGCAGCCCACACGTTTACGGCCAACGAGATCGGTTTGCTCATCGCACCTGATCTCGACGAAGAAATCGGTGAAATGCCACTCCCAAGAGGCCGCGGCCCTCACATGGTCGCAGCCCAAGTGGGATCAGATTCTGATACCGGCCTGAAACGGATCGACTTCATCGTATGGCCCAATTCTGATAGCTGAGCCTGAGTAAGACTGGCGCGCCTCGACGAGATCACACGAAGAGTTCAACATGACTACGGCTCACACGGCGCTTACCAGCACAAACCAGCATCCATCTACCTTCCCAAAGAGGATTGGTGAGCTTTTGCCGCCAAAAATATAGTTCCACACGCGCTTTAAAGCCTACCTGATTTCGATTTGCCGGAGCTGAGATACTGACCAGTTCCTGGGGGTCGGGCGATCCTGTCGACCTCCAGGAACTGGGATTTGTCTTTCAGCTCCCGTTTCCGGATTTCAGGTCATCGGTGTCCATCTTGGGCGGCTGGGCGACGAAGAAGATCGGTATGTCACCGATTGCTTCGCGGGCGATCGCCCGGATCTGGGCCTGGGTCTCGGGGTTCGTCGAGGCCAGCGGCCCGGCGATGGCGAGTCCGGTGTGCCCTTCAGCCAGCCCGATCATGTCGATGGCGTGTCCCTCGAGTCGCAGATTGGCCATGTCCGCGAGGGGCCCGCTGATCTCTTCGAGGGCACTTTGCAGCTCTGCATCGCTGTAAGGTGCGGCGACGAAGGTGATGGTAATGCCCTGGGATGCGGCTTCCGCGACCAGCGGGGTGAGTTCGGCCGGCGGGGTTCCCTTCCAGGAGATCGTGACGGACCGTTCGGGGACGTGGAGTGCGGCATCGACGTACCCGGTCAGGCCCTTGGCCTTGATCAGCTCACCGATCCTGTCCAGGTACCCCACCAATGGAGCCTGATCCACCAGTGCGCCCTCATCGGCAGGGTCCGAAACCGGGGATACGGAGGTGTTTCCTGAGTTCAGGAGCGCAACACTGTCAGTTGTTGTCGCAGTCATTGTCGGCACGGACGGTACCGGGGCGGCAGCATCTGTGGATCCGCCCCCCGCGTTGAGGGCGATCACCCCGCCTGCGACACCGACCACGGCCACTGCTGCCGCGATGGCGATGGGGGCCGCCCTGCTCGGACGGGCAACCGGGTAGGACTTGGTCAGGTCACTTTCAGTGATCTGCGCGCGCGCGGCTAGCGCTTCTTTGAGAGTGTTTTTCAAGTCAGTCATGGCGTTGTCCTAGAAAGTTGTTGAGCTTCTTCAGGCCGAGGGATTCGGATGAGGAGACTGCGCTGGTGGAGATACCCAGGGTCCGAGCGATCTCTGCGGTGCCCAGGTCTTCGAAGTAGCGAAGTACCAGAACCTCTCGTTGCCGACGGGGGAGCCGATCAAGCTGCTGCATCATGACCGCCCGATCAGATGCCCGGGTCACGAGCTCATCGGCCGGTGGGGCATGGGCCTCTGACGAGCGGGTCAACGATCGGCGCACCCGTCTGCGTCGAAGGGCAGACCGGGCCGTGTTGAGGACGGCCCGTCTGAGGTACTCCGAGGACGGTGCCGATGCCAACCGTCCCGCCGGCCCCCGGGAGAGTTTGGCGAACACGTCCTGGACGATGTCCTCGCCAGTCTCTCGGTCATCGACCAACACCATGGCCAGGCGCACGAGAGACAACCGCTTGGACGCGTAGACCTCAGCCAACGTAGCGGGAACAGGGTCCGGCTCCTGCACCAGACCTCCCGTAGGAACCACTTGGGAACCGAAGATTTGCCTCATGTCAGGTAAGACGCTTCACTGGTGCCGATCGTCAAATTCTCGTTCAGGTTTTTTGATAACACCGGGTCAGCACCCTCTCACAGGGAGTGCCCTCGTGTGCGACGCCGTCCGAACGAGCAACGAACCTTCCGACCTGATTGGCCAGGGGGAGTGTGGGGATTCGGAAGCATCCTGGCCGTACGGTGGATCCGGCGGTGGCAGGCCGACCGCATCGTTGCCGAGGCCGAGCGCGTCGCGGGCCTGGACAGGTTGACCGACCTGGAGTGATCTCAGAGCACACGCAAAAGCGGCCCACCCCGCTATGCGGTGGGCCGCTCCTGCATTGCTAGATGCCGTCGGCGTCCCCGTAGCGCCGAGCCCAGCGTCTGCAGTCGGAGACTGTAAACGTGCTTCTCTGAACCTAGGAAGCTACGGAGTCAATGTGAAAAAGAGAGTTTGCGCGGAGGACCCGGCCTCGATCTCTTCTGGTCCGAGCTTCAAATCCGCCCAAGTCCCGGTAACCGTAACCGACTCGACGCGATCGAGAGTGATGGTAGCGTTACCATTTGCGTCAGTGGTAGCCTTGCGCAGCTCTTCCGCGCCGCTATTCAAGACAACTATGGACACACCTGGCACTTTCGTCATAAAGCACGTCCCGGCGCGGCAAACTGCCATGTCGACTGAAATAGCGATTGGTTTTATAGTTTCGACCGAGGAACACGCGCTCGAAAAAAAGAGCATGCCGGATAAAACGGCGAACAATCCGCGATACCGAATGACTGACAACGATATTCCTATCCACATGGTCGCGCGCAAGCCGCGACGCGCACGAGAGGCGGCCTGCTGGGTACAGGACTGCCCGAAAAATATCGAACAGGCCCGCACCCAGCATATCAACAAGACGGGCCAGGGCCATAGCCGAGGACACCCAAGGCACGAGAGGTTCGCGAGTGGCCTACAACGCACGCAGCTATCGGGGCCGCGCTACTGCTGGCAGCGAGGGGCACCGAACGAGCCCGGATCTCCCGCAACGGGTCGAGAATGTCCCTCATTGGCCCACCCCAACCCGACGGCACTGGCACTGGCACTGGCACTGGCACTGGCACTGATACTCGTCATACTCGTGGTATCCCAGGTATGAATGTATTTCGGGAACACCTGAACGCATACGTTCTTGGTTAGAGGTAAGAAAGAAATAGTCAGCGATCCCGTGTAGTTGTTGGGATTGATTTTGGTCCAACAGATGGACGTCCTGCCATCTCGGCCCAGCAGGTCCTGCAGAAGGGCCAATCCGTCGTGATGCGCGACGGATCGAAACCGTTCATCAACTTCACCGACTCGGTCTACGACATCCCGAATCTGCACCGTCGTATCAAGCGGGAACAGCACTACGTCGAGGCGAAAGTCGAAACAGCCCAAGCCAAAACCCTCGCCGCCGCCCGCGCCGTCGAGCTATCCCAGACCGGCCCCCTGGCCGGCACCTACACCAAGGAGAGCATCTGATGTCCCAACCCCTGCGTCTGCCCACCGCCCCCGGCGTTCCGCCCACCGTCCTGGGAACCAGCCAAGTCGCTTACAGCGACATCCGGGAACGCTTGGGCACGCAGGTCGGTTTGATTACCATCAATGGGCTCGTCTATTAGCCCGATACAGTCGAAGCTACAGCCTCGGTCAGTTGATTCGCTGACCGAGGCTGTAGCATTTACTACCCACCAACTGGCCCAACGAGGACAGGATCAATCTTCTCGGGGATACCGGGAGTGAAGTAGATCGGCATTCCGACTGCTTCGGCCGCGACATCTCGCGCACGTTTTTGCAATTCGGCATCTGTTATGACATCAGGTCCAGTTACCTGAAGCCCTGAGTACGAATCGTCGAGCCCGAAGGCCACTAGATCTAGACCTGCGGCCGCAAACGCCTTGTTCATGATCGGCATCGCGGCCATAAGCTCCGCGATGCCGTAGTCGACCTGGATCTGCTCGATGTGAATGCCCTCCGATGCGGCTTTGTCAATGATCGCCTGTGCTTTCGGGGACATTTTCCCATGCCAGTAGACCAGTCCTGTGCTGGTCACATAGTTGACAGAGATATCGGCGAACCCGCCCTTGTCTTCCTGGCCAGCTTTTGCGATATCACTCATGATCGGCGCAAAGAGATCGGAGGTTTCCTGGTTCCAACCCTCCATAGAGGTGTAGAGAACCGGGGGCGGCGGCGCAACCGATGCAGCCGAGGAGGCCGACACGGCCGTGCCCAAGTCCCCCCCGGCCGACGGTGACGTTCGATCGATCGCTACGAGTGCGCCCACTGCTATGGCGCATACCATTGCGGCGGTGCAGCAGACTGCTAGCAGCTGAAGGCGCTTGCGCCGGTGCGTTCGCTTGACGTCCACTGCCTCCAAAACGGCGGTCATGTCTGGGCTGAACACCTCCAACTCAACCAATCGCTCCTGCAGGGTCATGAGTGATCCTTTCCACTTAGCAGGCTTTCGTTACGCCGCAGCCTTGCCGCCCCGAGGGACAAGTGCGTTCTCACCGTGGAGATCGAGCAGTTCAGCAACTCGGCTACCTGCTGATCGGGAAGATCGAGGTAGTGGCGCAGGACCAAGGCTCCTCGCTGCTGAGGAGTCAGGGAGGCGAGGGCGCGATTGAGCATGTCACGGTCGTCAATCTGTCGGACCGGGTCACTGGTGTGGTGCAACGGCATCCGACTCAAGGTTTGGTCACGTCGTCTGGCCGAGTTCCCTCTTCGACGATCGTCCAGATACTGCCTAACAAGGGATTTTCGAACATAGGCGAGCGGATCGCGCGCAGCGCGAACCGGACCCCACTTGCTCGCAAGCTTCACCAGTAGATCGACGAGCAGATCATGGGCCGCCTGCTCGTCGCCGGTCAACACCCCGGCGAGCTTGGTCAGACTTGGCAAGTTGGCCATCACGAACTCATCGAACTCCAACTGGATCCTTCCCCTTCGCTTCGGCGAGCATAGTCCGCTCGTTGGCCACGTATATAAGACGCTCCTGGTGTCTCGGTCTGTCTAATCCCGAAGGCTCGTATTTTCCTAGAGGGCCCACAGCCGGTGTCACGAAGCCTGAGGGTCACAGCCACGGCGATCGCTCTGGTGTACGAGTCTTGTTCATAGGCAGGGTCAAACGGTGGTCACTAAACACCACACCCAGTGATTCACCAGATGGTGCGCGGATCAGAGCTGTTGCCCTTCGATTCCGAGTTCTGGATCAGTTTCGTAGTCCTCGGGGGCGTATCCAGGCCCGTAGTAGTCCTGTGCGGTGTCGATGCTGTGGTCGTTCTCGGCGTCGATTTCTGCTTCTGGGAAGCTTGATTCGGGCCACCTCTGGTCGGTTTCGGTGTTGAGACCGGGGGTGGTGCGGTGGCGTTCCTCTGCTTGCCGTTGGTCGATGGTGAGTTGCGCCCGGTGGGCGGCCTCGGCGTCGACGGTGGTTTCGAGGTCGGCGCGTTGGCGGAGGTGGTCCTGGATCTCCTGGCCCCGAGCGAGGGCGGCTTCCCGATCGGTCTGGTCTTGCTCGATGGCCTGGGTGGCGCGGTCATGGCTGGTGGCGTCGAAGGCTTGTGCCCGGGCCAGGGTGGCGTTCTGGGTGTTCTTGTCGCCGACGAGGGCGGCCAAACGGCGCGCGGTCGCGCCTTGTTCGGTGAGTTGGTTGGCCAGGGCGGTGTCTGTGGCCTGCAGGCGGGTGAGTTGGTCGTCGAGTTCGGCGCGTCGGCGGCCGCCGAACCGGCCGAGGCCTCGGAGTTCCTGTTCGGTGTCGACGATCGCGCCGGCATTGGCTACTAGGGCTTGCTGTGCAGTCTGGATCTGTTCCTGGGTGTGGCGGAGCTGGGTGATCGCGGCTGCGTGTTCGCGGAGTTCGTCGGCTTCGGCACGCAGCGCCGCCAGAGCGGGGCCGGTGTTCGCGGTCTCGACCTCGGCAGCCGCGGTGCGGTGGAGGTCCTCGGCGTTGACCCGGGCCGCGGCGATGTCGGCGGCGTACTGGGCGAGCTCGGCGTCGGTCAGGTGTCCGTGCGGACGGTCCTGCAGGTGGTCGGTATCCGGAGCGGGGGAGTGGTCGAGCTCGACGTCGGCTGTGTGCTCATCCCCCGCGGTATCGGCCTCGGTGGCGTGGAGCTCGTCCTGGTCGACGAGTGCCGCCTCGGGGGAGGTCTACGTGGGGGCCGTGGTGATCGCGATGGTTCTGCGGGGGCTATCACCTCGTCGACCGCGGTCTCGGCGGCGGGTTCGGTAAGAACGTCGACCTCGGCCGCCGGTTCGGCGACGCGCTGATCTGCGGTTTCGACCATGTCGTGGTCGACCACTATAGTGGCCACTGGGTCGGGCAGGGCGGTGTCGGTGCGTTCCTGCAGGAGGGTGTTCCCGCCGGCGGTGAGGCTGTTCAGGGCGGGCTTTGTGGGCAGGCCCAACCCTGCCGGTTCGGCGGGGGTTTCCGGTGTGGGCTTGGTGCGGTGGTCGGTGGGGGTGCGGACTGGGTTGGCGGCCGCGATGTTGGACAGGGCGCGGACGGGGTCGACGCCGAGAACGTCGACGAGGCGGTCGGCCTGGCGTTGTTGTTCGCTGCTGGTCATGGCGGCGATGTGGGTGGCGGCCTCGCGCATGGCGTTGACCTTCGTTTCGGGCCACCGGTAGCCGTCGGGGTCGGCCGGCCACCGGGAGAGCACTTCGTCGACGACGACGTCGGCGAGTGGGCGTTGCTGCCCGATCGCCTCGGTGAGCGCCGGGGTCCCGTTGTCGGTGGGCATCTGGGCGGGGTCTTTCCCGGTGAGCCCGGTGACGCTGACCGCGTCATGCACGCCTGCGTCGGCGAGCAGACCGAACGTGCGGAAGGCGGCAGTGCGGCCGGCCTGGTCGGAGTCGAAGGCCTCGATGATCGTGCGGCCGGCCAGGGGGGCGATTCGGTTGAGTGCGGCCAGGTGTCCGGAGGTGAGGGCGGTGCCGTTGGGGGCGATGGCCACCCACGGCCGACCGGCGGACGCGGCTTGGTTGACTGCCAGTGCGTCCATCGGCCCTTCGACGAGGACCACGTCGGCCCCAGCGTGGAGCAGCTCCACGGTGTGGGGGGTGAGCCCGTAGGGCAGATCACCCTTGACGAACACCGGGGTGCCGGGGGTGTTGACGTACTTGGGCCCGCAGTGGTCGCAGTGATCGGCCCCGTCGACGCCGGGGGTGTCGTGGATGGGGTTGCGGCGGCCGATGAACCGGCGGTCTGTCCGTCGGGGGTGGTGATGGGCAGCATGGCCCGGTCGCGGAAGGCGTCGATGAGGGTGCCCCGGCCGGATGTTCGTGCCAGGCCGGCGGTCTGGATCTCGGTGTCGGTGAATCCTTGTCGGTTTCCATGGGTTTGATGCGTTGTTCCCGCAATCGGAGATCGCCCAGGCCGCGCGTCGGGCTCGTAGCCTGTGGTTGGGCCGAGTCCTTGCCCACACTTCCGTGGCCGGTAGCGGGGGATTTTGAACGGTCGAGTCAGACCACTTCGCGCATGCGGACTGCGTCAGCGCTCGGTGGGACTCCGAACTCGCGGCGGTACTCCCGGCTGAACTGTGAAGCACTGCTGTAGCCCACCGAGTGCCCGATGGTCGTGACATCGTTCGGTGATTGCAGCAGCTGGAGCCGGGCTTCTTGGAGTCGGATCTTCTTCTGGTACTGGATCGGGGTCATCTCGGTCACGGTGCGGAGCTGCTTGTGGAACGAGGAAACACCCATCCCACTCAGCTTTGCCAGGTCCCCGATCTGAACGGGTTCGAAGGCGTGGGCCCGCAGGTAGCGAATGGCGCGACCGATGTGGGTGAGGCTGCTGTCCGACAGCCCGATCTGTCGGACAGCAGCACCCGCCGGACCGGAGAGTATTTCCCAGAGGATCTCGCGTTCGTAGAACGGGGCGAGTACCCGTGCGTCTCCCGGCCGTTCGATCAGGCTCAGGAGCCGTGCGATCGCGTCGAGGACCTCTGGGGTAGCAGTGTCGATCGTGAGGCCGGGGGGTGGATTTCCCTGGGTGTTGGTGAAGCTCTTCGGCAGACGTATTTCGTTCGACCGCAAGAGGGCATCCAAGCGACCCCTCGACCAGGGGCGATCGACTCGGCAGCGTCAAGCTGTTCGCACACCTAGGCCCGCCCCGATGCAGGTCTGCGCAAGGCGGCTGTCAACGTCAGCCCCCAACGTGACTGATCCGACGGAGGAGTATCGGTCTGCAGAGTCGCACAGCATAGGATGCTTCCGTGATCGGAGCATCCAAACGCAAGACCCTCAGGGCAACCACTCCAGGAGAGCTCCTGGGAGTGCTGGACGACCAGATCGGCCTGCTCGCCGGAGTCGCCCGCTATTCAGATCAGGATCTGATTTTCGCCAGGGAAGCCGATCATGATGCCAACAAAGACGCGCTGACAGCGGGGTTGAAAAGGCTTGACCTCCCTTACCCATTCAGCTACACGACGCTGATGTCCTGGCGAGGCACCTGGCGAAGCATCGGTGGCTACAGCGACCGAGAACAACACATCATCGACATGGCCGCACCGGTCAGGACGAAGCTGGTATCACTGATCAACAACGCAGGCCTGGTCGACACAGGGCCCGACGCTGAGCGGAGCTGGTCCGACCTTGAGGAGGACCTTTCCGCCCTCGCAGCACTGGTGCCGCTCGCTGAGACCAAGCACGCCTACAAATCGATCGGGGTGGCCGCACGCGATCTCCATATCGAAGTCGCCAAGATCATCTCCGCCCTCACGCCGAGCGTTGTTCCGAACGGCCAGAATTCGCCCAAGATGGGTGACTTCAAGAGTTGGTTGGACCTCTACCTAGCTGCACATGCGTCCGGCTCGAGCAATAAAGAGCTTAGATCCTTGATGAGACAAGCGAACTTGGTCGCGCAAAGCGCTGCCCACAGCGGGAAGAAAGCCGAGGCAGTAGCCAGCGCACAGGCAACGATTTTGATCGTTCGCGTCCTGCCTATATTCATGAAGTCATGACCGAAATGCCTTACTACACAACGGATTTAACCTCAGCTTGACATAATGTACATTATCGGCATTAGACCTGAACAGGTCAGGGACGCAGCCAAGTCCACCTACACGAACCGGCGGCGACAGTCCGTGGCCGCTCGTTCGTCGCCGTTTCGACGGGCGACCTCCGACGCCCTACGTCCAACCCAGGGAGAAATCAGCCGCGACCACGCCACCCGACAGTCCTGACGGCCCAACAACCTGTCGACGACGACACCAACGCCCGGCATCGCCGATTCGAATCCAAGGCTGGGACCTCATCGGGTTCTCTGCCGTTGTTTCTGTGTTTCTTGACAGGCGGCCGACAGCAAAGACCAAGACACGAAATCACTCTCGGCCCCCTCGACACCCAGCCACACCAGGTTAATTCGTCACAGTGACATATTGACATGGCAGCGCGAGCGCGCCTGCCCACATCAAGTTGTCGATTCCCCACCGATACTCCGCGCCGCGATCGAATCTGTTATCCGCAGCTACAGGCACCCCCAGGCTAGGCGTCCGACACAGCACGGATTCGCGGCTCCCACGCTCCTCCATTCCTGAAATCGGAGCCAGGTGTCACAGACATCCTGTCCGTGCCGGTCCGGGAAGACACACTGACATTCCATGTAGTCCAACAGATATCACCCCACTCGCGCACACACCGCGACCACTCACCCCACCTCAATTTGTCACTGTGACGTATCTACCCGACCTAGGGGCGCACATGCGGCGCACTGTCGCCTTCCACCAGCGGTCGCCCACCGACACACCGACGTCACCGACCCTTGCGCAACAACCGTTGACTCCCTCACCATCATCAGATGCCATCCACAGAACAGTCCGATGACCACACCGGCGACGCATTGCCCAGCGGCCTCGGCGCACCCGCGGAACGCGCACTGGCGAGCGCTGGACTGACATCCCTGACCGACCTCACCACAGTCACCGAACGCAGCGTTGCCGAGTTGCACGGCGTCGGCCCCAAGGCGCTTCGCATCCTCACCGAAGCGCTCGCCGGCACACAACGAACGTTCCTCATTCCCACCTGAGCGCTCCCACCAAGCCATCAGAGTGCGTCAATCCACCTACCGCGATGCGCGGATCGACAGCAGCGGACACCGGCATCGATACACCTGGCTCGTGCTTCAACCGCGAACCACCATTTCGTGACAGCCGCCGGACAGACCAGGTACCGTCGAACCAAAGGATGACCGCTAGCGGACACCTCAGGGACTGGCAACTTGGCGACCGGAAGAGGACACGGACAAATGGGGCATTCCGACCCGGTTCTGATCGCCGCGCTGCGTGCGCGGCCGCGCACGGTCGAGGAGCTTGCCCGGCTCGTGCGACTCGACCTGACGGCCACCGAAGGTGAGGTGGCGCGGTTGGTCCGATCCGGCGACATCACTGTCGACAACGGACAACTCGGGTACCCGCCGATCATCGAACGCACTGCTCGCGAGTTGGGCATCTTGGCGGAAAAACTCCGTGAGGATGCACACAGGCTCGCGAGAGAGCTGGAGGAAACCGCCGAGTCGTTGCCGCTCCGGGCCCGGGACTGGGCCATCGGCGAGCGACTCGACAGAGCAGGGATCTCCATCGAGACCTTCCACGGAGAACGGGCCGCAGAGGATCTCTGGCTCGAGCTTTCCACCCAAGCCTCCTCCGAGGCCGAGGCCTGCGTCGTGTTCGCGGACATGAGTCCGTTCGAAGTCCGGGATTCGGGCCGCGCCCCCCGCTTCGTCGAGGCGATCGGCAATCGCAAGAGGGTCCGCGCCATCATGCCCCCGGACGTACGCGAGGATCGCTTCGACTCAGTCCTGACGACGTACGGCGGTGCCGGGATTCACATCCGCACCATGGAGCAGCCGCCCGGCTGGTTCTGGCTCGACGGCGACCGTCTTGCCCTCCCCTTCGTCTGGGGCGAGGCCTGGCCGTCGAGCGTCCGCCTGATCCAGGACCGTACCCTGGCCGGATTGGCCCGCGGCTACTTCGAGCAGCTGTGGGGTTCGGCACAGAACATCACCCCTGCGTCCGGAAGTTGGGAGCCCCTACTGACTCTCATGCGTCAGGGTCGGACCCTCGAAACCGCCTCTCGTCAGCTCGGCATCAACCCGCGCACCGGCCGGCGAAGGGCCGCCGCAGCGATGGAACACTACGGGGTGGAGACCCTGTTCGCCCTGGGTGCAGCATGGGGCGAGGGCACATTCAGGTCATCTGCAGGTGATCCTGACGCAGCAGGCAAGAGCTCCGGCCACGGCTGACCCAGAGCCGAACCAAGCGCTGCGACGCCCTTCTCGGTTCGATATTCAGGTATTCCGCATGCTGCGATCGGCCCATCTCTACGCATCCGAACCCGATGTCCGCGGGGTATATTTCTGAATGTGAGCACCACGAATAATTCCCGACCTGCCCTCAGTCCATGTGATGTCGGAAGAATGATTTCCGTCAGTCTTGTTCCGCGGTCCACCGGGCGCCTGAGTCTTCTTGTCGGACACCTTTCACAGGTCACCGGAGCCCTGGATTCTCCAGGTCGGGTGAAGTTCGTGATCCAGGGCCGGGAGGGACACACCATCCAGCTGGACAGCGATGATCCGGCGATCGTCGAGTACTCCTTACTGACGGGCAACTAGGCTCACAGGGCACGGAAGGCCGTGTTACCTGCGAAAAGGTCCCATAATCGGATTGGCCGGCCGCCCTCGACGGCGCCAGAGTGCCCGACCGGGTGGCCAGACCTCGACCACCGGATCACGACACGGCCCACCCCTCGGTCGACGACCGAGGGGTGTCCGGTAGCGGGCATGACCTTTTCCGGGTCTTGTCGACAGTACATTCATCTGCCATGCTCGAGAGGCAATGGTTACCTCTAATATCGACCATTCTTCGACCTCAGATTATTCACGCAGACATGTGCGGCACGCCCGCCTCCGCCGGCCGGACGCTGGCCATTGATCTACAGAAATCAGTACGGTCCGATATTTCCCCCGTCGCGGCACCCCATCGCGGGACACCAGGACCAGGCCTGTCGAGAGTGAGCCACCATCGATCCATGGACATACTCTGGCCGCCGATATATACTTGACGAATGAGTCAGCGCCTGCAGGAACCTTCGTTCCTGATCCTCAGCTCCCTTGCCGGAGGTGCCAAACACGGCTACGGCATCATCAAGGAGGTCCAAGAGCTTTCCGCCGGAGCGGTATCGATGAAGGTCGGAACCCTGTACGGCGCGCTGGACCGACTCGCCGCGGAGCACTTGATCGAGGTCGACCGGGAGGAGATCGTCGACTCGCGTCTGCGCCGTTACTACCGTCTGAGCGCCGACGGTGCCGTCCTGTTGTCGACAGAGGCCACCAGGATCAACACCCAGGCCAACGTCGCGTTGCGCCGTCTACGGGTCGCCGGGATGCATCCGTGAACCGGGACGAGACAGCCGATCTCGACACCAACCGGGCATCGCTGAGGCAGTCCTACCAGCGAATCCTGCGCCTGTACCCACGCTCCTACCGCGCGCACCGTGAGGCCGAGATCCTCGACGTGCTCGAGGAATCCGCCGGTCCGGGACAACAACGTCCGCGGCTCGGTGAACTCGTTGCCCTCGCCGGACTGGGCCTGCGAGCCTGGTCGCGGCGAACGATGTCGCCCGACCGGGGCCTGTCCCGGAACACACTGTCCGTTCTGGCGATCATGCTGCCGTTGCTCACGGTCTTCCAAGCTGGTGCCTCGCTCCATCTGGCGTACGTCATGCGACTGGCCAGCTGGCAGATGAACATCCTCACCCCCGGCTGGTTGCTCTGGGCAATCACCGCCCTGCTGACAACCGTGGTTCCGGCGGCGGCTCGCTGGACAGGTCTGGTCGCAACGACGTGTTTCGCGGCCTGCATTTTCCTCCTGCTCAAGGACGGTGCCGACAGCAGCGCAACGATGGCGCTCGGCTACCTCGTCCTGCAACTGTGCGCATTCGCCCTGATCTGGGACACGGGCCGGCTCCGTCGCGGGCGGGACCTGATCGGGCGGCGCCGCGTGCTCGTCGCTGCTACGGCGCTGGGTCTCGCCGGCGTCGCCTACAGCGCCGCGACTCATTACTACGTCCATCACATCACCGGCAGCCTCACCATGCACGTCCTTCCGATCCTGGGCGGTGCGGGCATCCTCGCGGGTCTGGTCGCACTGACGAAACCCGCAGGCAGAGCCGCACTTCCCCTGCTGGGCGCGATTGCGGCCGCCGTCTACTCCTTCAAGGATCTCGCGGGTTCCCTGGCCAATTCCGGCCCACGCACTCGCCCCTTCGGGAGCTTGCAGGCCCTCGACATACCGGTCGCGCTGGCCCTTCCGGTGGCCGCTTTCGTCCTCCTGCGACTGGTGACGGCCGTGGTCAACTTCAGGGTCGCCGGCGACCGCAACGCAGTGGAGCCGCGTTCGACAGGCAGCGATGTGGCCACCGGTGCCTCGGTACCCGACTCCCCGTAGCGGCGGAGTCGTACCGCCGATCCGGACAAAATGGGCAGCGCTTTACTGGCTGCCGGAGGTCGACCGCAGTTAGAGTGCAGGAACCTTTACGCAGACCGCCGACCCACGGAGCTGTTCCGATGATCCGTTTCAGTCACTCGGACCCAGACAAGGAATACGCGCCCTCGAGCCCGGAAGTACCGCAGGAGGTCCTGGGCGTTCCGAACCTCGTGGCCGTCCCCGGTCTGGCGGTCGCGCCGCCGAGTCTCCCCGGACCGCCCGCCCGTCCGCCTGCCACCACTCCCCTGCAACGCCTGCGCTCAGCCGCCGAGCTCCAGCGCTCCATGCTCCCGTCCGGGCCCGTGATCCGGCGGACCGTCCTGCTCACCGATACCGGCACAGCGGTGCACGGGAAGGGTGACCTCCCGACGGCCCTCCCCGTGCTGACCCTCAAGGAGCAACAGACCCTCCGTCGTCTCGCAGATGATCCCGACGTGGAGTTCCGTTTCGCCTCCGAGGCGGACCTGCGCACCTATCTTCAGACCAAGGATCCGACCCTGTTCCGGACCGTCGAGGCACCGAAGAAGGGGGCGAAACGACAGCGTCCGAACGCCCCGGCCGATACTGTCTTCCAGTTCTCCGAGTCGGGCGAACCCGATTACATGCACGTTCCGCAGTCACCGTTCCGCGACGACGGCGAGCGTTCCGAGATCGAGATCCCGGTCAGCGAGCCGCTCGAGGACCTGCATCAGGGTCTGGCAGACCAACGGAAACTGACGGTCTTCGATTCGGGGATCGGCAAGAGTGCCACCAAGAACATCTTCCAGTTCCGGATCGACCTGCAGTTCCGTATCACCCGCATCGAGCCCGCGACCGGCGACAAGTGGCTGTTCCACAACGATACCGAGACCACCGGTACGGCCGATGTCAGCTCCGCGATCTATCAGAGCGGCGCGAAGAAGAACGATCGACCCGTTCCGTCGGACGGCAGTTACAAGAACAAGCGGAAGGCCGAGACCACCGCGTCGGCACTGAAGTCGACGAACGAAGCCGAGTACAAGACCCGGCAAGGAGTGTCCGCAGCCGCCGCCCAGAGCGGGCGGTTCGACCAGTTCGCGCCGACCGGCGCCCAGGCCTACGCCCGCCGTGGTGGGAAGAACGACTGGACCATGGCGGACGAGCGCGACGCGAACGGCGAGTACGAGCTCGACGGCAACCAGCTCGGCTCACAGTGTTTCCATTCCGAGACCCAGGCCCTCGGACACTCCCCCGAGGATCTCCCCGTCCTGATGACGGACCTGATCCATCAGATGACCGAACAGGCCCAGAACGTCGGTGTGCAACACGTCATCGTCCTGAACTCCCTTCACGTCCAGGGTGCGTCGAACCCGAACACGGTGTGCGGCAACGCCTGCAAACCCGCCCTGACCCTTCTGCTCGAACGGATCCTGGACGAGTTCGAACAGCAGGTGCAGGGCTACGGCGACAGCAACGAGGCTGACGGGTGCTTCATCCGGGAGAGCGAAGGGTTTGCCGGATTCATGAACGTCACCGGGGTCAAGAAGTTCCAGGGCATGGGCACAGGTGCCGTACGCACACCCACCATCACCAAACCCACCCACGGCGTGGTGAACGAGTTCCGTCCCTAGGGAACGCGGCGGTCCTGCGGTCTCCCCGTCGCCGGACCGCAGAGGTAACCCTCCATCGGCGTGCACACGCTCCGTGCCGCTCCGGCCACGTCCCCGCAATGTGGTTGCCATGCGTGTGGAGGAAGATCTCTGGCATGAGCAACGAGGAGCCCGTTCACCTGTCGGCCGAGCATTCCCGGCTGGCCGAATCACCCGGCACCGCCGGCCCGTGGCGTCAGTGGGGTCCGTACCTCGCCGGCCGCCAGTGGGGAACCGTGCGCGAGGACTACTCCGAGGACGGTGACGCTTGGTCGTCCTTCCCGTTCGACCAGGCGTACGCCCGCGCCTACCGTTGGGGTGAGGACGGTCTCGGCGGGATCTGTGACCGGTTCGGGTTCCTCAACATCGCTGTCGCCCTCTGGAACGGCCGGGATCCGATCCTAAAAGAGCGGCTCTTCGGCCTCACCAACAGCGAGGGCAATCACGGCGAGGACGCCAAGGAGTACTGGTGGGCCCTGGACGGCACCCCGAGCCATTCCTGGATGCAGTGGATGTACCGGTACCCACAGGCGGAATACCCGTACGCCAAACTGCGAGAAGAGAACGCGCGACGTGGCCGCGACGAACGCGAGTACGAACTCGCCGACACCGGGGTCCTGGACGAGAACCGTTTCTTCGACGTCACCACGACCTACGCCAAAGGCGCCCCGGACGACATCTGCATCACCATCAGCGCGACCAACCACGGCCCGGAGGCCGCGCCGCTGCATCTGCTGCCCACCGTCTGGTTGCGCAACACCTGGGCCTGGGGCCGGGATCGCCGACGCGGCACCATGGATCAGCTGCTCCCACCCACCTTGACCGTCGGCGGCCTGGAAGCGATCGAGATCGAGCACGGTCAATTGGGCCGGCACTACCTGATCGCCGAAGGTTCCCCCACCGTGCTGTTCTGCGCCAACGAGACCAACTCGGTCGCTCTGTTCGGCGCCGAACGGAACTCCTGGCGGTACACCAAGGACGGCATCAACAACCGGGTGGTGCACGGTGACAAGACGGGTATCAATCCGGCCCGCGGCGGATCCAAAGCCTCGTTCTGGTACCAGTTCGACGCCGTCCAGCCCGGCGAAACCGTCGAAGTACAGCTTCGACTCACCCAGGCGACGCCGGACCAGGACACCTTCGGCTCGGGTTTCGCCGCCATCAACGCCGACCGTCGACGGGAGGCCGACGAATTCTACTCGCATGTCATCGATCAGAATCTTCCCGCGGCCGACCGCCATGTCGCGCGCCGCGCCTATGCCGGCATGTTGTGGGGAAAACAGCTGTACCGCTTCGATGTCGAGCAATGGCTCGAAGGCGATCCCACCGACAACATCGCCCCGGCAGGGCGGACCAACCCCGCCCAACGCAACCGTTCCTGGTCCCATCTGGCCCTGGCCGACGTCATCTCGATGCCCGACGAGTGGGAGTACCCCTGGTTCGCCGCCTGGGATCTGGCGTTTCACACCATCCCGCTGGCCCACGTGGATCCGGATTTCGCCAAGGAGCAACTGGTCCTGATGTGTCGAGAGTGGTCCATGCACCCCAACGGCCAACTCCCCGCCTACGAATGGGCGTTCGGCGACGTCAATCCCCCCGTCCACGCCTGGGCGGCCTGGCACGTCTACCGCATCGACGGGAGCAAGGATCGGGAGTTCCTGATCAGGGTGTTCACCAAGCTCCTGCTCAACTTCTCCTGGTGGGTCAACCGCAAGGATGCCGACGGCTCCAACGTCTTCGAGGGCGGGTTCCTCGGCATGGACAACATCGGCCTCTTCGACCGATCGGCACCGTTACCGCCCGGGTACCGGCTCGAGCAGTCCGATGCCACGAGCTGGATGGCCTTCTACTGCCAGCAGATGTTCAAGATCGCCCTGGAGCTGTCCCGCCACGACAAGGCCTGGGACGACACGGCCACCAAGTTCCTCGAACACTTCCTGTCGATCGCCAAGGCCGTCAACAATTTCGGCTCCCACGAGGTGTCGCTGTGGAACGAGGAGGACGGGTTCTTCTACGACGTGCTCGTGCACCCGGACGGATCGGCCCAGCCCATGCAGGTGCGTTCCATGGTCGGGCTGCTGCCGATCCTGGGTGCGACCGAGCTGCCGACCTGGATCGCCGAGGAGTGCCCCGATGTCACCAACCGGCTCCGTTGGCTGCAGCGGCGACGACCCGAACTGGTGGAACCGTTGCTCTCCCAGTCGGGCCCGTCGGGCCGCCGGATGCTCCTGTCCCTGGTGGATCCGGACCGGCTCCGACGCATACTCGAGCGGATGTTCGACACCGACGAGTTCCTCTCCCCCTTCGGTATCCGGTCACTTTCGGCCGCGGCCAAGAACGTCATCACCGCCCAGATCGGCGGCACCAGCGCCTCGATCGAGTACGAACCCGGGGAGTCCCGCACCGCGATGTTCGGCGGGAACTCCAACTGGCGGGGTCCGATCTGGTTCCCCGTCAACGTGCTGCTCGCCGACAAGCTCCGCACCTACGGGCGACATTTCGGCGACAGCTTCACCATCGAGATCCCCACCGGATCCGGCAACCACAAGACCTTGACCGAGGCCGCCGACCTGATCGACGACAGCCTGACCTCGCTGTTCCAGACCGTCGACGGGAAGCGACCCTCCGACGGCCGGCGGATCGAGTCCAGCGACGATCCCCTGTGGTCCGAGCACCCCACGTTCAGCGAGTACTTCGACGGCGACACCGGGGAGGGCCTGGGTGCCACCCACCAGACCGGGTGGACCGGCCTGGTGGCGCATCTGCTCAATCCCCGGTTGCCGGGTTGAGCGGCGACACCGCCGACCACGCGGCGCACTGACCGCGCTCCGTCCCGACGACTGCGCTCGCTGCATGGAGCGCGGAAGTCGGGACGGAGCGCGGCCATGCGGACCCGGTGCCGTCCAGGGCGTCGGGTCCGTACGGCTCAGAGGCCGGTGGTGACCTGCAGCGGGTATCCACGAACGCCGTCGATCAGCACCCGGCCGCCCAATGGGCTCGCCGGGGTGATCGACACCGTCCTGGGGTAGCCGAGGGCGTTGCAGGTCTGTGGTTCCGATTCGGACCGGGGAACCTCCTCGACCAGAACCGCCACCACATCGTCGGTCTCGACCACATCACCGGTGTAGCGGCTCGCACATCCCCCCGTGCCGGGGGCACCCCCGGTGAAGGACACCGTGATCGATCCGTCCGCCGCCACCCGCGCAGTGTGTTGTTCCCCGCCGTTGGTTCGCTCCCGGTCCAGGGCTGCGCCGTCCACCATCTCGGCGGGACGCAGGGCCACCCAGGTGACCCGCACCTTGCTGCCCTTGACCGCGAAACTCCAGGCAGGCAAGGCGATACCGTCCGGATAGCCGCTTGTCATCGAGACGAGTTCAGGGTCCTGCAGGGTGATCGCCCGGCAGCCGCAAGGAATGTTGTTGGCCCGGTGGTAGGCCGCGAGTCCTTCGGCCGCGTCGTGCGGGCCGGCCAGGGTGACCGATCGCGAATTCCCGTTCGGCCACCGCACCTCGTCGACCGCCTCGACTCCGGCTGGAAAACCGTCGCCGAGTTCACTCAGATCGAGTTTCCCCGCCCAGACAGCAGCCATGTTGTTCCGGTGGACCGTGTCCTCCCACTCCCCGACCAGTGTGTACGGGACGGCCGGAATCAGGATCACCGGTCGAGCCAGACCTGTCAGAGCCTTCGTCCAGGACTGCACGACCGGCGACCAAGGAGCAGCGACGCCGGCCGAGGGAGTGACGGCGGGTTCGGAGGTCCGGGTCACCGGCGCCGGCGTTCCCGCCGCGGGTGCCCGGGTATCACGATGCTGCACCAGGAACACGATGGCGGACGTGGCCAGGACGACCGCCGCAGCCACGATCAGCGGCCTGGTCCAGGTGCGCCGTGTGGGGTTGCGGTTCGCCGAGGTGGTCGCACCGGCTTCTTGTTCCAGCCGCGATCTGACCTGTTCCCACACCTCGTCCGGGTCCGGGCCGTGGTTCTCCTGCTCACGTAGTGCGATCCGGAATTCCTCGATGTTCATAGATCCTGCTCCAGGTTCGTCAGGTCCGGGTGGACCCGCAGTCGCACCAAGGCGCGAGAGATGTTCGACCGCACACCGCTCGGTGAGATGCCGAGGTGTTCTGCGGCCGTTTCGTCGTCGAGATCCAGGTAGTACCGCAGCACTACGGCGGCCCGCTGCTGGGTGGGCAGCATCCGCAGCGTGCGGTCGAGCATGAGGCGGGTGTCGACGGCAGCAGTGCCCGCGGCCACTCCCGTATCGAGGACGCGTGTCTCGTCGGTGGGATAGGTCTGCCTGCGGCGGACCTTCCGACGGTCGGCCAGGAAGGTGGTGACGATCATCCGCCGGACGTAGGCGGCAGGATGCGACATGGGCCCGATCTCGGTCCATCGCGCGGCCACGGCCATCACCGTGTCCGCCAGGACGTCATGGGCCAGCTGTCGATCACCGCAGAGGACTCCGGCGAATCGGCTCCAACCACCCAGTTCGTCCTTGACGAATTGTTCGAACTCCACGCCACCCCGATCCACGTCACCCCGTTCCACACGCTGCCTGATCAGTAAATGCCGTCAGGTTCGCAGAACGTTGCAGGCTCCAGGGAATTCTTCGGCAGAGGTCGGCAGGAGAGGCTGATCCGGTTCCAGCGCATCATTCCGGGATCGGCGCATTCTGCAGGGTGCGCCGATCCGGCTACGGTGCGCGGGAACCGAAGACCAGGAAGAATTCTGCCGGTCAGGAGCCGGGTCGCCAGCCCAGCGCCGGGCCGAGCTCGGCAGCGATGTCGGTCAGGATCTGCACATAGTCCTCGTGGTCGAAGCTGAAGGGCAGGGCGAAGGCGACTTCGTCCACCTCCCGAAAACCCGCATGCTGGTGCAGTCTTTCGGCGATCTCCGTCGAGGTCCCGACGATGTCCGGGGCGAAGAGCATCCGCGCCGGCCCCTGGGGTGCTGTCGTTCTGGCGTAGCGGGCCCGGCCGTAGTCCTGGTACTTCGCGCGTTGACCGGGGGTGGCCGAGTCCGTCGGAATCACCACCAGCCCCTGGGAGACCCGTGCCCGCCGCCCGGCCGGGTGGTGCGCCCGGAACCGTTGGATGTGCGAAAGCTGGATCTGGGCGAAATCGGTGCCCTCCTCGGCCTTGACGACACTGCTGGTCAGCAGGTTCATCCCATGTTCGCCGGCCCACTGGGCCGAGCGCAGGCTGGCACCGCCGTACCAGAGACGGTCGGACAGACCGGCCGAGTGCGGCTGCACCCGTTCGGAGAACACCTCGATGCCCTCGACACCGCTGAAGTCGGTGACCCTCTCGCCCCGCACACAACTGAGCAGACGCTCCACCCGCCGGTAGGAGAAGTCCTCGACCTCGGCCGTGTCCGGGTAGAGCGCGTCTTTCACATCGTCGAAATGCATGGGTGGGCCGACACTGATACCGGGATTGAGACGGCCGCCGGCCAGCAGGTCGACGGTCGCCAGGTCCTCCGCCAGTCTCAGTGGGTTCTCCCATCCCAGGGGAATCACGGCAGTTCCGAGTTCGATCCTGCTGGTCCGCTGAGAGGCCGCCGCCAGGACGGCGATCGGCGAGGAGATGCCGAACTGGAGATGACGGTGCCGCACCCAGGCGCTGTCGAAACCGAGTTGTTCGCCGAGTTCGATGATGCTCAGCGTGGATTCGTGACCCTTGCCGGGATCGCTGCCGTCGAACAGTCCGATGGTGAGAAAACCC
The DNA here is from genome assembly GCA_003576535.1 of Nakamurella silvestris. GTDB lineage: Bacteria > Actinomycetota > Actinomycetes > Mycobacteriales > Nakamurellaceae > Nakamurella > Nakamurella silvestris. The sequence goes on along the minus strand of QXCQ01000088.1, from coordinate 76,265 downwards.
AGTTTCCGCAACGGTTCCGATGGTGTGGGCACGGTACTCCTTCGTCGGCCTGCCGACCGAGCCCTGGGCGGGCATCTGGTCCAGGGGCCACTCTAATCCTGACCAGAATCATCCGGATTGCCGGACACCCGACGGCCCTGGCCCGGTACCCCGACGCCGTTTGCCGTATTGGCAATGTTTCTTGCCATGACTCCGGACCGCCCGCACGATGGCCTCATGAACAACTCAGATCCCCGCGCGGTCCCCGACCACCACGTGCCGCTATCAGCCGTATCGCCCCTCGAGCTCTCGGCGGTGTTCAGCGCTGCCAACGAGAGGGAGATCTCTCGGCGTCATGCCCACGACCGACGACATGGGCTCCTTCCGTTGCACCGGCCGGCACCTGCGCGGCCACCCGTGGGTGCGCAGGTTCTTGGCAACCGCCCCTTTACCGAGCAACCGGATCAGGTGAATTCCCACGGTGTTCCACCGAAACCGGAGTAGCAGGCGTTAGTCTGCTCGGGCGGTCTGCGATTCACCAGCGGTTCGAACGCCCTCGAACCGCCAGGGGTCGGCATGCACAGGGGGAATCGAACAGTGACGCGGAGCCTGACAATCACGAGCCGCGCGCCCGGGTGGCGGACCACCCGGGCAGCCGTTGCACTGGGGACCGCTGTTGCCGTCCTGCTCTCCGGAGGATGGTCGACGGCGTCGGCCACCCAGGCTCGGGTGTCGGCACAGGCGGAGGTGGTCGCGGCCTCCCCCGCGAACGCGACCACGAAGGACACCGTCCCTCACCGGCGGTCGGATTTCACCCCGTACCTGCGCACCCTCGCCGCACTCAACGGATTCGTCGACGCCAACTATCGCGGCCTCGGCACCGGCACCAACCCGGCGGTCGACGACATGCAGGTCCTCTGGCACGGCACCCCGCCGAAGAAGGCGGTGGCGGTCGTGGCGAAGGCCGCTGCCGCCGGCCTGCAGATCACGCTGCAGCGGGTGGCCTACACCGAGCGCAGAATCATGTTGGCCCCGGGAGTGTTCAACCTGGGCGCGCATCGAGACGGTTACGCCTCCCTCTCCAACGACCTGTCCGCCGTCTCGGTCCAGGTCACGGGTGATCCCGAGCGGGACCGGGTCATCAGGAGACAGGCACAGGAGCTGATCGGCAGTTTCCCCCTGAGATACGTGCCGCCACCGACGACCTGCGGGCCCGACGTCCGACCCGCACCGCTGCCCGGCGCGAAGTCGCTGTGGAAAGTGCTGGAGATGAAGCAGGTGCGCGGTTTTCGGTGGGACGAGGACACACTGACCGTCGGCCTGTTCTGGTCCGGACCGGTGCCGAAGAACGTCACCGCCCTGTTGAAGAAGGCTGCGACGACCTACATCGTCACCGTCCACCAGACCGTCGCCTTCGATCCGAGCAACCTGATCTACGCTGCCCTGGAATTCCGTCCCGCCACCCTCGGCCGTTCCCGGGCGATTCGGTTCGTCGACCTGAAACCGGACAACTCCGGTCTGGTCGTGGGGATCGCCACCACCCGCAAGGCGGCCGAAGCCGCCATCGGGACTTGGGGCCGAACACTCGCGATCACCTACGTTCCGGCGACCACCGACCCCGTGGCCGCGAAGGACCTGTCCAGGGCCGGGCGGAAACTCCGCCAGCTCCTGGCCGACCGCGCCCAGTGGGACATCTTCAACAAATGGGCCGTCGTGGTCAACCGCATACCCGGCCTGGCCGGGTACACCGGTGACGACACCGGCACGAGATTGACTGCCCTCTGGGTCGGATCGGTCCCGAAGGCGGGCCGGGACCTGAGCAAACGGGCCCAGGCCAAGGGCTTCAGCATCCAACACCGGGTGGTCCCGTACACCTACCGGCAGTTGCTGATCATGGCCGACACACTCAACACCTGGTTGTACAAGGAGAAGATCGCAATCTCCGAGATCACACCGAGCAGCACCTACGCCGGAATTCAGATCAGAGGGCGTCTGATCTCCAGCGACGCCGCGCTGCAGGCGAAGGTCCGTCGGTACGCCCATCAACGCTTCGGTGACGTGGTGTTGACCTTCAAGATCTACACCGGCGAACCGCTGGCCTGCCCGGCCTGACCCGAGGTCGTCGATACCCCGCGAGCGGACTCTCACGCCCCCGATTGTGCGGGGTGACCGTCCGCTCGCGGGTAGGCCGATGACATCGCCGAATCCATCCCGGTAAAGACACCTCAATGACACCGAAAGCAATGGCCAATCGGTTTCGGATGTAAGCGAAATGGCGGTTTTCGAAACCTGATCCGGACGAAATACCAGTTCACGCCGACGTTTTCTCCCATCCCCAGGGGGCCAAAGATCCAAGCGGAAACGACGTTGCCGACACTGTTCCGATTCGAACAAAAACCCCCGCACTTTCATTCGCACACGCCCTGGCTACGTTTGACGCCCGACCGCAGAAATCGGCGGATCCGGTGTTGACGGGACCCTCCTTTCCGGTGGATTCTGATCCCAGTTACGGCGTTGTAACGAATGAATCCTGGGAGTCGCATTGTTCTCATTGTCGCGTCCACGCATTTCCCGCCCTGGTCCTGCACGGGCGCTCTCGCTCGCACTGGTCCTCTCACTGTCCCTACCTGTGGCCGCCTTCTCCATGGCGGGCACCGCCACCGCCGAGCTCGCCGCCGCGGCCACCACCGTCACCGCCCTGGAGGCGAACAGCCTGGCGAACCCGCTCGGGATCACCGGCACCGATCCGTTGCTGAGCTGGCAGCTCACTGCCGACCGCCGCGGGACCACCCAGAGTGCCTATGAGATCCATGTCGGATCCTCCCCGGCCGGCGTGGCCTCCGGTGACGTCTGGAACAGCGGGAAGGTCACCTCGGCCCAGTCCCTCGACGTCGCCTACGGCGGTCCCGATCTGACCGCGGCCACCCGGTACTACTGGAGTGTGCGGGTCTGGGACGATCAGGGCACTGCCACCGACTGGGCATCCAGCGCCTGGTTCGAGACCGGCCTGCTCAGCCCGTCCGCCTGGACCGGCAGCTTCATCGGGGACAGCAACGCAGCCAGTGCGAAATGGCTCAACTACACCGTCGAGTTCAACGCGACCGTCAAGGGCGCGCTGGGTGTGTACTTCCGGGCCAAGGACAGCAGCAACGCCTACATGTGGCAGTTCAACCAGAACTCGAACAACCTGCGCCCCCACACGAAGGTCAACGGCAACTTCGCGGTCGTTTCCCCGACACCGACGATGCCGGCCGGTTTCGACTGGACGAAGTCGCACAAGTTCTCCGTCACCGTCGACGGGACGACCATCACCACCAAGGTGGACGACGTCGTCCTGGACACCCGCACTTCCAGCACGTTGGGGACTCCGGGGTACGTGGGCTTCCGCACCAGTGCATCAGAGAACGAATCGGCCGTCGTCCGGGACCTGAAGGTGACGAGCAAGGACGGAACCGTCCTGGTCAACACCGCCTTCCCGTCGACGGACGCCACCTTCACCGGTGGCACCGTGACCGCCGGTGGCCTCAGCGTCAGCGGCAACACCGAGCTCTGGCAGACCCAGGCCAGCAGCATGCCGGTGCTGCGCAAGGATTTCGCGACGACCTCCGGCAAGACCGTCGCCTCCGCACGGGTGTACGCCACCGCCCTCGGTGCCTACAAGCTCTTCCTCAACGGCAAGCGGGTAGGGGATCAGGAGATGGCACCCGGCTGGACCGACTACCGGATCCGGGTGCAGACCCAGGCCTACGATGTCACCGATCTGCTCTCCTCCGGCGCCAACACGGTCGGTGCCGAACTGGCCAAGGGCTGGTACGGAGGCAACCTCGGGCCCTACGGAACCCCCGACCGGTACGGCACCAATCCACGCTTGCTGGCCGAGCTGCACGTCACCTACACCGACGGCACCACCCAGGTGATCAAGACCGACAACACCTGGACCACCACCAAGGGCCCGATCATCGCCTCCGACATGTTCAACGGCGAAACCTACGACAACCAGCGGGCTCTCGCCCTCGCAGGCTGGGACAAGCCGGGATACGCCGCCGCCGAGTGGTCCCCTGCCGTCGTGGACAGTGCCGCCTATCTGACGAAGCTCGAGCCGCAGACCGATCAACCGGTCCGGATCACCCAGCAACTGCCGGCCAAGACCGTCACCGAGGCCTCTCCCGGCGCCTACGTCTACGACCTCGGCCAGAACATGGTGGGTGTGGCAAAACTGAAACTCACCGGGACGGCGGGGCAGACGGTCCGGATCCGCTACGCCGAGGTGCTCAACCCCGACGGCACCGTCTACACCGCGAACCTGCGCAGCGCGAAAGCGACCGACTATTACACCTTCGGTACCACCGGCACCGAGACATACGTTCCGAACTTCACCTTCCACGGGTTCCGCTACGTCGAAATCACCGGTGTCACCTCCGCTCCGCCCCTGGACGCGGTGACCGGTGAGGTCATGGGCACCGATCTGGACTTCACCAGCACCCTCGACACCTCCTCCTCCCTGGTGAACCAGTTGCAGAGCAACATCACCTGGGGCCAGCGCGGCAACTTCCTGTCCATCCCGACCGACACACCCGCCCGGGACGAGCGTCTGGGCTGGACCGGCGACATCAACGTGTTCAGCCGCACCGCCTCCTACAACATGGACACGCAGTCGTTCCTGTCCAAGTGGTTGCAGGACCTGCGGGACGCCCAGTTGGCCAACGGCTCCTACACCAGCGTCGCGCCGACCGTGCCGAACAACTTCGACGGCGGCAACGGCGATTCCGGTTGGGCCGATGCGGGTGTCAACGTTCCCTGGCAGATCTGGCAGGCCTACGGCGACACGACGCTGATCAACGAGCACTACGCCTCGATGAAGAAGTTCGTCGACTACCTGACGTCCACCGCCGCCGCCGGCATCCGGCAGGGTGGCCAGTACAACGACTGGCTCAACCTCGACGACAACACCCCCAGTGACCTGATCGGCACCGCGTTCTACGCCAAGGATGCACGACAGCTGAGCCAGATGGCCGCGGCCATCGGCAAAACCGCTGACGCCACGGCCTATGAGAACCTCTACAACTCGGTGAAGGCGGCTTTCCAGACGAAGTTCGTCAAGGCCGACGGAACCGTCGGCAGCGACAGCCAGACCTCCTACATCCTGGCCCTGACCAACGATCTCGTCCCGGCCGCCACGGCCGATGCGGTGGCCACCAAGTTCGCGGCCACCATCACCCGGCGTGATGTCCATCTGTCCACCGGCTTCCTCGGCGTGGACGGCCTGCTGCCGGCGTTGACGAAGATCGGTCGGACCGATCTGGCCTACCGCCTGCTGCAGAACACCGACTACCCGTCCTGGGGTTACGAGATCGGCAAGGGCGCGACCACGATCTGGGAGCGCTGGAACTCGATCGACCCGGTCACCGGAGCCTTCGGCGATGTCGGAATGAACTCCTTCAACCACTACGCCTACGGCGCGGTCGGCGAATGGATGTACGAGACCATGGCCGGCGTTTCCGCAGCCCAACCCGGTTACAAGAAGTCCTTGATCGCACCCCAGCCCGGCGCCGGCATCGACCACGTCGACTTCAGCCACGACACCCGCTACGGCGAGGTCACCAGCAACTGGGCCAAGGACGGCGACAACTTCGACCTGGACATCACTGTCCCGGCGAACACCACTGCCACCGTCGTCATCCCGGCCGCGAACATCGCCTCCGTGACCGAATCCGGCACCGCGGTCACCGCAGCACCCGGGGTCACCGGCGTCACCGACACCGGTGCCACCGTCACCGCCGAGGTGACGGCCGGCACCTATTCCTTCACCGTCGACGCCGCCTCCGGCAAGCTCGGCGAGGCGGCCGAGAAGTCCGCCGATCTGGCCGCTCTCGTCACCTCGCTCGAAGGCTCCTCGGCAATCAGCGGAACACAGGCGAACCACCTCCGGGCGACGGTGGCCACTGTCGATACCAAGATCTCGGCAGCCCTGGCCGGCGTGGGTACCAACGACTCCGCTGCCCTGGCAGCCATCGACCAGGCGCTGGTCGCCATCGCCGCCGAGGTGTCGTGGATCAACGGTGCCGGTGGCGTCCCGACCGGTCCGGCCGGACAGCTGGTCACGGCCCTCGGCTCGGTCAACACCCTGCTGACCGCGGCGGCGATCGAGGTCCTCGATCTGTCCGCACAGGTCGTACTGCCCACCGAATCCGTCGTTCCCGGCAGCACCACCACTGTCAAGGTCTCGGTTGTGAATGCCGGTGGACTCGCTCTGACCGGTGTGCGCGACACGCTTGTCGGCGCAGATCAGTGGACCGTCACGCCGGCGCAGTCCACTGCCACCCCCATCCCGGCCGGCGGGGACGTGACCTTCAGCCACACCGTGAAGCTCTCCGCCGACGCTGCCGTCGGCTCCGTGCCGTTCACCGGTTCCGTCACGGTACCGATCGGCACCAGCACCATCACCGTTCCGCTGAGTTCGGCACTCGTTGTCTCCTCACCGATCTCGATCACCGCCGCGGCGATCACCCCGGCGACCTCGCCGGTGGGGACGAATGCGATGTTGACGGCGACGGTGCACAACAGTGGTGCGTTCCCGATCACCGGGAGCCTGGGTGCGACGGTTCCGACCGGTTGGGCGGCCCCGTTGCGGTCCAACCCGGTGGTGGTCGCCCCGGGTGCCGATGCGACGGTGACGATTCCGTTGCCGATCTCCCTGGACGCCACCACCAACGGCATTGCCACGCTCAAGGCCACCTTCGCCCTCGGCAGCGTGGTCTACGACAGCAAATCGGTCGCGGTGACGCAGACGTTCGACACCTCGGTCGCCGGTGCCATCGACCATGTCGACCTCGGCGAGGCGACATCCGAGGCAGCACACAATGTTGTCGGCTCGGCATCCTCCGGCACCAACACCGAAGCCGGGTTGACCCGTCGGTATGCCGACAACCGCGTCTCCAGTGCCTGGTTCCAGTTCGATCTCGCCATCGTCCCGAACAAGCCCGTACTGGTTCGGATGATCGAGACCTTCGACATGCCCAACATCAAGAACTACGACATCATGGTCAACGGCTCGATCTACAAGCCGCACTACTACCAGCGCACCGACGCAGGCATGGGCACCACCACCTACCAGGTGCTCATCGACGATCCGGCCCTGTTGACCGGCAACAAGATCACCGTGCGACTGCAGTACAACGGCAAGAACTC
>QXCQ01000088.1:68853-68930 GCA_003576535.1 Nakamurella silvestris | reverse complement strand
AAGATCGACAAAACCGCACCCACCGTCACCTCGGCCCTGTCAGCCAACCGGGCCCTCACCCTGACCGGCACCGACAC
>QXCQ01000088.1:0-68691 GCA_003576535.1 Nakamurella silvestris | reverse complement strand
ACCCGGCAGGCCATGGCCGCGTTCCTGTACCGGTTGAACGGTGACGGTTGGCAGCCTGGTGCGGGGGTGCAGACCTTCGCCGACGTGAAACCGGGTTCGCAGTTCTACGTGCCCATCGAATGGATGGCACACCAGGGACTGTCCACCGGTTTCCCGCAAACCACCGGGAAAGCCCTCTTCAAACCCGGAGCCGGCGTCGCCCGCGACGCCGCCATGGCCTTCCTGTGGCGCACCGCCGGTTCCCCCACCGGCAACCCCACCGCCGGATTCACCGACATCACCGGCGACCAGTTCATCGAAGCGATCAACTGGGGCGTGGCCCACCACATCACCACCGGCTTCACCGGCAACACCTTCCGCCCCTCCGCCCAAGTCGACCGACAAGCCATCGCCGCATTCCTCTACCGCTACACCCACCAATAACACCCACCCAAACAACCACTGACCGCGCTCCCCACCGACAACCGCGCGCGCTGCAACAAGCGCGGAAGTCGAGAAGGAGCGCGGTCAGTTCTGGTCGACGGGTCGTGTCTCCGGCCGCCAAGCCGAGACACGAGAGCGCCCCGGAATCACTGTCCGAAGAGGGTCAGGTTCGGGTACTCACGGTCGTCCGGCTCACTCGGGATCTGATGGCCGAACCGGTTGCGGACCGTCGGCCCGACCGATTCGAGGACCACACGGGCACCCATGATCAGCACGCCCAGCACCACCCACACGGTCAGGGACACCGCGGGTGTGACGGGCAGCGGGAGCGGGGCAACCGCTGCCGTGCCGTCGGCCGGCGTCTGCACCTGGGTCGAGAACCACCAGCCGAGAGCGGCTGCGCTGCACACGGTCCACCAGATCAACAGGACCGATGCCGTGTCCGACAGGGTCCTGGTCGCCGCGCGAACCTGCGTCAGATCGCTTCCCGCCGCGGACCTCGGATCGGTCCCCTCCCGTCGGAGCGCATCCACGGTCCGGATGAGGGTGCGGGCCCCTGTGACCAGAACGACGAGGAACCCCAGCACCAGAAGTGTTCCACCCACAACGGTCCCGAGATCGATGGTCCGTTCGACGCCTGAGCTGTAGGAGATCTGATCCGCGTAGAGACCGGGTTGCCGCAGGTAGACCCCGAGGAACACCAGGCCGGCACCGAGGCCGACGACAACCCTGCCGGTCCAGGCCCACCACTCCAGTGCCTGCCACGAACGGCGTTGCACCCGACGCTGGGCCCGGGTGGTGATCCGCGCGACCGGACCGCGATCGCCGAGGGCTCCGTCGGGTACCCGCGCGCCGACATCTGCCACCCAACGCCGACTTCGGACCGACAAGACCCGGACGACAACGGCGCAGACCACGGTCAGGACAACAAAACCACCGGCCCACACCGCCCACTGCACAAAAGCAGCCTGGTGCAGCTCGTCATCGAGCCGATCCGCGTGCTCGACAGCAAGTACGACACACGGAAGAGCCGCAAGCAGGGCAATGGACCCGAGGGTGATCGTGCTGGCCGAAGCCGGCTCGTAGGGCGCGGGATTGGCCTGTCCCCGCACGATCAGGGTGTCGCGCAACTGTCTGGTCCTGGGTGGAAGGTCGGCGTAGAACGTGGCCAGGGCAAGCCGGGCACCCGTCGCCAGATAGCCGTACAGCACGGCGAAGACCACCACTCCGACCGCAGCGGCGGCGACGATCCCGCGCCCCACCCGGTCCGTCACCGGCTGCACAGCATCCGGGACGACCGCGGAGGCCACCAGCATCGCGGCCGTGACGAGGGCGAGCGCCAGGCCGCAGCCGATCATGGCATCGGCCGCAACACGCTTGAGGGAGTCCGCCCACACGAGTCGTCGGGTGGGCGGGGCCTCCTGGTGGGAGCGTGCGCGCGACCCGGTCCGACTCCGCTGTGGCTGTTGCCGCTGTCGGTTCGCCACCGATAGGTCCCCCGTTCGCGCCGTCACGCGAGCGCCTCACCCGCGTAGCTGGATCCTAACCGGGGTGGCGGGTACGGACGGGGACACCGGGTCTGCCGACGCATTGTCGTCAGGAGCCCGGGCGAGGTCCTCGATACCGATGATCCCGACCACCGAGTCCCCGTCGACCACCAACACGGCCGGGGTTCCCGCCGCCAGCATGGAGCGGACCTGCGCCATCTGGGCACCCGGGGTCAGGGCCACCGCGGGGGTGTCCATCACGGTGCTCACCCGGATCGGTGCGCCCGGCCGCTGCCACCAGAACCGATGGCCGCGCGCCTGCGGATTCGCGGCCTGGGCGCACGCCCTTCGAAGACTCTCCGCGGTGACGGTGCCGATCAACCGCCCGTCCTCGTCGAGAACCGGGGCGACCGAGAAGTCCAGGCGCGTGAGCGTGCGCAGGGCCTCGTCAACGGCAACGTCCGAGCCCACCGGAAGTACGCTGCGATTCATCAGATCTCGGGCCTTGACGCCTGTTCGCCCACCCGTGTGTGTACCCATGTGTCGACGGTAGGTCCGTGCACCCCACCTGCGCGGAATCCCTACGGAACCCATTCACGGTGCGGCCCGATCCTCGCAGAATCCTGACAATGAGGGTGCCGATCGCCTCGCGAGTGGACAGCTGGACCCCTGATACCGGGGTGTGGCGGTCCACTCACGGGGTAGACACCCGGAACATCCGCGGCCGTTCGGCCGTTAGCCTGAAGCGATCGGATCCGCCGGTCGTCAGCAGCTGAAGGGTCGGCCGACAGTGCCGCGTGGTCCTCGTTTCATCGCAGTCCTGATTGCCGTCCTTGCCCTCCTGCACGGCCTGCCCTGGTTGGTGCTGGTGGCGTCCCCCGGCTGGTCGACAGCCGTCACCGTGATCGGGTCGGCCGTCTTCCTGTTCGCCGCGATCGGATTCCCGTTCGCGATGATGCGCGGCCACGGCCGCCATCACGCGGACCGGTCGGCCGTCGCCGCCGATGCCTGGCTCGGGATCATCTGGCAGTTCTTCGTCTGGTCCGTCCTCGGTGGTGTGGCCACCCTGGTGCTGCGCGCCTTCGGGGTCCACGGCGCGGCCCGCCCGGTCGCTGTGGTCGTTGCGGTTGTCACCCTCGGACTGTTGGCACTCGGTTTCCAGCGGGCGATGCGGGTACCGCCGGCCCGGGAACTCGACGTGGTCCTGCCGCGGTTGCGCCCCGGCCTGGACGGCACCCGCCTCGTGGTCGTCGCCGACACCCATTTCGGGCCCATCAACCGAGCAGGATGGTCCCGCCGGACAGTCGCAGCGATCACCGCCCTGAAACCTGACATCCTCGCCCACGTCGGCGACCTCGCCGACGGTTCGGTGGACCAACGACGGGAACAGGTGGCACCACTGGCCACCGCGCCGGCGACCCTGGCCCGGGTGTACATCACCGGCAACCACGAGTACTTCTCCGGTGCCGCCGAGTGGATCGCGCACATGGACGCCTTGGGGTGGGATGTGCTGCACAACAAGCACATCGTGGTGGAGCGCGGGGGCGACAAGCTGATCATCGCCGGAATCGACGACCTGACGGCGGCCTCCTCCGGGCAGCCCGGCCAGGGTGCGGACATCAATGCCGCCCTCGACGGCGTCGACCCGGCCCTCCCGGTCCTGCTGCTCGCCCACCAACCGAAACAGGTCGCCACCTCGGTGGCTGCCGGGGTCGACCTGCAGATCGCCGGACACACCCACGGCGGACAGATGTGGCCCTTCCACCTGTTGGTCCGCCTCGACCAGAAGTACCTGCACGGGCTGTCCCGACACGGCGACCGCACCCAGTTGTACGTCAGCCGGGGTGCCGGTTTCTGGGGGCCGCCCTTCCGGATCTTCGCACCCAACGAGCTGTCGGTGCTGACCCTGCGGAGCCCGGAGGCCGCCGGCAGCTGACCGGGAGATCCGCGAGCAGTTGTCGTACCCGGCTGGCAGAATCGCGAAGATGACGGAAACCTCCCCCGGCCTCGTGGGCCGGATCAGCCTGGTCACCCTCGGGGTGCGCGATCTGGACGCCGCCACTGCCTTCTACACCGCACTGGGCTGGCATCGGTCCACCGCCTCCGTCGAGGGGGTCGTCAGCTTCTTCGGGACCGACGGTGCCCGGTTGAGCCTGTTCTCGACCACCGACCTGGCCGCGGACGCCCATGTCCCCGCCCAGGCGGTGCCGGCCTTCCGCGGGGTCGCCCTGGCCGTCAACCTGGAGTCCGCGGCGGCGGTGGACGCCGGGTTCGCAGCCGTGCTGAAGGCCGGTGGACGCGTGGTGCGAGCGGCGGAACGGACCGAGTGGGGCGGATACTCCGGTTACTTCGCCGACCCGGACGGACATCTGTGGGAACTGGCCCACAACCCCGGATTCCCGCTCGGCGAGGACGGTCTGCCGCAGCTTCCCTGAGGTCGCTCCGAGCGGGTGGTCGCCGGAACGTGGTCGGGCTGGTTGCCGTGACGTGATCGCCGAACGGGGTGGTCGCAGTTACGCGCCATGGCGCGGCAGAAAGGGTGTGGTGGTCGGACACCGAGTCACCTCGTGGCGACTGCGCGTACGACCACCAGCCACCCGTGGGTGCGGTACTGCCGTACGGCCAAACTGTTTGGGGCCCGGGGACTTGCCGGTGTCCGACCACTTCCGAATCTACTCCCGGACCGGTCCGCGCGCACCCGGAAGCAGCGCCCGGTACTCATCCCGTGGCGGGATATGCGCAGGTGAGAGCGCTCACATGTGCGCATATCCCACCTCGGGATTCAGCCGGACCGGGATTCAGGTGCCCGGACCTCAGCGGAGCCGCTCGGCCTCGCGGGTGCTGGCGAGCATCTCCTGGACGAGTGCGGCCAGATCTGCCGGCGCGGCCTTCTCGGCGAGGGCGGTCGCCACGTCCTCGGCGGCGCAGCGGACCTGGTAGAGCCGGTCGGCCAGATCGGTCGCCTCATCGGCCGTCAGGACCACGGCGTCGGCCGGCAGGTCCCCGCGCACCAACGCCTGACGGCTTTCGTAGTTGCGCTGCCGGCACGACTGGCCGCAGTACCGGCGGCGGCGGCCGACACCGTCCTGCGCGGGGAGTTCGCGGGCGCACCACTCGCAGCGCGCGGGGGCTTTCCTGATCGTCACCTCCCGACCGTAACCTCTCCCCCACGCACTTCCCCGCGAGTGCGCGCCCACCCGTCGTTGTGTCTGCTGACAAGTGGTGAGCGCCGGGCCGGATCGCCGTACACCCCGGCTCTGGCAGACTCGACCACCGTGAGCACCTACCTTGACGGCGACGGACCACGTGCCTTCGCGCACCGCGGTTGGCACACCGGCGACTACGCGGGCCTGGAGAACACAGCGGTCGCGTTCGGCAAGGCCTTCGACGAGGGGTATCGCTATCTCGAGACGGATGTGCACGTCACGGCGGACGGCAAGCTGATCGCCTTCCACGACCACATCCTGGACCGGGTCACGGATCAGAAGGGCCGGGTCTCCGCGCTGACCTGGGACCAGATCCGCAGGGCCCGGATCGCCGGTCGCGAACCGATCCCGCTGCTGGCCGACCTTCTCGGCGACTTCCCCGACGCCAAGTTCAACATCGATCCCAAGACCGACCGGGCGATCGGCCCGCTGATCGACGTCCTGCGTGCCACCAACGCAACCGACCGGGTGTGCCTCGGCAGTTTTTCCGACCGCCGACTCATCGCCCTCCGGTCGGCGCTCGGGCCGTCGCTGGCCACCTCCATGGGACCGCGGGAGGTCACCGCAATGGTCGCCCGCGGCCGACGGGTCCCGCTGTGGCGTTACCGCGGTTCGGCCGTCGCCGCTCAGGTGCCGATGTCTCAAGGACCGATCCCGGTGGTCAGCCCCGGATTCATCACGGCGGCGCACCGGCTCGGGATCGAGATCCATGTGTGGACCGTCGACGATCCGGCGGTGATGCACCGGCTGCTCGACGCCGGGGTGGACGGCATCCTGACCGACCGGCCCGATCTGTTGCGCGAGGTGTTGACCGCTCGCGGGTCCTGGCCGTCCTGAGCCGACTGTTCTGCCCAGGTGCCTGTCCGGCGTTTTTCGGCCCGTCCCGGTGGACAGCGCACGGCCGCGAGGCCGAGCAGGTGGGACTGCGGCACCTCGGATTCCCAGTAAAGTTCCACCGGTGTCAGAAACCCGTTCCACCGACGATCCCTCCTCCGGCGACCCGTCCGGCGCACTCTCCGCCGTCCCGGCCGCGGGCTCCCGGCGCGGCCTGACCGTCAACGGCTCGGTCAAGTACTTCTACGGACCGATGGACTGCGGCAAGTCGACGCTGGCCCTGCAGATGGACCACAACCATTCCCGGCAGGGCCGCCGCGGACTGCTCCTCACCCGACTCGACCGCTCCCGCCAAGGTCAGATCACCTCCCGCATCGGCATCACCCGCGAGGCCGTCGAGGTCGACGACGACATGGACCTGGCCGAACTCGTCCGCAAAAGCTGGGCCGCCGGACGACGCGTCGACTACCTCATCATCGACGAAGCACAGTTCTTCACCCCCACCCAGGTCGAACAACTCACCCAGCTCGCCGACGACGTCCAGGTCGACATCTACGCCTTCGGCATCGCCACCGACTTCCGCGGGAAACTCTTCCCCGGATCGGCCCGTTGGTTCGAACTCGCCGACGAAGTCCTCCCGCTCCAGGTCGAGGTCCTCTGCTGGTGCGGACGACCTGGACGCTTCAACGCCCGGGTCGTCGACGACCAGATCGTCCGCGACGGAGCCACCGTCGTTGTCGCCGACACCGTCGCCCCCGCAGAGCCCGGCACCGCCGACGCCGTTCGTTACCAGGTCCTGTGCCGGGCGCATCACCGGTCCGGGGACCTCGGGCCGTCCTCCGGTGAAGGAACACTCCCACTCACCAGCCAGTAGGTCCTTCCCGGGCGCGTCCGCCTCGACACTCGTGCTCCGCCGACGCGGCGGCATGGACCGCAGACGCACCTGCGCTCTCCCCGACAGAAACGCGTCGGCGCCATCAGCGCGTTGGTCGGCACGTCCAGCGGTTCGTGTACTCCCGGTCGATCAGGTCCCGGACACGCCGCAGGTGCGCGAGATTCTCGAGCTCCAGCGGTGTCGTTTTCTCGTCACGGTGGCACATCGGGCGCAGGTCTCGGCAGGTGCCGGACCTGCGCCCGGTGGGTCAGGCGGTACGTTCTGCCACCACGAAGTCGATCTCCACCAGGATGCCCAGCAGGTTCGATCCGACCGTGGTGCGGACCGGGAGGGGACTCGGTACCAGCGAGGCGTAAGCCTGGTTGAACTCCGCGAAATCACGCTCCAGATGTTGCAGGTGGACCGTGGCCTTGACGAGGTCGGAGAGGTCGAGCCCACGCTCGGCCAGGACCGCCTCCAGGTTCCGCAGGGTCTGCACCGTCTGCTCGGCCACCGTCACCCCCACCAGCGATCCGGTGATCGGATCATGCGGCCCGAATCCGGAGGTGAAAAGCAGCCCGTTGCTGACGATCCCCTGGGAGTACGGGCCTTTGGGTTGCGGTGCGTTGGGGGTGGACACGGCAGTCTTGTTCATGGTTGGTCCTTCGATAGCTGGGGTGTGGCAGGGTGTCTCACGGACGTGAGTGGCTCAGGGTGAAGGTCGTCGGAGCGTAGGTGTCCAGCCCAGGAGCACCCGGGCTGCGCTGATGTCCAACCGCCGCCGATCGTGGTCCCCGGAGATGGTGAAGGCGTGGAATCCCTGCAACGGCGACTCGATCGCCGCTCGGACGGCACCGGCGACATCCGAGCCGGCGGTCATCACGTCGGCGTAGGGCGGGTCGCCACGGTGCCACTCCTCGTCGGGCACCGGTGCCACCAGCCGCAGTGCGATCACGTCGAGCTCGTGGGCAACCACGGCAGCCCGGGCGACCTGCTCGCCCAGTCGTTTGGAGAGTCCGTACCCGTCATGGGCATCCGGTTCGTCGGCCAGTCCCAACGGATCGAGATAGTTGGCGAACACCGACATCGAACTGGCGACGACGACCTTGCGAACCCCCCTCCCGGCTGCAGCTCGCAAGGTCAGGTACAGCCCGGTGACGTTGATGTCGAACTGCGAGCGGGACCACGACAGGCTGCCCCAGTCCGCCTTGCTGCCCATCGCCAGGTAGACCAGGACGTCGCCGGGACCGAAGACATCGCGGTGCGGCTCCGGATCAAGCACGTCGAACGGAACCGCCGACGCGCTGCCGCCCTGGACGTTCCGGTCGGCGACGACCACCTGGTAACTCGACGAGAGGGCGGGCCGGATCATCGACCCGACGTCCCCCGCGCCTCCCACCAGGACAACCCGGCAACCCCGGATACGTGTGTCCGGGTACGTGTTCATCGGTGTGATCACCGGCTGCTGCTCCTGTGCTCGAAGGAATGGATTGGCGACATGTTCACGGCCCCGGCAGGTTCGCACCGCACAACACGATCACCGGCGGCGCGACCGACTCGGCCAACTGTCCGGTGGTCACCGCGGCGAGGGCGGCCGCAGCGGAGAGTTCGACATTCAGCCGGAATTGCTCCCACAGGTACGACCGGGCAGCTTCCATGTCGTTGTCCGACACCAGGATGCTCTCGACCTGCGGCCCTGATCCGCAGGCCAGAAAGGCAAGCGCGCCCAGCTTCTGGGCACCGAGGGAATCGGCCGCCGACGTGTCGACGTCGACATCGACCGGTCGGCCGGCGGTCCGGGCACGGTTCAGCGTGGGTGCCCCGTGCGGCTCCACGCCGACCGTCAAGAACCCGTGGGCACGCCCCACGGTGGTGACACCGGCGATCAGACCACCACCGCCGACCGAGACCACGACCGGCCCGTGGCCGGGGTACTGCTCGGCCAACTCCAGCGCCAGGGTTCCCGCACCGGCGACCGCATCCACCGAGTCGTAGGGATGCAGGGTCACGGCCCCGCTCGCCGCGCTGAGTTCCTTGACGACGAGGTGGGTCTGAACATGGGTCTCACCGTCGAGGACCACCCTGGCACCGAGAGCGCGCAACCGGTCCACCTTGCTCGCGGGTGCCCAGCGCGGTGCGACCACGGTCAGTTCCGCACCGATCGACCGGCAGGCGACTGCCGCTGCAATGCCGGCGTTCCCACCCGAGGCGATGATGAAACCGCCGGTGTGTCGGCTGTTCCCGGCCTGCATCCGACGCACGGCGGTGAACGCACCGCGTGCCTTGAAGGTACCGGACACCTGCAGTTGTTCGAGCTTGAGCAGGACCTCTCGTGGTCCGTCCGGGCTCTGGACGGTCACCGCCCAGATCGGTGTCCGTCGGACGTCCCCGCGGATGAGTTCCCGAGCGGTGAGCACGTCCTGGAGGCCGACCGGCGCGGCCGCGGACGGTGGGGCATCAGAGCGCAACATGGCTCTGCCCACCCGTCAACAACGACTCGATGACCTTCCGGCCGGTGACAAGTTCCGCCACCGGTACGAACTCGGTCGGGGTGTGCGCCTGGTCGATCGAGCCGGCACCGAAGACCACGACCGGTATCCCGCATCGGACGATCTTCGAGGCATCCGAGCCGAACGGAACCCCGATCGGCTCGGGATCGCCACCGGCGGTGGCCAGACTGCCTTGGAAAAGATCATGGAACGGCGATCCGAGTGCCGGTGGCAGCCCGTGGTCGATCAGGCTCGGCGGCGCGACCGATGCCTGCGGCCAGCGGTTCTCGATGTCCCGCCGGAAGTTCCGCCACACCTCGTCCGGATCCTCGCTCGGCAGGGTCCGTCGGTCCACCTGGATCTCGACCCGAGTGGGAATGATGTTGATCGCCTCTCCTCCGGAGATCGTGGTCACGGCGATCGATCCCGCGCCGACCAGTGGTTCGGACCGACGGGTGAGCTCGGCCTGCAGGGTCCGGCTGATGTAGGTGACGATCTCCGCCGCCCCGGCGATCGGGTTCGGCACCTGATCGGGTTTCGAGCTGTGCCCACCCGGACCGCTGATCGTGATGGTGCACCGCACAACACCTTTTTGTGCGGCCACCATCCTCAGTTCCGTCGGTTCCCCGACGACACCACCGATGCAGCCGGACGGGAGATCGGCACACAGGGCGGTGACCCCGCGGTACCGGTGTTCCTCGTCGACGCAGGCAGCCAGCAGCACGCTGTGCCGTGGGTGCCCGCCGGCCACCACACCCTCGATCGCGGCCATGAACATCGCCAACTGCCCTTTGGCATCACACACACCGCGACCGGTCACGGTGCCCTTGGCCTCGTCGTGCTGCACGGAGAACGCCGGGACCGTCATCTCCTCGGTTTCCACCGTGTCCGTATGGGTCTGCAACAGGATCGTGCCCTGGAGCGTGCCCGGAATCTCCACATACGCGTTGTGCCGACCGGGGACGGCCTCCTCCAGCCTGCACTCCCAGCCGTGTCGGGACGCCCATCCCGCCAGGTACCCGGCGACCCGACTCTCCCCGCCGTCGGTCGCCCCCTCCCTCGGGTTCACGCTGGGGATCGCCACCAGGTCGGACAGGATCCGGACCGTTCGTCTACTGTCTTCCTCGATCACGAGGACCCTCCTAGCCGGCCGGAGGACCTGAGCAGTGCGCGCAGATTCCCGCCATAGATCTGTTCGAGTTCGGATGTTCCTACTGCCGCCAGTGACGGCAGCAAGATGGTTTCTTCAAAGGTCATTCGGCCGAGCGCCGGCGAGAAGTCGCTCCCCCACATCAGTCTGGTCGGCCCCACCCGGTCCAACAGCCAGTCCACCCAGGCCACGGTGGCACGATTCGGGTCGCGTTCGCCGACGGGGGCCCCGGCGTAGGTTCCGGAGAGCTTGACCCAGCAGCCGTGCTCCGTCAGCAACTCCCGCGTGGCCGCCAACTCCGGCGACCCCGGATCGGGGCCCGGGCCCGGCAGGCCGAGATGACTGAGCATCACCCTGACGTCACGGCGGCCGTCGAGCAGCTCCATGACGGTGGAGTGGGAGGCGGCGGGAGCATTCAAACTCACCGGCACGTCAAGAGCACCGGCCGCCGCGAGAACATCAGCGGCCCATGCCTTCCAATCACCGGATGCACTCTCGACGGGATCGACGTAGATGGACAGGCCGACGAATCCGCGGTCCACCAGCACGGCCGCACGGTCGCCGTCGGCCGACGGAACCACATGGGCCATCGGACGGATCCACGAACGGGATTCGCTCAACCGCCGCACGTACTCGTTGTTCCCGGCGAACCTGGCGTCACCCTCGTACCCGATGACCAAGGCATCGGAAATCGAATACTGCCGGCGTAACGATTCGTAGTGGGCGAGCTCTCCCTCGGGGTGCCGCTCGGCCTGCGAATCGTCGAAGGAGGTCTCGAACAGGTGGATGTGGGCATCGGCCGGCACCAGTCCGGCCAACCGGTCCGTCGCTGCGGACCCCCCCGCCACCGCAGCGCTCACAGGGCGACCTCGGCGTCATTCGCCACCGAGGAGGCCATCGCCTCGGCGAGGGCGATACCGGTGAAGGCATCGCCCAACGGCACGATCTCGGACCGGGACCGTCGGGTCACGCAGTCGAGGAAATGCGCGATCTGCGCATCCATCGCATCCGAGAAGACCTCATCGTCAGCAGGTTCCACCGAGACGGTGGCGGTCCCCAGTGTTCCGAACAACTGGAACCGATCCGGTACCGCCGGTTGGTCGTCGTGCAGCAGCCAGCTGGTGTTGAACGTCCAGAAGGAACCGTCCGTCAGACCCACGGCCGCGGTGATTGCGGCATCCACCGGATACGCGCCCCGGCGACCGGTCCGTGCCCGCACCGACGCAGGTGTCGAGCCGGTCAGCCAGATGGCCAGATCGATGTCGTGGACCGTGGTCATCAAGGGAAGTCCGACATCGCCGAAGAACGTTCGATGGTCCTGGGTGCGATGACGATCGGCGACGATGCCGAGGACCTGACCGAATTCGCCGGCCCGGACACGACGTCGGAGCTCGATGTACGGATCGGCGAACCGGAGCACGTGCGCAGGCGTCAGCACCGATTCGGCGGCCACAGACCTCAGCAGAACCGCATCGGCCAGGGTGAGCGCCACCGGCTTCTCCAGCAGCACCCCGATACCCCGACGTCCCGCCTCGGTGGCGATGGCGACGTGAGTGGGGCCGGGGCTGACCACCGAAATGGCATCCACCAGACCGGAATCCAGCAGAGCGACGGCGTCGGTGAAGGGCTCGGCACCGTGGTCCCGGGCTGCCGCTCCGGCGCGCCCTGCGTCGTTGTCCGCGACGGCGGTCAGGTGTGCACCGGCAGCCCGCTGGTAGGCGGCCATGTGCACTCTGCCGAATGCGCCGGCGCCGACAACGCCGACCCTCACTGGTGGAACTTCGGACATCAGGTGTCACTTTCTTGATGTTGCCGGGGGCCCAGGTGGGCCGCCGGACGGATGAGATCGAGGTGGAGCGCTGCTGCGGGTGTCACGGCAGCCGGAAGACCCGGTGGGCGAACAGAGGCAGACCGTTCTCGTCGGTGGTGCGGGCGAACAACGGTGCGAGCGAGGCGGCCCAGGCGGGCTGCTTCGGCTCGATCGCGGTCGCCCGCTCGATCGCGGCCAACCCTCGATGGGCTCGCAGTACAGAGATCACGAGATCGTTCCGCCGGAAGATCGAGTAGTCGTACGCCCCACCGGCCGACAGCGCACGCTGAACCCCCGGCGGTACCTGACGGTGCAGGGCCTCGTACTCGGGTCCGGCACCGTCAGCGAGGTCGTAGACGAAGCAGAACTGATCGTCGGCCGGTGAAGTGTTCAACTGATCTCGTCCCATCGTGAAGGGTGAAAGCCGGGAAACGGCTACTGCAGGGTGAGGTACGGGGCACCGAGTTCGGCGATCACCGGACGGGAGACGAGCAGACTCTTCGCCGCGCTGTCGCTGGACACTCCGATCCCGAACAGCACCGTCCCGGTGGCCGGGAACAGCACCACCTGGGACACCTCACGCCACTCCGTGCTGCTCGACGCCGGCTGCGCATCGGTGCCGGAGGAACCGCCGAGCAGAATGGTGCCCATTCCGGCCGCCGACTGTTTCACCGACACCCCGAAGTAGACGTACTTGCCGGCAAGTTCCGGGTAGTCCGCGGCATTGAGCGAGACACCCCACCTCGACGTCTGTGTCGACCCGGTGAGCTTCATGGAGTCGTGCATCCGGTACCGGGTGCTGACGGCGGTGAAGGTGCCCGGTGTCGTCGCCGCCTGCACCACCCCGAAGGTGGACAAAGCAGGCGCGTAGTTGATCCGGTGCACGTCGGAGATGGACAGGCCGTGGTAGTCGGTGTGTGCGCCCGCGAGGTTGAGCACGGACAACTGCGCGCTCGGCACCACCGTACCGATCATTGCGACGTGATTGTCCTTGAGGTTGCAGCCGTTCACCCGGCTCCCGCTGCCGGTCAGGTTGGTTCCCAGGCGCAGCACCACGTAAGGATTGGTGCTGGTCGTCCGGGAGAAGTCGTACCGGTTGATCGCGTTGTCCTGCACCGTCAACGCCCGGTCGACCGCGTACGCCTCGATGAAGGTGTCCTCGTAGAAACTCGCCACGATGTTGCCGGCGATCACCACGTCGCTGCAGGGCACGGTGTTCGCAATGGTCAGCGGGTTGGCCGCATCGGAGTTCCCGTTGATGACGACATGGGCCTTCACCAGCCGGCCGCTCATCGTCATGCCGTCCAAGGCGTTGGCCTCGATGTAGCAGTTGAGGATCGACAGGGCGGTCGCACCCTGCTGGACGTACACGCCGCACTTCTTGTTCTGCTCGATGGTGCAGCCCTGGATCCGGGCGGACAGCGTCGGCAGGGACATGTTGATGCCGATGCCGTCGTTGTAGTAGATCTTCGAGTTGACCACGTTCAGGGCATTGACGCTCTCACCGACGAAGACGATGCCGTCGCCCTTGTTCAGCGACAACTCGCACTCGACCACGTCGTTGCACCATCCGTAGCCGATGGCCAAGGCCGCCGTCAGCGTCTGGTTGATCCAGATGCGTTGGAAGAGTGAGTGGTTGATGGTGACCGAGTAGATCCCGTAGCGGGCCCGCAGCGAGCCGTCGATGCACAGGTCGGAGAACTCGTAGCGGGTGTTCTCCTGCGAATCGGTGAACTTGAAGACGTGGTTCAACGGCGCAGAGGTGCTCACCGTGTCGGCGACCTTGATCGTCGAGTACCGACCGGAGCCGACACTTCGCCGGGTGTCGCCGATGATGCGCAGCCCGCCCTTGCTCGAGTCGATGACCAGGGTCGCGGAGATCAGGTACGGGCGGGAGGTCGGGAAACGCAGCACCGCAGCCTCGAGCTGTGCTGCGTTGATGGCTTTCTGGATGGCGACGGTGTCATCGGTGACTCCGTCTCCCTTGGCACCGAACCACTTGACGCTGACCGGCCCCTGGTAGATCCGTTTGAACCGCAGGCCCGCCGTGGAGACGACGACGGTGCCCTCGTTGTCGACCGAGGTGCTGTCCGCGGCGTCGTACCGGAAGTGCCCCTCCTTGCCGGGGTCGGTCACGAAGTAGACCGACCCGGCGGTGACCCCGGAGGTGAGGGCCCGTAGCTCTGCCAGGGTCGACCCGTCCACGGGTGTTGCCACCAGCCGTTTCTGCGTGTTCAGCGCCCCCGGGGAACCGGCGGCATTGGCCGTGCCCATGGTCAGCGCCGCGGCCACCGGGATGCTGCCGGCGACCAACAGGGACCTGCGGCCCAATCCACGGCCGGTCGATTCCGGCCGGTCGTCGTGCTCGGGAACTCGGGGGGTTCTTCTGGACACAGACATGTCTGACGTGCCTTTCGTGAGAGAAGCGCCTGATGGGGAGGACGTGCTGGTCGAGTTAGGGTGCGGCGATCTCCTGCGACCTGCGAATTCGTTCGAGGAGCTCCAGTCGTGCAGCCCGACCCGAAGGGAATCCGGAGTCCCGGAGCCGGGAGAGTTCGACGTTGGTGCTGGGGCCTTCCTGGACCGCGCCGGCACCGAACCACCAGGCCTGGTTCGGTTGGTACTGCTGGACGTCTTCGACGTCGATGTCCCACGAGGAGCTCAGGGGTATCGGCAACGGCCATCCGCCCTCGTGCGGGTAGGTCATCAGTCCGCGGGCCAGGAAGGCCGAGTCAACGCCGATGGATTTCGGGTGGACGATGCAGATGTCGGTGGCGGCCAATCGGTGCTGCCACCGCCAGTAGTCGTAGAAGATCACCTGCCAGTCGGGTGCCCGAACGAGCAGCCGCTCCAGGTTGACCTCGTGCTGGACCAGGTACGGGGTATTGGCGGTCTCCGCGATCGTCGACAACTGACCGACGAAACCAGCATCCCGGCAGGTGGTTTCGAGTTCCTTGAGGAAACTTGCCCGCAGATCGGTGGTGAAATCACGCCAGGCCGGGAAATCGTAGTCCCGGGCGTGGATCGCCCGAACCGGGGAGACATCCTCGGCGCGCGCCCACTCGAAGAAGCGTTCCTCCGTCTCCGGTGTGTACTGACCGCAGGCCTCGAGTTCGAACATCAGACCGTCGGCAGCGGGAAAGAGCTGGCACAGTTCGCGGGCCACCTGCAAGCCGGCATCGAGTACCGCCGGATCGGTCAAGGTGTAGATACCGATGTCGGCGCCCAGTTCGTACCCGCCGCATTCGGTCACCGTCCGGAACGGGGTTCCGATGGTGAACTCCTCCGCGGTGTAGAAGCTGAGCACCGCGCCGAGTGTCACGGTCAGGCCCGCCTCGTGGGCCATCTCGATCACGGTGTGGATCAACTCGTTGTTCGAGGCCACGGCCAGGTTGTCCGGCTGTTGGTCGAGGAAGGGCAGTTCGGAACGGTAACCCGTGGTCCACCACTTCACCATCAGCATGAAGTCGGTCATCCCGTGGTCGGTCATGTCCTGGAAAAGGATCCGGTAATCCTCGACGGTGTAGAACTCCGCTCCCCCGCACCCCGGTGTCGTGTACTCCCAGAAGCCGTGTCTGGTCATCGATCTGCCTCGACGACCAGCATCTGGTGTCCCGCCATCCGCGGCAGGACCGTGTGCACGTAACCGTCGATGTACTCGAAGTCCAAGGCTTCCTGCTGCGGTGCGAGATACACCGCAGCAGGCCGGCTTTCCGCCCGGACGCGAACAGCCAGATCATGCAAGGGGAAGGCGTCCTCGACGATCTCCACTCCGGGCGCGCGCATTTCCGGCACGTAATGCAGCAGATGGACCACCGAACGGCCGGGTTGCGCCGTGACCGTTGCCTGCAGGGTCGACGGGCCCTCCGCCGTGACCACCGGATCCGGCAGCAGGCGCTTGATGCAGGCACTGACGAGGTCCCGGTGCGGTGGGTACGCGTGGGTCGCGTAGTCCCCGAAAACCGGCGGGCCCACATACACCGATGTGTCGGTGGCCACGATCGCGGCGTCAGCGGATTCACCCGCCGGCGGGACCTGTTCGACCTGGAAATGCTCGTAGGAGTTGTCGAAGAACGGTCGCCAGTAGTGCGCCAGCACCACGGAATCGGCCGATGCGGTCGGTACCGGACCGCTCCGGTACGCGATGTGCACGTCGGGGGCGAATCCCTCCAGATCGCCGGTGGTGCGCAGGTACTGGTCCTGATGGTCCCACGGGT
This sequence comes from Nakamurella silvestris, assembly GCA_003576535.1. Taxonomy (GTDB): domain Bacteria; phylum Actinomycetota; class Actinomycetes; order Mycobacteriales; family Nakamurellaceae; genus Nakamurella; species Nakamurella silvestris. The sequence goes on along the minus strand of QXCQ01000088.1, from coordinate 52,201 downwards.
CGGTCCGCTCGATGCCGAGGTACGGTCCGTCCACGGCAGCCGGCACCGACTGCCCGCTGGCGAGCACGGCACCACCCGCGGCGATGAACTTCTCCAGGGTCCTGGCGAGATCGGCCGACACCGTGTGGTTGTCCGGCAGGATCAGCAGACGATAGTCGCTGAAATCCGCTTCGTCGTCCACCAGGTCGAACTGGTGCCGCAGCTGCGTCAGCATCTTGCTCGCACCCAGAACCGCGGGCGAGTAGATCGTCTCCGGGCTGATCAGCACGCCGATCTCGGTGACCGGTACCGCATCCGCTGTCCACGGTTCCTTCGCCGCTGCCCCGCGGAAGGTGTTGCCGATCCGCTCGTAGGCCGTCTTGTTCAACACGCCATAGGGGTGAAGGTGATCCCCGACAGCCACTTTCGCCCCCTGCGCGAGCATCATCTCGCACTCGTAATCGGTGGCCTCCTGGGTCCGGACGCTGCCGAAATCTCCCCAGCTCCGGTGGAAGGCCCCCGTCATGCCCATCATGTCGAGGCCGAACTTCCGCATGGCGCGGACAGCGATGGGGAAATGGGTGTACCCCCAGTCGCCGCCGGGCAGCGACTCGATCTCCAGGTGCCGGTAACGCGGAGCGATCCGTCGCAGGTAGGACGCAGGGGCTCCCATCACGAGCTGGCCGTTCACGAAGGTGGAGACATCGGGCCGCACCGCGGCGACGGCTCCGAACATCCTGGCCAGAGCGCCGTCGATCATGTTCTCCATGTGCGCCAGGTGGCCCTGCCGGTCATCGGGGGCGATCCCCAGTGCCCGGCGATCGGCCACGCACTGCACGCAGAAACAGATGGCGCCGTCGCCGATGTGTCCGCCGTACTGGACGTTGTCGAAGAACAGACCGTCCACGTCGTACTTCTGCAGCACCTCGGTGGCCATGGCGGTGACGTAATCCAGGTAGGGGGTGTTGAGACAGAGCTTTCCCAGTTCCCCGGACAGCGGGCCGGCGGTCGCGCGCAGACCGACCGGGCTGCCGTCCCGCGCCAGGACGCGCGAGCCGCCCTCGGCGTTCCAGACCCGCTGGTCGTACATGACGCTGATGTAGGCGGCCACCTGGATGCCGCGGCGATGACAGGCGGCGATCTGCTCGCCGAGGAGATCGCGGGACAGTCCTGGATGGGTCTGGCCGACTTCCGTCGGGTAGTAGGCCATACCGTGGTGGCACTTGGCGAACACGGTGATGGATCTGATACCCGCGCCTTCCAGGGTTTCGGCGAACTCGTCGGCATCGAAGTCACGACCGACATCGGTCACCGCCGGCGAGGTGTGGAAGTCCAGATGAATGTGCCTGGAGGGCAGGGTTTTCCCCGGGCGGGTGGGCACAGCGGGGAGGGTTGAGTCCGACACGGAACAATGTCCAATCTAACGCGGGGTGTGCGGGATCGCTCGCCTTCGGATGCGAGCAGGGTGAAGCGACTCGCGGCCACCGCCGTTGGCGGCGCGAGATGGTGCGGGTCGAGCGGTTCAGGTACGCAAACGGGCCCGGTAGGACGCCGCGTTGACCCTGTTTCCGCAACGTTTGCTGTCGCAGTACAACTTCGACTTGTTACGGGAGAAGTCGACGAACACCCGCGCGCAGTCGTCGGCCTGGCAGACCCGGAGCCGGTCGCCGTCGTCCTCGGCGAGCAACTCGGCCAATGCCATGGCGCAGTCCGCCGTCAAATGGTCCGACAACGACGCCTGCAGCGGGAAGTAGTGGATGTGGGTGCCCAGGTCGTCATGTTTGACAACGCGCGGCTGGATCGGTGCGCCGGCCAGCAGATCGTTCACGATCGCCAGCTTCTGCTCCGTACTGGGAGCGATGAAGACCGGTCGCAACCGACGCCGCAGCACGTGCAGCGGCCGGATGTCCGCCGGCGTCGGTGGTTCCACCTCCGTCACGGTCCATTCCCTGATGAACTCCTGGATGACGTCGACGTCTCCCAGCAGTTCGACAGGGGAGGCCGGCTCGCCCGAGTTGATCAGGGCGGTCGTCGTTCGGAGGGTGTGCTCATTGGTGGAGTGCACTCAACGCTCCTGGATAGGGCTTTCGCATTTCGGCGGGGCTCTGGTTGGACCGGATGTCCAGACTTCACTCACGGTGCTCCGGCGACTCCCCCGACAATTCGGGTGATACACCGTGCGTCATGACCAACAGCTCTGTTGCTCATCACCAGGTTAGGGTCGGTCCACCGATTGGTCAAGACCCAAAATTCACGACTCCTATTGCATCCCATGAGGTCACGAGGCAGAAAGTTTGCCCGTAGGTATTGACCGTCGGTGTTGTGAGACTCTACGTTCAACAAGTGACTCGACCTACGGTAGTGACACCATGGGAATGACACACCAGCCTTCGACTCATCACGACCCGGTCTCGGTCGGCAGGTGAGCGGACAGGCGTGACACCGTGACCGACCGGTGGGCACAAAGGCTGTGCACCAACATCTGTCGTCACCGACGCCCCTTGTGGTCGCTTGTTCGATGCGCCCACCCTCCTCACGAATCTAGTTCCGCCAGAAAGGACCAAGATGTCGCACGAATTCGGCACGCCTGCGTCTTCCGGACGATCCGGCAGTGGTACGTCTCGACGCAATTTCCTGAAGTACTCCTCGATAGCCGGGCTGGCCGGGGCCGGCCTCTTCACCACCGCGGCCTGCGGGACGGCGCAGCAGCAGCAGACCGGGGCCGGCCCGTCGACGACCGCCCCGTCGGCTCCGTCCGGGCTCTACAACGCCGAGGACGCCAAAGCGATGCTGGCCAAGCTCGAATGGCCGACCACCGCCATCCCGGAACCGACCGAGCCGGTCACCATCACCATCGCGAGCACCTGGCCGGCGTCGCTGCTGGAACGGCAGGGCCAGTTCGACGAGTTCTTCATGAGTCGCCACCCCAACATCAAGATCGTCACCGAAGTGACCCCGTTCGCCGACTACCTGCAGAAATACCTGACGCAGATGGCCGGCGGGTCGGCACCCGACATCATGGTGGTGACCTACGGCTGGGTCCAGCAGTTCCTGCGTGCGGGGTGGTTCCTCCCCCTCGACGACTACATCGCCAAGCAGACCGATTTCGACATCGACGACTTCACCAAACCGGCGCTGACCTTCTACCAGAACGACGGCAAGCTCTACTCGATCCCTTACGACTGCGGTCCGCTGATGTTGTTCTACAACAAGGAGATCTTCGCCAAGGGCGGGGTGCCGGCACCCACCGCCGATTGGACCCTGGACGACCTCAAGGCGGCCGGTCTGAAGCTGACCAGCGGATCCGGCCGGGACAAGATCTTCGGACTCAACGGGGTCCCTTACCCGGACGGGTTCTTCAGCGCCAACTACCTGGCACCGTTCGGCGGGCGCTACCTCAACGACGACGAAACCAGCTGTCTGCTGGGCGAACAGGCAGCGATCGATGCCGCCAAGTGGTGGATGGATCCGTTCCTGAACAACGGCATGATGCCGACCGACGCCGACAGCAAGGCCCTCGGTGCCGACGCCTTCACGCTGGGCCGCGCCGCCATGGCCATCCAAGGCACCTGGGCCGCTTCCGGCCTGATCGAGCAGGCCGAGTTCGACTGGGCGATCGCCCCCTACCCCAAGGGGCCGAAGCGGCACACGACGGCCGCTGCGGGGAGCGGCTACTCGATCACCAAGCAGTGTCAGAATCCTGATGCGGCGTGGATCTACCTCAACGAATACCTCTCCTCCGCCGGCCAGCAGTTCATGTGGGCCAGCACCGGTCTGGGCAGCCCGTCGCGGGCCTCGGCCTGGGATGCGTACCTGACCTCCGAGTACGCGCCCGAGGGTGCGAAATTCGCATTGGACGCCCTGACCAGTTACGCCACGACGGAAGGGGTGAACTTCGCGCCGGCGACACCGAAGGTCGATGCGACCAGCCGCCCCATCTGGGACGAAGTGCTCGGTGGCAACAAATCGGTCGAGGACGCCTGCAACGAGATCGTGCAGAAGCTGACGCCCATTCTCGCTCAGAATCGCAGCTAGGTGGCTGGGCAGAAGACGCTGGCAGAACCACCCGCTCCGCCGTTGCCCGAGGTGCCGCGTGAGATGAGTGCGCGCGCCGCCAAGAAGGTGAAGCGGAATTCCCCGCTGGCCAAGGCCGAATCGCGTCGTTTCTACTTGTTCCTCACCCCCTGGATCGTCGGGTTGGTGGTCTTCTCCGGCGGGCCGGTGCTGGCCACCTTCGGGCTGAGCCTGACCGACTGGTCGCTCCTGACGACCCCGCACTGGATCGGGTTGGGCAACTACCAGCGGATGTTCTCCGACGAAGTACTGCTGAAAGCTATTTGGAACACGCTGTACTTCGGCGGTGGGGCCACGCTCGCCAGCGTCTCCTCCACCTTCCTGATCGCCATCCTGTTGAACCAGAAGGTCAGGGGTATCGGCATCTTCCGGGCGATCTTCTACCTGCCCGCCATCGTCGCCGGTGTGGGAACGGCCCTGCTCTGGACGAACATTCTGCATCCGGACTTCGGGCTGCTGAATTTCGTTCTCGGCAAGATAGGAATTCAAGGACCTGGCTGGTTGACGGCTCCGTCCTGGGCCATCCCCGCCCTGATCATCATGAGCGTGTGGGGTGCCGGCAACACCATCGTGATCTACCTGGCGGGCCTGCAAGGCGTCTCGGTGACCCTGTACGAGGCGGCAACGATCGACGGAGCGGGCTGGTGGGGGCGGTTCTGGCACGTGACGGTACCGATGATGTCGCCGGTGATCTTCTTCAACATGATCACCGGCTTCATCGGGAGTCTTCAGGCCTACACCCTTGTCCTGATCATGACCGACGGCGGACCGTCGAACTCCACCCTGTTGTACGGCCTGTACATCTACCGACAGGCCTTCCAATACTTCGACATGGGCTATGCGTCCGCCTTGGCCGTGGGATTGTTCGGGATCATCATGTTGATTACGGCGGTGCAGTTCTTGTTTGCCCGTCGCTGGGTCCACTACGAGTCGAAATGAAGCGGCAATCGCGTATCGCCGCAGAAATCGCCTGGTCGGCCGGCGGCGTTTCCACGATCCGGAAGGCCCGTGCCGCGCGTACCGCGGCCTACGTGCTGCTGATCGCCGGTGCCGGGATCTACCTCCTCCCCCTGTTGTGGATGTTCACCACCTCGCTCAAGTCGAGCCAGGGCGTGCTGTCCTTCCCACCGGAGTTCATCCCGTCGACCTTCCACTGGGAGAACTACCCCGACGGCTGGAAGGCGCTGCCTTTCACCCGCTTCACCATCAACACCGTTCTGGTCACGGGACTTTCGGTGATCGGCACGTTGATCTCCTGCATCTTGCCCGCCTACGCGTTCGCCCGACTCAAGACCCGGGGCCGCGGGGCCATCTTCGCCATCACCCTGGCGACCATGATGATCCCGGCCGAGGTACTGCTCGTCCCGCAGTTCATCATGTTCAGCAAGGCCGGCATGGTGAACACGTTGTGGCCGCTCATCCTGCCGGCGTGGTTCGGGAACGCGTTCTACATCTTCCTGCTGCGTCAGTTCTTCCTGACCATCCCGCAGGAACTGGACGACGCCGCGCGGATCGACGGCGCCTCCGACTGGCGCATCCTGTGGAGCATCATCCTGCCGTTGTCCAAGCCTCCGCTGGTGGCGGTCACGGTGTTCTCGTTCGTCGCGAACTGGAACAACGTGATCGGGCCGATCATCTACCTGCGGAGCCTGGACAAGTACACCCTCGCCGTCGGTCTGAAACTCTTCCAGGGTCAGCACGTCACCGACTACAACCACATGATGGCGGTCTCGTTGATCACGATCGCGCCGATCGTGGTGGTGTTCCTGCTGGTGCAGCGCGCCTTCATCCAAGGTGCGACGCTCACCGGGATGGGCGGACGCTGATGGGACCGGCGAGAGTGCGCGTCGGGGTGCTCAGCGCCGGGGCGTGGTCGGAATCGACCCACCTCCCGGTGCTGGCCTCCCGGCCCGATGTCGAGCTCGTGGTGGTCAGCCGGCCCGACAAGGAACTGGCCGAGGCCGCGGCAGGCCGGTTCGGTGCCGGCCACGCCGAGACCGACTGGCGCGCGGCGTTGGACCACGAGCTCGACGCGGTGATCGTGTCCAGCCCGCCTTCGGTCCACCGGCAGCAGGTCATCGGTGCACTCCGCTCGGGCGCATCCGTGCTGGTGGAGAAGCCCTTTGCGCTCACATCCTCGGATGCCCTTGCCATGACGGCCTCGGCGGTCGACAACGACCGATCCCTGCTGGTGGCCTTCGGCTGGTCGGCCACCCCTGCCTTCCGTACCGCCCGGGAGCTGATCCGGTCGGGGCGCCTGGGGCGGATCGAGCACGTGATGATGCACCTGGCCGTGAACACCCGGCGGCTGCTGACCGGAGGTGACGACGGCGGCTGGGGCGGGGCCGGCGGTTCCGATCCTGCCACCTACACCGACCCGGACGTGTCCGGCGGTGGGACCGCAGCGGTGTCGATGAGTCATCAACTGGGACTGCTGATGTGGGTCCTCGGAGAGCGCATCGACCAGGTGTATGCGCAGACCTGGCCACCCGCGGCCAGGGTGGACCTGCACGACGCGGTTCTTGCCTCCTTCTCCGGCGGTGGCAGCGGCGTCCTGAGCTGCGTCAGCACCCACCCCGACAGTGTGGTGCCGATGTGGCACCTGGCGATACACGGCGAACAGGGCCAGATCTGGATCGACACCGCGCTGGGGGTGGTGCGGTACGTGCGCGCCGACGGGAACCGCTGGGAACCGTCCCGAGAGGAGGCCGACGGTTCGTACGCGGCCGGCTGGCCGACACACGCGCTGGTGGAGGTTGCCCACGGGGCAGCGGTGCCTGCCGGGCTGTCCGCCGACCTGGCGGTCGACGTGGTGCGGGTGACCGAGGCGATCTACCGGAGTGCCGGCAACGGCCGACCGGAGTCGGTGTGATGGACAGCAACGGCAGGCCGGTAGTCCTCCGGGGTGGCACCGTTGTCGACGGCACGGGGGCCGGGCCGCTACGAGCCGATGTCAGTCTGTCGGCCGGGCGCATCATCGACGTCCGTACCCCCGACTCGGCTCGCACGCCGGCCCTCCAGGGACGGGTCGTGGACGTCGAAGGACTCGTCGTGGCCCCCGGATTCATCAACATGCATGCCCATTCCGATCTCCAGATCCTGGCGAACCCAGCGCACGAGGCCGTTCTGCTGCAGGGTGTCACCACCGAGGTCCTCGGCCAGGACGGACTGAGCTATGCCCCGGTGGACGCCGACTCGTTGCGGCGGCTCCGCCGCCAGCTTCACGGGTGGAACGGCGATCCCGCCGGCTTCCGGTGGGATTGGCTGTCCGTCGAGGGCTACCTGGCACGGTTGGACTCCGGGACTGCGGTGAACACCGCCTACCTGGTGCCGCACGGCAACCTTCGCCTGCTCGTGGTCGGTGACCAGGACCGGGCGGCGACAGACCTCGAGCTGCAACGGATGTGCGCGATCCTACGGACGTCGTTGCGGGCCGGCGCTGTCGGCTTGTCCGTCGGGCTGACGTACACCCCGGGGATGTTCTCCGACACCGCGGAGCTGGTGGCGCTGTGCCGGGTGGTCGCACAAGAGGGTGGCTACTTCTGCCCGCACCACCGGAACTACGGTGCCACGGTGATGCAGGGTTACGCCGAGTGCATCGAGATCGCCGCTGCCAGTGGCGTTTCCCTGCATCTGGCCCATGCACACCTGAGCTTCCCGCGCAACGCCGGACGAATCGACGAACTGGTGGCCATGTTCGACCAGGCGATCGCCGCCGGTGTCGACCTGACCTTCGACAGCTATCCCTACCTCGCGGGCATGTCGACCCTGCAGGCCCAGCTCCCGAGTTGGACCCAGGTCGGCCCGACGGACCACCAGCTCCGCATCCTGCAGGACGCCGCCGTGCGCGAACGGGTAAGGCACGAAATGGAGGTCCTGGGATCGGACGGACACCAGGGGGTGCCGATCGACTGGTCGACCGTGGTGATCTCCGGAGTCAACGGTTCGGCGGAGTTCGCCGATGTCGTCGGGACGGACCTTGCCACTGCCGCACGCCGACGAGGTGTGCCCGCTGCGGACCTGTGTTTCGATCTCCTGGTGGCCAGTGGCCTTGCCGCCTCCTGCATCATGCACATCGGTGTCGAGGACCATGTCCGACGGCTGATGACCCATCCCGGCCACACGGTGGGGAGCGACGGGATCCTGGTCGGCGACCGCCCGCACCCCCGGGGCTGGGGTACCTTTCCCCGGATGCTCGGCCGGTACGTACGCGAGGAGGGTGTGCTCACACTGGCAGAAGCCGTGCAACACATGACCTCTCGTTCTGCGGATCGGATCGGCGCGACGGATCGGGGGCGGGTTGCCCCCGGGGCCGCCGCCGACCTGGTTGTCTTCGATCCGCAGACCGTCGCCGATCGCGCCACCTACGCCCATCCGCGCACCACGCCGGTCGGGGTGCAGCACGTTCTGGTGAACGGTGTGTTTGCCGTACAGGACGGTGTTGTCACCGGAGACCTGGCCGGCCGGGTACTACGATCTGAGAGGAACTGATGCACACCGAGTTGGAGAGCAGGCTGGACCGGGAGGCACTGGCCAGCGGCATCGACACCCCCGCTCTCACCGTGGACCTGGGTGTCCTCGAGGCGAACCTCGCGGAGATGCGCGCCATCTGCGATCGTTCCGGGGTGGAGCTCCTCCCCCACGCCAAGACCCACCGGGTCCCCGAGATCGGCCTGCTGCAGATCTCTTCCGGGGCGGACGGTCTCTGTGTGGCGACCGTGGCAGAGGCACAGACCTTCGCAGCCGCCGGTATCCGGCGGCTCATCATCGCCTATCCGCTGACGGGGGATGCCAAGGTGCAGCGGGCCCACGAGCTCGCCGCCACCGTGGATCTGACCCTGGCCACCGACAGTGTGCTGGGGGCACGGCGGATCGGCGAGCGCTTCGCCTCCTCCGGGCAGTCGGCACAGCTGTACCTGATCGTGGACAGCGGTCTGGGTCGGGTCGGGGTCGCACCGGAGGACGCAGCGGAAACGGCCCAGTCGATCGCCGCACTGCCCGGGGTCGAGCTGACCGGAATCATGACCCACGAAGGCACGGTGTACGAGGCGACCGATCCGGCCGACCGTGACGCCCGAGCCGTGTCCGCCGCCGAGCTCATGGTGTCCGCCGCGACCTCGATCCGTGCCAGAGGTGTTCGGTTGCAGCATGTCTCCATGGGGGCGAGCGCCTCGGCCAGGGTCGTCGCCGGGGTCACCGGGGTCACCCAGATCCGTCCGGGGATCTTCGCCTTCAACGATCTCGGGCAGATGGCGCTGGGCAATGCGACCGTCGACACCTGCGCGGTGCGGGTGCTGTCCACCGTGGTCAGCCATCCGGATCCGCGCCGGGCCTGCGTGGACGCCGGGTCGAAGGCCCTCGGTCAGGACCTGCTGCCGGGAGCTGCACTGCGGCAGCAGTTCCCGGGTCACGGCATGCTGGTCGGACTCGAGGGCTGGCGGATCGAGAGGCTGTCCGAGGAGCACGGCTGGTTGCGGTGGCACGGGCCCGGGGACCCGTCACCGTTGGAGATCGGTCAACGGGTCACGATCATTCCGAATCATGTCTGCACGGCGTTCTTCTGTCACGGTGCCGTGCACGCCCTGCGCGGCGGCACCGTCGTCGACCGCTGGGCCACCATGCACAACGGGGACCTTCGTTGAGTACCGGCCACCACCCGCCGACCGGGATGATCTACGTGGCAGGTGCTGCCGGGATCACGGTTCTCGGTCACGACCTGGTGCAGGCAGGCGACGTCGTCCCGGTCGAGGAGCTCCTGTACCTGATCGCGGACCCGACCGGTCGGTGGCTGTTCGGTGTGTCCGGCATCGGGCGGGGGCTGGCGCACAGCTGGCGGATCGACGGCTGCGGACTCACCCGCGTCGGCGAGCCGGTCGGTACCGGAGGTGCCGAACCCTGCCATGCGGTGCTCGACCGCACCGGGCGTCATCTGCTGGTCGCCAACTACGCGTCCGGCTCGATGGCGATCCTGGCCGTGGCCGACGACGGTGCCCTCGCATTGGCGAGCGTTCACCCTCGACCGGCGGAGCGGGGCCCTGATCCGGATCGGCAGGACGGTCCCCACCTGCACCAAGCAGTCCTGGGCGCCGACAACGAGGTGTTGGTCACCGATCTCGGCACCGATCGGATCATCAGCTATCTGCTGGAGGCAGGAGAACTGACCGATCCTGTGGTCAGCGCGGCCCCTCCGGGCAGCGGCCCGCGGCACCTGGTGCTGCTGCCCGACAACCGGATCGCGGTGGCCGGCGAGCTGAGTTCGCAGTTGCTGCTCGCCCATCGCGAAGGCCGCAGGGCAACCCGTTGGCACGGGGTGCCTTCGACGCTGCGGCAGCCGGATGAACGGAACTATCCGAGCGACATCACCGTCAGCCCTGACGGTTCGGTGATCCTTCTGGCCAACCGGGGTGCCGACACCATCGGCGTGTTCAATGCGGTGGACGGGACGCCCGCGGCGGAGATCAGCTGTTCGTCCTGGCCGCGGCAGATGGCCCTGGACGGTGGCCGACTCCTGATCGCCGGAACCAACAACGACAGGATCGACGTGCTCGACCTCGCCTCCCGAGAACTGACCACCGGCGCTCACGTCAGCCGGCCGATGTGTGTGGTCGTCACCTGACCGCCTTGGCGCGGGAAAGACGCGGAACGGGACCGCTGACTGCCGACCTTCACCGGATCCGGACTCCCGTGCACCACCATTCACCGGTGCAGCCAGGCGCGCGCGACACGCACTCTCGGGGTCACCCCTCAGGGCAAGGTCGGCAGTGTCATAGTCTCCGATCATGGATGTCGGGGTGGGACTTCAAAAGGACGTTGTCGAGTATTGGCGAACAGTCGAGCTGTTCACGCCGCAGCAGGTCGCTCGACCAGATCCCGCTCACAAGCAGAGACCGGTGGAGAACTGGCAGCCGACGCAGGCTTTGCCGTGGCAGGGCGGCCGCCCACCTGCAGACGGCAGGCGGAGCTTTCGGTGGCTTCATACCGTCTACCTCGGGGTCTATGAGTTGGAGGGCATCTACGAGCATCTCCATACCGCATTCCCGGAAGATCGAGATGCCTACGACGAACGGACGCCCGGCGACAGCGCCTGCGCTGCTGTGGTCGTGGATCAGGATGGCCGACTGCTTCTGGAAACAGCGGTGGTGTCTTCGGCGCTGTGGGGCGTCGGTCGTCTCTATTCGCCAGGCATTCAAAGCCCCGGCTGGTACCAAGGGTTGGACAACGCGTGCGAGAGATTCAGGGAAGTGCTCCAACGGTTGACGAGGAGCCGCGAGGGTCGGCACGAGGTTGACGACTCCGGTGAGGGGTTGGCAGCAGACGCTCGCATGATCACCTCGATGGTGACAGCGGCCCACGAGGCAGCCGGCGTCATGGACATTGCGGGGGTCCGCACCTCCCAGGTGCGTATCGCGAGCTCGTGGGTACATCGTGATGCCGATCCTGAACCGCCGTTCCTGAACAGCTTCTTCCTCGATGATCTGGCAACGGTCGCGGTGTCGGAACGAGGCCCTGCGTTGGCCGAGTACTTACGCCTGCCCGGGGACCTCCGGCCTGAGGATCGGGTGGATGTACGTCAGCACCCTGAAGTTCTGATCAACGGCACTCAGGTGCGGCGGCTGCCTTGGGGTCGTTGGCTCTCGGATCCAGACCATGCGCTGGCCACCAGTCAGCAGTTCGCGGTCAACGAGGCACTGGATGTCCTGGGCCCGACTGGGGGCCTGTTGGGAGTCAACGGTCCGCCTGGCACAGGGAAGACCACCATGCTGCGCGACATCGTCGCCGGCAATGTCGTGGCCCGGGCGCAGATTCTGGCTGCCCTTGATCAACCGGGAGACGCCTTCGTCGACCAGGAACGCCATCGTTGGAAATCCGGGAGAGCCGAGTGGCAGCTGCCGCAGCTCAAGCAGGATCTGGTCGGCTACGAGATGGTCGTTGCCTCGTCGAACAATGCTGCGGTTGCCAACGTGTCGAGCGAGTTGCCCCGGTTGAACGCAATCGACGAACCGTGGCGGTCGTCAGCGGACTACTTCGCCGGGATCGCCGGCCTGACCTCGCGGGACTCCGCCCAGGGCGATGCCGTCCAGGCGTGGGGGCTGGTAGCAGCCCGGTTAGGGAACGCGAAGAACCGCAACGACTTCGACAACGCCCTGTGGAAGGGTGGCGACGCAACCGGGCCGGAATCTGATCCTGCCGCCGACCCGGTCCTGGGGTTGCAGGAGATGTTCACGGCGTGGCGGAACCAGACTGCGCCACGGCCGGACTGGGCGGCGGCGAAGCGCACCTTCGTCGACAGGCAGGCGGAGGTGACCAGGTGCCTCGCGGTCAGGACCGATGCCGAGACTCGCCTGCGCCGGGGGCGGGACCTGACGGTTGAATCCGCTGACTGCCACCGCCGGATCGGGGAGTCACGGGCCACCCTTGCCAGCGTGGAGCAGCAGTGGAATTCGTGCCTGTCCCACTTGGAGCAGCGACAACGCGAGGCGCAAGCATGCACGGACCAGCGGCAACGACATATGGATCTACGCCCCGGTTGGTGGCGGTCGATTCTCTCCGTGGGGGCCGAAAGCAAGGCGTGGAGGGCCACCCTCAGCTCGATGAACACCGAATTGGACAGGAGGCAGCAAGCAGTATCGGAAACCGGCCGCGCGGCAGAGCAACTCGGTACGGAACTGACCACAGTGCGACGCTGGATCGAGGAGGCGGAACTGCACGTAGGCGCGGTCGATCAGGATCTGACCCGGGTGAACCAGTCGATCCTCGGCGATGCCCGACGGTACGGACGGCACCACCCAGGGAACAACTGGCTGGTCGACGACGAGCAGCGGGAACTGAACAGCGCATGGTCAGACCCGGAGATCAACCGTGCCCGGGCAGACCTGTTCGAAGCGGCTTTGGAACTGCACCGTGCGTTCCTGGCCAACGCTCAAGGCATGCACCGATGGCTGATTGCCGCCACCAAGATCATGCGAGGATCTGTTCCACCGGATCTGGATCCGCGGACACGCCTGGCCGGATGGCAGCTGTTCTTCATGATCGTGCCCCTGGTCTCGACCACCTTCGCATCCGTCGGCCGGATGTTCCGCGGCGTCGGCACCGGGGCGTTGGGCTGGCTGATGATCGACGAAGCCGGACAGGCCCCTCCTCAGCAGGCCGTCGGAGCGATATGGCGGGCCCGAAGAGTTCTGGTGGTTGGTGATCCACTGCAGCTGACACCGGTGACAACTGTTCCCCGGAAGGTCCAAGAAGATCTGGCAACCCACTTCCGGGTGGATGAACTCTGGGTTCCGTCAACCACCTCTGTGCAGCAACTGGCCGATCGGGTGGGCAGGTACGGCACCTATCTTCCCCAGGTTGACGGCCGGTCGGTATGGGTCAGTGCACCCCTGAGAGTCCACAGAAGATGCGCCGGCCCGATGTTCCAGATCTCCAACAAAATCGCCTACGACAACCTGATGATCAACGGCGTCAAACACAAGGACACGCCGAAGATCGACCGCCTGCCGCCGAGCAAATGGATACATGTTCCGGCAACAACCCCTGGCACCCACCTGCAGCCCGATGAGATCACCAAGCTCAACGAGATCCTGCTGTGGTTCCGACGCCAGGACATAGCGGGTTCCGACATCATCGCCATCTCACCGTTTCGCGCTGTCTCTGCAGCATTGGCAAGGGTTGCCGATCACACGACCGGTATGGCCGGTGGCACCGTCCACACTGCGCAGGGAAGGGAGGCCGAGATCGTCTTCCTGGTCCTGGGTGGCGATCCGAACAGGCCGGGGGTGAAGCGATGGGCTTCCGAAACCCCCAACCTGGTCAACGTGGCGACATCGAGGGCACGGCGCCGGCTGTACGTCATCGGTGACAGAACCACCTGGTCGACACAGCCATTCTTCCAGGACCTGAGTCAGATGTTGGAGTGAACCCACACTCCAACCGCCCCACTCGGAACTCGCCACCGACTTCGGTGGCGCCCGGAGCCACGGCACCCTGGTCCGTGCCGACTAGCCCGTCTCGACGCTCGAGGCCGGCACTCGGAGTCGGGTCCCGGGCCACCACCAGTTCAACCGCCCCAGCAGCGTCATCGACGCAGGCAGCAACAGTCCGCGGACGACCGTCACGTCCAGAACGATCGCCACCGTCATGCCGACCCCGATCTCCTTCACCGCGGTGAGTTGACCGGCGGCGAAGCCGAGGAACACGAACGAGATGGCCAGGGCAGCGAGGGTGACCACCGGGCCGGAGGCGATGATCCCCGTCCGGACCGCCCGGTCGTTGGCGGCCCGATCGCCCGGTTCGGCATCCCAGGACTCCTTGATCCGGGCGACGAGGAACATGTGGTAATCCATCGAGAGCCCGAAACAGAACATGAACAGCAGCAACGGTGTCGTGATGTCGACCGCGCCCCACGAGGTGAAGCCGAGCAGCGACGAACCCCAGCCCCATTGGAAGATCGCCACCACCACACCCAACGTCGCGGCCAGCGACAGCAGGTTGAGCAGCACGGTCTTCAGCGCGACCACCGGGGCCCGGGTCAGCCACAGCAGCAGCAGCCCGGTCGCCAGGACCACGGCGAGAACGGCCGCCGGCACCCGTGCACCGAGCTGATCCTTGGCGTCGAGAAGTTCGGCCGCCGGTCCCCCGACGGTCACCGGGGCCACGGTGTCCATCTCCCGGATCCGGGTGACCAGACCCAGCGCCACCTCGCCGGTGGTTGGCCCGTCCGGGATCACCACCAGCCTGGTCGTGCCGTCCGGCAAGGCGTCACCCATCAGCACCTCGTCGGCGCCGGGCAGATCGTCCAGCTGTTGCATCAGGTCGCCGACCAATTCGTCGCCGGCCCCGATCTCCGCCAGGACGGTGATCGGGGCCACCGCGAGATCCGGGTACTCCTGCTCGACCATCTCGTGGACCACTCGCGGTTCACTGCCGTCCGGCAGGGAACGGGCATCGGAGTTGCCCACCTGCAGCGCCAGCAGCGGTGAGGCCAGGACCAGCAGCAGCAGGACACCGCCCAGCAGGGTGGGCCAGGGGCGGGCTTGGGCGAACTCGGCCAGTCGTGGCAACAGCGCCACACGCCGGCGGGCCCGGCGGGCGGCGAACCAGCCCTGGCCAGGGTCGGAGATCCGGTGGTGGGTCACGGCGATCAGGGCGGGCGCCAGGGTGAGTCCCGCGGCAGTGGCCACGGTCACCGCGATCAGCCCACCCACCGCCATGCCGGTCAGCATGGGATCACCGAGCAGCAGCAGGGCCGCGAGCGCACACCCGACCGTCACGCCGGAGATCAGGACCGTGTGACCGGCCCTGCCGAGGGTGACGGCGAGCAGCGAGGCCACGTCGTCCTGTGCGTCGGACTCCGCCCGACCCGGCGAGCGCGCCGCGGCCGGTTTCGAGCCCGCTCCACGGCGTCCCCGCCCGGTGGATCTCAGGGCACGGACGGCCGCTCGTTCCTCCCTGAAACGGGCCAGGACCAGCAGGCTGTAGTCGATCGCCAGCCCCAACCCCAGCAGGGTGACCACGTTGACGGCGTACTCGCTGAGCGGCCCGACGAAACTCAGCCCGGTGAGGGCCAGCAGGGAGACCGCCAGGCCGGCGAGGGCGGTCACCACGGGGATGGCCCCGAGCAGCCAACCACCCAGGACCAGCACCAACAGGCCGAACAACAGGACCAGGGCCACGCCTTCGCCGATCGCGGCGTCCTGCACGGCCTGGTCGATGAACAACTGCTCGGCCAGCAGTTCACCGCCCATCCGGACCTCGGGGAACCCGATCGTGCGCAGCAACTCCTCCGCCTGGGCGGCGACCTCCAGAGCCGCCTCGTCGGACAGCGTCGGATCGAATTCGATCTGGACGGCGAATCCCTGGTCACCGAACATGTCAGTGGCCCCAGCGGTGTACGGGTCCGTCACGATCTTCACCCCGGGAAGGGCTCGCAACTCGTACACCACCTGCGAAGCACGATTGATCATGTCGTTGGAGCGGGGCTCGGCCCCGCTCAGCAGCACGGTGATCTGCTTGCCCTCCGGGACGGCGGCGTCGATACGCTGCGCCACCACGGTGGACTCGACCCCCGCCCGGTCACCGGGGGCCTTGGCCCGATCAAAGGCCGCACCACCCAGGACCCCGCCGAGCAGCACCAACACCAACCAGGCGCACAGCACCGCTGCACGCCGGCGGTACACCCAGCGACCCACATGTTCAAGCACCATGCCACAGTACGGGTCGGCCGGTACCTGAACGGGCGGGCGGAGTCGATGCCCCACCTCCCGGATCCAGGTCAGGAGGCACACTCCCGCGCCCCGGCGAAGCCCGACCGTTCGCTCCCGATTCGCAGACCTCCTTCAGGACAGGCGATCTCATACCGACTCGTTCGGTCAGCCGGCCTTGGCAAGGGTGTTCCGACGGTGAAGGAACGCCGTCATCGCATCGCGGGTGACGGCCTGGCCGGGTTGATAGGTGCCGGACGAATATCCGGTCGCGATACCGGTTGTCGCCAACCACTCGATGTCGCCGCAGGAATCGGTGGTCCGTGTGACATCGGAGAACAGACGAGCCGACGCCGCGCTGCAGACCCGGTCCGGCATACCCGGGTGATGGGCACGGAAAATCATCTTGGCCATGGTTGCCCGGGTGGTTGCTGCGGCGGGCCGGAAAAGCGAGCCGGTGGCAAAACCCTGGGCCTTGAGCCATTCGATGGTCCCGCAGAACGGATTCGACACACCTACGTCGCTCCACAACCGTTTGGCCGCGGGATCGCACTTCGGATCCGGCACCCCGGGGTTGAGCGCACGGAAGACAAATGCGGACATGGCCTGTCGGTCGATCACCGAGGTGGGACGAAAGGTCGAGGCATCGAATCCCTGGGTGATGCCCGTCCCGGCCGCCCACACGATGTCGTCGTAGAAGGGGTAACTGGTCGGGACGTCGGTGAAAACCCGTGGACGAACCGCCACCCCTGACCGGCTGAGGACGAAGGACATCGCCAACACCCGCCGGTCGGCCATCGGACCGCTGACGTCGACAGCATGGGGCAACACTTTGTCGGCGTAGTTTCCCGAGGCTTCGCCCCAACAGTAGGGACGGCCGTCATTGGCGATCACACATCGCGAGCCGATCAACGTCGCCGATTTGCCCTTCAACACACCCGAAGTGTCGACGGGTCGCGGTGTGATCGATTCCGGCGGTGTGTCGTGGAGTCTGCCGACCATGTGTGTCTGTCCCCAGCAGTAGACATTGCGGTCGGTGAACCGACCGGCAATGGCGCAGGTGTGGAATTCATTGGCGCTGATCGCCTTCACCGTCAGCTTGTTGAAGGCTGCATCGGCCTGGACCCGGGTGGGGTTCCGAATGCGCACACTTGGCCAGTAGGGTTCCTCCTTGGTGACGGTCATGCCCCAGCAGTAGGCATGCCCACCGGCGATGATGCAGGCGGCCTGGGGGCCGACGGATACCGAGGTCACCGGTTCACCACCCCAACCACCGTTCTGCATTTCGGTCGGAACGGGGTAGGAACTCTGGTCCAGGTCCTGGCCGATGTCCTTGCCCCAGCAGAAGACCCTGCCGGCGGCGATGGCACATGCGGTCTGTCTGTGGGTGCTGATCGCCGACACCTTGAGGCCGCGGAAGCCGTCAACGACGAGCGGGACTGTCGAGGGGACTGTGGGAGCAGCGGGTCGCACGACGTTGCCGGTGCCCCAGCAGTACACCTGGAAGTCGGCAAGTGCGCAGACGTACGAGGTGTCCATCACGATGGCGCTGACGGTTTTGTCGGCCAGGAGACCACCGACGGCGGCGGCATCGGCCTGCGGCACCGCGGTGGTGGTGCCGTTGCCGAGTTGGCCCGACTCGTTGGCACCCCAGCAGTAGACCTTTCCCTGGGCCAGCGCACATTTGGTGAAGTACGAGTCCTCGAACTGGGTGATCGGTTTACCCGCCAGGGCCGGGCCGAGGGTGGGGAGCGTGGGCCGGGGGCGCGGATAGAGGGTGCCGTTCTGGTCGTATTCGTCCTTGTAGATGAACGAGTCGATCGATCCTTCCCAATCGATGACCACCGGACCCTCCGAGGCCGGTGCGACCGGCGGCCCGGGCACCGCCGAACGCGTGGCCGAACCGTTTCCCACCGTCGCTTTCATGGCAATGTCGGCCTCGTGCGTTCCTGCCGTGGCCGGAACGGGAGTGCTGGTCACGGCAACACACATCAGCAGTCCCACCGCGAGGATCTGCCGCGCCTTTCCGGGAAGTCCCATCATGTGCCTTTCTCGACGGGCGAGGTCTTCGCCGCTTGTTCCTGGGAGACGCACTCATCGGTCTGTCGTCACGCCGGATGCGGTCACAGATCTGGTTGAACCCAGTTTCTGCACACACTCGACCCATCAGGCGTGACAATCGACCTGGCATAATCGCGCTGATGCACCGGTTCAGCCAGATCGACGTCTTCACCCACGAATTCCTGCTGGGAAATCCGGTGGCGGTGATCCATGACGCCGATGATCTCACTGCGGAGCAGATGGCAGCGGTTGCCCGGTGGACCAACCTCTCCGAGACCACCTTCCTGCTCCGGCCGACCGAGCCGGGAGCCGACTACCGGTTGCGCATCTTCACCCCGGGCAATGAGCTGCCTTTCGCCGGCCACCCGACCCTCGGCAGTGCCCGGGCCTGGTTGGATGCGGGCGGAACGCCTGCAGACAGCGACCAACTCGTTCAGCAATGCGCGGCCGGCCTGATCCCGATTCGACATGTCCGTGGTCGCTTGGCTTTCGCCGCGCCGGCCCTGTTGCGATCCGGGCCGGTGTCCGCGGAGGACCTCGACCGGATCGCGCGTGGTTTGCGGATCGATCTCGCCGATGTCGTGGCATCCCAGTGGGTGGACAACGGGCCCGGCTGGGTGGGGATCCTGTTGAAGGACGCGAACTCCGTCCTGGGTCTGGCACCGGACCTTCCGGCCCTCACCGGGTTCAACGTCGGGGTGATCGGACCGTACCCCGACGGAAGCGAGTGCGCGTTCGAGGTCCGGGCCTTCGTTCCACGGTCCGGCATCGGCGAGGACCCCGTGACGGGCAGCCTCAACGCCTCCCTCGCTCAATGGCTGATCGGGTCCGGACGGGCACCTGCCGAGTACACCGCCTCCCAGGGGACCCACCTGCAGCGACGGGGAAGGATCCATGTCCAGCAGACCGATGGCACGACCTGGGTCGGCGGAGACACTGTTTCCGGCGTCACCGGGACCATCGCGTTGTAGCCGCCGCATCGGTCGTCGCTCTGGCCCGCCCAATGAGGGCATGATCGAACTCGGCAGGAAACATGACACCCAGACACATGAAACACCATGAGGAAGCACTCTTTCGTTTCCTCGCAGAGAACATGCCGGAGCTGCAACGCTTTGTTCCTCACATCGCGAGTTTCCTGGTGGAGGACATGAACGATGGAAGCATGGGCAGCCTGAGGTTCTGCCACTCGCATGGCCCCCAGGCCTTCGGAAGAGAAGTGGGTGCCGTGGAGGTGCTCGACCTCGACGGCAAACCCGTATCGGTCTCGGTGAACCTTGATCGAAACGAGAACCTGTTCGAAATTGATGTTTTCAAATGTGACAGTTCGCCCACGATCCGCCTGGAACTGCGACTACGGAGGTAGAACCTTGAGTGGACTGCCACACCCCTGAAACGGGGGTGCCACAGTCCACTCGCGGTAGGCCGATGCTCCCAGCGATGGGACCTGGGGATCACCGCTTCTCGCAGGCAATCCCATCTTTGTCGGCGTCGCGCTTCACGTTCGCCTTGTACAAGGCGTTGTCCCGCTTGAAGTTGGTGACGGGACGGGGGTTCTTGCTCTTGCTCTTGTCCTTCGCGCCGACCTTGCCCACCCCATGCGGGTACACCTTGTTCATCTCTTTGCAGGTGGCGAAGACCCGCGGCTTGACGGCGGCAGCTTCTGCCACCGGAGCCGCGACCGTTCCGACGGAGATCAGCACTGCGAGAGCGGCCGAGACAAAGGCATGACGACGGAGCATGGTGATCCCCCAGGAAAGTGTGGGCCCGTATGCGCCACTGCCTAGAGGCTGCCAGCTCAGCGCCATGAGATCAAGACCCCATTTGAACGTCATCGAAGTCCCCATGACCTTCCGGCTGTCCCGCATCGCCGGTGATGCAGGCCCACGCCCCTGATCAGCGAAAGAAGCAACCCCTCCGGTCTCATCAGGACAGCACCGCCGGACTTTTGTACTATTTGTGACAAATACACGACTGTGCGGGATCGTTCGATGGACCCGCGGCGACCGACTGAGTTGATGCCTGGTGAAACATTTCGAAACGAGAACTCCGACCGCAGGTCCGCCTCCCGCCCAGGAGGCCGCACCCGCCGCTGACCGGCCCGAGACGCGGGGACAGGTGACGGCGCTGCCGGGATCGGCAGCGATCTGATGCGGCTGGATCTGAGTATCGCCACCTACCAGAGACCAGAGAACCTGCAGAGGTTGATCCGGAGCATCCTCGACGGCGATCGGACGGGCCACACGGTGCGGGTGCTCGTCGTCGACAACGACCCGGCCGGGTCGGCACGAGAAGTGCTGGAGGCATTCACCTCCGCGGAACCGTCGGTCGAATTCGTGTACACGGTGGAAACCGAACCGGGAATTCCGGCCGCACGGAACCGCGGGATCGACCTGGTCGATCCGGACGCCGACGCGGTGATCTTCGTCGACGACGACGAATGGGTGAGCACGGAATGGCTGCAGGCGCTGGCAGAAGCCGCCGAACGCAACAACGCCGACATCGTGGCCGGACCCGTGGTGTCCCTTCTCCCCGACGGCGTCCCGGACTGGATGCACCGGGGAGAGTTCTTCCAACGTAAGAGGTTCCCGAGCGGGCCCTACGCCGGATTGGCGGCAACGAACAACGCCCTGGTCACGGTCGAACTGCTGGCGCGCGCCGGCCGGCCCCGTTTCGATTCGCGATTCACCCGGTCCGGCGGGAGCGACACCGACCTGTTCCACCGCCTGGCCGCCTGGTCGCCCCACGTGGTGTGGGCGGACGAGGCAGTGGTGTTCGAAGACATCCCGCCGGAGCGGGCGGAGGTGCGCTGGTTGTGGCGTCGCTACCTGCGATCGGGCAACGTGGCCGCTCGGGTGGTCGGGAATTCCAGGTCGGCGCTGGCCGTGGAGGGATCGCTGCGCATCGGGCACGGGACGCTGCTCGGCGTCCGATCGTTGATCACCCGACGCGTGGTGCACGTCCGGGCGATGGAGGGGGTGGCCCGTGGCACCGGGGCGCTGCTGGCGGCAGCCGGGGTCGAGGTGACGGAGTACGACCGACCACCCGAGGCGGCCGACCTGGCCGACGCCGTTCCGACTCGGCCGGAGCGCAGCACCGCTGTCGTATCGGTCGTCGTACCCGTCCACAACGGCCGGTCGACCCTGCGAGATCAACTGAAGGCCCTGGCAGGACAGAACTATCGGGGTCCGGTCGAGGTGGTCGTTGTCGACAACGGTTCGACCGACGGCCTGACCGCCGGGTTTGAGCAGATCACCGCAGGCCTTGCCCTTGATGTGAGGCTCGTCGACGCCTCGAACCGGCGTGGCGTCAGCCACGCCCGAAACACAGGTGTGGCAGCAGCATCGGGTGACCTGATCCTGATCTGTGACGCCGACGACGAGGTGCACGAGGACTGGATCAGCGATCTGGTCGATGCAGCGGCCACGGCGGACCTCGTCGGCGGCAGTGTGACGGTGGAGAAGTTGAATTCGGCACCGGCGCAGCAATGGCGTCCACTCCCCCGCGCGGGAACACTTCCGGGCAAACTGAACTTCCTGCCGTTCGCCCGCGGCTGCAACATCGCAGTGTGGCGCGACGTCGTCGAATCGGTGGGTGGCTGGGACGAGGAACTGGTGGCCGGCGGAGACGACGCGGACTTCAGTTGGCGGGTCCAACTGGCCGGGTACCGGCTGGTGGCGGCTGAGCGGGCACTCGTCCACTACCGGTTGAGGCCGGACATCCGAGGCATGGCCACGCAGGTCTACCGCTACAGCCGCTCCGATGCCCCGTTGTTGCAGCGCTACCGACATCTGGGAGCCCGCGCGTCAGGGGTACCACGCCTGGTTCGCGACATCGGCTGGATCATCGTGGCGTCGCCGAAGGTCGTTGATATCGGTTGGCGTGGAAAGATCGTGGCCCGGGCGGCGCAGCTGGCGGGCCGGGTCGCCGGTTCGGTGCGGCACCGGATCTGGGCCCTGTGACAGGCAGGCCGGCAGCAGTGTCGCGTCGATGTGGCTGCCGGCGGCCCGCACCGGCCTACCCGTGGCGATCGCAACAAAACTCGAACTCAGATGCGCCAGACGGTTGGTACAGCGGGTCCATTCCCTGATCGACATCCTGATCGCCAGGGGCACCCGAGGGTCGACGGCAAAGCTGAGCAGTTCGGATGACACCCATAGGTAAACCTTTCCCGAGTCCCCGGTGTCTGTAGAAGGACAAGACCGCAAGAATGACTCGCGGCCGACACACACCAATGGGGGGGCAGATGGCGACGGACGAGATGATCGCTGCACCGCTGCCGCAGGATCGACTCGAGGCACTCTTCGTCGCACATCAGGAGAATCTGATCCGGACCGCGCAGATCGTCCTGGGAAAGCGGCATCTCGCCGAGGACGTCGTATCCGAGGTGTTCGCGGCCCTGTGGCAGAACAAACATCGCCTGAACCGGGTCGAGTCGCTCCTGCCGTACATCCGGCGATCGGTGATCAACCGCGCCCGCTCCGCCGGCCAACGGACCAGAAAGCACGAGGCCCTGGATGAACATCTCCCCCTGGACGGCGTGGGAACGGCCGATCAAGTGGTTGCGATGTTCGAGTACCGCGCGGTGCTCGCCGCTGTTCGACAACTCCCCCGCCGACAGATGACCGTGGTGATCCTTCGCTACTGGCACGGTATGACGATCGCCGACGTTGCTGCAGCCATGTCCATCTCCGAGGGAGCTGTGAAGGCACACGGGTTCAAGGCGACCGCCGCGATGAAACGAACTCTGGAAGGGGACGGTCATGGCCCGATCGATTGACGACATCCTGCGCGAGGCCTTCGAGACACACGGGCGGCTCGATTTCCCGGCGGCACCTCCGATCTCGGCACCGGCCCGTTCACGTTCCGCCCGCCGATGGGTGATGCCGGGAATCGCCGCGGCAGCTGCGGTGTCGGTCATCATCGTCACCGTGATGGCCACCGGCAACGGGGACGCCCGCCCGACCCCGATCGCACCGATGCTGTTGTCCACCACCAGCTCCGCACCCCCGACCTCGCCGTCTTCGGCGACCGCTCGTACCTCTACGAACGGGACCACCACCACACCGACCTCGGTACCCGCTCGTACCACTACAGCCGGGACCACCACCACACCGCCGTCCTCGGCACAGACAGCGGCCAGGACCGATCCCGGCACCGAAGACCCGACCGTGGTGCCGCCACTCACCGAGCTACCGGCCGCCTACCTCGACAACCTCCCCCGGGCGCAACGCGATGCCGACATCCAGCGTGCCCTCGCCGAGATCGGGGCGAACGAGGAAGTGGGACTCTGGTTCCGTGTGGAATCACATCCCAAGGTCGATACGGACGACCGGATTGTCGAGACCTTCACGGTGGGTGGAGTTCCGGCCCAGGCCGAGTCCGGCCCGATGGGCACTTCCATCACCTTCGACTGTGGCGATGCACGGTGGATGGCAACCGGCCGAAAGGTCGATCCTGATCTTGGCCTCGCCCAGCTGGACCCCGACCTGCCGGGCACCAGTGCCCTGGTCGCCGAACTGCTTGCCCTGATGGACTGCTCGCAGCCCTGGCCTTTCGCTGCCCAGCACTGGGATCGCCTCGCCGAGACACCCCAGGACTGGGTCGCCCACCAGGACCTTCCCATTGTCTCGGCGCCGTCGAACCTGTCACTCGTCCTGCCGATCCAGGATCGAGTGAAGCGCCTGGGGCTCACCGAATTCGGCATCGACCACCCACAAGGCGAGGTGAACGGGTACGGGCCATGGGGGGCGGACCAGATCTCCATTGCGGTGTACGAGATCGCCAAGTTCAGTCCGAAGGTGAGGAAGGTCCACACCTACCTCGTGCAAGGAATGCCGCTCTGGGAGACCGCGCGCGGCGCCGCCCATTTCGAGTGCGGCGGCAGGAATTACACGATCGAAAGCAATACCTCCGAGCAGGTGGCGAAGGCCACCGGTGCCCGGATGAAGTCCCAATTCGACACGGCGTTGTTGTTCTCCCAGCTGATGCTGATGGACCTGCCCTGCGCTGCGGATGCGGATCGCTGATCGGGCCTCACATGCCGGGGCTCCGAGCGCACGGCGACATTCCCGCGCACGGTGTTGCTCCTCGCGCACGAAACATCGCGCGCGAGAACGAACAACGTGCGCGGGAACAGGGAGGTTTTGCAGACCCTGCAACGCAGGACACGGGTGTCCACGTCTCTACCTCATGCAAACCGACAGCAGCACACTCCGGCGGCCTCACCCGGGTCGGATCTGGACCTGGTCGGCGTTTGTCGCCCTGGCAATCGGAGCCCTGACTGCCGGCTGCAGCAGCTCTGGTGGTCCACCTGCCGAACCGTCGTTCACGGTGTCCCCCGCACCGACGAGCGAACAGATGGGTCTGACGGAAACTCCCGCGCCGTCCGTCGGGCCCGCTGCGTATTCGGCCCAGGTTCCCGCCGACCACCGGGCGGTCGATGCGCTGGGACTGGAGATCTTCGTTCCCGACGACCTGGTCGTCGATCCGCCCTGCCCAGGTGGGAGCGTCAACAGGCCCGGCTACGGACTGACGTACGGCATCGCCTGCGCATTTCTGGCTCCACCGGCGTTATGGCTTTCCTCGGCGGCGAGCATGGCCAGCGGAGGGGCGGCCCCCACCTCGGCGAACGCGTGTGTCGAGCAACCGATCCTGGATGGGGAAGCCGGCTGCGTGTCCGTGGACCGGGACCTGGACGCCACGACCAGCCTGATCCTCGCCACGTGGACGAAACATGATGTAGGACTGCACCTACAGGTTGCCAGGAATCGACAGGCCTGGGCGTTGAGCATCATCCGCACCGCCCACTGGGTGCCGATCGACCGGCACGGCTGTGCCGCCGCGCGCACCCCCGTGGCCGTGCCCGAACCTCCGTTGGAAGGCGGCTCCGGCAACGTCCTCCCCGACGACACCTCCTCCCTGGGTGTCTGTTGGTACTCCCGGAACCGCCTCGTCGGGTCGGCGACGGTTGACGGCCAAGCGGCGATCCAGACCATCGCTCACCCGGTCGGAGTGAGCAACGGCCCAGGGATCTCGGAACCACCCGAGTACACACCGCAGGACGCGGCTCCGTTGTGCACCGACCTTCGAGCTGCCGAGGGGGTCCTGTTGCTCGCCCACCGGGCCGGCCGACCAGACGCAGAGTCGACTGCCGAGTTCGCGGACTGCCGAGGAACCCGTTCCTGGACCAACGGCACCACCTCGATCGGCGTCGGGGAACCACTCGCCTCGGCCCTGCGCCTGCGAACCGGGCTGCTGATCACCAACGGCTATCAGGTTCCGCCTGCCTCGTAAACCACCCGCAAGTCCGTCGGTTTTGGCACCTGGCGCTCGAATATCGAGTACCAGGTGCCAAAAACGGCAGGGTTGATCACTACCAGTACTGATGCCGCTTCCCATCGGTATCACCGACGAAGATGACGGCGTCGGCCCCGTCGAGATCCTCCGGCCGCAGCGGAAGATGGCCCGGCACCATCGGCTCCCCGGCCCCCACGGACTCCGGCAGGGCGGCGCGCAACTCCGCCGCATCGAACAGGGAGCGTCGATCGGTCACGGCGGAGAGCAGTCCTTGCAGGGAGCCTGCTTCGCTGTGCGGGCCCGCATCGGTGACCACACACAGGTACCGCTCCCCCAGAGTGTCAGCGACGATGGCACCCGCACTCCCCCCGCCGATCTCGGCCCCGTGCACAGCCGTCGCGGATCGTCCGCGGAGCAGGTGCAGGTTGTGGGCGAACACCAGGCTCGGTCCTCGCGCCTGTTCCCGGGCAACGATGTCGAGCAGGTTCTCGGCCATCATCTCCGCACGTACCTGCAGCAGGTTTCCGATCCGCGACTCCCCGGGCGTGGCCATGGCCGCGTGGTAGCGGAGCAGGCCCTGGGCGGTTCGCACCTGGACGCATGCATCGGCGAACCCGTCCGGGTCCTTGGGTTCGAGCTCCGGCGCGGCCCTCCGCAGGGCATCGGCCAGGCCGTCGGCGACGACCCGCAGGGTCCTGGCACGCTCCGAAAGCCCGATGGAGACTGTCGGGTCGAACATGGCTGCCTCGTTCGTCCAGTCGGCATCGTCGCCGGCCAGATCGTCGATCCGGCCGGCGACCTCGGGTCGCAGGACCGCCGGAAGGTGCTCGAAAACGCCTGACAGGAAGCGCTGCGGGCTGGGGGCTCCTGCATATTCCAGCGGTGCGTCGAAGCCGTAGAAGCGGATCCGATCATGAGGCGGGCGCCCGGCATTGAACGTACGCAGCCATTCGACGATCTCCCGGTTCCCCGGGACGGAGCCGAAACCGTGACTGAACCCGCCGGCCAGAACCTCGTCGATCTCCGCATCCGCGCCGCCGATGTAGTCGTTCACCAAGGGGGCAGCGAACCAGTTCGACTCCAATGCCACCGAGCGGTACCCGCGGGTGACGAGATGGGCGAGAAAGTCGTTGCGCAGCAACGGGAACGCCGCGATGCCGTGGGTCGGTTCACCCAGCGCCAGGAGTGCCGGCTGCTGCCCCCGGCCCGCGAGCAGGCCGTCCAGGACCCGGCCGAGAGCAGCCGGATCGTCGAGCGGCCGACTCCATTCCCGAAATGATGTGGTCGTCATTCCCTTTTCCTTCCCTCGCGGTCACCCTCGACGCTACCGTTGAAGATTCGGTGTGGACCTGGCTGCCGCCAACAGGCGATACTCATCAAAAGTCTCAAAGAGAGGTGCACCCTGAGACCGATAGACCTCGGCCGGGAGCACGGCCTGTCCGCCCAGGCCGTCCGCAACTACGAGGAGGCCGGCATCCTGCCGGCGGCCGCCCGCAGCAGCAGCGGATACCGCAGGTACACCGACGTGCACGCCCAGGCCCTGCACGCCTTCCTGGCCCTGCGTCGCGGTCACGGGCATCAACCGGCGACCGAGATCATGGCCGCGATCAACAGAGGTGATCTCGACGCGGCATTCCGGCTCCTCGATTCCGCTCACCTCGACCTTCGCACCGAGCGTGGCACCCGGGCCGAGGTCGCGCTCGCCCTTCGCGGCCTGTCCGCCGGAACTGTCACCAGGACTGCCGCCGGAACTGCCGCCGCGGCGAGCGCGCCCGGGACACGGCCGTCATCGGGCGGAACACCCTTGTCGGTGGGCGAACTCGCACGCCGGATCGGTGTGCACCCGGCAACCGTGCGCACCTGGGAGGCGGCCGGGATCCTGCATCCTCGGCGGGGTCCGGTGACCGGATACCGGGAGTTCGGCCCGTCCGACGTCCGCGACGCCGAGATCGCTGGGCAACTACGGCGGGGAGGTTACCGCCTGCATCAGGTCGCACGATTCGTCGAGTCCCTCCGGGAGGCCGGGGGCGCGGATGCGCTGGTCGACTTCCTCCGGTCCTGGCAGGACCGACTGACCACCCGAAGCCGCGACCTTCTCGCCGGAGCGGCTCAGCTCGACCGCTACCTGACCCTGCTCGACCGCCGGGCGGACCCCCACACCCCGTAGAACGGGGTGTCACCGTCCACTCGCGGGAGGACCCTGCTGTCCCACCTGACGGCGGAAGTGCCCGGGCGTACGCTGACCGCAGCACGCGCCCAGGACCGCCCCGGGGGCGGGATCGGAGTGTGCGGTGAAAGCGGTGGGTTTCAGTCGGTTCGGCGGCCCGGAGGTCCTGGAGATCCTCGATCTGCCCGATCCGCACCCGGGCCCTGGCCAGGTGCGGATCGCCGTCCGCGCAGCGGGGATCAACGCCAGCGACTGGAAGAAACGTCAGGGGCTGATGGACCCGGAACTGCCGCAGACCCTGGGATACGAGGCAGCCGGTGTGGTGGACGAGATCGGTGACGGGGTCGCCGATGTCGAAGTCGGAGATCGGGTGTACGGCTTCGACACCAGCGGGGCGGCCCAGGCCGAGTTCGCGGTGCTCTCCTTCTACGCGCCCGTCCCGCCGACCCTGGACTTCGCGGCGGCGGCCGCACTGCCCTCCGTGGTCGAGACAGCAACCCGCGCCCTGGATCAGCTCGGCGTCGGCAGCACCGGCACCCTCCTGATCAACGGCGCCTCCGGAAGTGTCGGCAGCGCAGCGGTTCAGCTCGCCGTTGCTCGTGGTGTCCGGGTGATCGGGACCGCCGGTGCGGCCAACCAGGACTACATCGGCTCATTGGGGGCCGAACCGGTGGTCTACGGCGAGGGCCTCGCCGAACGGGTGCGGGATCTCGCTCCCACGGGTGTCGACCTGGCCCTGGACGTCGCGGGCAACGGCATCCTCGGCGAACTGATCCGGATGACGGGCAGCGCGGACACTGTCCTGACCGTCGCCGATTTCGCCGGGTCCCAGCAGCACGGGGTGAGATTCAGCCGGGGCGACGGCGGACGGGCGGTCCACGTGCTCGCCGAGATCGGGGACCTGATCGAATCCGGCCGGTTCTCCGTGCCGGTGGCCCGGACCTTTCCGCTCGCCGACATCGCCGAGGCCCACCGGGTCAGCGAACACGGGCACCTGCGGGGGAAACTCGTGCTGGTGATCGACTGAGCCGAACCACGGGGCCCGCCCGATGACCGGCCCCGTGGGTGCACATGTCGCCCGCCGGAACTCCGTTCTGCGCCAGGTCCGACCCCGCCCGTGGACCGATGAGGGCGCACCCGGGCCGCCAAGCGAGTAAACTGGACTTTTGAGTCGGGCGGAGGCGCTCCGGCTGCGCACGAGAAACGCAGCCGATCGCGAGCCGACTCGGCCCACCTGTGACGAAAGAAGGAAAACATGGCTGATCGCGTACTGCGCGGAAGTCGCCTCGGAGCCACCAGCTACGAGGCCGATCGTAACCACGATCTGGCACCCCGACGCACCGCGACCTACCGGTGCCCGCGAGACCACGAGTTCACCGTGCCGCTGGCCGATGACGCCGAGGTCCCCGGTGTGTGGGACTGCCGGATGCACGGCATGGAGTCCAAGCTCGTCGACGGTTCGGTGCCCGAGGTCAAGAACGTCAAGCCCCCGCGTACCCACTGGGACATGCTGCTGGAGCGTCGTTCGGTCGAGGAACTCGAAGAGATCCTGGCCGAGCGGCTGGCCGAGCTGAAGTCCCGCCGGACCCCGAGCTCCGCCGGCTGATCCGGGCCTTCACCGCTCCGGTGCAGAGTTCTCCGGCGCAGGGCCCACCGAACGCAGAACTGCCCGGCACCTTCGAAGGTGCCGGGCAGTTCTGCGTCACGGGCCGCTCGGCCTACGGACCTCAGGTCCGGACGGTGTTCTTGACCCGCTTGCCGGTCACCAGTCCCTTGACCTGGCGGCAGCGGTGTTTGATGCCCCAGCCGGTCACCTTCAGCAGGGCCTCCTTGACGATCGACCCGCTCATCTTCGAGGTACCGATGGCACGCTCGGTGAAGGTGATCGGCACCTCGGCGGTGCGGAAGCCCGCCTGGATGGTGCGCCAGGCCAGGTCGACCTGGAAGCAGTACCCGTGTGAGGCGACCTGGTCCAGTTCCAGGGTGCGCAGCACCACCGAACGGTAGGCGCGGTAGCCACCGGTGATGTCGTGCAGTTTCACCCCGAGCACGATGCGGCAGTAGATGTTGCCGCCCTTGGACAGGAATTCACGGCGCTTGGGCCAGTTCACCACCGAACCACCCGGGATGTACCGGGCGCCGAACACCAGATCGGCGTGGTCCAGGGCGCCCAGCAGACGCGGCAGCTGCTCCGGCGCGTGGGAGCCGTCGGCGTCCATCTCCACCAGCACGTCGTACCCTGCCGCGAGCCCCCACTTGAAGGCGGCGATGTAGGCGGCGCCGAGACCGGCCTTCTCGGTGCGGTGCAGGACGTTGATCTTCTCGTCCGCGGCGGCCATCTCGTCGGCGACCGCGCCGGTCCCGTCCGGGCTGCCGTCATCGACCACCAGCACGTACGCCGTCGGCACTGCCGCCCGCAGCCGCCCGACGATCAACGGCAGGTTCTCCCGCTCGTTGTACGTCGGAATGATCACCAGGACCTTCTCCGCGTCCGGTCCGGGGGTGCCCCCCTGCGCGCTGGCCAGTTCCTGGTCGTCCGCTACTGCCATGGTGCGTTGCTCTCCTCGACTTGCTGGGCGGGCGGTTGAATTGTCAATCCCCGATGTTCACCACACCTGCTCATTGGTCCGCTGCTCACTGCTCGGCCGCAGCGGGACCGTCCCCTGATCCTGCCGTAGAACCGGGGCTCGCGCCCCGCCTTGAGAATCTTGCCCGTAATCCGACGAGGATCAAACCCAGCGGTGCCAGGGCGATCAGAACCCACTCCAGGATGCCGCCGATGACGGCCGCCGGGGTGGTCACCGTCATCAACGGAACGGACGGCGTCAGGTACCCCGGTTCGAACAGTCCGATCCGCGATTCCACCGAACCGTCCGGGCGGATCACCGCCGAGACGCCGCTGGTCGAGACGACCAGGACCTCGCGGCCGAACTCGACCGCGCGGATCCTGCTCATCGCCTGCTGCTGCCAGGTCTCATTGGTGTAGCCGAAGGTGGCGTTGTTGGTCTGGACCACCAGGACCTGGGCCCCGCCGTCGATGACGTCACGCACGATCCCGTCGTAGACGATCTCGAAGCAGATGACGTCACCGACGTTGACCCCCGCCAGCTGCAGGTTCCCCGGGCGACTGCCCGGCAGGAACTCGCTCTGCAGCAGGTCGACCTTGTCCGAGAAGATCCGGAAGAAGTCCCGGTAGGGCATGTACTCCCCGAAGGGCACCGGATGCCGTTTGCTGTAGGTCTGGTCCGACCCCTTGGCCGCCGGGCCGGTGACCGGGTCCCAGACGATGCCCATGTTGTAGTTGCGCCGCGGCTCGTCCGCGGCGACGACGGCCCCGACGAGGACCGGGACACCGAGTTCACGCACCGCCTCGTCGATGACACTCGCGGCGTCGATGTTCGTGTACGGGTCGATGTCGGAGGAGTTCTCCGGCCAGATGACGAAGGAGGGAGCCGGTGCCGTTCCGGCGCGTACCGCGGCGGCCAGCAGGTCGGACTGTGCGGCGTGCAGGTCGAGGACGGCGCGACGACGGGCGTTGAACTCCAGGCCCGGCTCGGGCACGTTCCCCTGGACCACACCGATCACCGTGTGCGGGGCGTCGGCCCCGTCGGAGGTGGTGGCCAGGCCGCCGACCCCGATCAGGAAGGGCAATGCCACAGCGACCAGCGGCCCGACCAGCGCCCGCCGCCCGAACCCGTCGGTGCGTTTTCTGACAGGACTCGCCGGTGCAGCGTCAGAAAAGGCACCGACGGTTGCCGGACCAGACACACCGGCGGCCGCGCCACGCGGGGTGCTTTCGGCCCCACCGGAGACAGCGCGCCGGGACTGCCGGGCGAGGTGCACCCGGCGCACCAGCTCGGCCAGCCCGAACCCGGCCAGCGCCACCAGGAAGGCGAGGCCGGCCGAACCGACCAGGGACACCGCCGGCAGCAACGGGCCGTCCGCCTGGGTGAAAGCGATACCACCCCACGGGAAACCGCCGAACGGGAACCGGGCCCGCAGTCCCTCACCGAGCACCCAGGCACCCGCCGCCCAGACCGGCCACCACGGCAGCCGGGTGCTGGTGGCGGCGATCAACCACCCCGCGGGGATGACGAGCAGGGCCTCCATCGCCGAGAGCGCCACCCACGGGATCGATCCCACGTAGACGTTGGACCAGGTCAGCAGGGGCAGGTAGAAACACAGCCCGAAGACCATGGACAGGCCCGCAGCCGACCGCAGCCGACGGCCGTGCAGGGCGAGACCGAACAGCGCCAGACCCAGGATCGGTGCCCACCAGGCGGCGCTCGGCGCCATCCCGAAGTACACCCCGAAACCACCGGCGACCGCGGCGAGCAGCCGCAGACCGCCCGGCCCGAACAACGCGCGCACCCGGCGGCTGATGCCACCCCACAGGTACGCGCCCAGGCTCACCCGGGGGCGCACCTGGTCATCCGTCACCGGTTCCTCCGACAGGGTTCCGCTCACGCCGCAACGGCCCGGATCGTCAATTCCACGGGCGTGATGGTAGCGACGCTGCGTGGGTTTCGTCTGAGAGTCCTCACCCCTGGCCGTCCTGCTCGGCCTGATCGCCGAACACACCCGTGTCGAAGATGACGCGTCCGCCGGCGACGGTGGCCAGGCAGGTCGGCAACGGCGCACCCGGAGACAGGTCCGGCAGCAACGGTGTGCGGGAACGCGGGTCGGTGGACCACCGCTGCACCTTGTCGTCCCCCTGCGGGACGACCAGCTCCCCCGCGGCCCAGATCGCCAGGTCCGCGGGTGCACCGACGCTGATCGTGCCGACACCCCGATCGGTCCGGCCGGCGGCGCGGTGGCCACCGCGGGTGTGCGCGACGAAGGACGAACGCGGCGAGATGCCTGCCCCGGCCGTCAGATGGTTCACGCCCGCCTGGACGGCCGCCCACGGGTTCGCCGGGGTCACCGGGGCATCCGACCCGAAGGCCAGGCTCACTCCGGCGGCGGCCATCGCACCGAAGGCATTCATCGGCTGGGCCCGTTCCAGACCCAGTCGTTGGTCGTACAGGCCACCGACCCCGCCCCAGGCGGCATCGAAGAGCGGCTGCATGGACGCGACGGTGCCGGTGGCGGCGAAGGCGGCGATGGCCTCGGCGTTCGCCATCTCGGCATGTTCGATGCGCGGGGTCACCGACGCCAGCCGGGCCGTCCCGGAGCCGCCGGCACTCGTCGGGGCCAGGATCTCGGCGGCCCGCAGCAGGCCCTGGGCGACCGCGGAGACGGCGTCGTCACCGATGGCGTGGAAACCGGGCTGGACACCGGCGAGGGCGCAGGCCACCAGGTGGTCGCGGATCTGATCGTCGGTGAGGTACCGCGCCCCGCTGGTCGTCGCGGCGTCGGCGTAGGGGTGCGACAGGGCCGCGGTCCGCGAGCCGATCGCCCCGTCGACCGACAGGTCCCCGCCGAGGGCGTGAGCCCCGCTGGCGGCGAGCAGGGCGGCGGCCTCGGCCGGGTCGGTGACGGCAGCTCCGAGATAGGCGCGCACGGCCACCGGGTGGCCGAGGGCGAGCAGGGTCTGCAGATCCCGTACCCCGGTCGGGTCCGGAGCCCCGCATTCGTGCACCTCGACCATCCCCCCGGCGGCGCAGGTGTCGAGGAAGGCCTGCTGCGCGCCGGTCCGCTGGGTCTCGGTGAGCATCCCGCGGGCCAGCTCGCGGGCGGCGACATGGGCCGCGCGGGTCAGCGGGCGCTGGTCGTCGTAGCCGTCCAGGGTTCGGTCGAAACCGGCGCCGAGCAGGGCCGAGCTCACCAGACCCGAGTGCACGTCGATCCGGGACAGGTAGGCGGGCCGGCCGCCCACCGCCGTATCGAGTTCCTCCCGGGTCGGCGCGCGCCCCTCGGCCCAGCGGATCTCCTCCCAGCCATGGCCCCAGATCACACCCTCGGGGTGACGGCGGCTGTGCGCGGTGATCAGTTCGAGGCATTCGGCCAACGACCGCACCGCGGACAGGTCCAGGCCGATCCGGGCCAGACCGGCATCCGTGGCGTGCACGTGGGCGTCCACGAATGCCGGGGTCACCAGGGCGCCGTCGAGGTCGATCACCCGGTCGATCCGTCCGGCCTGCGGGATGCCGTGCTCGGCCCCGATCCAGCTGATCACACCGTCCGTCACGGCCACACAGGTGGCCGCCGGGTCGTACGAGGTGTGGACACGTGCGCCGCGAAGCAGATATGTACTCATCACATCTAGTCGATCACATCCGCGTACCTGTGAGGTATCTGGGAGGATGGGCCGCGTGACCACTGCGCCTGCCGACGCTCAAGGCATCTCCGACATCGACCATCCACGCTCCCTGAACGGTTTGACCGCCGACGAGGTCCGCCTGCGCACCGAACGGGGGCTGATCAACGCCACCGACCGCACCTCCACCAGGTCGATCTGGTCGATCGTCAAGGCCAATGTGCTGACCCGGTTCAACGCGATCCTGGGCGGCCTGTTCGTCATGGTGCTCGCCACCGGGCGGATCATCGACGGACTGTTCGGTGTGGCGCTGATCATCAACTCCGGGATCGGCATCGTCCAGGAGGTGCTGGCCAAGCGGAAGCTCGATCAGCTCGCCCTGCTGAACGCGCCCACCACCAAGGTGGTCCGGGACGGCAAGGTCATCACCGTCCCGACCGGGGAGGTGGTCCTGGACGATCTCATCGAACTGTCGATCGGCGATCAGGTCCCGGCCGACGGCAAGGTCGTCTCCACGGCCGGGCTGGAGGTCAACGAGTCCAATCTGACCGGTGAGAGCGACTCGGTCGCCAAGGAGATCGGCGACGATCTGATGTCCGGCACCACCGTCGTCGCCGGTGTCGGTCGGTTCCACGCCGCCGCCGTCGGACCGCAGGCCTATGCGAACAAGATCGCCAGCGAGGCCCGCAAGTACACCAAGACCAAGTCCGAGATCCAGGACTCGATCAACACCTTGCTCAAGTACATCACCTGGGTGATCGCCGTGGCCCTGCCGCTGCAGATCTGGTCCCAGTGGCGCGCCGTCGGGGAACAGGGCTGGCAGGAGGTCGTCGTCCGCTCGGCGGCCGGGCTGGTCGGGCTGGTACCCGAGGGCCTGGTGCTGCTGACCTCGGTGGCCTTCCTGCTCGCCGCAGTGACCCTGACCCGCCAGCAGGTGCTGGTCCAGGAACTGCCCGCGGTGGAGGGCCTGGCCCGGGTCGACGTCGTGTGCCTGGACAAGACCGGCACCCTCACCGTCGGCGACATCATCTACGAGGAGACCCGGCTGCTCGGGGATTCCGCCGGCACCGACGCCCTGGATGCCCTCGGCGCGATCGCCCACGACCCGAACGCCAACGCGTCCATGGCCTGTGTGGCCGAGAAGGTGGCCGAGCCGACCGGCTGGGAGCGGGACGGCACCATCGCGTTCAACTCGGCCCGGAAATGGTCGGCCGCCTCCTTCGCCGGCAAGGGCTCCTGGGTGATCGGCGCCCCCGATGTCCTGCTCGACGCCGAGGACCCGATCCGCACCGAGGTCGACGAACTGGCCCGCCAGGGACGACGGGTGCTGCTGCTGGCCCGCGCCGATGCTCCCCTGGTCGGTCAGGAACTGCCGGCCGACCTCCGGCCCGCCGGTCTGGTGGTGCTGGCCGAGCAGATCCGCGACGACGCCGCCGAGACCTTGAAGTACTTCGCCGAACAGGGCGTGGCGATCAAGGTGATCTCCGGGGACAACCCGACCACCGTCGCCGCCATCGCCCGCCGGCTCGGCCTGGACGTCGGCCAGGAGGTCGACGCCCGCACCATCGGCACCGAGTTCGAGGATCTCCGCGAGATCGCCGAGAAGACCGTCGTGTTCGGCCGGGTGTCCCCGGAGCAGAAGCGGGCCCTGGTCCGCGCCCTGCAGGCCAACGGCCACGTGGTGGCGATGACCGGTGACGGCGTCAACGACGCCCTGGCGTTGAAGGATGCCGACATCGGTGTCGCCATGGGCAACGGGGCACAGGCCACCAAGGCCGTCGCCCAGCTGGTCCTGCTCGACGGCAAGTTCTCCCATCTGCCGAGTGTGCTGGCCGAGGGCCGCCGGGTGATCGGCAACGTCGAGCGGGTGGCCAACCTGTTCGTGGCCAAGAACGTGATGAGCCTGCTGGCGATCATCGCCGTCGCCGTGTTCTTCCTGCCCTTCCCGTTCCTGCCCCGGCACCTGACGTTGGTGTCGACCCTGGCGATCGGCATCCCGGCGTTCTTCCTGGCGCTCGGGCCGAACAAGCGCCGCTACATCCCCGGTTTCCTGACCCGGGTGCTCAAGTTCGCGGTGCCCGCCGGTGCGATCGCCGGCTTGGCCGTCATCGCCTCGTACATGTTGGCGCGCATCGACTACGGCGTTCCCTCGGCCGATTTCGGGCGGGTCTGCAACCCGGAGCTGAACGAGGTCATCGGGGCCTGCGAGCAACCGGGGACGGCAGCGACGATGTCCCTGTTGATCGTGTTCTTCTGGATCCTGATCTGCCTGGCCCGCCCGTTCCTGCTCTGGAAGGCGCTGCTGATCGGCGGACTGGCGGCCATCGCCGTGCTGACCTTCGCACTGCCGGTGGGCCGGGAGTTCTTCCAGTTCAACGCACCTGCCGGGATGGCCTGGATGGCGATCGTCGTGGGTGTGGTCGGCGCGATCGGCGTCGAGCTCAGCTACCGGATCGGCAAGCACCAGCCGGAGAACACCAAAGCCCCGCTCCCCCGCTAGGTATCCCTCCCCGTTCCCGCGCACGTTGTTCGTTCTCGCGCACGATGTTCCGTGCGCGAGGAGCAACAACGTGCGCGGGAACAGAGGGTTCAGGCCAGCAGGGCGGCGATCTCGCGGATCTGGCCCGGTCCCACCCGGCAGCATCCGCCCACCGCGGCCGCACCGGCCGCCACCCAGGAGTCGACCTGTTCGGCGGTGAAACCCGGTGTCCCGGACCAGCTCCGCGCCGCCGGGTCCCAGACCTCGCCGCTGTTGGGGTACACCAGCACCGGCTTGCCGCTCGCCTCCCAGGCCGAGGCCACCAGCTCGGCGACGGCCTCCGGGGCGGTGCAGTTGATTCCGACGGCCACGATCTCCTCGACCTCGCGCATCATCGCGAAGGCCTCGGCCACCGGCTCCCCGGCACGGGTGCGTCCGTCGGCGCAGGTGAGGGAGATCCAGGCCGCGCGGCCGGTCCCGGCCAACTCGGCCAGCACCGCCTCCACCTCGGCCAGGCACGGGATGGTCTCGACCGCCAGCAGGTCCGCCCCGGCGTCCGCCAGCACCTCCAGCCGCGGCCGGTGCCACTCCCGCAGCTGGGTCACCGTCAGTCCGTAGTCACCCCGGTACTCCGAACCGTCGGCCAGCACAGCGCCGTACGGGCCCACCGAGGCGGCCACCCATCGCTCGACGGCGACGGGGGCAGCGGCACGGGCCTCCAGCGCGAGGGTGACGCTCCTCGTCATCAATGCGGCAGCTGCCGCCCGGTCCAGCCCGAGGGTGCCGAATCCCTCGAACGAGGCCTGGTAGGAGGCGCTGATCGCCACCTGCGCCCCGGCCTGGAAGTACTCGAGATGGGCCTGACGGATCAGCTCCGGGTCTTCGAGCAGCAACCGCGCCGACCACAGCTCGGAGGTCAGATCCTGGCCGTGTGCCTCCAACAGGGTCGCCAGACCGCCGTCCAGGACGAGGTTCTCCGTTGCCAGGGCCGCGGCGAAGGCACTCATGTCAGACCCGTGTGTCGCCCGATGAAGGCCAGCACGTCGGTGTACTCGGCAGCCAGCGCGGTGGCGGGTTTGCCCGCCCCGTGGCCGGCCCGGGTGTCGATCCTCAGCAGGATCGGCCGTTCCCCGTGGTAGGTGTGCTGCAGCTCGGCCCCGAACTTCAGCGAATGGGCCGGCACCACCCGGTCGTCATGATCCCCGGTGCAGATCAGCGTGGCCGGGTACTCCACCCCCGCCCGCACGTTGTGCAGGGGCGAGTAGGCCCGCAGCCAGTCGAAGGCCTCCGGGTCCGCTGCCGAGCCGTACTCGGGCACCCAGGCCCAACCGATGGTGAACAGGTGGTACCGCAACATGTCCAACACCCCCACCGAGGGCACCGCTGCCGCGAAGAGATCAGGCCGTTGGGTCATCAGTGCACCGACGAGCAGCCCACCGTTGGAACGCCCGTGCACGGCCAATTGCCCCGCCGTGGTGACACCGGTGTCGAACAGGTGCTGCGCACATCTGATCGCGTCGTCGAAGACCTGTTGCTTGTTCGCCAACATCCCCTGCTGGTGCCATTCCGTGCCGAACTCCCCGCCACCGCGCAGGTTCGCCACGGCCACCACACCACCGGCCGCCACCCAGGAGGCGAACAGGGCGGAGAAGGAAGGTGTCAGCGGGATGTCGAACCCGCCGTAGCCGTACAGGAGGGTCGGCTGCGGACCCGGCGGAAGATCAGCACGGTGCACCACCGTCATGGGCACCCTGGTGCCGTCCGTGGACACCGCGAACTCGCGCCGGGACACCGTCGCGGGCAGGACCGGATTTCCCGCCGGCGACGGTATCGACTCGACCGACACCGCCGGCCCGGTGATCTCTGCCCGGAACACCTCCAACCGTTGGGCGAAAGAGGTGGTGCCGTAGAAGAACTCGCTACGTCCGGGTTCACCGGTCAGCGCGGCGACCGACAACGGCCCGGCAAGATCCAGGGTGCCGACGGAATGTCCGGCGGTGTCGAATACCTCGACCCGATGGGCGGCGTCGTGGGACCAGACGACGAGCACGCCGTCACCGACACGGGAGGCCGAGGCCAGCACGTCGGTGGGGTGCTCGCCGATGAGTTCGGTCATCGGTCCGGCGACGTCTGCCAGGTCGATGCTGACGAGACGTCCACGCCCGGCACCGGTCTCGGTGCGCAGCAGCAGAGCGTCACCTTCGATCTCGACCACCTGCTGGGCATGGGTGAGTTCAGCCACGACCGGGATCTCCGGTCCCACCGGTACCCGTCGGCCTTCGTCGTCCGCACCGATCCGCAGGGCCGAGATCATCGTCCGCGAGTCGCTGCCCGCCCCGATGGTCAGCACCAACCAGGTGCCGTCATGGGCGACATCGGGTCCGGCCATCAGCTCGGGATCCTCCGGGCGCGACCAGATCTCGAGATCCTCGCTGACGGCTGTGCCGAGCCGGTGCAACATCAACCGCCCGGCTCCCATGGCTTCGGTGAACTCCGTGCCCGGTTCCGGTGCGGGATAACACCAGTAGAGGAATCCACTGCTGTCCGGCATCCAGACCGGGACCGAGAACTTGCACCAATGGATGACGTCCGGCAGGTCGAGTCCGGTGCCGATATCCCGGACGTGGAAGGAGGTCCAGTCACTGCCCGCCTCGGCGAGTGCGTAGGCCAGGTACTTGCCGTCCCCGGACACCCGTGCCCCGGCCAGCGCCACAGCACCGTCCGAGGACAGGGTGTTCGGGTCGAGGAGCACCCGACCGCCGGCGAGTAGATCCTCGAGAGTGTCTGCGGT
Source organism: Nakamurella silvestris (assembly GCA_003576535.1). Lineage (GTDB taxonomy): Bacteria > Actinomycetota > Actinomycetes > Mycobacteriales > Nakamurellaceae > Nakamurella > Nakamurella silvestris. The sequence continues at coordinate 12,955 of QXCQ01000088.1, read as the reverse complement.
GCAGAGGATGTCCTGGTCAAGATCACCGGGATTGGTCAGCCGGAGGTAACGGCCGCCGCGGTACCAGGGCACACCGGCACGCGGGGCGAGCAGCAGGCTCCTGGTCAGTTCCGCGAAGATCGACCGCCCTTCGAGACCGGCCAGATACGGTTCGGAGACCGCGTTCTGGGCCGCGACGAAGGCCTCGGTCCGCTTGCTGTTGGGATCCTCCAGGTAGCGGTACGGGTCCTCGACCCGTCGACCGTGCAGCACCTCGGTGGTGTCGTCCCGTTCGACCTGCGGGTACTCGAGTTCGGTCATGACGGGTGGATCACCGGCGGACGGTCCTCGAACGGCGTCGACAGGACGACCGTGGTCCGGGTGGACACATTGGCCGTGGCCCGGATCTCGCCGAGCAGAGCCTCCAGCGCCGCCGGGGAGGTGACCCGCACCTTGAGGATGTAGGACTCCACACCCGCGACCGAATGGCAGGCCTCGATCTGCTGGAGATGGGCCAGCAGCTTGGGGTAGTCGTCGGGTGCCGCGGCATCGATCGGGGTCAGGGACACAAAGGCCGTCAACGACAAACCGATCTGCTCACCGTCGATCCTGGCCGCGTATCCGCGGATCACTCCCCGTTGTTCCAGCCGCCGCACCCGCTGGTGCACGGCGGACACCGACAGTCCCACCCGTTCGGCCAGGTCGGTGTAGGAACACCGACCGTCCTCGGCGAGGGCTGCGGCGATCTTCGCGTCGATCTCTTCGAGCATGTTCGATCTCCTTGGCAACTGCCGGTTGAGGGGTTATCCCACCACGGTGAGGGCGGTCGAGGACTGGTTGAGGTTGCGGACGCCGTCCTCCGTCACCGCCACGATGTCCTCGATCCGAACCCCGAACTTGCCCGGGAGGTAGATGCCGGGCTCGATCGAGAAGGACATGCCAGGCTCCAACAGGCGGGAGTTGCCGGCGACGATGTAGGGCTCCTCGTGGACCTCCAGCCCGATCCCGTGACCGGTCCGGGTGATGAAGTACTGGCCGTAACCGGCATCGACCACGACCCGGCGGGCGGCCGCGTCCACCGACTCGGCCGTCGCCCCCGGTCGGACCGCCGCCACCGCGGCGGCCTGGGCCCGGCGCACGACGGCGTGAACGGCCGCGAGCTCGGGGTGGGCCTCACCAGCCACCTGGTAGGTGCGGGTGCTGTCGGAGAAGTACCCGGCGGGCACCGGGCCGCCGAGGTCGACCACCACCGCGTCACCGGGCTGGATGACCCGGTCGGAGGCGTCGTGGTGCGGGCTGGCGGCGTTCGGCCCGGACCCCACGATCACGAAATCGGGCCGGGCGTGGCCCTCCTCGACCATGCCGACGGCGATGTCCGCGGCCACCTCGCGCTCGGTCCGTCCCGCCCGCAGCCATTCCCCCATCCGGTTGTGCACCCGGTCGATGGCGGCCCCGGCAAGAGCCAGGTACTCGATCTCGTCGGCGTCCTTGCGCATGCGCAGTTCGGCGATCATCGGACCGGCGAGGATCAGTTCGGAGCCCGGTACGGCAGCACGCAGGGTCAGGGCCTGCACGGCCGGCATGTGGTTGCCGACGGCGATCAGGGCGCTCACCGCGGAAAGGACGGTGGCAACCTCGGCGTAGGGGTCGGCACCGTCGATCCAGGTGCGGATGTCCAGGCCGAGGGACTCGGCGGAGGACCCGGACCAGCCGAGCCGTTCCAGCTCCGGCAGCACCAGCACCGGCGTGCCGGTGCCCGGGACGACCAGGCAGGTCAACCGCTCGTGCGAGTCGACCGAATGCCCGAGCAGGTAGGACAGGTCGGGACCGGGGGTGATGACGGCGGCGGCCGCAGCCGCGGCACGGACCTCGACGGCCAACTGGGCCAGGCGGGCGGAGAACTGATCGACGGCGGCGTGGTTCGACATGGAACTGAGCTTAGGTCAGGCATCGCCCTCCCCTTGTTCCCGCGCAGGTTGTTGCTCCTCGCGCACATGACTTCGCGCGCGAGGACGAACGCCGTGCGCGGGAACAGGAGGGGTCGGTGGTGGCCGATAGGGTCACGGAACCTCCCCCCGAGGGACAGAACGGACAGATCCAGGCCCGCTCTGTGTCCAGGAGGGAGGTGGCGCAGATGGCAAAGAAAAAGAAAGCCCCCAGGGACTGGGGCGCGATACTTACCGGTATCGCCGCAGTCCTGGGGGCAATCACTTTGCTGATCCAGACCCTTAGAGGCTGGTAGCTCCTGAAGGGGAGGTCACCAGCTAGGAACTGGCGGCCTCCCCGCAATGGTACCCGTTTCGCGCCGACTGACCAGAGGATTCTGCCGATCATCGCAGGAAGCACCACCACTGCTTCGTTCCCGCGCAGGTTGTTGCTCCTCGCGCACGTAACTTCGCGCGCGAGGACGAACACCGTGCGCGGGAACAGAAGAGGGTTCGGCACACGCTAGCGTGAACCCATGTTGCAACTCGTGGATCTGGCCGGCGTCTACTACCGGGCGTTCTACGCCCTGCCGTCCTCGTTGAGATCGCCGTCCGGGATGCCGGTGAACGCCATCCGGGGCTCCCTGGACATCATGGCCAGGATGGCCGTGGAGTGCCGTCCCACCCACCTGGTCGCCTGTCTCGACCTGGACTGGCGTCCCGACTTCCGCGTCGCCGCGATCCCCTCCTACAAGGCCCACCGGGTGCTGACGGTCGGCGAGGAATCCGCCGTCAGCGACACCGGGGTCGACGTCGAGGACGAACCGGACGACCTCGGCCCGCAGATCCCGGTCCTGCTCAGTGTTCTCGCCGCCATCGGCATCCCGACGGCCGGCGCGGTCGGGTACGAGGCCGATGACGTCATCGGCACCCTGGCCGCCCACGCGGACCAGGCGGTCGAGGTCGTCACCGGTGATCGTGACCTCTACCAGGTGGCCACCGACGGTCCGCCGCCCGTCGTGGTGCGCTACATCGGGGCCGGGATCAGCAAGATGGAGGTGCTGGATGCGGCCGGGGTGGCCGCCAAGTACAGCATCCCGGCCGGAAGCTACGCCGACTTCGCCGCCCTGCGCGGCGACCCCTCCGACGGGCTGCCCGGCGTCCCCGGGGTCGGGGACAAGACCGCGGCAACCCTGATCTCCACCTATCGCAGCCTGGAAGGGTTGATCGAGGCCATCGACGACCCGAAGTCCGGCCTGACGTCGGCCCAGCGCCGCAAGTTCGCCGCCTCCCGGGACTACCTGGCCGTCGCCGGGACCGTGGTCCGGGTGGCCACCGATGCCGCCGTCGTCCACAACCCGGCACCGGAACTGGCGATCCCGACCGAGCCGGCGGACCCGGGCCGCCTGGCCGAGCTGATCGTCGAGTACGGCATCGGGGCGTCGGTGAACCGGATGCTCAAGGCTCTCAACCCCTGAAACCCCGGCGACCGCGCTCCTTCCCGACAACCGCGCTTGATGCAGTGAGCGCGGAAGTCGGGAAGGAGCGCGGTCGCGGGGATGTTCGGGAGCGCCGGCTGCTCAGGTCCTACTGGGGGCTGCCGACCGTGTACTCGGGCACTTCACGATCCTTGTTCCCGGCCTTCGGGGTGATCGGGATCTGCTTGGTCGCCCCGTCGATCCCGATCGTGCAGTTGAAGGTCGCCGTGTCGGTGACGTCCTTGCCACCCGGGCAGCTCACCGGCGTGGTGACCGTCGATCCGTCCTGGGTGATCTGAACGAGCACGATGTTCTGCACGTCCTGGGCCATCTTGGTGGCGTCGAAGGTCTTCTTGTTCAGGAATCCCGGAGCGACGAACAGCAGCACCGCCGCGACGGCCAACACGACCACCGCCGCGACCACCCCGATGATCAGACCCTTCTTGGACTTGGCCGGGGCGGCGTCGGGTGCGGGGGTCTGCTGACCGTACGGCTGCTGGTCGTACTGGCCGGACGGCTGCTGGCCGTAACCCTGCTGGCCGTAACCCTGCTGGCCGTACCCGGGCTGTCCGCCGGCCTGCTGGCCGTAGCCGCCCTGCTCGTAACCCTGCTGGCCGTAGCCAGGCTGACCGTAGGCCGGGGCGGGCTGACCGTAAGCCTGCTGACCGTAACCCTGCTGGCCGTACCCCTGTTGACCGCCCGGCTGCTGACCGTACGCCTGCGGCGGCTGCTGACCGTAACCCTGGCCGTACGCCGGGGCGGCCGGCTGGACGGTGGTCGGATCGGTGGAGCCGTAGCCCGGCTGGCCGTAGGCGGGAGCCGACTGACCGTACGGCTGCTGGCCGTAACCCTGCTGCCCGTAGCCGCTGCCGTCGTACCCGGCGGCCGCCTGCGGGTTGTAGGCCTGGGTCTGCTCGCCTGCGGAACCGTAGGCATGTCCGCCGGTGCCCGGGTTCTGGGGCTCCGCGGCCTGCTGCCCGTATGCGTCCTGCTGGCCGTACGTGGGCTGCTGCTGGCCGTACGGTGCCTGCTGGCCGTACGCTGCCTGCTGGCCGTAGGCCTGATCCTGCGAGGCGGGCTGGCCGTAGGCGGGCGCTGCCGGTGGTTGACCGTACGCCGGCTGGTCCGGTGCCTGCTGCCCGTAGGGCTGAGGATCGGAGGCCTGCTGCCCGTACGACTGATGTGCAGGATCCTGCTGGGCGGATTCGGCCTGGCCGTAACTCGGCTGACCGTAGGCGGGCTGGCCGTACGAAGGCTGGCCGTAGGCAGGCTGCTCCGGCGCGGGCTGACCGTAGGAGGGTTGGGCCGCGTCCTGCTGACCGTGGTGCTGGCCGTAGGCCGGCGCGTCCGACCCGGACGGTGTCTCGGTGGGGACCGGGCCGCTCGGAGCGGCCGGGGTCGCCCCCGAGTCCGGTCCGGTGACCGCGGGAGTGGGGCCGGTGGCAGGGGCGTTCTGCCCCTCCCAGGCCGCACCCGAACCCGGCCAGGGCGCGCCGCCGTGTTCGCTGCCGGAGCCCTGCTGACCCGAATCGTTAGGCGTGCTCATCCAACTACTCCCTCACCTTGCGTGGCCACGTCAACTGCTCGCCACTGATCAACTCATGGATCACTGGGCATATCCAATCACGCACGGCCGACCCGAGCGGGTGTTTCGTACATCATTGAGTCTGGGGCATGTCCGGACCTGACGAAAGAGCAGGTCCGGATCGAACCTGATACCGATGCGAATCGGACAACACGCCGGTGCCCGGTCAGCCTGCTCCCAGAGCCACCACACCACGGCGAACAGCCTTCACCGCGTCCGCCGCCGTGGCTGCGAGATCACCCGAGGCCACCCCGCGGATCTGGTCGAGCAGGTCCACGACCTGCCGGCACCACCGGACGAAGTCCCCGGCGGACAGTTCCGTGCCGCTGACGACGGCGACGGCCAGGGACTCGGTCAGGGACCGGCCGTCGGCCCAGGCGGCGATCGCCGCCGCGAACCCGAGGTCGGTGTCCCGGGTGCGTTCCAGCCCGCGCTCCTCCTCCTCGTCGGTGATCTCGGACCAGATCCGTTGGGTGGCAGACGCTGCCATCGCGATGTTGCGGGTGGGCAGGCGTGGTTCGGCCGGGCTCTCCCGTCGGGCCTCGAAGATCAGACCGGACACCACGGCGGTCAACTCGGCCGGGTCCAGCCCCTCCCAGACGCCCTGGCGCAGGCACTCGGCCACCACCAGGTCGCTCTCCGACCAGATCCGCGAGAGCATCCGGCCCGCGTCGGTCAGCGTGTCGCCGCGGAGGTACCCGCGGCTGCGCAGCAGCCCGAGAATCCGTTCCAGCGCCTGCCCGAGGGAATCGCGAGCCTGTTCGACCCTGCCTGCCAGCGCCCGGTTCTCCGTCACCAGCTGATGCCGACGGCGTGCCCATTGGAGGTGATCGGCGCGCTCGGCGCACCCGTGGACCGGATGGGAGCGGATCGCCCGGCGCAGGACGGCGAGGTCGCCTTCGTCGGCGGTGCTCCGGTTCTTGGTCCGCGGCGGCACACTGATCCCGCTACGACCCAGGGCCGAGGCGAGATCCCGCCGGACACCGACCGAGCGGTGGTCGACGTGTTTGGGCAGCCGGAGCCGTCCGAGGGCGGGAACGGGCCCGTGGAAGTCCCCCGCACTCAGTCGACCGGCCCACTGCCCGGCGGTCAGCACCAGCGGGCGCGCGGTCCCGTCGGAGGACACGCCCGGGTCCAGGATCACGGCGAGTCCGGATCGTCGACCGGTCGGTACCGCGACCACGTCGCCGCGTTTCAGGGCCGCCAGATCACGGGCGGTCTCGTCCCGACGACGGCTCGCACCGTGCCGGGCCGCGTCCTTCTCCTTGCCCGCCAACTGGTTCATCAGGTCCAGGTACTCGGCGACGTCCCCGAGATGACATTCCATCTTCTCGGTGTGCGCGGCGATGGCCTCGTCGTTGCGCTGGACCTGACGTGCCACGCCGACCACGGCGGCATTGGACTGGAACTGGGCGAAGGACTGTTCCAGGAGTGCCCGTGCCCGGTGCTGGCCGAGCCGGTCGGTGAGGTTGACGGCCATGTTGTAGCTGGGCCGGAAGGAGGAGCGGAGCGGGTAGAGCCGTTTGGAGGCAAGGCCGGCCACCGCCCGCGGGTCCATCCCCGGGGCCCAGATCACCACCGCGTGGCCCTCGACGTCGATCCCGCGCCGACCCGCCCGGCCGGTGAGCTGGGTGTACTCCCCGGCGGTGAGGTCGACGTGACCCTCGCCGTTGTACTTCGTCAGCCGCTCCAGAACCACCGTCCGGGCCGGCATGTTGATGCCCAGGGCAAGGGTCTCCGTGGCGAACACCGCCTTGACCAGTCCGGCGACGAACAGCTCCTCGACGGTCTCCTTGAAGGCGGGCAGCAACCCGGCGTGGTGGGCGGCGATGCCCCTTTCCAGGGCTTCGCGCCATTCCCAGTAGCCCAGGACCGCCAGGTCCGCCTCGGGCAGTTCGGCCGTCCGGCGGTCGATGATGCGGCGGATCTCGACCCGCTGGGCCTCGGTGGTGAGGGTCAGGTTCGCCCGCACGCACTGGGCCACGGCGGCATCGCAGCCGGCCCGGGAGAAGATGAAGGTGATGGCCGGCAGCAGGCCGCTGCCGTCGAGCTTCTCGATCACGTCCGGGCGTGACGGCGGCCGCCAGGTCCCGTTCCCCCGGCCGTCGAACTTGCCCCGGCCGCCACGGTCCCCACCCCAGCGGTCGCTGCGGGCCTCGGCCTCGGCGGCGGCCCGGGCCAGACTCGGGTCGATCCGGATGTGCGCCTTCGGTCCGGTGGCGTCGGAGCGGTCGACGGCGAAGAGGTCGTACATGCGCCGGTTCACCATCATGTGCTGCCACAGCGGGACGGGTCGGTGCTCGTCGACGACGATCTCGGTGTGCCCGCGCACGGTCTGCAGCCAGGCACCGAACTCCTCGGCGTTGCTGACGGTGGCGGACAGGCCCACCAGCTGGACCGCCGGGGCCAGGTGCAGGATGACCTCCTCCCACACCGCCCCGCGGAACTTGTCGGCCAGGTAGTGGATCTCGTCCATGACGACGGAGGTCAGACCCTCCAGATCGGCCGAATCGGCGTACAGCATGTTCCGCAGCACCTCGGTGGTCATCACCACCACCGGCGCATGGGAGTTGATCGAGGTGTCCCCGGTCAGCAGACCGACGGAGGCCGCCCCGTGCCGGGCGACCAGGTCGGCGTACTTCTGGTTGGACAACGCCTTGATCGGGGTGGTGTAGAAGCACTTGCCGCCGTGCAGCAGGGCGCGGAACACCGCGAACTCCCCGACCACCGTCTTCCCGGCCCCGGTCGGTGCGCAGACCAGCACACCGCGGCCGTTCTCCAGCGCCTCGCAGCCCTGGACCTGGAACCCGTCGAGATCGAAATCCAGTTCCTCGCGGAACCGGCCGAGATCGGGAAAGGCGTTGCGTCGACGGGAGGCCTCGAACCGCTGCGCGGGCGAAAGCTCCTCATCCGGTTGGCTGCTCACCCGTCAAGATTGACACATCGGGCCGTCACCCGAGGCCAGGCGGGCCAGCGCGGGACAGTCCCGGCGGGGGCTCGGACCCACCCCACCGCGCTCCTTCCCGACGTCCGCGCGCGCTGCATCCAGCGCGGTTGTCGGGAAGGAGCGCGGTCGGGTGCTCGGACGGGGGTGCCCGGACAGCGGGAAGCTACGGCGTGCCGTCCTCCAACGGCTTGCGGGCCGGTGCCACGGGAGCCGGGGGCTCGATGTCCCCGGTGCCGTCGACACCGCTGGGACGCAGATCCAGGTTCGAGGCCTGGTCGTCGTCGAGATCACCCAGACCTTCCTCCTGGCGTACCCGTCCGCGACGCTTGTCGTTGATCTTGGAGACCTGGACGCTGACCTCGTACAGCAGGGAGAGCGAGACGACCAGGGCGAGCATGGTGATCGGGTCGTTGCCCGGCACCGTCAGACCGGCGAACACGGTGATCCCGAAGATCGAGTAACGCCGCCACTTGGCCAGCTGCGCACCCTTGAGCACACCGATCACGTTCAACATGATCAGGATCAGCGGCAGCTCGAAGGACGTGCCGAAGATGATCAGCAGGGCGATGAAGAAGGAGAAGTACTCCTGGGGTGCGAGCAGGACCCCGACGGTGTCCCCACCGATACCGAGGAGGACTCGCAGGCCCTCGCCGATGACGACGTAGGCGAGAACGGCGCCGGCCACGAACAGCACGGTGGCGAAGGAGACGAAGATCGTCGCGAAACGACGTTCCTTGGAATACAGGGCCGGGGTGATGAACGACCAGATCTGATAGAACCAGAACGGGCTGGAGATCACCGATCCGGCCATCAACGCGACCTTGAGCCGCAGGTTCAACGCCGAGAACGGGCTGTTGCCGATCAACGCGCACCCCTGGTTGTCCAACGGGTTGCGGTACTTCGGATCGAGCGCACAGAACGGGCCGGTGACGATGTCGCCCAAGCTCTTCAGGTGGATCGCCGGGATGCCGTTGGCGAACCAGACGAACGAGATGATGCTGCCGCCGAGGATGGCGACGACGACCCAGAACAGACGTGTGCGGAGCTCGTACAGGTGCTCCATCAACGACATCGAGCCGTCGGCCGCCCGCTCGACGGACTTACGGCGAAACAGGGCCACGCGCGCTCCAGGGTTTTGTTGAATTGCACAAGTTCTGTGGGTGATCCTACGCAGTGCCGCGGATCACTCCGGCAACTCGGTCGAGTTCCCGCCCCCCGAGCCGACGGGCCCGGTGGACCGGTCTGCGGCTCGGGAGTTGTTCGTCGCCGTCAGCTGTTCGGATCGGAATACGCCGCAAGTGCTGCCGTGGCCCGGGTGATCACCTGGGCTGCAAGATCCGGTCGATCGACGATTTCGGCCGCACCACCGAGGGAGAGCACCAGGCGGACCAGCCAGTCGTCGCTCGCCGCACGGATGCTGACCACGATCGCGCCGCCCTCGTCGGGCTCACCGAGCTGCTGCACCTCGTAGTACTCGGCGATCCACCGGGCGGCCGGATGCAGCCGCAAGGTCACCGGGGCGACGGCCGGGTCGGGGTGGAACATCCGCTCCGGCACCTCCTCGTCGACCCACAACGGAACCTGCGCGGGTTCGTCGAGCAGCCTGGCCTGTTCGATGCGGTCGATCCGGAAATGGCGGACCGCCAGGGCCAGGTGACAGTAGGCCTCCAGGTAGGAGTGCCCGTCGGTGACGAGGAGCCGGATCGGATCGACCTCCCGTTCGGTCAACGTGTCCCGGGAAGCGGTGTAGTACCGGATCCACAACCGGCGGGCCTCGTCCAACGACTGCCGTACCAACCCGAGGGCAGGTGCCGGGGCGGCGGCGGCGATCCGCACCTCGGCGGCCGCACCGGCCCCGGCCTGTTCCAGCTTGGCCAGCGCGGAGAAGACCGCGTCCCGGTCGACCAGGCCGGGCAGATCCGCCAGGGTGCGCAGGGCCACCGTCAAGGCGACGGCCTCGTCATGGCTGAGCCGGACGGGGCGTTCGATGCCGGCGTCGAAGGCGATCGAGACCGTACCGCCCTCGTCGTCCAGGACCACGTCGATCAGGTCGTCCGGGTAGTAGCCGGGCAGACCGCAGACCATCAGCAGGTCGAGGTCATCGGCGATCTGGCCGGCGCTGACCCCGAACTCGGCCGCCAGGTCACCGATGGCCACACCGGGCCGCCGGGAGATGTACGGGACGAGGGCGAGCATCCGGGCGAGCCGGTCGGTAGCGGTCTCGCTCATGCCACCTCACCCCCGCGCGCGCCCTGGAGCAGCCGCACCACTGCGGCGAGCAGGTCCTCGGGGGACTCCACCACGGCATCCGGACCGAGACCCACCACCGCCCTGGCGGTGTCCCACAGGTGGCCGACGGGGATGCGGAGCCGTTCGAAGACCTCGTCCCCGACCACACCGCTGCCGATGACGGTTGCCCGACGACGCAGCCCCGCGCCGCTGCCCGGGCGCACCAACAGCACCGCCGACCGTTCCACCGGCGGCGGGCTGGAGGAGGCGACGACGGACAGCAGATCCACGTCCAGCGGCGGGGTGAAGGCCCCGGCCCGCCCGGTGGTCCGAACGGCGCCGTTGATGCGGGAAAGGCGGAAGGTGCGCTGGGCCGACCGGTCCTCGTCGAAACCGACGACGTACCAACGGCCGCGCCAGGACACCAGCCCCCAGGGCTGGACCTTGCGTGTCTCGACGGTGCCGGCCTGGTCCTTGCGGTAGTCGAAGGTGACGAGCCGACGGGCCCGGACGGCGGTGTAGATCGGCTGGAACGCCGGATCGGCCGTCCGCACCCGGGGTTGCAACAACGAGGTCGCCTGCGCGAGGGCGGGATGGTCCGTTTCCGGATCGCCCGCCTCGGTGTCGCCTCCGGCGTCGTTGATCTTGCGCAGCGCCCCGGACCCGGCCTCGGCCAGGACGGTCGTCTCCCACAGCCTCCCGGCGAGGGCGAGCGCGGCCTTCTCGCTCGGGGTGAAGGTCAGTTCCGGCAGCGAGAACTCCCCCGGCGGGATCCGGTAGGCGCCGTCCGGCGAGGTCTGCAGAGGAATCCCCAGGTCACGGAGCTCGTTCTTGTCCCGTTCGAACATCCGGAAGAAGGCCTCGTCGGAGGCCGCGTCCTCGTAACCGTCGACCTTGTCCCGGATCCAGGACACATCGCGGTAGCGCTCGGAGTTCAACAACGCGATGACGAGGTTGAGTAGTCGTTCCGCTTTCGTCTTCGCCACATCGAACAGGCTTTCACATCCGACCCCGCGATGTCGCACTACGGCCGATCGGGCGCGCCCGATCCGCTCACCGACGTGCTGCCGTCACCCGACACGAGGGGCCCGGTCAGATGGCTGAGATGAGCTTGTCCACCCGCTCGTCGACCGCCTTGAACGGATCCTTGAGCAGCACGGTGCGCTGGGCCTGGTCGTTGAGTTTGAGATGGACCCAGTCGACCGTGTAGTCCCGTCCGGCGTCCTGGGCGGCGGCGACGAACTGGCCCCGCAGCCGTGCCCGGGTGGACTGGGGCGGAACCGAGACCGCCTCGGTGATCGCCTCGTCGGTGACGACCCTGGCAGCCAGGCCGCGGGCGGCCAGCAACGAGTACAGCCCACGGCCCGGACGCACGTCGTGGTACGTCAGGTCGATCTGGGCGACCCGCGGCGCCGTCAGGTCCAGGTCGTTCTTCGCCATGTACCGGTCGATGAGTTTCTTCTTCATGATCCAGTCGATCTCGGTGTCCACGGCGGAATGGTCACCGGTCTCCACCGCGCGCAGGGTGCGCTGCCAGAGGTCGAGGACCCGCTCGGACATGGGGTCGCTGCCCCGTTTGGCGACGTAGTCCGCGGCCCGGGTGTAGTAGTCGATCTGCGCCTCGAGGGCGCTGACCTCACCACCGGCGGCGAGTTTCACCGGGCGTCGACCCGTCAGGTCGTTGGAGATCTCACGGATCGCCCGGATCGGGTTCTCGAAGGTGAAATCGCGCAGCGGGACACCCGCCTCGATCATCTCCAGGACCAGGGCGGCCGAGCCGACCTTGAGCATCGTGGTCGTCTCGCTCATGTTGGAGTCCCCGACGATGACGTGCAGCCGCCGGAACCGTTCGGCGTCGGCATGGGGCTCGTCACGGGTGTTGATGATGGGCCGGGAGCGGGTGGTGGCGCTGGAGACCCCCTCCCAGATGTGCTCGGCCCGTTGGGACAGGCAGTACATGGCCCCGCGCGGGGTCTGCAGGACCTTGCCGGCCCCGACGATCAGCTGCCGGGTGACCAGGAACGGGATCAGCCCGTCCGAGATCCGGGAGAACTCCCCCTGGCGGGCGATCAGGAAGTTCTCGTGGCAGCCGTAGGAGTTGCCGGCCGAGTCCGTGTTGTTCTTGAACAGGTAGATGTCACCGCCGACCCCTTCCTCGGCGAGCCTGGCCTCGGCGTCGACGACGAGGTCCTGCAGGATGTGTTCCCCGGCCTTGTCATGGGCGATCAGGGTCGACAGGTCGTCACATTCGGCGGTGGCGTACTCCGGGTGGGATCCCACGTCCAGGTACAGCCGTGAGCCGTTGCGCAGGAACACGTTCGAGGACCTGCCCCAGGACACGACCCGGCGGAACAGGTAACGCGCCACCTCGTCCGGGGACAGCCTGCGCTGTCCGTTGAACGTGCAGGTGATGCCGAACTCGGTTTCGATCCCCAGGATCCGTCGCTGCATGGCTCCAACTTAGCCGCGCCGCCGGCCGGCACCCGTGAAGGCCTGCCGGGGCGCGCGTGACCTCCCCCGGCGAGCGGACGCTGTCCCCTCCCGCGAGCGGACCCCCACACCTCGCATCCTGGGGCGTCACAGTCCACTCGCGAGACAACTGGGGGCCACAGTCCACTCGCGAGACAAACAGGTGCGACCTCGTCCCGCGAACGGACCCCCACACCCCAACTTGTGGGGTGCCACCGTCCACTCGCGGGACAACAGGGGCGTCACAGTCCACTCGCGGGACAACAGGAGGTGTCACAGTCCACTCGCGGGACAACAGGGGGGCCACCGTCCACTCGCGGGAGGATCTGGGCGACCTCGCTCC
>QXCQ01000228.1 GCA_003576535.1 Nakamurella silvestris | reverse complement strand
TCCTGTACCGCTTGAAGCACCCCACGCAGGGCTGATCCACCACGCAAGGAAGTAGGCACACCCGGTGGGGTTGCTCGGGCCCGCAGGCCCGAGCAACCCCGGCCGCCGCCTGTCCTGCTCCGGTCGGCGGGCACCGGAGCGTCGTCCTCCCGAGTGAGCGCGAGCCCTCCACAGATCAACCGACACAGCGTGTGTCGACATCAAATCCCATGAGGAGATCTACGAATGAGAACCAAATCCACTCTCGCGGCTGTGGCCGCGGCCGGAGTGCTGATCACTTCAGGGTGCAGTTCCGATACCTCGGGAGCCACCGGGAACAACGCGTCGACACCGGCGCGCTCCACAGCTGCGACGTCCGAGGGTCCCGGTGGGAACTCGGTCGAGCAGAGCGCACCTGGCAGCGCGACCGCTTCCGGAACAGCCGTGGGCGCAACCGGTTCCGGTCCTGACAAACCTGACTCCGAGTGGTTCGTCCGCGCCGATTACGACCGCCAGCTGGCACAGCGCACGGCCACCCCGGAAGGCGACCCGGCCACCCCGTGGCTGCAGTCCATCGACGCCGAGCTGATCGACACCGCAACGTTCAAGGAGGAAGGGAAGCAGAACCTGTGCTTCTCCAACGCTTCGACCGGTAACCCCTGGCGGGCAACCGGTTACGTCACCATGCAGTCGCAGATCAAGATGTTGCAGGAGAAGGGTGTCATCGGCGAGTACTTCTACTCCGACGCCGCCGACAAGGACGATCAGCAGATCACGGACATCCAGAAGTTCGTCGCCGACGGCAGGTGCGGGGCGCTCATCGTGTCGCCGTCCACGACAGCGACGCTGACCCCGGCCGTCCAGGCCGCCTGTGACAGTGGGGTCCCGGTCATCGTTTTCGATCGCGGCGTCAATACCGATTGCGCCACGACCTTCATCCACCCGATCGGTGGTTACGCCTACGGCGCCGACGGCGCGGAGTTCCTGGTGAAGAACCTGGAGCCCGGGAAGCGGGTGCTCGCGTTGCGTGTGGGTCCCGGGATCGATGTGTTGGAGAACCGTTGGGCTGCGGCGGACGAGATCTTCGCGAACTCCGGTCTGACCGTTGTCGGCCAGGAGTTCACCGGTGGCGACGGGGCCAAGATCAAGCAGATCGTCGCCCAGTACCTGGAGCAGGGTGACATCGACGGGATCTGGATGGACGCCGGTGCCGGTGCCCTCTCGGCCATCGAGGCCTTCGAGGACGCGGGCAAGGACTACCCGGTGTTCGTGGGCGAGGACGAGATGACCTTCCTGCGCAAGTGGAAGGAAACCGACCTCAACGGCATCGGGCTGGCGTACTCGAACTTCCAGTGGCGAACTGCCGTCCTCGCTGCCGAGAAGATCTGGGCCGGTGAGCAGATCCCGAAGGAATGGGTCCTGCCGCAGGTCCCGGTCACCGACAAGGTCGAACGGGATGCCTTGCTCGACACCTACCAGGAACTGCCGGACCTGTTCTACGCCCGGTTCGGCGGCGACGACCTCCCGGCGTTCCCGGCCGGTTACCTGGGCACCTGATCTCGCTGCGTGAGCAGCGGCCGGAGGAGTCCGGCGACATGACCTGCCGGCTGCCTCGAGCCGGTCAGGGCGGGGGAGCCACCGGCATCTTGGCTCCCCCGCTTGCGTGAGGGTGGGGGAGTCACCGGCATCTTGGCTCCCTCACCCTGGTGCGGTGTGCAAGGTCGAACGGGTGGGATCAGGGCCTTTCCCGCCCGTGACCGTGCGCGCCAGATAAATGCATGAGAATTCAAATAGAAAAGCACGGCGTAATGTCGCTGCAGGTGTGTTCGGGCGATTGATCGCAAAACCCAGGAGGAATGGCGGATCACCAGGCTCTGTCCGGTGGAACCGACCTGGATCGAGAAGATGCTCACCCCTCGTACGGGTGATGTGCTGACGCACAGGGGTCATTCGTTGTCGGTTGCCCCGGCTGGTTGAGCCCGGCGGAGCACTTGTCCCCCGGTGGTGAACCGACAAAAGTCGGTGTGTCATCATTCTCGCCGGACTTCTCCAACGGCGGAGAAACCGGACTTCTCCAACGGCGGAGAAAGTCGATGAACGGCTTGAGGAAGGCACAGATGCGACGGCGGACATTCCTGGGCGGAACACTGGCGGCAGGCGCGGTTGCGATGAACGGATTACCCGCCGCAGCGACCTCTCCCGCGACCATCTCCGAGAGGAAGGCTCTTATTCCGAGAGCTTTCCAGAAGCGTCCACCGGCCGCGCCGTTCGTGGCGCCGAACTGGGGTCTGCAGAAGTTCCGCGACCAGCTGAAGATCCCGCCGGTCATCAACGCGCCACGTAACGGGCAGGAACTCGTCATCACCAGCAAGGTCGCTCGGCGCCGACTGCATTCGCAGCTGCCGCCGACCACCGTCTGGTCCTACGGAGGGTCCTTCCCGGGGCCGACGATCGTGGTGCAGCGCAACACCCCGGTGAACATCACCTGGCGCAACCGCCTCACCGGGACGATCCCGCTGACGGGTGTGGAGGTGGTCGGGCCGTCGACCACCGACGCGCTTGCCGCCACCCGGCGGCCGGGGTGGCGGGATCCCTCCGGAGCTCCGCTGCCCTACCACCTGCCCACTGCCGCGCTGAAGGATCTCGAACCGTGGACGGTGGTTCACGTGCACGGCGCCTGCGTGAACGGTGTCGACGACGGCCTGTCGACCAACGGTGTCGGGTCCGGCTCCGTGCAACGCGGCCGGTATCCGAACGGCCAGGCGGCCACCACACTCTGGTACCACGACCACGCCATGGACATCACCCGGTTCAACGTGCACGCCGGTCTGGTGGGGATGTACGTCGTCAAGGACACCGAGGAGCAGCGACTGCGTCTGCCGCGGGATCAGTACGACGTGCCGCTGATCATCAGTGACTGCAACCTCGACACCGATGCCTCCGGCGCGCCGAACGGGCAGCTGATGTTCAAGATCGGGGTGATCGGGGGCGAGGGCGGTGCCCCGGTTCCGATGACCGGACCCTTCAACATGGCCAACGGGACGATCTGGCCGCGGATGTCCGTCGGGCGCAGACAGTATCGATTCCGGCTGCTGAACGCCTCCGTCTCCCGGATCTACCGGTTGAAACTGGTCGATGCCGACAACCGCAGCGTCTCGTTGCACCAGGCGGTCACGATCATCGGTACCGACGGCGGGTTGCTTCCGCGTCCGGAACCGTTCCCCGCCGACGGTTTGAATTTCGCCCCGGCCGAGCGGGTCGACGTGGTGATCGATTTCGCGGCCCTGCAGGGTCGCAAACTGGTCCTCACCAACTACGGCACGACCAATGTCGAACCGGACATCATGCGGTTCGACGTGGCCGCGACCTCGCAGGTGTCGCGTTCCACCGTGCCCCCTGTGCTGGCAGCGTCCTACCGGCGGCTGGAGCGGGGCACCACGGTGCCCGACGACCACGACGAGGTGTTCATCGCCCTCGCCCCGGGGGGTTCCCTCAACAACCTGCATGCCCAGCTCTGGGAACTGGGGGAGGTGACCGGCCACGAGGAGCATTCCGGCCAGGGCGAGCCGGGTGCCGGTCGGATCCAACTCACCGACCCGACGACGGGGCAGGTGCGGACCTTCGTGAAGAGGGCCGGCTCGTTCCACGATTCGACCACCTTGTTCTTCCGACACGGGCGGTGGACGGTGTGGAACTTCCTGCACCTGGGCGGACCCGTGCATCCCATGCACATCCACCTGGCGCAGTTCCAGGAGATCGACCGGCGCCAACTGGACCTGTCGAGCTGGTCCCTCCCGCTCGGAGGCACCACCGCTCCGCTGTCCGTCATCGGTACGGTGCCGATCCCGGCGTACCAGCAGGGATGGAAGGACACGTTCGCCATTCAGCCAGGTCAATGGACCAGTGTGGCAGGCCATTTCGTGGGCGGCACCGGGGCTTTCATGTACCACTGCCATCTGCTCGACCACGAGGATTCGGGCATGATGCGGCCGTTCCTGGTGCGACCGGCCTCGGTGGCGGAGTTCGACGCCCACGGTTCGATGGAGCACTGACCCGGGTCGGCATCCGGCCGCAGTGTGACGGTCGTCAGGCCCGCGGAGGCGGGCCTGACGACCGACTCTTTTAACGATGGCGCACCGCGTCGCTGGGTGCTAACGTCCCAACCATCGTGACCGATCGACAGGAGGTGACACCCATGTACGCAGTATCCACAGTGGGTGCTCCCTGCGATCCACGATCGCGCGACTGAGTCAGTCGCCCATCGGGAGCGCCCGCCAGAAAATCGGCGAAAGGCAAGTCCCATGAACACATCTGAATCCTCATCGCAGTACTCCGCCTCCATGACCGCACCCGAGCTGCGTGCGTCCGGCCAGTATCGTGCGGGCGTCGACGACGGCCACCCGGCACCCTCGACCGGCGAACGCGCCCTGGTCCTGGGCGGTGGCGGCTCGACCGGCAATGCCTGGCTGATCGGTGTGGTCGCCGGCCTGTTCGAGGCCGGGCTGGACGTGACCGGGGCCGACCTGACCGTGGGAACATCGGCCGGGTCGACGGCGGCCGCCCAGCTCGCCGGGGCAACGCCCGCCGATTTGCTCGCCGCCGTCCTTGCCGCAGGTCCCGGGCAGCGGCCAGGACCGGGAGCGGGTGCAGTGCGCGGGTCTGTCCGGCCGGTGGTGGACCACCTGGCGCGGACGAACAAGATCATCGCCGATTCCGTCGACGCGGCCGATATGCGTCGCAGGATGGGTGCGTCGGCGCTGGAGCGGGAGGCGGCGTCGGACGGCACCTGGCAGTCCCAGTGGCGCACGACGGTCGCTGCGCGGTTGCCCCATCAGTCCTGGCCTGCACGATCGATCCTGATCACGGCGGTGGACGCCGTCACGGGGGACCCGGTGGTGTTCGACCGTCACAGCGGGGTGGAGCTGGCGGATGCGGTGGCCGCCAGCTGCTCCAGCGGACTTCCGTACGAGATCGGAGGTAGGCGCTACATCGACGGCGGTTACCGGACGAACGCCGAGAACGCCGATCTGGCAACCGGGTTCGCCCGAGTGCTGGTGCTGTCGCCGTTCGGCGGTCGAACCTTGACGCCACCGGCTTGGCACCTGGACCTGGCTACCCAGGTCGCCGATCTACGTTCCCGCGGGAGCAGGGTCGCGACGATCTGCCCGGACAGCAGCTCCGAGCACATGTTCGGGGCGAACGCGATGGACCTGTCCCTGCGACCGGCGGCCGCTCGGGCAGGGTACGACCAGGGCCGTGCCCGAGCGGAGGAACTCGTGGAGTTCTGGCGCTGACGACCGGAGGTCTGCGGGTCTGGGCAAACAACCTCCCCACCGCGCGCTCGCCACGTGATCTGTCTGCACGTGGTGGGTGTGCGGTGGGGAGGAGGTGTTCAGGAAAATCGGTGGTGGCGGCGGGGTGTGCGTTGGTGGTCGATCCAGGTCGGGGGGAGGAATTCGGGGATTCCGTCGGGGGCGATGCGGACTTCCCAGTCGCTGTGGTGCAGGAGTGTGTGGTGGTGATCGCAGGCGAGTACGGCTGAGGACAGTTTCGTTTCCCCGCCTGCGCTGAAGGGGAGGATGTGGTGGGCTTCGGTCCAGCCGGGTGGGCGGTCACAGTCGGGGAAGGCGCAGCCGCGGTCGCGGGCTTGGAGTGCTTTC
>QXCQ01000132.1:288696-288765 GCA_003576535.1 Nakamurella silvestris | reverse complement strand
GAGATCAACGCCTGCCGGGCCACCAACACCTGCAAACCCACTCGCGGATCCACCCCCACCGGCACAGCG
>QXCQ01000132.1:194286-288572 GCA_003576535.1 Nakamurella silvestris | reverse complement strand
CACATCATACCGTCATACTCGAACATGTGTCCAGACCTTTCCAGCAAATCCCCACCGATTTGTTCCCGCGCACGATGTTGTTCCTCGCGCACGAAACTTCGCGCGCGAGAACGAAAACGGTGCGCGGGAACGGGAAGGATCGTCAACGAGACCGGGCCGTCCGCACCCGGAACCACAACGGCCCCTCCCGACGCACCAACCCCGACAGCTGCAGCACCGGCAAGGTCTCCATCACCCGCCGGCCCTCGATTCCCGACTCCATCGACAACTCCTCCACCGACCGCCCCGACCGCGCCGCCAACGCCTCGTACACACGCGTGTGCACCTCGTCCAACCCATCCGTGGGACGGGACAGATCCGCCCCGACCTCCGGCTCCGGGAACAACCCCACCGGTTCCAGACCACGAACCACCTGCACCACATCCGCCGCATCGGTTACCACCAACGCGAACCGGTCCCGCAACAACACATGACACCCCACCGACATCGCCGACGAGACCGGCCCCGGCACGGCCATCACCACCCGACCCAACAACGCCGCCGCACCCGCCGTACTCAACGAACCCGACCGCCGCCCCGCCTCGACCACCACCGTCACCGACCCCAACGCCGCCAACAACCGGTTCCGCACCAGGAACCGATGCCGCGCCGGAGTAGTCCCCGGCGGATACTCGCTCACCACACACCCCGACTCCGCAACCCCTTGCAACAGAACGGTATTCGCCACCGGATAACACCGATCGATCCCACACGCCAACACCGCGATCGTCCGCCCGCCCGCCGACAACGCCGCCCGATGAGCCGCCGCATCCACCCCGAACGCACCACCGGACACCACCACCAGACCGGCATCCACCACCCCCACCGCCAAATCCGCAGCCACCCGCTGCCCGTACGCCGTACACGCCCGCGCACCCACCACCGTCACCCCAGTCCTCGGCAGCCCCTCCAGATCACCACCCCGCACATACAGTCCCAACGGCGCAGCCGAACCCACCACACCACGCGCGTCCGCCACCCCGAAACCCGAAAAGGCACCCGTCGGCCACTCCGCGACCTCCGGACAGATCAACCGGGCCCCCGCCGCCGCAGCACACTCCAAATCGACAGAAGCCAACCCCCGCAACATCTCCGGACTCCGCCCCACACAACGAGCCGCCACCGCCCCCATCACCCGCCCCGGAGCCGTGCCCGCGATCGCCGCCTCGAACGCCGCCACCGGCCCCACCTCACCCACAAAGGCCGCCATCGGCACCGCCGGTGGTTCCGTCAATCGCAACAACCCCGCCCGCGCCCGCAACACCCGCTCATCGACCGTCACGACGCCTCCACACTGCGCAGGCCCAATGCCATCGCCACATCCGAGAACACCGGCACCTCCCGCCCCGCCAGATCCGCACACGTCAACGCCAGCCTCAACACCCGGTCATACCCCCGCCCCGTCAACTGCCCCGACCGCACCGCCCTCTCCAACAACGCCGCCTCCGGCGGATCCGGCCGCCAACACCTACGCACCACCGGACCCGGCACCTCCGCATTGGACGACCACGGCGCATCACCCCACCGACGCACCGCCCGCTCCCTCGCCGTCACCACCCGACCCCGGATCACCGCCGAACTCTCCCCCTCCACCCGGCCCGCCAACGCCGCCGGATCCAGAGCCGGCAGATCCACCCGAATGTCCACCCGGTCCAGCAACGGCCCCGACAACCGACCCAGATAGCGACGACGCGCCCCCGACGGACACACACAATCGATGTCCCGCGCTGCCGCACACGGACACGGATTCGCCGCCAACACCAACTGGAACCGGGCCGGATACCGCACCGAACCCACCGACCGCACGATCATCACCTCCCCGCTCTCCATCGGCTGCCGCAACGAATCCAGCACCGAACCCTTGAACTCCGGGGCCTCGTCGAGGAAGAGGACACCCCGGTGGGCCATCGAGATACTGCCCGGCCGAATGACTTTCGAGCCACCACCCACCACTGCTGCCAATGACGCCGAATGATGCGGATCCACGAACGGCGCCCGGCAGATCAACGGATCACCGTCCAACAACATCCCACCCACCGAATGCACCGCCGTCACCTCGATCGCCTCCTCCCGCGTCAACGGGGGCAACAGACCCGGCAACCTGGCCGCCAGCATGGTCTTTCCCGCACCCGGCGGCCCGATCATCGCCAGATGATGGCCACCCGCCGCCGCCACCTCCAACGCCGCCCGCGCCTCCGGCTGCCCCAGCACGTCCTTCATGTCCGGACCGTTCTCCACCCGTACCGGACGCCCGGCAGGAGGTGACGACAACGGAGTCCCCTTGCCCCGCAGATGGACCAACACATCCGCCAGGCTGCGCGCGCCCAGTACCGGGGCAGTACCCACCAACGCCGCCTCGGCCAGATTCGCCTCCGGCACGATCACCACCCGACACGAGATACGGGCCACCGCCAACATCGACGGCAACACACCGTGCACCGCCCGCACACTCCCGTCCAACCCCAACTCACCGATCAACACCACACCCACCGTCGACGCCACCGGCACCTCCTCGGCCGCTTGCAACACCGCGACCGCCAACGCCAGGTCAAAGGCCGCACCCCGCTTCGGCAGCGCCGCCGGCGACAACGCCAACGTGATCCGCTTCTCCGGCCACTTCTCCCCCGAGTTCAACAAGGCCGACCGGACACGCTCCTTCGCCTGCCCCACCGCCGCATCCCCCATACCGATCACCGTCGTCCCCGGCAACCCCGGAGCCAACGCCGCCTCCACCGTCACCACCTCCCCCTCGATCCCCGACAACGCGACCGCGGTGGTGTTGGCCACCGCCATCAGAACGCCTCCGGCACATGGACGATCTCCGGACCCGCATCAGGCGGCCACAACACCCCCACCACGTCAAAACGCACCGTCGCATGACGCAAACCCGTCTGCGACAACCACAACTGCGCCAACCGCCGCAACCGTCGTCGCTTCGCGTACGTCACCGCCTCCACGGGCGTGCCGAAACCGGTCCCCGTCCTCGTCTTCACCTCGCAGATCACCAAGGTGTCCACCCGATCCGTCGCCACGATGTCCAACTCCCCCTCCCGACACCGCCAGTTCCGCGACAACACCACCAGACCCAACGACTCCAAGAACTCCGCCGCCAGATCCTCACCCCGCCGACCCAACACATCCTTTGCCGCCATCACATCCCCCTCGCTCGGAACAACCACCGAAGGCAAGCCTGGGCCGCAGCGGCCACGACCACCAGAACCGAACCGGCCGCTGTGGATGGAACACCGCAGTGTGGACAACTACCGGTCGGAAGGATCCTGCTCGAGAGCATGGCCCTCCGTCCGCCACCTGGGCAGTCACGGCGATAAACGCCGGAACCGGGCTCAAGGACGACGGCAGGCCAAGCGAAGGTGACCACCGATGACCGAGTAGGAGGACAGCCCTCCTCCCGAGAACTCCAACTCGCCATCAGAACGACCGGCATCAACGGGAACAATGCCGTCCGCCACCGGTGCGGCGCCCCACACCCGACGCCCGATCGTTCCGGCGGATCTCGACGACAACTGGCTGATGGCCGCCGCGGACCTCCACGCGGGTGCGGGGCAGGTGAAGTTCCCCAGCGCCGACGCCGTTCTCAATCAGGTAGTGACCGGCCCTACCAGCTCGAGATCAACAACCCGAACCCGACGATCAGGCCCGTGGCCCCGACCACCGCCCGCAACGCCCGGGCGCTCATCCGGCGCGCCACACGCCCGCCGAGGTACCCGCCCACCAGTGACGACACCAGCAGCACCGCAACAGCATCCCAGTGCACGTGGTCGCTCCATACGTACACCAGCGCCCCGGCTCCGACCGCCGCGACCGACAGCAGATTCTTCAACGCATTGGCGTGTTGCAGTCCCACGGTCGTCAGCAGTCCGAGCACGGCCAGGTACATCACGCCGACCCCCGCGCTGAAGTACGACCCGTAGGCACTGGTCGCGGCAATGCCGATCAGCGCCCGCAGGTCGTGTCCGGACGGTGCCGAGCGCCCTCCTTTGGCCATCCGGGCGCTGAGGGCCGGCTGGCCGAGGAAGAGCAACGATCCTCCGAGAACCAGGTACGGGGCGAGGTTTTCGAAGGCACTCGGCGGGGTGATCAGCAACAGGGCGGCACCGAGCAGTCCGCCGATGATCCCCAACGGCAGGTATTTGCGCAGGCTCGGACGCAGTTCGGCCAGCTCGGAGCGATACGCGGCCGCTCCCCCGACGTACCCCGGAATCAGCCCGATCGCGGAGCTGACATTCGCCGACAGCGGCGGCAGCCCGGCCAGCAGCAGGGCCGGATAGGACACCAATGTCCCGCCCCCGGCTGCCGTGTTCAGCCCACCGGCCAGCACGCCGGCAACGGCGATCAGCACGAGGGCTCCCAGGCTCACTGTGGTGGCCCGGCGAAAAAAGGTTGCTTGGACATATCTCACATCTGGTAGGTTGGTTGGACCAAGATACCAGGCGATCATCCGCCGCCGCCCACCCCTCAAGGGAGCACCCCATGAGCTTCGAATGGCCCACCGTGCGCCCACGAGCGCTCGGATCGCAGGTCACCGCCCATTTCGAGCGGCTGATCGCCAGCGGCGAACTCAAAGCCGGGGACAAGCTCCCGCCGGAGCGGCAGATCGCCGAGGCCCTGGATGTCTCCCGCACCACTGTCCGGGACGGCCTCTACGAACTCGCCCTCAAGGGGGTCATCGATCGTCGACCCGGCCGCGGCGCGGTGATCCAGGAGCCCAGCTCCAACTCCACCAACATGCTGGGGATCTTCGACGAGTCCGCCCGCCAGCTCCTCGAGGTGGTCGACCTGCGGGAGGCTTTCGAGCCCGCCGTCGCCGGCCGCGCCGCCGAACGTGCCACCCCCGCCGACCTGGCCCGGCTCACCGAGATCCTCGCGGCCTCACACCCCGACCTCTCCCCCGAGGAATCAGCGAGCCTGGACCGGGAGTTCCATCTGCAGATCGCGGTCGCCTCCCAGAACAGCCTGCTGGTCAGCCTGGCCAACGTCACCGCAGACTGGCTGCAGGACGTCCGAACAGAATCCCACCAGACACGCACCGGCCGGGCCGAATCCTGCGCAGGCCATCGGGAGATCCTCGATGCCATCAGCAAACGGGATGCCGACAGGGCCCATCTGGCCATGGCAGAACATGTCCTCGGTATCGGCCGACTTGTCAAGGACCGGCGCAGCGGCACCGGAAAACCCTGATCCCTTCCCACCATTCGCATCTGATCCACAGCAGCGGAGCCTGCAGCGGGAATGCGGCAGCACCCCACTCAGCAGCAACCGCCCCAGCACCGCACACAGGAGGAACACCCCGTCATGAAGCCCTTCACCATCCTCGGCCGCGGCGCGATCGTCGCCCTGGCCTCGGCCCTCGTCCTCACCGGCTGCAGTTCCGATCCGGAGGAGACACCCGCCGCCGACACCCCGGCAGCCACCGCTCCCGCACGGGAAACCCTTGCGGTGTCGGAGGAACTGCAGGCGATGCTCCCCGCCGACATCCGCGCTGCCGGCACCTTGACGATCGTCACCGACGCCACGATCGGCGAGCCCTTCGCCTCGTACGCCGAGGACAACACCACCATCGTCGGCCTGGCACCCGATCTCGCCGCCGCCTTCGGTGAGGTGCTCGGGATGAAGATCGACCTGCAGCACACCACTTTCGCCAACCTCATTCCCGGTCTGGCGGCCGCCCGCTACCAGTTCGCCGTCGCCCCGATGCTCGACACCCCCGAGCGGCAGAAGGAAGTCGACTTCATCGACTACATCCGTGGGGGTTCGGCCTTCCTGGTCAGCAAGGACGGCGGCAAGGCTGACCTGACGCTCGACGCCCTGTGCGGTCTGACGGTCGGCTACGCCGCCGGCAGCGTCGAGGAGGAGGCTGCCACCACCCAGTCCGAGAAGTGCGTCTCCGAAGGCAAACCCGCCATCACCCTGCAGGCCTACCAGACCAACAACGAGGGTGTGCTGGCTGTCATCAGCAAGCGCACCGACACCTACATCACCGCCGCCGCACAGGTCGGCTACATCGCCCAGCAGGACAGCGGCCGGGTCGAGCGCAGCGGCGAGGCCTTCCGCGGTGGGCTCTCGGCGATGGCCTTCCCGAAGGAGAGCCCGCTGCTGCCCGTCATCCACGCCGTCCTGGCGAAGATGATCGCCGACGGCAGCTACGGGAAGATCCTGGCCGCCTACGGTTTGACCGACCTGGCCGTGGACGAGGCGCTGATCAACTCCGCACCGAAGTCATGACGACCCGGGCACCGGCACATCCGGTCGGGGTCGGGGGGCAGACGTTGAAGGTCGTGCGACTGAAACACCCCGGTCGCTGGATCGCCAGCGCCGTGGCCCTGGTCCTGGCGGCCATGTTGGTGAACACCCTGATCACCAACAAGAACTTCCAGTGGGACGTCGTCGCGAAGTACTTCACCTCGAAATCCGTCCTGTCCGGTCTCGGCCGGACCCTGGAGCTGACGGCGTTGGCGATGCTGATCGGCATCGTCCTCGGCGTTGTCCTGGCCCTGATGCGGTTGTCCGGCAGCCCGGTTCTGAAATCGATTGCGGGCCTGTACGTCTGGGTCTTCCGCGGTACCCCGCTGCTGGTCCAGCTGATCCTGCTCTACAACATCTCGGCGTTGTACCCGAAGCTCTCCCTGGGCATCCCGTTCGGGCCGGAATTCGTCAGCGGCAACGTCAACACGATCATCACCCCGTACGTGGTCGCCCTGGCCGCCCTCGCCCTCAACGAAGCAGCCTTCATGTCCGAGATCATCCGCGGGGGCATCCTGTCGGTCGAGCCCGGGCAGGTCGAGGCGGCGCAGGCACTCGGTATGCGGCGCAACCGGATCACCCGACGGGTGGTCCTTCCGCAGGCGATGCGTTTCATCATCCCGCCCACCGGCAACCAGGTCATCTCGATGCTCAAGGCGACCTCGTTGGTCAGTGTGATCGCCCTGCCCGAACTGCTCTACTCCACCCAGGTCATCTACACCCGGACCTACCAGACGATTCCGCTGTTGATCGTCGCCACCCTCTGGTACCTGATCGTCACCTCGGTGCTGATGGTCGGTCAGGGCTTCCTGGAGCGCCGATACTCTCGCGGGTCCCGCAGCTCCGGAGCCACCATCCAAGGGCCCACGATGTTGAGACGGCTGACCGGGCTCAACTGGCGCAGTGCCCGCACAGCCGTGGCCGATCCACCACCGCTCACCCCCGAAGGACGGTCACGATGACGAGCACCTCGCCCTCCACCACCGGAACGGCTGCACCGGTGGTCGAAGCCGTTGGTGTGCACAAGAGCTTCGGCAGCCTCGAGGTACTGCGCGGGATCGACATGCAGGTGGCCGAGGGTGAGGTGGTCTGCATCATCGGACCCTCCGGCTCCGGCAAGAGCACCTTCCTGCGCTGCATCAACCATCTCGAGCGGATCAACGCCGGCCTGCTGAGCGTGCACGGCCAACTCGTCGGCCATCGCCTGGTGGGCGAGAAGCTGTACGAACTCAAGGACAAGGACATCTGCACCCGCCGGGCCGAGATCGGCATGGTGTTCCAGCAGTTCAACCTCTTCCCGCACATGACCGTGCTGCAGAACATCATCGAGGCACCGGTCGGGGTGAAGGGCGAGAACAAGAAGGTGGTCACCGCCCGGGCCATGGAGCTGCTCGGCCGGGTCGGCCTGGCAGACAAACGAAACGCCTACCCGCGACACCTGTCCGGCGGCCAGCAACAGCGGGTGGCCATCGCCCGGGCCCTGGCCATGCAGCCGCGGTTGATGTTGTTCGACGAGCCCACCTCGGCCCTCGACCCGGAGATGGTGGGCGAGGTCCTCGCCGTCATGAAGGATCTCGCCCGCGAAGGAATGACCATGGTCGTGGTCACCCATGAGATGGGCTTCGCCCGTGAGGTTGCCGACCGGGTGGTGTTCATGGACGAAGGGCGGATCGCCGAACAGGGCACACCCCACGAGCTGATGAGCAACCCGACCCACCCGCGGACGCGCGCCTTCCTCGACAGCGTCCTGTAGATCCTCCGCGACACCGGCAGAAAGCGAACATCATGTCCCAGGACATCTCCCTGATCGACGACACCATCACCGAGATCGTCGGCCGGATCTGGCAGAGCGCCGACCTCGTCGACGATCTGCACGATCTGTGCGACACCGGCGGCCGGGTCGCCGGCACCGACAGCGAACTGGCCGCGCGGGCCCTGTTGAAGGACAAGCTCCGTCAGATCAGCGACACGGCAACGATTCACACCTTCCCGGTGAGTGGCCGGGTCACCCTCGACCATTCCGTCCAGTTGATCGACGCGACCGGACCGGTGACCCTGCAGACGACCGCCCTGCTGAACTCCCCCGCCACCGACGGTCCGATCGACTTGGAGGTCGTGGATCTGGGTCGGGGAACCCGGGGAGATTTCGAAGCCGCCGCGTCCCTCATCCCCGGCCGCGCCGTCCTGGTCCGGCACGAGTTCCCGTTCACGACCGGACACATCCACCGCGGGATCAAGTACGGCTGGGCCGTCGAAGCGGGCGCTGCGGCCTTCCTGATCGCCAACAACCTGCCCGATGTCGGGCCGATCTCCGGCTCCGGGGGATCCGGGGTCGACAGCGACATC
This sequence comes from Nakamurella silvestris, assembly GCA_003576535.1. Classification (GTDB taxonomy): domain Bacteria; phylum Actinomycetota; class Actinomycetes; order Mycobacteriales; family Nakamurellaceae; genus Nakamurella; species Nakamurella silvestris. Next base: position 279,926 of record QXCQ01000132.1, on the reverse strand, counting down.
CCCGGTATCGGTATGAGTTACGAGTCCGGCCGCCGGCTCGCCACCGCGGCCGCACGTGGGCAGGCCGGGATCCGGATCGATCTGACCAGTGAGCAGAGGTCCTGGACCGCAGAGAATCTGGTGCTCGACCTGCCCGGTCGCACCGATGAGGTCATCACCCTCACTGCCCACTACGACGGCCATTCCCTGGGCGAGAGCGCGATGGACAACGGCTCCGGCATCGCCGTGGTCCTGGAGGTGGCCCGCCGCCTGCAACCGGTGGTCTCCCAGCTGCGCCGGGGCATCCGGGTGCTGTTCTTCACCTTCGAAGAGTGGTCCCTCACCGGATCCGAACGGTACCTGGAGGATCTGAGCGAGGAGGAGAAGGCCCTGATCCGGTTCAACATCAACGTGGACACCCCGGTGGGCCACCCGCGGTTGAACGTGCTGACCGCGGGGGATGCCGATCTGGAGGAACTCGCCCGCCGGACCGGCGCCGCCGGCGGGGCTCCGGTCGGGGTGGTCCGCGCACCGACGTCCAACTCCGACCACTACAACTTCCTGCGGGCCGGCATCCCGGCGGCCCGGTTGATCGGCGGGTACGACGACCCGACAGCCGTCAGCCGCTACCTGCTGAGTGCGGCCGACACCCGGGACAAGGTCGAACCCGCCGACCTGCGGGCCGCGGCCATGAGCACCGCGGTGCTGGTGCTGCACGCCTGCAACTACGAGGGCTGAGACCGCACCCGGTACTCCTCCTCCGTGATGTGCGCGCCCCACTCGGACTCCGGTGCGTCGTTGCCCGGCCGCGGTGACTCCCACATCGCGATATGGGTCATGAAGTGCTCCGGGTCGGCCCCGTGCCAGTGCCACTCCCCCGGCGGCGTGTACACCACGTCGCCGGGGTGCATCTGCAAGATCTCACCACCACGGGCCTGCACCAGGCCGACACCTTCGGTGACGTACAGGGTCTGACCTTCGGTGTGGCAATGCCAGGCCGTCCGTGCACCCGGGGCGAAGTGCACGCTGTTCGCCCGCATCCGCGACGGTTCCTGCCCGGCGAAGATGCCGTCGAAATACACCTCACCGGTGAACATCTGCTCCGGACCCCTGACCGAGGCCTGCTTCTTCAGTTTCTCCATCATCTGCTCCTCATCAGTTTTTCAACGCGACACTCATTCGGCGAACACAGTTTTGGCCACACCGATCGCCGACATCACTCGGGGCCACCCGGTGTAGAAGGCCAGGTGGGTGATCGCCTCGACGAGTTCCTCGACCCGCAAACCGTTCTCCCGCGCCAACCGCAGATGGAACGGCAGCTGCTCGGTGTTCCCACCGACCACCAGCGCGGTCACGGTGATCAGGCTGCGGTCCCGAGGACCCAGCTCGGACCTCTTCCAGACGTCGCCGAACAGGACGTCGTCGGTCAGCTCCACCAGTTTCGGTGCGAAATCCCCGAGCATCCGGGCGACGGCGCTGGGTTCGTTCTCGGTCATGCGCTACTCCTCCAGAATATGCAGATATGTTGCCGTACAAGGTCTTACCGATCCTGGGGAACCAGAAGGATCGTCGATTCCCAGGCATAGTGTCCGACGACGCTGCCCACGATCCGCGGACCGTACCGGTCGTACTTCGTGTGGTAGGCGGCGTCGATCGACGACTGCACCCCGGGTGACGGTTCGGCGAAGGTCACGGCCCTGGCCAGTCCACCGGCGCGGATACGTCCGGTCCCGCTGTTCAGTGCCCGGACGAACCACGGATTCTCCGGCCCGTGGGCCGAGCGGACGTAGAGATCGTCCCCGACCCGGACCACCCAGATGGTGATCTCCGGACGCAGGGTTCCGTCGGGCCGATCGGAGGCGATCTGCAGTTCTTCGGCCCCGCCCAGCAGTGCGAGGTCGTCCTCGGTCCAATTGGTCATCTCGCTGATCCCGTCTGTGCAGGGCCCGGTAGCCGGTTCACACCCGTCCCGGGGACCGATCGTCGGTACGACGGAAGGATGAGCACCACCGCCAGGACCAACGCCAGTCCGAGCAGGACGGCGCTCCCGGTGAGGGCCGCGGCGGCGCCCGTGGACATGTGTGTCCTGGCATCATCCCCCGAGGCGAACGCCGCTGCCACCGTGGTGAGAACACCCAGCCCCAGAGCGCCGCCGAGTTGGTGTGCGGCGTTGACGAGCCCGGCCGCCGCGCCGGCGTCCTCGCTGTCGACACCGGCGATCCCGGCGGCGGTGAGCGGTGCGAACGCCATGCCCTGGCCGGCCCCGAGCAGCAGCAGCGGACCGACCACATCCGCCAGGTAGCCACCCTCCGGGGACAGCCGGCTCAACCAGGCCATACCGAGGAAGGTGACGGCGACACCGGCCACCAACAGGCGCGGACCACCCCAGCGAACCGTCATGCGCGGTACCAGCACGGCGACCACGAAGTTGATCACCGACATCGGCAGGAACGCCGCCCCGGCCTGCAACGGCGTCCACCCGTGCACCCCTTGCAGATACTGCGACAGGAACAGGAAGAAACTGATCATGGCACCGATGAACAGCAGCCTCACGACATAACCGCCGGTCCGCTCCCGGCTGGCGAACAGGCGCAGCGGCATGATCGGCTCGGCCGCCCGCGATTCGACGAACACGAACCCGCCGAGCAGCGCCACTCCGGCACCCAGTGGCCCCAGGGTGGCCGGGTCGCCCCACCCGGAGTCGGCCACGCGGACGATCCCGAAGACCAGGGCCGTCATCCCGGCGGTGGAGGTGACCGCGCCGAGGACGTCGAACCGCCCCGGACGGCCGGGCACCGGAGCGACGAACCGGCGGGTTGCCCAGAACAGGACAAGGCCGATCGGCAGGTTCACGAAGAACCCGAACCGCCAGGACAGCAGATCCGCGACCAACCCTCCGAGCACCAGGCCGAGGGCCGCGCCGATCCCGGCCACCGAACCGTAGGCGGCCACGGCCCGCACCCGTTCCCGCCCGGCGGGAAAGCCGGCGGTCAGCAGCGCCAGGGTGGCGGGTGCGAGGATCGCCGAACCGATCCCCTGGACCGCCCTGGCCGCGATCAGGATTCCCCCGGTCGGCGCCGACCCCACCACCACCGAGGCGGCCGTGAACAGGCCAAGACCGAACAGGAACACCCGCCGACGGCCGAGGAGGTCACCGCACCGGGCACCCAGCAGCAGGAGGCCGCCGAAGGTGAGGGTGTAGGCGTTCTGCACCCAGGACACGCCCGTCACCGACAGGTTCAGATCCTGCCGGATCTGCGGCAACCCGGTGATCACGATCGAGTTGTCGATGATGATCATCAGGTAGCTCACCAGGATGACCCCCAGCAGCACGATCGGAGCCGACGCCCGGGTCGCCGGCGCAGCGGTGGACGTCACGGCCGGACGAGCACCTTCAGGGCCTCACGGTTGTCCATCGCCCGGTAGCCGTCCGGCACACCGTCCAGGTCGACGGTGCGGTCGAACACCCGACCCGGGTCGATCCGCCCGTCGAGCACCTCGGGCAGCAGCTCCTCGATGTAGGCACGCACGGGTGCCGGTCCGCCGGTGAGGGTGATGTTCCGGCCGAACAGGCTGCCGAACCCGACCGGGGCCTCCTCGTACTGCGGCACCCCGACCCGGCTGATCACCCCACCGACCCGCACCACACCGACGGCCATGTCGTACGCGGGCCGGTGGCCGACGGCTTCGAGCACCGTGTGGGTGCCGTCGCCGCCGGTCAGTTCGAGCACCGTGGCGATGCCCTCCTCGCCGCGCTCGGCCACCACCTCGGTCGCGCCGAACTCCCGCCCGAGATCGGTCCGGGAGGTGTGCCGACCCATCAGGATGATCCGCGGGGCACCCAGGCGTTTCGCGGCCAGCACCGCCGACAGGCCCACCGCGCCGTCACCGATGACGGTAACGGTGGTGGTCGGGTCGACCCGGGCCTGAACGGCGCAGTGGTGACCGGTCAGGAAGACATCGGACAGGGTCAGCAAGGACGGCAGCAGGGACGAGTCCTCGCCCACCGGAGCCTTGACCAGGGTGCCGTCGGCCAGTGGCACCCGCACGGCCTCGGCCTGGCCACCACCGACACCGTTCCGCGCCCAGAAACCGCCGTGCCGGCAGGAGGTCTGGAAACCCTCGCGGCAGAAGTCGCAGGTGTTGTCCGACCACGCGAAGGGGGCGATGACCAGGTCCCCGCGCCGCAGGGTGGCCACCTCCGAGCCGACCTCCTCGACCACGCCGAGGAACTCGTGGCCCATCGGGGTGGGCTCGTCCGCGGCCGTCCGGTCGTGGTACGGGTGCAGGTCACTCCCGCAGATGCAGGCACGCAGCACCCGCACCACCGCGTCCGTCGGGCGCTGCAGGGCCGCATCCGGCACGTTCTCGATCCGGACGTCACCGGCTCCGTACATCATCGTTGCTCGCACGAGCATTCTCCGTTTCGTCGTCAGGTCGTCGATCCACCCCCGACACGGGTCGGCGGGCGATTCGGAATCGATTCAACCGAGTCCACGGCACCGGATGGGAGTGTCCACCTGTCCAGGTATTGGCAGAACCTCCCAACGACCTCCCCGTGGTCGTAACCTCGGGCTGGTGGACAACCGCAACGACATCCGTGAGTTCCTGACGACCCGACGTGCCCGGCTCACACCCGAACAGGCGGGACTGCCGACCTTCGGCGGCCATCGTCGGGTTCCGGGGCTTCGCCGGGAAGAGGTCGCACTCCTCGCCGGGGTGAGCATCGACTACTACACCCGGCTCGAGCGCGGGAACCTGTCCGGCGTGTCCGAGGGGGTGCTGGAGTCACTGGCTCGCGCACTGCAGCTGGACGAGGCCGAGCACGAGCACCTCTTCGCGTTGGCCCGCGCCGCCGGCTCCGCCACCAGGCCGAGCCGTCGCCCCGGTCCGGAGAAGATCCGGCCCAGCGTCCAGCGGTTGTTGGACGCGATGACCGGTGCGCCGGCCTACGTCCGCAACGGACGGCTGGACGTGCTGGCCGCGAACACCCTCGGCCGCGCGTTGTACGCCCCGATCATCGGCAGTTCCCCGTTGCCGGCGAACACGGCGCGGTTCGTCTTCCTCAACCCCCGCTCCCCCGACTTCTATCCGGACTGGGACCGGGTGGCCGGTGACGTCGTTGCCATCCTGCGTGCCTCGGCCGGCGCGAATCCGTACGACAAGGCACTGTCGGACCTGGTGGGGGAACTGTCGACCCGCAGCGAGGACTTCCGGGTCCGGTGGGCCTCGCACAACGTCCAGTTCCACCGCACCGGGGTCAAACGCCTGCAGCACCCGGTCGTCGGCTACCTCGAGCTGACCTTCGAGTCCCTGGATCTGCCGGCGGATCCCGGGCTGCGGATCACCACCTACACCGCGGAGCCGAACACCCCCTCGGCGGACGGGCTGTCCCTGTTGGCCAGCTGGTCGGCAACCCTGGAGCCCAGCGCCGAGGTGAGCGCGGAATCGGACTAGCGTCACATCCTGCGGCGGGATATGCGCAGATGGGAGCGCTCACAACTACGCATATCCCACCGCGGGATGTAGGCCAGGCCAAGCTCAGGGACCGTTGCCCTGTTGGATGTCCGGATCCCCGATGGACTGCCAGCGCGAGATCGGAGCCACCACGAAGGCCGCCTTGCCGATGACGTCGTCCACCCCGATCACCCCGTGGGCGCGGGAATCGGCAGAATCGGATCGATGGTCGCCCATGACCCACAGCATGCCCGCCGGAACGGTCTCACCCGGGAAACAGCGCCGGGACTTGTTCGGGGTGGTGCAGTCGAGGACACCGGGCTGGAAGTCGAAGTCCTGATAGATGTACGGCTCGACGAGTGCCTTGCCGTCGACGGTCACACTCCCGGCGGCATCACAGCACAGGACCGTCTGCCCACCGGTGGCGATCACCCGCTTGACGAAATCCTTCTCGTCCGGCGGGGCCAACCCGACGATCGATCCCAGACCCTGAAGGGCCTTGCCGTACCAGGTGGTCGGTTTGGCGACGATGTTCTCCTGCGGCCAGCTCGGCGGTCCGCGGAACACCACCACATCCCCGGGGGCCGGGTCGGTGAAGTCGTACAGAATCTTGTTGACCAGTACCCGGTCACCACCGGTGGTGGCCCCGTGCAAGGTCTGCTCCATGGAGCCCGACGGGATGTAGTAGACCTTCGCGATGAAGGTCTGGATGACGAAGGTCAGCAGCACCGCGGTGAGGATCAGGATCGGGATCTCGACCCACAGGGGGCGCTTCTTCTTCGGTGTACGTCGGTCGAGCACCTGCTGCCACCGGCTGGCCGCCGGGGTAGCGCCAGAACCGGCAGACTCTGCGGGGTCGCCCGCAGTGTCGGCCTCGTCCTTGTCGACGGATCCGGCGACGGCAATGTCGTCGGGGCCCGCGACGCCGTCCCCTGACTCCCCCGGCTCGGCCGCGTGGGAACCCATCAGAACTCGCCGTTCTCGGGAAGCCGCAGTTCCGGCTTCTCCAGTTCCTCGACGTTGACGTCTTTGAAGGTCACCACCCGGACGTTCTTGACGAAGCGCGCGGGCCGGTACATGTCCCACACCCAGGCGTCGGACATCCTGACCTCGAAGTACATGTCCCCCTCGGGGTTGCGCACCTGCACGTCCACGGCATTGCACAAATAGAACCGACGTTCGGTCTCCACGACGAACGTGAAGTGTCCGACGATGTCCCGGTACTCCCGATAGAGCTGCAGCTCCATCTCGGTTTCGTACTGCTCGAGATCTTCTGCACTCACTGTTGGCTCGCCTTCATGCCCGACTGGGACCAGGTTCTTGCCGCCCGGCCTTGTTCACGATAGTCCCAGCCGCCAGGAGCGCCGGTGCACCGCGCTCGGACCCAGCCGTCGGAGGGCGTCCTTGTGCTCCGGGGTGCCGTACCCCTTGTTGATGTCGAACCCGAATTCGGGGTGCTCCGGGCCCAGCTCCGTCATGATCCGGTCGCGTTCGGTCTTCGCGAGCACGGAGGCCGCAGCCACCGTCGCGCAGCTCAGATCGGCCTTGATCCGCAGGTGCACCGGGGCATCGGTGCGGGCCGGCGGGACTTCGTCGCCACCGGAGCCGGTCTCCCCGTCGAGGTCGAACTCGAACAGGGTGGCCGGTGGGGTGAGCCAGTTGTGGTTCCCGTCCAGCAGTACCGCGTCGTAGTCCCCGGCCAACGCCAGTGCCCGTTCCCCGGCCAACCGGAGGGCCCGCATGATGCCCACCGTGTCGATCTCGTCGGCGGTGGCATGGCCGACCCCGTGCTGGGGTGCCCACCGACGGATCGGCGTCACCAATGCCTCGCGTCGGGCGGCGCTGAGCAGTTTGGAGTCACGAAGTCCCTGCGGAACGCGGCCCACCGAAGCGGTCACGATGACAACGCCTACGGTGACCGGGCCGGCCAACGCGCCACGCCCGACCTCGTCCATGGCGGCAAGCCGGACGACGCCGCCCTTGAGCAGCTTCTTCTCCATCCGCAGATCGGGCCGGAAACCCGTCAGCGGACGCAGGGTCGTGGTAGCCATCGCTTCAGACCCCGGCGTGCCGACGCCGCCGGCGCGCCCATCCTCTGGTGCCCAGGCGGAGACCGAAGACACCGGCGAAACCGATCACGGCCGGGGTGGTCGGATGGGTGGCCACCGTGTCGAGGAGCCCGCCGGAGGAGGCCCCGGATGCGGGATCGGCCATACCGACCGAATCCGACCCCTGCTGGATGTCCGGGTCGTCGATGACCTTCCAGCGGGAGATCGGCATCACCACGAAGGCGGCCTTGCCGATGACGTCGTCCACACTGATCGGGCCGCGGCACTGGGTGATCGGCGGGGTCACCTCCTGACCCCGGCACCCGTAGGCCGAGTCGGAGGAGAATCCGCGGTGGTCCCCCATCATCCACAGCTGACCTTCGGGGATCGTGTACGGACCGAAGCAGCGGTTCGAGGGGCGTGGTGTGGTGCAGTTGCTCTCCGGGCCGAATTCGGGATCGACGTCCTCGAAGATGTAGGGCTCGGTGAGCGCCACCCCGTCGACGGTCACCCGTCCCGCCTCGTCACAACACAGAACGGTCTGGCCGCCGGTCGCGATGACCCGTTTGACGAAGTCCTTCTCGTCCGGGGGCGCGATACCCACCACCGCCCCCAAGGACTGCAGGGCCTTGCCGTACCAACTGGTCGGCTTGTTGACCGCCACCTCGGGCGCCCAGTTCGTCGGGCCACGGAAGACCACGACGTCACCGGGGGCCGGGTCGGTGAAGTTGTACATGACCTTGTTGACGAGCACACGATCGCCGCCCTCGGGGGCCCCGTGCAGGGTCTGCTCCATCGATCCGGAAGGGATGTAGTAGACCTTCGCGATGAAGGTCTGGATCAGGAAGGTCAGCGCGAAGGCGACCACGATCAGGATCGGCAGTTCGATCCAGAACGGACGAGGCTTCTTGTTCCGGCGCTTGTCCAGGACCTGCTGCCACTTCGACGCGGCCGGCGAGACCGTTGGCGCGTCCGGGGAGTCGGGACCGTCCGGGGTGTCTGCACCCGGGGTGCCGTCGGCGGGCGGGGTGGCGGCGGTGGTCAGCTCCGAGGAGACCGCAGTGGTCTTCGGCTCTGCAGGATCGGCTTCGGTCATGATGGAAAACACCTTACGGCTGCATAAACGGGAACCGCCGCATCCACAGGTGGGATGCGGCGGTTCGCCGGGAAACTGTTCAAGTAGAACTGCAGGTCTAGCGGTTGATGTCGCGCTTTTCCTTGATCTTGGCAGCCTTGCCGCGCAGGTCGCGCAGGTAGTACAGCTTGGCACGACGCACGTCGCCACGGGTGACCAGTTCGACGGTCTCCAGGTTCGGGGAGTGGACCGGGAAGGTCCGCTCGACGCCGACACCGAAGCTGACCTTACGAACGGTGAAGGTCTCCTGCAGTCCGCCACCCTGGCGGCGGATGACGTGGCCGGCAAAGATCTGGATCCGGGAGCGCGTGCCTTCGATGACCTTGACGTGCACCTTGACGGTGTCGCCGGGACGGAAATCCGGCAGGTCGGAGCGCAGCGAAGCGGCGTCCAGAGCGTCCAGGGTGTTCATGGTGGGTATCCTCGCGAGGTTTTCAAACTCTTCCCGCTGATCCAGCCGGAAGTAGAGTGATCGGAAGTTGGTCTGCCGCGATCAGATCGCAACCCCCCTAGTCTGCCAGATCGGCAGCCAAGGACGAAATCGCGACGCGCGGACAGTTGGACTGTTCGGTGATTCAGATGCTTCTCGGTACTGCGGGCCCGACGGAGCGGGCCCGGTGGAACGAACTACTCGGTGGTGCGGTCGATCAGCAGATCGGGTCGGCGTTCCGCGGTCCGTTCGACGGACTGCTGATGGCGCCAGGCGGCGATGGCCGCATGGTTGCCGGACAGCAGGATCGGCGGCACGGACAGCCCGCGGTAATTCAACGGCCGGGTGTAGCTCGGGTGTTCCAGCAGGTCGACCGATCCCTCGCCGAAGGAATCCTGCACGGCGCTCTCGGGGTTCCCGAGCACTCCGGGCAGCAGCCTGGCGACGGCTTCCACCATCACCAGAACGGCAACCTCTCCCCCGGCGAGAACGTAATCGCCGATGGACAGCTCCAACACCCGCATCCGACCGGCGGCCTCGTCGGCGACCCGTTGGTCGATACCTTCGTACCGACCGCAGGCGAAGACGAGGTGCTGTTCGCCTGCCAGGTCCGCCGCCACCGCCTGGGTGAACGGCCGACCGGCCGGCGTGGGAACGATCAGAACGGTCTCCGGAGCGCAGACGTCGTCGAGGGCCTCCCCCCAGACGTCCGGCTTCATCACCATCCCGGGACCACCGCCGTAGGGCGAGTCGTCCACAGTGCGATGACGATCATGGGCGTAGTTCCGCAGATCGTGCACACCGAGCTGGATCAACCCGTCGGCGATCGCCTTGCCCACCAGGGATTCGTGGAGGGCGGACAGATAACCGGGGAAGATCGTGATGACGTCCAGGCGCATGGGATCAGTCGAAGAGGCCGTCGGGCGGGTCGACGATCACATGGCCTGCGGCCAGATCGACCACCGGCACGATCACCTCGACGAACGGGATCAACACCTCACCCGTGGCCGACTTGACGACCAGCACGTCGTTGGACGGCAGATGCATCATGTCGACGACGGGCCCGATCACCTCACCGGATTCGAGTTTGGCCTCGAGCCCGATCAGCTGATGGTCGTAGTACTCGTCGGTGTCCTCGAGGTCGGGCAGACTTTCCGTCTGCACCACCAGGAGGGTGCCGCGCAGGGTCTCGGCGGCGTTGCGGTCACCGAACCCTTCGAAGCCGAGCACCTGATTGCCGCCGATCCTCCGGGCGGAGGTGATGGTCAACGGACCGGTCGCGGCCGGATCGGTGCTGAACACCGATCCGGCCGCGAAACGGGTGTCCGGATCATCGGTACGGACCTCCACGGTGACTTCCCCGCGCAGGCCATGAGGACGGCCGATCCGGCCGACTACCAGTTCCATGGTGGGGTCAGCGGTCCGTGTCGACGACGTCGACACGGATCCCGCGGCCACCAACGGCAGTGACAACCGTACGAAGTGCGGTTGCCGTCCGTCCGCCACGGCCGATCACCTTGCCGAGGTCCTCGGGGTTGACCCGGACCTGCAAGGTGCGACCTTGACGCGAGGTGGTCAGATCGATCGAGACATCCTCCGGATGCTCGACGATCCCGCGCACCAGATGCTCAAGAGCATCGGTGAGCTCGGTCACTTGGCGTCCTCGGCCGGGGCTTCGACTGCTGCTTCTTCGGTGGCAGCCTCGACCGGAGCTTCGGCCTTGGCGGCCTTCTTCTTCGGCGTGGTGGCCTCGGCGACGAGCTCGGTGCCGATGGCAGCGATGGCGGCTTCGTACAGCGCCTTCTTGTCGGCCTTGACCGGCTGCGGGAGCAGGGTGCCTTCGGCGCCCGGCAGGCCCTTGAACTTCTGCCAGTCACCGGTGACCTTGAGCAGGGCGAGAACGGGCTCGGTCGGCTGGGCGCCGACACTGAGCCAGTACTGCGCACGCTCGGAGTCGATCTCGATGACCGAGGGATCGTTCTTCGGGTGGTACTTGCCGATTGCCTCGATGGCCCGGCCCGAACGACGGGAGCGGGAATCGGCGATGACAACACGGTAGAACGGCTCGCGAATCTTACCGATGCGAGCAAGCTTGATCTTGACGGCCACGGTGGCGCGTACTCCTTCGAGTTCTTATTTGGTGAGGGGTCTCACCTGCGGCGATGGGTTCTGATCGGGTGGGGTACATCGATCGGAACACACCAAATGACGACCAGTCCCGGGGAGAGGGTCCGAAATCGGCCGATGCAAGAGGTCATTGTGCCAGATCACCGGGCCAACCGGGTAATCGGCCGTCACCGCGCGTCGCGGGCAGGCCCTGGCCGGGCGAGCCGCGCGGTCCGTGCTACACGGATGCGCCCGGGCATGCCGTTAGAATGACTCGGTTACCAGACTTGACTCGCAGCCGAGCCGCCGGGTGAGCCACGCCGGCCGGCTCCCAGCATTCTCGTCACAGCGGGCTTCTCACAGCAAGGAAATTTGACCCCTTATGAAACTGCTCGTCCAGATTCCCTGCCTGAACGAGGAGGAGACTCTCCCCGACGTCATCCGGTCGATCCCCCGCGAGATCCCTGGCATCGACGTGATCGAGATCCTCGTCATCGACGACGGTTCCACCGACCGGACCGTGGAGGTCGCCCGCGAGCTCGGGGTCCGGCACATCGTCCACCACACCAGGAACATGGGCCTGGCCCGTTCCTTCCGTGACGGCATCGACTACGCCATGGCGCAGGGTGCGGACATCGTCGTCAACACCGACGGGGACAACCAGTACCCCCAGGAGCGGATCGCCGACCTGGTGCAGCCGATCCTGCGCGGCGAGGCCGACATCGTCATCGGCGACCGGCAGACCGCGACGATCGCCCACTTCTCCCCGTTCAAGAAGATGATGCAGGGTGTGGGCAGCAAGGTCGTCAACCGGGCGGCCGGCACCAAGCTTCCCGACGCGGCCAGCGGTTTCCGCGCCTACTCCCGCGCGTCGCTGTTCCGGCTGAACATCATCACCCAGTTCAGCTACTGCATGGAGACGATCATCCAGGCCGGCAACCGTCGACTGAAGATCGCCAGCGTGCAGATCGACACCAACGCCAAAACGCGTGACTCCCGGCTGTTCAAGAACATCTGGCAACACATGTTCAAATCGGGGTCGGCGATCGTCCGCAGCTACCTGATGTTCCGGCCCTACGCCTTGCTGGCGACCCTGGGCACCATCCTGCTGATCGCGGGCCTCGTTCCCTTCGTGCGGTTCGGTATCCGGTTCTTCGCCGACGAGGCGGGCGGGCACATCCAGTCGCTGATCCTGGGATCATCGCTGCTGATCGCCTCGCTGTTCTGTTTCGCCCTGCTGGTGATCGCCGACCTGCTGCGCACCAACCGGATCCTGCTCGAGGAATCCCTGGAGCGGATCAAACACATGCAGTACCCGACGACGAGCACACAGCACGGGTTCGATCCGATGGAGCTGCACGCCGAGCGCTGAGTCGGCTTCCTGCTCCACCGCGCGAGTGGACTGCTACTCCCCTGCACCGCGACTGGACCCCCACACCCCCGCGCAGGGCCGCGAGTGGACCGCCACACCCCCAAAAGTGGGGTGCCACCGTCCACTCGCGAGACGGAGTGAGGGGCCACCGTCCACTCGGCGCGGGGGATGAGGGGCCAGCGTCCACTCGCGAGGAACCCTCCCGCCCGCACCCCCGCGCCACCAGCGGACCCCCACACCCGGCGTCGCCCCGCGACCGGACCCCCACACCCCTGGCCCGCACCGCGAACGGACCCCGACACCCCCGCGCCGGGACGCGAGCGGACCGCCACACCCCCAAAAGTGGGGTGCCAGCGTCCACTCGGCGAGGCGGGTGAGGGGCCACCGTCCACTCGCGGGAAATCACCACCACCCGGCCCCACCCCGCGAGTGGACCCCCACACCCCCGCCCCGCACCGCGAGCGGACTGCCACACCCCCGAAAGTGGGGTGCCAGCGTCCACTCGGCGAGGCGGGTGAGGGGCCACCGTCCACTCGCGGGAAATCACCACCACCCGGCCCCACCCCGCGAGTGGACCCCCACACCCCCGCCCCGCACCGCGAGCGGACTGCCACACCCCCGAAAGTGGGGTGCCAGCGTCCACTCGGCGAGGCGGGTGAGGGGCCACGGTCCACTCGCGAGGCGGGGTGAGGGGCCAGCGTCCACTCGGCGAGGCGGAGTGAGGGGCCACCGTCCACTCGGCGGAACGGGCGAGGCAGGTGAGAGGCCAGCGTCCGCTCGCGGGAGAACGCACGCACCACAACACACGCACCAACACAGAACGGCCCGGCTACCACGATGGCAGCCGGGCCGTTCAGGTGAATCAGTCGATCAGATCATCGAAACGACAAGATCTAGAGCGCGTCGAAACGCTTCAGGAAGGCCGCCGTGGTCTGGCGGTCGACCGTGGCGCCCGGCTTGAACAGGCCGCCCCCGAATCCGGTGCTGATACCGGTGCTGGCGAGCCAGGAGATCTCCGTGTAGAACGGGTGGCTCGGCTTCACGTCGGTGAACCCGGTTCCCACGCTGAAGGCCGGCTCACCGGCGAGACGGAACAGGAAGGCCGCGAAGGCCTGCCGGCTGACCGAATCGGTGGACTTGAACAGCGGCTTCAGACCCGAGACCGGGTTCGCCGTTCCGGTGCTGAGCCCCTTGAAGGCCATCCACTCGATCTCCTTGTAGAAGGGGTGGGTGACGGGGACATCGGCGAAGGTCTGGGTGCCGGCAACCGGGGTCCAGCCGTTGCCCTCGTAGCGGTACAGGAAGGCTGCGGTGGCCTGGCGTTCGACGGCCGCACCCGGGCGGAAGAGGAGCTTGTTCCCGACCTGGAAGCCTTCGGTGATGCCCTCGTTGAAGAGCCACTCGATCTCGTCGAAGAACGGTGCCCCGACGGCGATGTCGTCGAAGTGCGACGGCTTGACCACGGCGGTGCCTTCCAGCGCCACCGAGAACAGCGAGCGTGACAGATCGCCGAACATGCCCTTCGGGTGGGTACGGAAGGTCGGGTAGGTGCCGAAGACGATGGCCTTCGATCCCGTGGCCGAGGTTCCGGTGATGACGGAGGCCTTGCCACCGGCGATCTCCGGACCGTTGGTCGCGTTGGTGCTGCGCCAGTGGCCGGACAGGACCGGGTTGCCCGCACCGTAGGTCTGCAGGGCGACGGTGTTGCCACCGAGGGCGCTGAAGGAGACCGGGGCGCTGACGAAGACGTAGTCCTGGCCGAAGGCTCCGAGGAGTCCGTCCGGGTTGTTGCTGACCTTGATGATGCCGTTGGCCGAGGTGTTGCCGGCGGTGGCGGTCGCGGTCACCAGGCCACGGGCGTTGGCGAAGGTGTTCGCCCCGGTCCCACGGCCGACGATGCCCTTGCCCGCCGCCAGGTAGGCGTCCATCTGGGCGGAGGCGACGGTCTGGGCACCGGTGAAGGTCAGGTTGCCGGCCATCCACAGCACATCGATGTTGGCCAGGTCGACCGTGCCGGCCTGCAGCAGCGCCGCGGAGACCAGGGTCGGGTTGGCGAAACCGAGTTCCTTGAGGGTCAGCAGGTCGTCGGCGCCGCCGACGTAACCGACGCGCAGGGACTTGAGGTTGTGCACACCCGGGGCCAGCAACTCGCGGCCGTTGGTGCCCTTGACCTGGATGCCGAACTGCGCGACGGCGGCGGCGACCTTGGTGGCCTGGTCCGGGGCGATGACGACGGAGCCGTCGGCCACGGTGGCGACCGGGACCCCGGCGGCGAGCAGGCTGTTGAGGGCCTGGATCTCCTTGGAGCCGACCGGCTTGAAGGTCAGGTAGGAACCGGCGGCCGGCATCACGCCGGTCGGGTCGGCGATGGCCACCGGGGTGGTGGCCACGTTGAAGGAGTTCGAGGTGTTGCCGACGCGGACGACGGTCGCGCCCCACAGGTATCCGAGGGACCAGGCCGAGATGTCGTACATGGACGGCAGTTTCAGCGACACATCGGAACCGGCAGCCAGCAGGGCGTTGGCCAGGCCACGCATCGGCTGATGCATGTTCACGATGTAGGAGCCGGCCGGGTAGCTCTTACCGGCTGCGACGAACGCCGAGGTCGCCTTGGTGACGGCGACGTTGTGGTTGATCAGGTGGTCGACCAGGGTCGCGGCGTCGGTGGCCGAGCGCTGCGTGGTGCCGACGGGAATGACGTAGGCGCGCGGGAACTCGGTGGTGTACTGGTCCTCGGGGCCCCACAGCGCCTGCCACTGGGTCGGTCCGGGGACCGAGCCGGGCTCCACCGGGGAGGAGATCGGGCGCAGGGCCTCGCCCGCCGCACCGCGGCGGAAGATCTCGATCTGGTTGGCCAGCATCTCGGCCTTGTTCTCCATCACGTAGTCGATGGTCGACTTGATGGCGACCTCGGCGACCTTGATGTTGACGGCGGCGTTGGCCTTGTTCGTGGTCACGTTGGTGACCCGGCCGAGCGGCAGCTCCATCGTCTGGGCGACGGCGCCGTAGAAGGCGGCGTACTGGGCGGTGAAGACCGGGGGCCAGTCGTCCCAGCCGGACGGGGTGTCGCGGTACGGGATGAGCAGCTTGTTGGTCGGGGTGGTGGTGACGCCGCCGGTGGCGGACTGATAGGTGTTGCCCGGGATCGCGGCGGCGATCACGTCGGCCTCGATCCGCAGGGCGGAGGCGTAGGCGTGCGGGATGAACAGGTCGTAATCGTAGTTCTCACCGTGCGGCGGGCCACAGGGCTCGATCTGCAGGATGTTGGTGTAACCGTGGATGTCGGAGAAGTACAGCGGCTGGATGTCGCCGATGATGTCACGGAAAGCCGTGGTCTCCGGGGTCTGGTTGGTGATGAAGTCGCGGTTCGGATCAAGGCCCAGGGCGGTGGCCCGGGTGTTGCCCACGCGGCCGTCCGGGTTGTTGGTGGCGGTGAAGTAGATCCGCGAGGTGCTCAGCAGGGCGTTGACCTCGGCGTCCGGAGCGGTGATCAGCTTCTGGACGTAGTTGAGGGAGGCGTCGGTGCCGTCCCACTCGTTGCCGTGGATGTTGTTGTTGAACCAGATCGGGATCTTGTAACCGGCCTGCAGGGCGGTGTCCGCGGCGGCGGCCGCCGGGTTCTCCTTGATCTTCTGACGCCACGCGGTCTGCTGCGCGGTCTGCTGCGGGGTCTCCGGGGCGGTGACGGTGATCAGGTACAGATCACGACCCTGGCTGGACTCGCCGATGACCTCGACCGAGATGCGGTTGCTGGACTGCATCCACTGGTTGAGCTTCGGGGCGATCTCGTCGAAGCGGATGACACCACGGTTCACCGACGCGTCGGCGAGGTTCTCCGGGTAGGTACGCAGGGTGGACTGACGGGGGTAGCCGGGCTCGGCCGCGAAGGACGAGGCGATCTCACTCAGATTGGCTGCGCTGAGGGTGGCGGCACTGATGGAACTTGAAGGCGGGCTCGAAGCGAGTGCGCTGGGTGCTCCGGCAAAGAGCAGGGCAGTGACAAGAACACCACTGCACGCACCCGCCATGACGCGATTCAACGACATGAAACTCCATCCGTCGTGTCGGAATTGTGAGTCTTCAACCTGTCATCTGAACCGCGCGATACAAAGATGTTCCGGGAGAATTTACGCGGAAGTAACGCAACTGTGTGATGTGCACCGCACCCGAAAAGGGCATGCATTACGCCCGGTCCCCGCCGACCAGCGGGCGTAAAGGTTGCTGCTCGGCCTGGGTTTGTTGCGCCAAACCGGACATGACGACTGTTTGTTGTGTCACACGTGATCCAGGCGAAGATTTGATCAGACCGCCGATTTGACAACGGGAGATCCGCCCTGACCTGCAGGCGTAACACGCACGAAACAAATGGTGACGATCAGTTATCGAGCTTCACCAGAGGTCATCACGAGCGATGGCGAGCCCAGAACACCCAGGTCGGCTGCGGGATCCGCGGCGTAGACCACCAGATCCGCCCGTGCACCGCTCTCCCAGCCCGGCAGGTCGAGCCACTCCCGCGCCTGCCATGAGGCCGCGTCCATGGCCTGGGCCGGCGTCAGCCCCACCCGAACCAGGGACACCACCTCGTCGGCGATCCGGCCGTGGGCGATGAACCCGCCCGCGTCGGTGCCTGCGTGGACGGGAACACCCGCCTCGATCGCGTGGCCGACGGTCTCGTCCCCCCGCGCGTAGAGGTCGCGCATGTGCTTGGCATAGGCGGGAAAACGTGTCGCCGCGTCGGCGAAGGAGGGGAAGTTCTCGATGTTGATCAGGGTCGGGACCAGGTGCACGCCGTTCTCGGCCATCACCGCGATGGTCTCGTCGGTCAGGCCGGTCCCGTGTTCGATGCAGTCGATCCCCGCGGCGAGCAGGTCGGGCAGCGCGTCCTCGCCGAAGACATGGGCGGTGACCCGCGCCCCGCCCGCGTGAGCCAGCGCAATCGCCTCGGTCAGCACCTCGGCCGGCCACAGCGGGGCGAGGTCGCCCAGGTCGCGATCGATCCAGTCCCCCACCAGCTTCACCCAACCACCGCCGTAGGCGACCTGACGGCCGACCTCGGCCACCAGATCGGCCGGATCCTCCAGGTCGACCCCCAGGTCACGGATGTAGCGTTTCGGCCGGGCGATGTGCCGACCCGCCCGGACGAGCAGCGGAAGATCCGGTCGCCCGGTCAGACTCCGGGTGTCGACCGGGGAACCGCAGTCCCGGATGGCCGTGACCCCGGCCGACAGGTTGAGCCGCAACTGGTTCTGCGCCTCGTCCAGGTCCACCGCACCCTGCGCCGAGTACCCCACATGGCAGTGGGCATCGACGAAACCGGGCAGCACCCAGCCGTCGATCGGCACCGCATCGGCCACCGGGCCGTCGACGAAGACGCCGTCGGCGACCCACAGGTCCACCGGCACCGACCTTGCCGGGTCGGTGCCGGTGATGTGCCAGGCCGTCACGCTCAGCGCTTCGGCAGCTTGATCTGGTTCGGGTCGAAGTCGAAACCCGGTGGCAGTTCCGGCATCCCACCGGGAAGCCCGCCGGGCAACCCGCCGGCCGCCCCGGGCGGCAGACCGGGCATACCCGGGGGGAACCCGGGCATGCCACCGCGGATCTTCGGCGGGGTCGGGCCGCGACCGGATCCCTTGCCCTTTTTGCCCTTGCCCTTGCGGTTGACCGTCTTGCGGTTGTTCGCCCCGGGGAAGCCGAACCGGCCGGCCATCGCCGACATCATCTTCTTCGCCTCGGTGAACCGGTCGAGCAGGGCGTTGACCTGGGTCACGGTGGAACCGGAGCCCTTGGCGATGCGCTGGCGGCGGGAGGAGTTGATGATCTTCGGGTTCTGCCGCTCCTCGAGCGTCATCGACTGGATGATCGCCGCGGTGCGGTCGAGGTCCTTGTCGTTGACGTTGGCCAGCGCGTCCTTCATCTGCCCGGCCCCGGGCAGCATGCCCAGGATCCCGGCGAGCGGACCCATCTTCTTCAGGGACTGCATCTGCTGCAGGAAGTCGTCGAGGGTGAACTCGCCGCCGCCCATCTTCGCCGCCATCGCCTCGGCCTGGTCGGCCTCGAAGGCACCCTCGGCCTGCTCGATCAGCGTCAGCATGTCTCCCATCCCGAGGATGCGCGAGGCCATCCGATCGGGGTGGAACACGTCGAAGTCGGCGAGCTTCTCACCGGTGGAGGCGAACATGATCGGGGCGCCGGTGACGTAGCGCACCGACAGGGCCGCGCCACCACGGGCGTCACCGTCGAGCTTGGTCAGCACCACGCCGGTGAAACCGACACCGTCGCGGAAGGCCTCGGCGGTGTTGACCGCGTCCTGTCCGATCATGGCGTCGACGACGAACAGGATCTCGTCCGGGTTGACGGCGTCGCGGATCGCGGCGGCCTGTTTCATCATCTCCTCGTCGACACCGAGGCGGCCGGCCGTGTCGACGATGACGATGTCGTGCATCTTCTGCTTCGCCTGGGCGATACCGTCCCGGGCCACCCCGACCGGGTCGCCGACACCGTTGCCGGGCTCGGGGGCGTAGACGGTGACACCGGCCTGCTCCCCCACCACCTGCAGCTGGGTGACGGCGTTGGGACGCTGGAGGTCACAGGCCACCAGGAGCGGGGTGTGACCCTGGCTCTTCAAGTGCAGGGCGAGCTTGCCGGCGAGGGTGGTCTTGCCTGCACCCTGCAGACCGGCGAGCAGGATGACGGTCGGCGGGTTCTTGGCGAAGGCCAGCCGCCGGGTCTCGCCGCCGAGGACGTTGACCAGTTCCTCGTTGACGATCTTGATGATCTGCTGGGCCGGGTTCAGCGCCGCCGAGACCTCGACGCCGGTCGAGCGCTCCTTGATCGCGGCGACGAACGCCCGCACCACCGGAAGGGCGACATCTGCTTCCAGCAGGGCGATCCGGATCTCCCGGGCGGTGGCGTCGATATCGGCGGGGGTGACCCGCCCCTTGCCACGGAGGGAGGAGAAGACTCCGGAGAGCCGATCGGACAAAGTCTCGAACACGGGTGATGCCTTCCTTCAGCTGCAGTTCGCCAATTTCTCGGCCCCTTGCAGATTAGTCGGTGCAGCCGACCGGCGTTGTCAACCAGGTCCGCACCCGGGTCGTCGGAGCCCTGCTCCCGCGCACCGTTCCCGGATCGGCGCACCCTGCAGCGTGCGCGGATCCACGAACGGTGCGCGGGAGGAGGGGACGTTTCAGGCCGAAACGACGCGCCGCAGCTGCTCGGCGAGCTCCGAGGCCACCCCGGGGGTGAACGGCAGACCTCGACGATCGACCACGTAGAACACGTCGACGGCCTCCGAGCCGAGGGTGTCCACCCGTGCCGACCGCACCACCGCCCCGCTGCCGGCGAGCGCGGTGGTGAGCCGGTACAACATCCCGGGGGCGTCATGGGCGCGCACCTCGATCACCGTCGCCTGGTCCGAGGCATCGGGCAGCACCCGCACCAGCGGATCGGGCAGACCGGCCCGCGCCGACGGGGACGAGGAGCGCTTGACCATCCGCCCGGCGACGTCCAGCGACCCGTCGAGGGCCTTCATCAGGTCCACCCGCAGCACCGTCGCCTCCGGGGCCCCGCCGAACTGGGGTTGCACCGACCACACCTGCAGGGCCGTGTCCCCCACCGTCCTGGCCGTCGCCCCGCGGATCGTCATCCGGTGCATCGTCAGCACCCCCGCCGCCGCCGCGAGCAGACCCGGCCGATCGGGGGCGGCGACCCGGACCTGGATCGACCCCGGCACCTCCTCGATGGAGATGCCCAAGCCGCCGCCTGCAACGAGCTCGCCCTCCCAGGAGTTCAGGCCCGCCTCCGCGACCGGGGCCACGCCACCCAGGGCGGCCCGCACCCGACCCGCCAGGTGCCGGACCTGGGCCGCCTTCCAGCTGGACCAGGAGGTCGGCCCCGCGGCCCGCCCGTCCGCCTCGGTCAGCGCCTGCAGCAGGTCGAGGGTGTCGACGTCGCCGATCGCCTCGATGATCGACGCCACCGTGGCCGGGTCGTCCGGGTCCCGGCGGGTCGCGGTGTCGGCGAGGAGCAGATGGTGCAGGACCAGCAGCCGGATGGTCTCGGAGTCCTTGGGCCCCAAGCCGATCCGCTCGGCCCAGGAGGTCACCATCTCGGCCCCGGTGGTCGAGTGGTCGCCCTCCAGGCCCTTGCCGATGTCGTGGAAGATCGCCGCGATCAGCAGCAGATCGGGCCGGGACACCTGCCGGACCAGGGCCGAGGCCTGCACCGCGGTCTCCATCAGATGCCGGTCGACGGTGTACACGTGAATCGGGTCCCACTGCGGCATGGACCGCAGCCGTTCCCAGCCGGGCAACAGCGCGGCGATCAGACCGGCCTGGTCCAGGGACTCCCAGACGGTGATCATCGGCTCCCCCGCGCCCAGCAACGAGACGAAGGCGTCCCGGGCGACGGCGGGCCACGGCTCGGGCAGCGGCCTGCTCACCTTCGCCAGGCGCAGCACGGTGCCCGGGTTGATCGGCAGACCCGCCTGGGCGGCCGCGGCGGCCGTGCGGATCGTCAGGGTGGCGTCGTTCGCCGGGTTGGCCACCCGGGCCAGCACGGCCTCCCCGTCCTGTTCGACCACACCGTTCGCCAACGGGGTGCGGTCCGGGCGGCGGACGAACTGCCCGCCCAGCTCGGTCAGCTGACCGCGACTCCCGCCGGAGATGACCCGGTTGACCCGGTGCCAGGTGAGGTCGGCGGCCAGCGAGACGGTGCGGCCGATCCCGGCCACGTGGGTCAGCAGGGCGTCCCGGTCCGGGTACCCCAGCGATTCGGCGACGGCGTCCTGCTCCTGGATCTGCAGGCGGTCGGTCCCTCGACCAGCTGTCAGATGCAGGGCGTCCCGCACGTCGAGCAGCTCCGAGCGGGCCTCCTCCAGCCCCTGGTGCGGGCAGTCGGCCAGCCAGGAGGCGGCCACCGCACGCATGACCACGAGATCCCGCAGACCTCCGCGGGACTCCTTCAGGTTCGGGGCGGTGGAGAAGGCGATCTCGCCGGAACGGTCGAACCTTTCCCGGCAGGTGGCCTCCAACTCGGGCAACCGGTCCTTGGCGTCGTTGCGCCAGTCCGCCAGCACCCGGCGGCGCAGGGTGGCGGCCAGATCAGGATCTCCGGCGATGTGACGCAGATCCAACATGCCCAGCATCGCCGGCAGATCGGTCTTGGCGATCTGCCGGGCGCCGCCGACGGATCGGACCGAATGGTCGAGTTTGACCCGGGAATCCCAGATCGGGTACCACAACCGCTCCGCCAGCATCTCGGCGTAGGAGACGGGGGTCTCGGTGGAATGCAACAGGACGAGGTCCAGATCGGAGTACGGGCTCAACTCGCCACGCCCGTAGCCGCCCACGGCCACCAGTGCGACGCCACCGACATTGACCCCCGCAGCGCCGGCCAGCTCAGCGAGCCAGCCGTCCGTCAGTCGTGCCAATGCCCGGCGCCGGGCCGGACCGGGAACCCCGGTCCGGCCCAGCAGCTGGGCCCGTAGGTCGGCGTAACTACCACCCACGGCTGAAACCATCTCGCGTTACAACGCTTCCGTGCCGCGTTCGCCGGTGCGAACCCGTACGACGTTCTCGACCGGAACGGCCCACACCTTGCCGTCACCGATCTTGCCGGTGCGGGCGGCCCGCACGATGACGTCCACGACGTCATCACCGTCGGCGTCGTCGACCAGGATCTCCAGGCGCACCTTGGGCAGCAGCTCCACGGTGTACTCCGCACCCCGGTAGACCTCGGTGTGGCCACGCTGGCGGCCGTAGCCGGAGGACTCCGAGACCGTCATCCCCTGGACACCGAAGGCGAGCAGGGCGGCCCGGACCTCGTCGAGTTTGAAAGGCTTGATGACTGCGGTGATGAGCTTCACGCGTTGACCTCCGAGGGAGCCGTGGACTTGGACAGTGAGGCGGACAGGACACCGTGACCGGAGCCGCTGGTCTCGAAGTCGTACGCCTGCTCGCCGTGGACGACCACGTCGATGCCCTCGACCTCGTCCTCGGTCGCGATCCGCCAGCCCATGGTGGACTTGAGGACCAGACCGATGACCGTCGTGACGACCCCCGAGATGACGACCGCGGCCAGGGCGATCACGATCTGAACGATCAACTGCTTGATCCCGCCACCGTAGAACAGGCCGGTGCCGGTGGCCAGGAAGCCGATGCCGATGGTGCCGATCAGTCCACCGACCAGGTGGACACCGACGACGTCCAGGGAGTCGTCGTAACCGAGCTTGTACTTCAGGCTGACGGCCATGGCGCAGACGCCACCGGCGACGACACCCAGGATGATCGAGCCGACCGGGGTGAGGTTGCCGGCGGCCGGGGTGATGGCGACCAGACCGGCGACCACACCGGAGGCGGCACCGAGGGTGGTGG
The DNA here is from genome assembly GCA_003576535.1 of Nakamurella silvestris. Taxonomy (GTDB): domain Bacteria; phylum Actinomycetota; class Actinomycetes; order Mycobacteriales; family Nakamurellaceae; genus Nakamurella; species Nakamurella silvestris. Next base: position 257,026 of record QXCQ01000132.1, on the reverse strand, counting down.
CGTGTCCGTCACGGAGTTTCTCGATGATCAGCCAGCCGACCATCGCGCCGCAGGTGGCGACGGTGGTGTTGACCCAGGCGAGGCCGGCAGCGCCGTTCGCCGCACCGGCGGAACCGGCGTTGAAGCCGAACCAGCCGAACCACAGCAGGGCCGCGCCGAGCATCACCAGGGTGAGGTTGTGCGGCTTCATGGGCTCCTTGCCGAAGCCCTTGCGCTTGCCGATGATGATCGCCAGCACCAGACCGGCCACACCGGCGTTGATGTGGACCACGGTGCCACCGGCGAAGTCGATCGGGGCGACCGCGGTCGTGCCGTCGTCGTTGAGTCCGAAGAGCTTGGCGGCCAGACCGCCCGGGTTGCCGCTGAGGAAGCCACCGCCCCAGACCATGTGGGCAAGCGGGAAGTAGGCCAGGGTCACCCAGACACCGGTGAAGACGAGCCAGGTGGAGAACTTCACCCGGTCGGCGATCGCGCCGCTGATCAGGGCGACCGTGATGATCGCGAAGGTCAGCTGGAATCCGACGGCCACCAGGGAGGGAACACCGTTGGCTCCGAGCAGGGAGTTGGCGAACCCGTTCGCTGCATCGTCGTCGGGCATCAGACCGTGCAGGGCCCAGTAGTGGAACGGGTTACCGAACAGACCGGCCTTGCCCTCGCCGAAGGCGTCGGGGCCGAAGGACATCGAGTAGCCCCACAGGACGTAGATGATGCCGACAACACCCATCGCGCCGAAGGACATCATCATCATGTTCAGGACGGACTTCGAGCGAGTCATGCCTCCGTAGAAGAACGCCAGACCGGGCGTCATCAACAGCACGAGGGCTGCGGAGGCAAGGATCCAGGCGGTATTGCCAGTATCCAATTCCATGGGATCTCCTTGCACAGAAGGGCGGTGGGGTGGCGGAACGAACCGCGTTCCGGGCCGACCCGAAAGGCCGGTACCCCAGTGACACAAGGAGATTCCCGCGAATGTGTTGCCTTTGCCGCTCGCTGATGTTTCCGAGGCGTGAACACAGGAGCCCTGCAATGTCGCGCAGGTTAATGCTGGTCACAGACACCACGAGCGGACTGCCACACCCCTGATTGTGGGGCGTGGCAGTCCGCTCGCGGGAGGAAGGGGGGCGGTTACTCGCCGAGGAGGGCGTCCACGAACGCACCGGGTTCGAAGGGGGCGAGATCGTCCGGACCCTCACCCAGGCCGACCAGTTTGACCGGCACACCCAGTGCGCGCTGGACCGCGATGACGATCCCGCCCTTGGCGGTTCCGTCCAGTTTGGTCAGGGCGATACCGGTGACGTTGACGACCTCGGCGAAGACCTTCGCCTGCACCATGCCGTTCTGACCGGTCGTCGCATCGAGCACCAGCAGGACCTCGTCGACCTCGGCCTGCTTCTCGATGACCCGCTTGACCTTGCCCAGCTCGTCCATCAGACCGGACTTGGTGTGCAGCCGCCCGGCGGTGTCGATGAGCACCGCGTCGGCCCCCACCTCGATGCCCTTCTTGACGGCGTCGAAAGCCACCGCGGCCGGATCGGCGCCCTGTCCGGAGCGCACGATGGTCGCACCGACCCGCTCCCCCCAGGTCTGCAGCTGGTCCGCCGCAGCGGCGCGGAAGGTGTCGGCCGCGCCCAGGACCACGGTGCGACCGTCGGCGACCAGCACCCGGGCAAGCTTGCCGGTGGTGGTGGTCTTTCCGGTGCCGTTGACCCCGACCACCAGCAGCACCGACGGACGCCCGTCGTGCGGCAGGGCCTTGATCGAACGGTCGAAGGAGGGGTCCAGTGCCTCGACGAGCACCTTGCGCAACATCGCCCGGGCATCGGCGGCGGAGGCCACACCGTGGGCCGCCACCTCGGCGCGGAGTTTGTCGGCGATCTCGGTGGCGGCTCCGGCCCCGAGGTCGGCCATCAGCAGGGTGTCCTCGATATCGGTCCAGGAGTCCTCGTCCAGGGTGGCCGAGCCGAGCAGGCCGAGCATCGACCGGCCGAAGGCGCCCTGGGTCCGGGACAGCCGCGAGCGGAGCCGGCCCAGACGTCCTTCGCTGGGGTCGATGACGTCCAGTTCGGTACCGGCCGGGGCTTCGACGACCGGGGCCGCCGGCGTGTCCACCGCCGGGATGACAACGGGGGCCTCGACGACGGGGGCTGCCGGAGCTTCGGCCGGGGCCTCGACAACAGGGGCTGCGGGGGCCTCGACGGGGACATCGACCACCACGGTCTCGGCCACCACCACCGCGGTGTCCTCGATCTGCTCGACCACCACGGTCTCGACGACGACCTCGACGACCTCGGCCTCGTCGGCAGCCGACACCTCGGCAGCGGGAACTTCGACTGCCGGAACTTCGACAGCCGGCACTTCGACAGCGGGCGCGATCTCGGTGTCGGGCTCGACAACGGCCGGCTCCGGCAGCTCGACGTCCACCAGCTCCGGGCGGATCGAGTCCCGCGGCACCGACGCGTCGTCACCGACGCCGGGCTGGCCGTCGGTCTCGGTCCGGTCCGCGACCGGGTGCTCCGGTGCGGCCGGGGACGTGGCAGGCGGGGTCGTGACCGGCGGGGTTGCTACCGGGGGCGCAGGCGCGACCGGCACAGCGGGCTTCGGGGCGGGCTTCGGCGCCGCCGGCGCAGCGGTGACGGGTGCAGGCGTGACCGGCTCGACCTTGGCGGGCGGCTCGGCGACGGCCGTACCCGAGGAGGGGCCGGCCGAGAAGGAGATCGAACCGCCGGCCTTGTAGGTGGAGGCCTTCGGCTTCGGTTTCTCCTCCTGGGCCAGCGGCGCGGGGGCGCTGTCCCGCAGGGAGATCGTCTTCTTCCGCGCCCGCACCAGCCCCACGGCGAGTACAGCTGCGACGACGACGACAACGGCGATGAGAATCCAGATCCATGTTGGCACCCGCACATCCTCCCAGACACCGGCGACACTCGGGCCCAGGACTGCCGCCGAGCACGTTCCGATGTCGGATCGAGACCCGCCGGACTCAGCCGCCGCCCTCGAACACCCGGTCGACGACCCGGCGGGCCCGACGGGTCGTTCGGCGGTAGTCGTCGATGAACTCCCCCGGGTCGCCCCCGGCCGGGACACCCATGGCCCGGGCCACGGCGAAGAGGTCGCGCCCCTGACGCGGGATCTGGTCGTCGGGTTTGCCCAGCACCATCATCAGGACGTTGCGGACATGGCTGGTCAGCACCCAGGCGGCCTCCAACGCCGCTTCGTCGTGCTGTTCCAGGAGCCCGGCGGTGACGGCCGCGCGCAGGGCTTTGATCGTGTGGGTGGTCCGCAGTTCCGGGACCTCGAAGGCGTGCTGCAGTTGGAGGAGCTGCACCGTCCACTCGACATCGGCCAGGCCACCGCTGCCGAGTTTGGTGTGGGTGGTCCGGTCCGCGCCGTGCGGCAGCCGCTCGGCGTCGACCCGTGCCTTGATCCGGCGGATCTCGATCACATCGGCGTTCGAGAGGCCGCCCACGGGGTAGCGGAACTCGTCGGCGGCCGCCATGAACCTGGCCGACAGCTCCTCGTCCCCTGCCACCGGACGTGCGCGGAGCATCGCCTGGCGTTCCCAGGCGGCGGCGAACTTGTCCCAGTAGCTGCGGTAGGAGTCCAGGCTGCGGACCAACGGTCCGTTGCGGCCCTCCGGCCGCAGGTTCGCGTCGATCTCCAGACTCGGATCGGGGCTAGGCCGACCCAGCATCCGCCCGATCAGGTCGGCCGCCGAGGTCGCGGCGGCCAGAGCGGCAGCCGGGTCGGCGCCGGGCAGCGGATCGGCCACGTAGACGACATCGGCGTCGGAGGAGTAGCCCATCTCCTCACCGCCGAGCCGCCCCATCGCGATGATGCTGAACCGGACATCGAAACTCCCGCGTTCGGCGGTCACCTGTTTCACCGCAGCGGCGTACGCGGCCTGGATGGTGGCGTCGGCGACGGAGGTCAGCCCGCGGACGACCTCCTTGACCCCGATCAGCCCGAGCATGTCTCCCACCGCGATCCGCAGCAGTTCGTGCCGCCGGGCCGAGCGGGCGATGTCGACGGACTCCTGTGGCGTCGAGGCGCGCCCCGCCCTGGCCAGCAGCGCGGAGGCGACCTGGTGCGGTTCGGGGGCGAGCAGGGTCTCGTCGGTCACCATCAACCGCAGGACGTCCGGTGCGCGGGTGATCAGGTCGCCGATCAGTTTCGAGGAGCCCAGCAGCCGGGCCAGCCGATGGGCCACCTCCCCCTCGTCACGCAGAAGCCTGAGATACCAAGGTGTTTCGGTCAGCGCCTCGGAGACCTTGCGGTAGGACAGGAGGCCGCCGTCCGGATCCGGGGCCGAGGCGAAGGTGTCGAGCAGGACCGGGAGCAGGGTGCGTTGGATGGCGGCCCGCCGGCTCACCCCGCTGGTCAGGGCGGCGAGGTGACGCAGCGCGGCCTCCGGTGCCCGGAAGCCGAGGGCGGCGAGCCGGGCCGATGCGGCCTCGGGCGAGAGCCGCAACTCGTCCCCGGGCACGGCCGCCACCGAATGCAGCAGCGGTCGGTAGAAGAGTTTCTCGTGCAGCCGGCGGACGGTGGCGCTGTGCCGGGCGCGCTCGGCGGAGAAGACCTCGCCGGCGTCGGAGGTACCGACGGCGGTGTACCCGCAGGTGCGGGCAAGCCAGTCGAGGTCGCCGTGGTCGGTGGGCAGCAGATGGGTCCGCCGCAGCCGTTGCAGCTGGATCCGGTGCTCGGCCCGGCGCAGGAAGGTGTACGCGGCGGACAGTTCGGCCCCGTCGGACCGGCCGACGTAACCCCCGCGGATCAGCGCGCGCAGGGCCATCAGGGTGCCTGCGATGCGGAGGTCCTCGTCGGTCCGTCCATGGACGAGTTGCAGCAGTTGGACGGAGAACTCCACATCCCGCAGGCCGCCGGCCCCCAGTTTGAGCTCCTTGTCCCGCAGGGCCTCCGGAATGTTGGCCTCCACCCGGCGGCGCATCGCCTGGACGTCGTCCACGAACGATTCCCGCCCGGCGGCGCTCCACACCCCGGGGGCGGTGATGTCGACGAATTTCTGACCCAGCTCCGGGTCGCCCGCGGCCGGGCGGGCCTTCAGCAGGGCCTGGAACTCCCAGGTCTGCGCCCAGCGCTGGTAGTAGCTCGCGTGGCTGGCGGGGGTGCGGACCAGGGCACCGGCGCTGCCCTCCGGCCGCAGGTTCGCATCCACCTCCCAGGCCACCTGACCGCAGACCCGCATGGTCTGGGAGGCCAGGGTGGTGGCGGTGGCCAGCATCTGGGTCTCGTCCGGTCGTGGCAGGGCGCTGCCGTCGGCGGCCACCGCCGGGGCGGACGGGTGGTCGGCGACGAAGATGACGTCGACATCGGAGATGTAGTTCAACTCCCGGGCCCCGGTCTTGCCCATGGCGACGATGCTCAACGCGGCCGGGGCGGCCTCGGCGGGCAACCCGGCGGCGGCCACCGAGAGGCCCGCCTGCAAGGTCGCATCGGCCAGGTCGGACAGGGCGTGGGAAACGGCGGGCAGGGCCACGGCCGGCAGGCTGGACTCCACTGCCTGGGCCAGGTCGTGGGCCGCGATGATCAACAGCTGGGAGCGGTAGGCGCGCCGCATCGCGATGACGGCCTGCGGACCGGTGACGGTGGCCCGGGCACCCGCGGTACCGGTACACACGGGTTCGGCCGGATCGACACCGACACTCTCGGCCATGACCCGGTACAGCCGCTCGGCCGGGATCAGATCACCGGGATCGGACTCCGGCAGCAGCAGGGCCCAGTCCTCGGGAAAGGCGCTCAGGTGGTCCGACAGTGCAGTCGAGGCACCGAGGACCGCCACCAGCCGGCCCCGGAACCGGGAGTTGGTGCGCAGTTCGGCGGCGATGGTCGGCCAGTGTTCGGGGTGTTCGGACAGCCTCGCGAGACCGGCCAGGGCCATCTCCGGTTTTCCGGTGCGGGCCAGGGCCCCGAGGACGTCCTCGGCACCGGGCAACGCACCGTTCTCGTCGGCCAGCCCGGCCTGGGCCAACTCCTGGGTGACCCGGTCGGTGGGTGGGAATCCGTACCGGAGCAGGCTGCGCGAGGCCGGGCGGGTCATGACTGGTCCGCCTCCAGCAGGGGGAGCGGCATCCGCACCCCGACCGCCCCCGCGGCGAAGGAGACGAACCGTGCGGTGAACTCCCGCCACACCTCGCCCATCTGCCGCTCGGCGTCGTCGAGCATGTCCCCGAGACGGCCGACCGGCTCCCGACCTTCGGTGGCCGCCCAGGAACGGACGGCCTCGGCCGTCGGCTCGATGTGGAACTGCACCGCCCAGGCGGCCGACCCGAGCCGGAAGGCCTGGTTCGGATACCCGGTGCCGGACAGCAGCAGGACCGCCCCCGGCGGCAGGGTCTGGATCACGTCGTAGTGGTACTGCATCACGTCCGGTGTCATCGGCAGGGCGTTGAACAGCGGATCCGTCTCGGCGGCGTCACGTTTGGCCGTCAGATGTGCACCGATCTCCGGGCCGTCGACACCCTTCGCCACGGTTCCGCCGGTGGCTGCCGCCATCAGCTGTGCCCCCAGACAGATCCCCAGGGTGGGGGTCCGCCCGGTGACACAGGCCGCCAGCAGTTCACGGGCCTGGGGCAGCCAGGGAGCGATGTGGTCGTCCAGGGCACCCATCTCCCCGCCGAGACTGATCACCCCGTCGTACCCGGCGGCAGAGGCGGGGACCGCATCCCCGGCGTGCAGACGCCGGATGTCGACCGTGGCCCCGGCCTCGGCCAACCAGTCCGCCAGCCGCATCAGCGGATCGGAGCTGTCGTGTTCCAGGACGAGCAGATGCACCCCGGCCCGACCGGCCGCCGTGTCAGACATCGGCCGGACCCTCCGCAGCCGCGGAGACCGCGCCCGAGGTGACGGTGTCGTCGGCGAATTCCACGATCACCGGGGTGTGGTCGGAAGCCCCTTTGCCCTTGCGCTCCTCCCGGTCGATGACGGCGGAGGTGACCCGGGCCGCCAGGGCCGGGGAACACAGGGCGAAATCGATCCGCATCCCCTGCCGTTTGGCGAACCTGAGCTGCTGGTAGTCCCAGTAGGTGTAGGTCCCGGGCCCCGGGGTGTGCGGACGCACCACATCGGTGAAGCCGGCATCGATCAACGACCGGAAGGCCGACCGCTCGGCCGGACTCACGTGGGTGGAATCGACGAAAGCGGCCATGTCCCAGACGTCCTCGTCGGTGGGGGCGACGTTGAAGTCCCCGCAGAGGGCGATCCGGGCGGCCGGATCGGCGGCCAGCCAGGCCGTCGCATCCGCCCGCAGCGCCTCGTACCAGGCGATCTTGTAGTCGAAATGCGGGTCGTGCAGGGCGCGACCGTTCGGGACGTACAGGCTCCAGACCCGGATGCCACCACAGGTGGCGCCGATGGCCCTGGCCTCGGCGACCGCGGGGTCGCCGAAGGAGGGCATCCCCTCGAACCCGACCTGGACGTCCTCGATGCCGACCCGGGACAGGATCGCCACACCGTTCCACTGGGAGATCCCGTGGTGGGCCACCTGGTACCCCAGGTCGACGAACCGGTCGTAGGGGAACTTCTCGTCGGTGGCCTTGGTCTCCTGGATCGCGATGACGTCGACGTCACTGCGTTCCACCCAGGCGACCACCCGGTCCGCCCGGGCCCGGATCGAGTTGACGTTCCATGTGGCGAGTTTCATCGTGCTGAGTTCCTGTGCTGGGTCGGTACCGGTCAGCCCAGGACCGGGCCGGTCGGCGGGGCGGGCACGAAGAACGGCAGGGTCCAGGTGTCGCGGGATTCCCCGTCCAGCTTCGCCCGCCAGACCAGCACCCGCCCGGACGGCAGGGGCAGCCCGGTGTTGAAGAACAGCACGACCTGGGACTTGGCCGGCAGCGCGCGGCGCGGCACACCGGACCGGGACAGGTTCGGCTCCTCGACCGTCAGGGTCTGGGCGAAACGGATCACGTTCGCGGCCTGACCGGCCTGCGCGGGGCCGAGTTCCACCGGGGCGCCGTTCGTCTCCTCGAGGACCACCTCGAAGGAGTACTGCTCCTGGAAGACCTCCGGCGGGAAGGTCAGGGAGACGACCAGCGCGAAGGCCGCCGTCGTCCCCTTGCTGTGGTCCCGGTTGATGACCTGCAGTCCACCACCGACGACCTGGAGTTTGCCCAGTTGGTCGGCGACCGCGAAGTCGGCCAAGATCATTGACAGTCCTGCTGTGTTGTACACGTCACTCATACCCCGATCGTGCCAGACGCGGGCGACCGCTGTGACAGGCGGCCTGCAGGCGGTGGTGTTTCCTTCATCGAAAATCCCGTGAGCTGCTGGGAACCGACACGTCGAGGGTGGCCATCCGGTCGGCCAGGATCGACATCGAGGCCCCGTCCCGCTCGAGCATGCCGCGGACCAGCAACGCCGAGGACCCCCGCGCGACCCGGCGGAACCGACCCCACAACCCGACCGAGCAGACGATGTTGATCATCCCCGACTCGTCCTCCAGGTTGATGAAGATGATCCCGGAGGCGGTGGCCGGCCGCTGGCGGTGGGTCACCACCCCGGCCACCAGCACCCTGGTCCCGTGGGCCACCCCGGCCAGGTCCGTCGCCATCCGAACCCCTTTGGCGCGCAACTCCTCCCGGGAGAACACCGTCGGATAGACCTCCGGGGAGATCCCGGTGGACCACAGATCGGCCATCGTCAGCTCCAGGTCGCTCATCCCGGGCAGGGCCGGTGCCTCCAACCCGACGGTGCTGCCCGGGAGGGTGCCGGCCCGCTCCCCCGCCGCCGCCCCGGCCGCCCACAACGCCCGGCGGCGGTCGGTGCCCGCATCCGCGACCCCGGAGTTCATCGAGTCCAGGGCACCGGCGGTGGCCAGGGCCTCGGCCTGGGCGGCCGTCAGGGTCACCGTGCGGGTCAACGCGTCCAGATCCCGGTAGCCCGTCGGCGGCCGTCGCTGGACGATCCTCTCGGCCAGGGCGACGCCGATGGTGCGGACACCGGAAAGGCCAAGCCGAACAGCGGGTTTCCCGTTCGGACCGGGCTCGAGGTCGGCCTCGACCCCGGATCTGTTGACATCCGGGCGGTGGATGGTGACCCCGTGCCGGCGCGCATCGGCGACCAGGCTCTGCGGGGAGTAGAAACCCATCGGCTGGGCGCGCAGCAGGGCGGCGCAGAAGGCCGCCGGATGATGAAGTTTGAGGTAGGCGGAGTAGAACACCAGCGCGGCGAAGGACAGGGCGTGGGACTCGGCGAACCCGAAATTGGCGAAGGCCCGCAACCGCTCGTAGATCCGGTCGGCCAGGTCACCGGTGATCCCGTGCAGGCTCTCCATCCCCTCGTACAACCGCTGCCGGAGCCGTTCCATCTTGGCCGCGGATCGCTTGGAACCCATTGCCCGGCGCAGCTGATCGGCCTCGCCGGCGTCGAAACCTGCGACATCGATGGCCAATTGCATCAGCTGCTCCTGGAACAGCGGTATCCCCAAGGTCTTTCCCAGGGCGTTCTCCATCGCGGGGTGGTCGGCATCGCTCGGTTCCAGACCGTTGCGTCGGCGGATGTAGGGGTGCACCGAACCACCCTGGATGGGCCCGGGACGGATCAGGGCGACCTCCACCACCAGGTCGTAGAACTTCCGAGGTTTGAGGCGGGGCAGGGTGGCCATCTGGGCCCGGGACTCCACCTGGAACACCCCGACCGAATCCGCCTTCTGCAACATCGCATAGACCGCCTGCTCCTCCAGATCCAAGGCGGCGAAATCGATCTCGATCCCCTCGTGTTCGGCGACCAGGTCGACCGCGTAGTGCAGGGCCGACAACATGCCAAGGCCCAGCAGGTCGAACTTGACCAGGCCGATGGAGGCGCAGTCGTCCTTGTCCCACTGCAGCACGGACCGGTTCTCCATCCGGGCCCATTCGACCGGGCAGACCTCGGCGATCGGCCGGTCGCAGATCACCATGCCGCCGGAATGGATGGACAGATGACGCGGCAGCCCCTGGATCTGTTTCGCCAGCTCCATCACCTCGGCGGGGATGACATCGGCGTCCTCGGACTCCTGTTTCGCCAGCGGGGTCCAGCCGTCGATGTGTTTGGAGAAGGCGTCCTGCTGGCCGGGTGAGTACCCGAGGGCCTTCGCCATGTCCCGGACCGCCATCCGGGGGCGATAGGTGTTGACATTGGCCACCTGTGCGGCCTTGTCGCGGCCGTAGGTGTTGTACACGTACTGGATCACCTCCTCCCGCCGATCGGATTCGATGTCGATGTCGATGTCGGGCGGTCCGTCCCGCTCCGGGGCCAGGAACCTCTCGAAGAGGAGTTCGTACCGGACGGCGTCGACGGCGGTGATGCCCAGGGCGTAGCAGACCGCCGAGTTCGCCGCGGATCCCCTGCCCTGACACAGGATCCGCTCCGTGCGGCAGAACCGGACGATGTCGTCGACGATCAGGAAGTACCCGGGGAAGTTGAGCTGGGCGATGATCGCCAGTTCCTTCTCGATCTGCCGGTAGGCCTTCGGGTTGTCCTGTGGGCTGCCGTACCGGTCGAGCGCACCTCGCAGGGTGAGCTCACGGAGCCAGCTGTTGTCGTCATGGCCGTCGGGGATGTCGAAGGGTGGCAGTTCCGGCGCGACCAGGGTGAGGTCGAAGGAACATTCCAGGCCGATCCGGGCGGCGGTGGGGACGGCTGTCGGGTAACGCTCGAACAGTTCGGCCATCTCCGCGCCCGACCGCAGGTGCGCCCCCGGGCCCGCCGGCAGATAGGGTTCGGCCTCCTCCAAGCTGTTCCGGGCCCGGACCGCACCCATCGCCGCGGCGAGCCGGTTGCCGTCCGGGGTGGCGTAGTGGGCGGCGGTGGTGGCCACCACGGGCAGACCGCGGTCGGCGGCGAGGGCGGCCAGCGCGTCGTTGTCCTCGTCATCGGTGGGCAGATGGTGACGGGTGAGCTCGACGAGGACGTTCTCCTGACCGAAAAGTCCCACCAGGGTGTCGATCTCCTTTCCGGCGGCGGCCGGACCGGAGCTGCGCAGCGCGCGTCGGACCGCCCCCTTACGACAGCCGGTGAGGATCACCCAGTGCCCGTCGGCCGCCGCGGCCAGGTCGGTCAGGCGGTAGACCGGGCGGCCCTTCTCCCGACCGGCCATCTGGGCCCGACCGATCTGCTGGGACAGCAGGCGGTAGCCCTCCTGTCCCCGGGCCAGCACCAGCAGGTGGGTGCCGACGGGATCCGACACCCCCATCTGCGGACCCGGCAGGTCGAGGGAGAGCTCCGCACCGTAGATGGCGCGGATACCGGCGTCGGCGGCCGCCTCGGCGAACCGGACCACACCGTAGAAACCGTCGTGGTCGGTGATGGCGATGGCGTCGAGGCCGAGCCGGGCCGCCTCGGCCACCAGTTCCTCCGGGGCGGAGGAGCCGTCGAGGAAACTGAAGGCCGAATGGCAGTGCAGCTCCGCGTAGGGCACAGCCGTCCGCCCCGGGAGGTCCACCGGGGTCGCCCTGCTCTCGAGACGGTCGGCAGCGGTGAAGGCCGGGTGGGAGTCGTAGGCCTGGATCTTCGGCGGCCGACCGGACAGCGCCCGCTCCAGTTCCGACCACGGTACGGGTGGGTTGCTCCAGCCCATCAGTCGTACACCCCTTCCAAGGACCAGGTGCCCCGCCCGTAACCGACCAGCAGCACCGGCCCGTCCTCCAACAGGATCTGCAGCCGGGCCAGCGGGTTGCCCCGCTCGGCGGAGTCGGTCCCGGAGCCGATCGTCGGCGCGCCCTGCCACCACCGCTCGTCGAACAACCACGGACCGGCCCACCCGGAGATCCGTCGTCGTGGTCCGGTCCGGGGCTCGAGGTAGCAGGGTGAGGCGCTGAGGAACCCCCGATCGTCGACACCCACTGCGCCGCCGTGTATGTCGAGGACATCCAGCACCTTCCCGACGTTCTCCGCGGCGGTCAACCGGGTGGGTGAGGGGGCCGGGATCCGGCCGGGCCACGGTGCACCCGGGCTGCCCTCCTCCACCTTCTCCTGTCCCCAGGGCAGGAACCTGATCCGCTCGGCCACCCCGCGGCCACCGGCCAGCACCGGGGTCACCACCGATTCCGGGCCGAGCAGCCCTTGCACCCGGGCCAGCGCCCAGTTCGCCCGTTCGTCGTCCTCCCCGGAGCTCCCCCAGAGTCCGTACTGGATCCGGCCGGCGTCAACCGCCTCGACGGGCTCCAGCCGCAACAGGGTGACCGCATCAGTGACACTGTCGATCGGATCGGTCTCGGAGAGCTGTGTCGCACCGGAGGTTCTGGCGCGCGCGGTGATCCAGCCGTCGAGCTGCCAGCGCAGCCGGTCGGCGGTGGCGGCCGGGGTCAACGGACTCACGCATCGCCAGGTGCGGGACAGCGTCCGTCCCTGCTCGGTGTGGGCGCTGATGGACAGCCGGGTGCAGGCCAGGCCACCGGCGGCCAGTCGGGTGTGGAACCGTTCGGCCAGCGCCCTGGCCAGGAAGGCGGCGGTGTCCACCCGGTCCAGCGGAGGGTCGCAGATCTGTTCGACGACCAGTTCGGCCGGGATGTGCCGCCGGGACAGCCCACGCTCGGCACGTCCGGCGGCAAGACGATGGGCGACGGCGGCGTCGCCGCCGAACCGGGTGATGACCTTGGCCTCCGGCAGGGCGGCGAACTCCCCCATCGTGGTGATCCCGAGGCGCTTGAGCAGGTCGATCAGCTCCACCCGGTCCGGAGGGGAGACGGCGCTGTCCCTGGCCAGTTCGTCGATCGGCAGAGCCGCGCAGAACGCCGCCGACCCGCCGGGTGGTACGAACACCGACTGCCGGGCGGCCAGCACCGCCACCGGTAGGACGTCGGCAGCGCCGACCCGACATTCGATGTCCTGTGCTTCCACCGCATCGGCGAGTTTCTCCGCCGCCGCCTGCTCACTGCCGAAGTACCTGGCCGGCCCCTTGGCCGGGCAGGCGATCATGCCGGGCCGCAGGATCTCCACCCCGGGGGCGATCTCCTCGACGGCGACCGCGACCGCCTCGAACATCCGGGCGTCACGCTCGGCATCGGCCTTGAACACCCGCAGGTTCGGGCAGTGGGATTCGGCCTCGCGGCGTCGCTGGCCGATCCGGACCCCCTCCACCCGGGCGCTCTGGGTGCAGGAGAGCACCCTGTTGCCGGACAACACCACCGCCGGGGTCGCCACCGGAAGACGGTGCTCCTTGAGGGCGGTGACGGTCGGCCAGTCCGGGCACCACAGGACCAGGGTGCGGGTGGTGATCCGGTCGGCGTGCAGCAGTGCCGGTTCCAGCAGGTGAGGCATCCCAGGGCTCCTTTCTTCGAACGTCAGTTCGAGGATAGGACAGGCCACCGACACCCCCTGTTCCCGCGGGTCACTGCCCCTGCAGGCCCTGTTGACCGCGCTTCTTCCCGACTTCCGCGCTCACTGCAGCGTGCGCGGAAGTCGGCGAGGAGCGCGGATCCCCGCTGGGCCCGGGATTAGTCCATTTGTGAGGGGTTCACCGATTTGCCTTGCCGCAATCCCCCGTTCGTGAGATCGTCCTCTGGCCAGGACAGACGGTGCCGGTGGGCGAACCTGCCCGCCCTTGGACGAACCTGCCACTGGCTGAAATTGAATGAACTACTGCGACGGTCAGGGGAACACGTGTTGAGACGGTCGGTGACGGTCCTCGGGACGGTGGTGGCAACGCTGCTTGCAGCGGTCGGATCATCGACCGCCGCTGCGCAGGAGCAGCCAGCGCCGGTGACTGCCCAGCAGACAGCTGTATCGCCCGCCGATCCCGCCGATCTGATCTATCAGGGCTACTACGCTCCGTTGGCCGCCGATGCGGCAGCACTTGCCGGCCCGGAGCTGTCGGAGGTGGTGTGCACGTCGGCCGCGACGTGCGTGATGATCGGCGACTACACCACCACCTCCGGTGCCGATTCGTCGGCGATCGTGACGCTGAAGGACAGCGTGACGACGACACTGCCGACCGCCGCACCCGATGGCGGTAGCCAAGCTCTCCTCACCGGGTTGGCCTGCGGGGGTGAGGGAGCCTGCGTGGCACGCGGGACCTTCCTCGACGCGACCGGCACCCGGGTACCGATGATCACCCGGTCCCAGGACGGGATCTGGAGCAGCCTCCCTGTGGAACCCCCGATGGGAGTTGCTGCCCAGGATGTCAGTCTGGCGGCGCTTTCCTGTGGCACGCCCACGTTCTGCGTGGCAGTCGGCAGGTATCCGCTCGGCCGGTCGCCCTCCAATCAAGCGAACAAGGAATTCATCCTGGAGATCCGCGACGACCAGATGTCGATCGAGTCGTTGACGATGCCTGCCGATCTGCCCGGTGCCCAGGTGCAGTTGACCGGCATCGACTGCCGGGGCCCGGATTTCTGCGCGGCCACGGGCCAGTACTACGCGCCGGGCGCGGCGGACGATCACGGGTCGGTGCTCGTCACCCGATCGACCGGCGGGTGGTCCGCAGTGAGCGGCGATTGGCCGACCGGCGGAGGGTCGATCGACAACGGGTTCGCTGCGATCGCGTGCACCGGTCCCGATGCGTGTTTCGCCGCCGGACCTGCCAGGGCCGAGGCCGGTATCGCCCAGAACGTGATCGCGACCCTGAAATCGGGGGTCTGGGAAACGAGCTGGTTGCCCAATCTCCCGCACGAATACAACTACGGCAATGATGCTGTCCGGATGAGCTGCGCCACCGGTGGCCCCTGCGCCATCACCGCGGCGCGGTACGTGCGCGGCATTGGCACTCATTTCGTCGTCTACGGTTGGTTCGACGGCATATGGACCATCTCGCGTGTCATCTACCCGCAGGTTCCCGGCGGCGGAACCAGAGAACTGGAAGGCTTGAGCTGTACTGCCGACACCTGCACCGGGATAGGTCGCGTGAGCGACAACCGGGGCAACGCAGAGGCGTTCGTCCTGCGATCCGTGGACGGAACCTGGACCGGCACGCGACACAGCTATCCGCATCCACATCCGCACTATTCGGTGTTCACCTCTCTGTCGTGCGGATCGGCGATTTCGTGCACCGCCGTTGGTCGGGTCAGGGCCTCCGACAACCAGCACGTCCAGCACACGCAGGGACTCATCCTGACGTCGGCCCCAGCGGATGTCGGCACGACGATCACCCCCACCAGAGTGGTGCTGAACAACGAGGCCTATGTCGATGTCCCGTTGATCGCCACGACCGGGGTGTGGGGGCCGAGTCCGGTGACGTTGTCCTACCGCTGGTATGCCGACGGTGGTGTGCTTCCCGGCGAATCCGACAGGAAGTTGATGGTCACCAGCGCGCTGATGGGAAAGAAGCTCTCCGTCGAGGTGACCGGTGTCCGATCTGGATCCGGCACGGTCAGTGTACGCAGCAACGAGACCGCCCCGGTGTTCCCTTCTCTGTTCGCCAAGGTGTACCCACACGTGTTGGGCTGGCCGACCGTGGGTGCAACGCTGACCGTTGGCAGCGGGGCGTGGCGCCCGGAACCCGACGAGCTCGTCTACCAATGGTTGCTGGACGGTCGTCCGATAGCCGGACAGGTCCGCTCAACGATGGTGGTGCCGGCGGGGGCCGTAGGAAAACAGATCTCAGTGAGATCCACCGGTCGAAAGCTCGGATATGTCGACAGCTCTTTGACCAGCCTGGTCGTCGGGCCGGTCGCCGCAGGCACGTTGACCACCCCTGTCCCACGGATCTCCGGTACGGCGAAGGTAGGGGCAACCCTGAACGTGACGGCCGGCTGGACCCCCAGGGTCGACATGTTGAAATATCAATGGCGACAGAACGGCCACCCGATTGCCGGCGCGACGCAGCGTCGCTACAAGATTCCCGCGTCCCTGAAATCAAAACGCCTCTCGGTGCTGGTCACCGGATCCAAGGCCGGGTACACGTCTGCCTCTGTGGCAAGTGCACGGACGACGCCGATCAAGGGCAGGTAACAACCCACCACCCCCTGTTCCCGCGCGCGATGTTGTTCCTCGCGCACGAAACATCGTGCGCGAGGACGAAGAACGCGCGCGGGAACGGAAGGGTTTACCGGGCGGCGGCCACCGGCAGTTCGACCGGCAGCCCAGCCTGCAGCCCGACCGGCAGCCCCGCCGACCGTTCCTGCACCGGGGCGGTGGAGACCAGCACCTGCCCAGCCGCCCCGGGCCCACCGGCCGCGAGCAGCAGTCGGGTGTGACGGGTCCGCCCGGCCACCCCACGACCACTCACCTCGACGTCGAGCTCCCTGGCCACCAGGCGACCGTGCCCGGCACCTATCCCCCGCCATCCCCGCATCGAGACCGCCAGGGACAGATCGGCCCCCACCCAGGGGCCCACCGCCAGCAGCACGGTGCCACGTTGACGGAGCCGCCCCTGCAGCACCCGCAGCCTGGCCGGTGGCGCCAGCGGCCCCCGGGCCGCACGTACCGCGATCAGATCCACCCCGTCGGTCAACACCGACAACACCTGCAGCACATCCGGTCCCGGATCAGGGATCAGCACCACCCGATCCAGGTCCACCCCCAGTTCGGCCGCTGCCAACAGGCCGAGGTTCGGCAGGCCCACCAGCGCCGCCCAGGGCATCCCCGGACCGGCCAGCAGGGTGAACAAGGCACTGGTGACACCGGTACCGGTCAGCGCCACCACCCCGCCCCGGGGCAACCCGCCACCGGGGAGCACGTCGGCCCACGGCGACAGCACCGGGAGGTAGCCACCCCGTGCGCCGAACGGCCCGCCCTCGGACGCCCCGACCCCCACCGCGCCGCCGGAACCACCCCGGGCGGAACCGGAACCGACCCCGTCACCGGACCCACGACCGACACCGTCAAGGCCCACCACCGCGCCGGATCCACCCCGCCCGTCCACCCCGCTGAGGCGACTGTCCGCACCGAGCCGACGGCGCAGTTCGGCCAGCGTCGCCTGACGGTCGCCGAGGACACCGTCGGGCAGTTTTTCGAACATGAGTTCGACAGTAAACGGGCCGATCGGAATCTACAAGACGCCTGTTAGAGGGAGCGGATCCAGTTCTCCAGCACCACGGCACCGGCGTCCCCGGACTTCTCCGGGTGGAACTGGGTGGCCGAGAGCGGACCGTTCTCCACCGCCGCCACGAACCGGTCCCCGCCATGATCGGCCCAGGTCAGCACGGGTGGAGTGAAGGAACCACTCACCTCAAGCTCCCAGTTGCGCACTCCGTAGGAATGCACGAAGTAGTACCGGGTCGAGGCGTCGAGACCGGCGAACAGGGTGCTCCCCTCTCCTGCCTCGACGGTGTTCCAGCCCATGTGCGGCACGATCGGTGCCTGCAGCCGTTCGACCGTCCCCGGCCACTCGCCGACACCCTCGCTCTCCTCACCGTGCTCGACCCCGCGGGCGAACAGGATCTGCATCCCGACGCAGATCCCGAGCACCGGACGGGAACCGGCCAGGCGACGCCCGATGATCCGGTCCCCCCGGACGCCGAGCAGCCCCTTCATGCACGCCGCGTAGGCACCGACCCCCGGAACCACCAGACCGTCGGCCGCCAACGCGATGTCGAAATCCGAGGTGACCTCGACCTCGGCACCGGCCCGACGCAAAGCCCGGGAGGCCGAGGCCAGGTTGCCCGAGCCGTAGTCCAGGACCACCACCTTCTTGCCAGTGCCGGGGACCGCGGCGCCCGCACCAGCAGCGCTCACACCAGCCACAGCACACCTCCGGCCACACAACCGACCACCAGGACGAGCAGCACGACGGCCGCGACCCGGGATTCCTTCCAGAAGGCTCCGACACCGCCGGCGAGCAGGCCCGCCAACGCGAACAACAGCAGGGGCAACCAGTTCACAGCACACCCTTGGTGGACGGGATGCCGCTGACCCGGGGGTCCGGCTCCACGGCCTCACGCAGGGCGCGGGCGACGGCCTTGTACTGGGCCTCGGTGATGTGGTGCGGGTCCCGGCCGTGGATCACCCGGACATGCAGGGCGATCTGGGCGTGGAAGGCCAGGGAGTCGAAGACGTGCCGGTTCAGCACCACCGGGTAGTTGTTGCCCACGGTGAACCCGAGGATGCTCTCCGGCTCACCCAGGTGCACAGAGAACGGCCGACCGGAGACGTCGACCGCGGCGTGGGCCAGGGTCTCGTCCATCGGGATGAAGCAGTCGCCGAAGCGGCGGATGCCGGACTTGTCCCCCAGGGCCTGACGGATGGCCTGGCCGAGCACGATCGCGGTGTCCTCCACCGTGTGGTGGGCGTCGATGTCCACGTCCCCGGTCGATTTCACCGTCAGGTCGAAGGAGCCGTGCACCCCGAAGGCGGTGAGCATGTGGTCGTAGAACCGGACACCGGTGGAGATGTCCACCTTGCCGGTGCCGTCGAGGTCGATCTCGACCAGCACACTCGACTCGCTGGTGGTCCGCTCGATCCGGGCTGTCCGCCCGCCCTCGTGTGACTCGGGCCCGCTCACGTGTTCTCCTTCGATTCCGCACCGCTCAACGAATCCCGCAAGGCCGCACTGACCTTCAGGAAGGTGTCATTGTCCCCCGGCGTGCCGATGGTGGCGCGCAGGTATCCGGGGATGGACATGTCCCGGATCAGGATCCCCTGGTCCAGGTACCGCTGCCAGGCGGCCGCCGAGTCCGCGAACGGCCCGAAGAGGATGAAGTTGGCATCGGAGGGGATGACACCGAATCCCAGTTCCGTCAGCTCCGCCGTCACCCTGATCCGTTCGGCGATCAGCGCCGCCACCGAGGCCAGGGTCGAATCCGCGTGCCGCAGGGCCGCCCTGGCCGCGGCCTGGGTGAGTACCGACAGGTGGTACGGCAGGCGTACCAGCAGGACCGCGTCGATCATCGCGGGGGCGCCGGCCAGGTAGCCGAGGCGTCCTCCGGCGAAGGCGAAGGCCTTGGACATGGTCCGCACCACCACCAGCTGCGCGGGGAACTCCTCGATCAGCGCCACCGCGCTCGGCTGGTCGGAGAACTCACCGTAGGCCTCGTCGATGACGACGATTCCCGTTGCCGCCGAGGCGATCCGGCGGATGTCGTCCAGCGGGATGGAACCACCGGTCGGATTGTTCGGGCTGGTGATGAACAGGACATCCGGGCGGTGCCCGGTCACCTGGGCCACCGCGGCGTCGACATCGACGGTGAAATCGGCCAGGCGTGGCATCGGCAGCCACTCGGTCCTGGTCCCGGAGGCGATGATCGAGTGCATCGAGTACGAGGGCTCGAAGCCCAGGGCCGTGCGTCCCGGCCCGGCGAAGGCCTGCAGGATCTGCATCAGGATCTCGTTGGAACCGTTGGCCGCCCAAAGGTTCTCGACGCCGAGCTGGACGCCGGTGGCGGACGAGAGGTAGTCGGCCAGGTCCTGCCGGAGGGCAACGGCGTCCCGGTCGGGGTACCGGTTGAGGTCCGCTGCCGCCGCGGCCACCGAGGCCGCGATATCGGCGATCAGCTCGGCCGACGGCGGGAACGGGTTCTCATTGGTGTTGATCTGCACCGGGACGGCCAGTTGTGGTGCGCCGTAAGGACTCCGACCGACCAGGTCGTCCCGCAGGGGAAGATCGGCCAGGGTGACCGTATCGCCGATCATGGTTGTTCCTCCACTGATTCGGTACCGGTCGGGAAACGGGCGCTGACGGCCTCGCCGTGGGCCGGCAGGTCCTCCGCCGCGGACAGGGTCAGGATGTGGTCGGCCACCTCCCGCAGGGCCTCCCGGTCGTAGGTGATCACCTGGACCGAACGCAGGAAGGTGGTGGTGTTCAACCCGGAGGAGAACCGCGCGCACCCCGAGGTGGGCAGCACATGGTTCGACCCGGCGCAGTAGTCCCCCAGGGAGACCGGCGAGTAGGGGCCGACGAAGATCGCACCGGCATTGGAGATCCGGGCGGCGACGGCCGGGGCGTCGGCGGTCTGCACCTCGAGGTGCTCGGCGGCGTAGGCGTCGGCAACCGCCACCAGGGCGTCGAGGTCCCCCACCAGCACGGTGGCCGACTGCGGGCCACCCAGGGCGGTGAGCACCCGATCGGAGTGTTTGGTCAGCGGGATCCGCCGGGCCAGGGCGACGTCCACCGCGTCCGCCAGTTCGGTGGAGGTGGTGATCAGCACCGACGCGGCCATCGGATCATGCTCGGCCTGCGAGATCAGATCCGCGGCAACGTGTTCCGGATCGGCGGTGTGATCGGCGATGACGGCGATCTCGGTGGGGCCGGCCTCGGAGTCGATCCCGACGGTGCCGCGCAGCAGCCGCTTGGCGGCGGTGACGAAGACATTTCCCGGGCCGGTGATCACATCGACCGGCGTGATCACGGTGCCGTCGGTGTCGACCGCGCCGTAACCGAGCAGGGCGACCGCCTGAGCACCCCCGGCGGCGTACACCTCATCGATCCCGAGCAGCGCGCAGGCGGCCAGCACGTTCGGATCCGGCCAGCCGTCATTGGCGATCTGAGGAGGGGAGGTCACCGCGATCGCGCGAACACCCGCCACCTGGGCCGGCACCACGTTCATCACCACACTCGACGGGTACAGGGCCAGACCACCCGGCACGTACAGACCGACCCGGCCGACCGGGATCCACCGTTGCCCGACGGTTCCGCCCGCACTGATCGCGGTGATCGTCTCGGTGGGCAACTGGGCTGCGTGACCGCGGCGGACCCGGTCGATGGTCTCGGTCAGTGCGGCCCGCAGGGCGGGGTCCATCACGTCGACCGAACGGGCGATCACCTCCGCGGGCACGCGCAGGGTCGCCGGGCGGACACCGTCGAACCGCTCGGTGGCGTCCAGTACGGCCTCGGCACCACGATGGCGGACGTCGGCCAGGATCGGGGCGACGATGTCGGTCGCCGCCGCGGTGTCGACGGCGGCGCGTGGCAGCACCGCGTTCAGGTCGCCGAGTCCGGAACGCAGGTCGATGCGCTGGAGAGTGAACGTCATGGGTCAAGGGTATTCGGCCCTGCACCCTCCTTTTTCACCCCTGCCCCCGCCGGACGGCGATCTCCCCCGCGATCGGGACGTTGAAACTGAGCAAGGCAGCCGGGGCCGCCGGATCCGCGCCGAGCCTCAGCTGGGTCAAGGTGCCATTGCTCAGCTGCGGAAAGACCGCCCGGTAGGTGTTCACCGGTACCCCGATGAGGGCGCACAGGCTCACCCGGATCAGTGTGTTGTGGGCAACCACCAGCACCGTCCGGCCGGGGTTGTCGGCGGCGATCCCCCGGAGTGCGGCGGCCCCTCGTGCGGCCACCGTCAGCGGGGACTCGCCACCCGGGAAGTGATGGGCGACCGGGTCGGCCCGGAAATCGGCGACCAGCCGGGGGTTCTCGGCGGCGAGTTCGCCGATGGTGCGCCCCTCGGCGACACCGAAATCCTGCTCCCGCAGATCGGCCACCGTGGTGACGGCCGTTCCCAGGGCCTCCCGGGTCGGCGCGATCGTCTCCTGCGCCCGGCGGATCGGCGAGCAGTAGAGGGCTTCGGGCCGGGCCAGTGCCGCCCACTCGGCAAGCAGCCCCGCCTGCTCCACCCCGGTCGGGGTGAGGTCGATGTCGCTGCTGCCGGCGTACCGGTTCTCCGCGTGCCAGACGGTCTGACCGTGCCGCGCCAGGATCAGGGTGGCCGGCGCAGGTGTGGAGGAACTCATGGCAGGTGTGTCGCTCTCTCTGTGATTCGGTGGGTGTCGGGTCCGGGCGCTGGTGGATCAGCCCTCGGGCCGGTCGAGCCAGCCGCGTTCGACCAGGGCGTCGACGAAGTGACGATAGGGCTCGTCGAACGTTGCGCCCCGGACCGGATCCGGCTGGTACTCCCGGGAGATCCGGACCATCCGCTCGGCGGTCCCGGCCAGGTGCCCGGGTTCGGCGGCGGCCAGGATGGCCATCCCGACCGCGGCCTCCACGGACTCGGGGATCCGCACCGGCCGGTTGAGGATGTCCGAGCGGAGCTGGTTGAAATAGCTGTTGGCGGTGGTACCTCCGGACAGGGTAACCGGGCCGGAGACATCCGCACCGAGCCGCGACAAGGTCTGGTAGGCAAGCTTTTCCACCAGGGCGATCCCTTGCAGGGTGGCGGCGAACCGGCCCTCGACGGTATCGGGGACATCGCTGGAGAATCCAGTGGCCGACGGCGCCACGAACGGGAAACGCTCCCCCGTGCCGGCCAGCGGGTAACAGACCCCTGCGAGCGGGAGCAGTCCCGCGGCGGCCTCGGTGAGCTCGCCGAGATCCAGGCCGGCGAAATCCCGCGCGATGATCCCGGCGCCCGTGCTCGACGCCCCGCCCGGCAGCCAACCGCCGTCGGGGCTGCGGTGGCAGTAGACCGCCCCGGACGGGTCCCGCAGCAGTTCGGCCGTGGAGCCCTTGATCACCAGGGTGGTGCCCAGGGCGCTGCTCCACGCGCCGGGGGCCAGCGCCCCGGCCGCGATCTGCGCGGCGCAGCCGTCCGTCATCCCCGCTTTGATGACCGTGCCCGCGGGGATGCCGGTGGCCGCACTGGCCGCCTCGTCGACCGCACCGATGACGGTCCCCGGGAACACCAGCTCCGGCAGCAGCGCCGGGTCCAGCCCGAGCCGGTCGAAGATCTCTGCCGGCCAGCTGCCGTCCCGCGGGTCGCAGCCGGTTTTCAGGGCGGAGCTGGTGTCGGTGGCGACCCAACGCCCGGCCAACCGCGACAACAGGTAGTCCCCCTGGTGCACGATCCGGTCCCCGAGGCCGACCAGATCCGACTCGACCAGCCACAGCGCTCGGGGCAGCGCCCAGCTAGCCTGGATCCGGTACCCGAGTTCGTCCCACAGCGCCCGGCCGGTCTCCTGTGCCCTGACCGCCTGCTCGGCACCGCGGGCGTCGTCGTACATCAGCCCGGGGGTGCGGGCGGCCAGGTCCGAACCCTGGACCAGGATGGTGCCGGAGGTGCTGTCCAGGGAGAGTGCCGAGACGGGCCTACCGGCGACCGGGGCGAGGGCCTGCCGGGTGGCCTCGCCCAGAGCCTCCCACCAGGTCTGCGGATCCTGTTCGTGACGGCCCGGCGAGCGCAGCCCCGGGACCAGCGGCCGACTACCGGCACCGACCTGGTCGCCCTCGGCCGTCACCACCACCGCCCGGACCCCCTGGGTGCCGATGTCGATGCCGAGGAACAGTTCTGGGTGGGTCACGTCGATCCTTTCCGATCATTGTCCCCGTGAGGGGTCACCCTTGGAGGATGTCAGCTCACACCGCTGCACCGGGCGCCCGACCGGATGATGTGCCCAAGAACGCAGGGCCGGATGCGGCGGCGGGACCCGAGGTGCGGCCCGGGATGGGGCGGGTGTGCCCGCCTGATGCGGCAGGCCGTCCGTCAGCCCTGCGGGTACTGCGGCGGGATGTGCACCGGACGTGTGATCGGCTCCGGGGCCGTCCCGTTCGGAACCGTCCCGTTCGGAACCGGGCCTGCGGGGGCCGCGACCCCCACTGCGCCGAACGGAACGGCGGTGGCAGCCACGGGGTGCCGATCCCTGGCACCGCCCGAGCGGCCGAGATCTCCCCGGTCGCTGAGGAAGGCCGCGAAGGTGTAGACGAACGAGGCCGCAGCGGCGGTGACGACGATCAGGGCGGCGAAGAACAGGGCCTTGCCCAGGGTCGTCATCGTTCCGACCGTCAGCACCGGTGCGGCGATGACCATGATCTCGGACCCGGTCGGTCCGACCGTTGCCGGATCGACACCGGAAACCAGGTGCGGCGCCAGCACGAAGGCGATGGCACCACCGCCCAGAGCCCCGACGAGCAGGGCGGCCAGCCCGATCGGTCCGCGCAGGGACCGGATCTGCCAGACCACCATGGCCCCGATGATGCCGATCCCCAGGCCCAACAGGCTGAAGATGGCAACCGAGGTGAAGGCGTGGGCCGAGGCCGTGGGCATCTGCCCCCAGTTGCCGTTGGCGAGGACCTTGTTCTCGATCCCGGGTGCCAGCCGGGACCAGGCGAAGGCCTGGGCCACTCCGAGGACCCAGCCGACCGCAACCACCACGGCCACGGTCCGTGCCTGCCGGGTCCGCAGCCAGGCGGCCACCGCGCGGTGCGGGGTGACGGCCTGCGCGGGGCTGCTCATGCCAGACAATCCGCACCGAGCAGGGCCTTCAGGTCACCCATCAACGCGGAGGTGATGGTGACCCGCAGGCCCTCGTCGAGCCGCAGGGTGGTCGCCTTCTGCCCGCTGACCAGCCGCAGGTGCACCTGGGTCGTCCCCGGGTGGGCCTTGAGCACGTCCTTGAGCCGATCGACCACCGGTGGGGTGCACCGGGTGGCGGCGAGGGAGACCTGGATAGGGCCGCGGTTGGAGTTGTCGGTCAGGTCGGGCACCGTCACGGCGGTGGCCTGCAGGCTGAGTCGATCGTCGGACCGGGAGACCCGCGCCTTGATCAGCACGATCGCATCCTCGGCCAGGTGCATGGCCGCCTCGGCGTACACCTTCGGGAAGAACAGCACCTCGACCCCGCCCACCAGATCCTCCACGGTGGCCGAGGCCCAGGCGTCACCCTTCTTGGTCACCCGACGGCCGAGGCCGGTCAGGATGCCGCCGACGATGACATTGGCCCGGTCCGGGATGGTCCCGTCCAGGATGTCGGTGATGGAGGCGTCGGTCTGGGAGTGCAGCAGGTGTTCGACCCCGGACAGCGGATGGCCGGACACGTACAGCCCCAACATTTCCCGCTCGAAACCGAGCCGGAGTTTGGTGTCCCATTCGGTGTCCGGGATGACGATTCGGAAGGCGTCGGCCATGTCGTCCGAGCTCATCTCGCCGAAGAGATCGAACTGGCCGGCGGCCTCGGCCTTCTTCAGTCCGAGCACCGAGTCGATCGCTTCGACGTGGATCATCAGCAGACCCTTGCGGGGATGCTTGAGGGTGTCGAAGGCACCGGCCTTGATGAGCGATTCGACCACCTTCTTGTTGCAGGCGACCGCGTCGACCTTGTTCAGGAAGTCGGAGAAGTCGGCGAACGCCCCCTTGGTCTTACGGGCGGCGAGCAGGGAGGCGACCACACCGGTGCCGACGTTACGGATGGCCGAGAGGCCGAACCGGATGTCGGTGCCGACCGGCGAGAAATCCCGGACCGAGGTGTTGACATCCGGTGGGAGGACGGTGATCCCGCGGGCCCGACACTCGGCCAGGTAGACCGCCATCTTGTCCTTGTCGTCCCCGACGGAGGTCAGCAGGGCGGCCATGTACTCGGCCGTGTAGTTCGCCTTGAGGTAGGCCGTCCAGTAGGAGACCAGGCCGTAGGCGGCCGAGTGGGCTTTGTTGAAGGCGTAGTCGGAGAAGGGCAGCAGGATGTCCCACAGGGTCTTGACCGCGGCGGCGGAGTAGCCGCGCTCGGCCATACCGGCGGAGAAACCCTCGAACTGCTTGTCCAGCTCGGACTTCTTCTTCTTGCCCATCGCCCGTCGCAGCAGATCGGCCTGGCCGAGGCTGTACCCGGCGACCTTCTGCGCGATGGCCATGACCTGCTCCTGGTACACGATCAGGCCGTAGGTGTCCCCCAGGATCTCCGACAGGGCCTCGGCCAGTTCGGGATGGATGGGGATGACGGGTTTACGGTTGTTCTTCCGGTCGGCGTACTCGTTGTGCGAGTTGGCACCCATCGGACCCGGGCGGTAGAGAGCACCGACGGCCGAGATGTCCTCGAAATTATCGGGTTTCATCGACCGCAGCAGGGCCCGCATGGGCCCGCCGTCCAGCTGGAACACACCCAGGGTGTCCCCGCGGGCGAGCAGGTCGAAGGTGGCCTGGTCGGTGAGGGGCAGATCCTCCAGGACCACGGTCTCGTTGCGGTTGGCCTTGATGTTGATCAGGGCGTCGTCCAGGACCGTCAGGTTGCGCAGCCCCAGGAAGTCCATCTTGATCAGCCCGAGGGTTTCACAGGTCGGGTAGTCGAACTGGGTGATGATCGCCCCGTCGGCCTCCCGCTTCATGATCGGGATCAGGTCGAGCAGCGGGTCCGAGGACATGATGACCCCGGCCGCGTGCACACCCCACTGTCGTTTCAGACCCTCCAGACCCTTGGCGGTCTGCACCACCCGGGCGACCTCGGCGTCGGACTCCACCAGTGCCCGGAACTCCGCACCCTCGGAGTACCGGTCGTGGGTGTTGTCGAAGATCTTCGACAAGGGCACGTCCTTGCCCATCACGGGAGCGGGCATCACCTTGGTGATGCGGTCGCCGACGGAGAAGGGCAGGCCGAGCACCCGGGCGGAGTCCTTGACCGCCTGCTTGGCCTTGATGGTGCCGTACGTGACGATCTGGGCGACCCGGTCGTTGCCGTACTTCTCGGTCACGTACCGGATGACGTCACCGCGTCGGCGCTCGTCGAAGTCGATGTCGAAGTCGGGCATGGAAACACGGTCGGGGTTGAGGAAACGTTCGAAGATCAGCCCGTGCTCGAGCGGGTTCAGGTCGGTGATCCGCATCGCGTACGCGACCATCGAGCCGGCTCCGGAACCACGGCCGGGGCCGACCCGGATGCCGTTGTTCTTCGCCCAGTTGATGAAGTCGGAGACCACCAGGAAGTACCCGGGGAAGTTCATCCCCAGGATGACGTCGACCTCGTAGTCGGCCTGCTTCTGGACCTCCTCCGGGATGCCGCCGGGGAAACGCGAGTGCAGCCCTCGGGCGACCTCCTTGGCGAACCAGGACTTCTCGGTCTCACCGTCGGGCAGCGGGAACTTCGGCATGTAGGAGGAATCGGTGTCGAAGGAGGTCTCGCACCGTTCGGCGATCAACAGGGTGTTGTCGCAGGCCTCGCGCAGGTTGTACTTGCCCTCCCAGAGGGCGCGCATCTCCCGCGGGGACTTGAGGTAGAAGTCCCGGGCGTCGAACTTGAACCGGTTGGGGTCGTCCAGGGTCTTGCCGGACTGCACACACAGCAGGGCCTCGTGGGTGTCGGCGTCCTCGGCGTTGGTGTAGTGCAGGTCGTTGGTGGCCACCGTCGGCAGGCCCAGGTCCTTCGCCAGGCGGAGCAGGTCCTCGATCACCCGGAGTTCGATGCCCAGGCCGTGGTCCATCAGCTCCACGAAGAAATTGCCCTCGCCGAAGATGTCGCGGAACTCCGCGGCCGAGGCCTTGGCCCGCTCGTAGTCCCCGATCCGGAGCAGGGTCTGGATCTCGCCGGAGGCGCAGCCGGTGGTGCCGATCAGGTCCTTGGAGTACTCCGAGAGCAGCTCACGGTCGGCCCGGGGCTTGTAGTAGAAGCCCTCGATGGAGGACCGTGAGGCCAACCGGAAGAGGTTGTGCATGCCCTCCCGGGAGGTGGAGAGCAGGGTCATGTGGGTGTAGGCGCCGCTGCCGGAGACGTCGTCCTCGCCGCCGTTGGCCCAACGGACCCGCTTGTTCTCGAACCGGGAGGTGTTCGGGGTGAGGTAGGCCTCCATCCCGATGATCGGTTTGATCCCGGCGGCTGTGGCCTGCTTGTAGAAGTCGAAGGCCCCGAAGGTGTTGCCGTGGTCGGTCATCGCCAGGGCGGGCATGCCCATCTCGGCGGTCCGCTCGAAGAGCTGCCCCAGCCGCGCCGCCCCGTCCAGCATCGAGTACTCGGTGTGCACATGCAGGTGCACGAAGGAGTCGGACTCAGACATTCAACTCCCTCTCACATCGTGGTGCCGCCACCGGCAGACCGTCGATCTCCGACGTCTGGTGTGCCGGCTCGTTCTGTTCTAGCACTGCGGTCCGACAACGGCTCAAGACGTCGCCCGCAACACACCGAGGGCGTGGTCGAGGTCGGCCGGGTACGGGCTGGTGAACTCCACCCGGCGGCCGTCGTCGGGGTGGGCGAAGGCGAGGGTGTGGGCGTGCAGCCACTGCCGGGTCAGGCCGAGCTGGGCGGTCAGCTTCGGGTCGGCGCCGTAGGTCTGGTCGCCGGCGAGCGGCCGCCCCAGGGCCGAGAAGTGCACCCGGATCTGGTGGGTCCTACCGGTTTCCAGGTGGATCTCCATCAGGCTCGCGGCCCGGAAGGCCTCGAGGGTGTCGTAGTGGGTGACGGCGTTCTTCCCGTCGTCCATCACCGCGAACTTCCAGTCCGAGCGCGGGTGCCGGCCGATCGGTGCGTCGATGGTGCCCGTCGAGGGATCGGGGTGGCCCTGGCAGATCGCGTGGTAGATCTTCTCGACCGTGCGCTCCTTGAAGGCGGCCTTCAGCTCGGTGTACGCGCGGGCCGACTTGGCCACCACCATGACACCGGTGGTGCCGACGTCCAGGCGGTGCACGATGCCCTGTCGTTCCTCGGCGCCCTGCTGGGCCACCTGGATGCCCCGGGCGGCGAGCACACCGGTCACGGTCGGACCGGTCCAGCCGGGGCTGGCATGGGCGGCCACCCCGACGGGTTTGTCGACGACGACGATGTCGGCGTCCTGGTAGATGATCCCGAGGCCCTCGTACTCGGCGACCTCGACCGGCGGCCGGGTGACCGGGGTCGGCAGAGTGATCTCCAGCCAGTCCCCGGCGTTCAGCCGTTCGGACCTGGCCACCGGCTGGCCGGCGACGAGGACGTCACCGGCGTCGATCATGGTGGCGATGGTGGTCCGGCTCATGCCCAGCAGACGTGCCAGACCCGAATCCGCCCGTTCCCCGGCGAGCCCGTCGGGTACCGGAAGGGATCTGGTGTCGCTCATACGTTTCCTTGCTCATCACTGGAGGTGGTCGGTGCGCTCGCGCGGTCGGCGGCGGCACCCTTGATCTTCTTGGGGGTCTTGGCGACCCGGGTGCCGTCGTAGTCGACACCCGAGAGTGCCGTCAGGACCAGCATGATCCCGCCGATGGTGATCGCCGAGTCGGCCACGTTGAAGACCGGGAAGTGCTCGGCGTTGGGCCCGAACACGGAGACGAAGTCGACCACATGTCCCTGCAGGAATCCCGGGGCGCGGAAGATCCGGTCGATCAGGTTGCCGATGGCACCACCGAGGACCAGGCCGAGGGCGATGGCCCAGGGCTTGGAGCGCAGTCGGCTCGCCAGTCGGATGATGACGATGATGACGGCGATCACCACCAGGGAGAGCAGCCACGTCATGCCGGTGGCCATGGAGAAGGCCGCGCCGGGATTGCGGATGAGCGAGAAGTAGACGAGTCCGCCGAGGATCCGGGGCTGCTGATCCGGGGGCGTGCCCTCGTCCAGGGTGGCCACCGCGATGATCTTGGTGATCAGGTCGGCGACCACGATCACGAACGCGAGGATCGCCAACAGGGCGACCCGGCGTGGATGCTTCGGCGCGACCGGTTCGGCAGGTGCGATCTCGGCCTCGACGGCACCGGCGACCTCGGGGGCAGGAGTGCCGGGGGCGGTCGCTCCGGCGTTCGGGACCTCGGCCTCCGACCCGGTCGCAGCGCTCGGTCGAGTGGATTCTGGGGGGATTTCGGCACTCACCGTTCCAGTGTCCCATTCCACCGCAGCAACCAGAACCCGAGCCGGTCTGAGGTGATCCGGCGGTCGCGCTCGCAGATGAAGTCCAGGAGCCGATCCCGCGGTGGGACATGCGCAGTTGTGAAGGCTCACAACTGCGCATATCCCACCGCAGGGCAGCCCAAGCGGACCGGGGTGGCGGCGGTCCGGGAGGATCAGATGTCGAGCAGCTGCTCGTAGAACGCCCCGAACCCGCGCTCGACGTCGGTGAGGTGGATCTCCAGGATCCAGTGGCACGGGTTGCCCGCCGCATCCGGCCGGCGCATGGGCTGGTCGTTGCCTGCGGTGATGTAGCAGTCGATCTCGTCCCCGTTGATGCGCTCGTGCGGGAACTCCCCCACCAGGTGACCCGCGTGGCTCGCGCCGTGCCCCCACCCGGCGTCGGCGATCAGACCGAGCACGTGGTCGAAGAACTCGGTGCCCGTGAGGTCGGGGTTGTTCCGGAAGTACTCCCTGCCCAGGTTCCACAGGCGCGGCAGATCGGCCGCGATCCGGTGTTTGGCCGGGTCCTCGCCGACCACGTAGGTCCGCCCGAAATCGGCCTCCCAGTCCTCGAAGATCGGACCGAAGTCGAAGAACAGGATGTCGTCCTCGGCCAACCGCCGGTCCGGCGGGTTGGACCGGTACGGCTCCAGGGTGTTGACGCCGGAGCGGACGATACGCTTGTGCCAGAACTTGCGGACACCGAACATCTCGTTGGCCAGGTCCCGCACCTGGTCGCTGAGTTCGCGTTCCCCGCGCCCGGGTGCGATCAGCCCGCGGGCCACGATCTCGTCGAAGAGTTGTGCGGCCTTCGCCTCCGCCTCACGCAGGGCCTGGATGCGGTCCGGATCGGTTCCCGTGGTCATTCCCGGAATCTAGCGAACCACCCGGTACCGATCACTGTCCGGGCCCGGAATCACCCTTCTCACCGAACCAGGAGGCCAGGGCTCCCCCACGCCCGACGGCCCGCAGCCGGCGCTCGGTGTCGGCCCGCACCGCATCCGGGGTGACGACCAGCAGCTGGTCCCCGTACTGCAGCCGGGTGGTCGCCAGGGCGGCGATCGGTTTGCCGTCACGCAGCAGCAGGGAGACCACCACCCCGGCCGGGAAGCGCAGCTCGCCGATGTAGACACCGTGCATCCGGGACCCCTGCGGGATGCGGACCTGCAACAGCTGGGCCCCCATCTCCTCCAACGGGGCGGCCTCGACCTGGACCTCGCTGGGCTCCCCGTGCTGGACCACACCGAGCTTGCGGGCCACCCAGGGCAGGGTGGTGCCCTGGATCAGGGTGTAGATGACCACGATGATCACCACGACGTCCAGCAGCTGCTGGGAGGTCTCCCGGCCGTACATCAACGGGATCATCGCGAGCACGATGGGCACCGCCCCCCGCAGGCCGGACCAGGACAACATCGCCTGTTCCCGCCAGGGCAATCGGAACGGTGTGGCCGCGGCGATGATCGAGAGCGGCCGGGCCACCAGCAGGACCATCAGTCCGATGGCGATCCCGGCGAGCAGGGAGCCCGGCAGCCGGGTGGGATCCACGTACAGCCCGAGCAGGACGAAGAGTCCGATCTGGGCGATCCAGCCGAGGCCCTCGGCGAAGGAGAGGGTGGACTGCCGGTGCGGCAGCCGGGAATTGCCCAGGATCAACGCAGCCACGTACACCGCCAGGAAACCGGAGGCATGGGCGAACTGCCCGACGGCGTAGGCCCCCCAGATGACGGCCATCGCGGCCAGCGGATACAGACCCGCCACGGGTATCGCCCCGCGTTTGAGCAGCCAGGCACCGCAGTACCCCAGCACCGCGCCGACGACCAGCCCCACGATCAGCTCGTAGACCACCAGCAGCGGGTCAAGCCAGCTGATCTCGGTCGTCCCGGCGAGCAGCAGGACGGCGATGACCACCGGCGCGTCGTTGAGACCCGATTCCAGTTCCAGCGCGGCGGCGAGTTTGGGTTTGACCCCGACCCCGCGCAGGACGGAGAACACCGCAGCGGCATCGGTCGAGGAGAGGACCGCACCCCAGAGCAGGGAGGTCCGCCAGTCGAACCCCATGATCAGGTGGACCCCGAGACCGGCCACTCCGATCGACACCACCACCGAGACGGTGGCCAGGGCGATACCGAGTCCCAGGGCCGGCCGCACATTGGACCACCGGGTGGTGATGCCACCCTCGGCCAGGATCAGCACGAGCGCCCCGAGACCGACCTGCTCGGTCAGCAGGGTCGCCCCCGGACCGGTGCCGAAGTCGATGCCCAGACCGGCATTGCCCAGCAGCACCCCGATACCCAGGTACAGCAGCAGGGAGGGCATACCCAGTTTTCTGGAGAAACGCACCGCCGCAACGGCGACCAGCAGGACCAGGGACGTCAGGCCCAGAATTTTCTCCAGAGTGTCCATCTAGCCGGTTGCCACCGCCACGCCGGCCGCGCTGGCCGCCCCGTCGACAAGACCCAGTTCACTCAGGACGTCCACGGTCGCCCGCGACCGGTTGAAGGTGTTGAAGTGCAGCCCGGGGGCACCGGCCTCGATCAGCTCCGCGCACATGGCGACGGCGTGGTCGATACCGATCCGGTAGCCGGCCTTGGTGTCACCGTCGACCGCACGCAGCCGCTCGGCCAGTTCCAGCGGGGCGGCCTGGCCCGACAGGTCCTGCATCCGGCGCAGCCGCCCGTAGGAGGTGACGGGCATGATTCCCGGCAGGATCGGCACATCCGCCCCGGCCGCCAGGGCGCGTGCCCGCAGGTCGGTGTAGTCGGTGGCCGTGTAAAGCATCTGGGTGATCGCGTAATCGGCGCCGGCCCGGACCTTGCCGACGAAATACCGGGTGTCGGTCTCCATATCGGCCGAACGTGGGTGCATGCCGGGGAAGGCCGCTACCCCGACGGAGAAGTCGCCGAGGGAGCGGATCAGGGTGACGAGTTCGTCGGCGTAGTCCAACCCTTCCGGATGGGCGACCCAGTCGGCCAGCGGGTCGTCCCCGGGCGGGTCCCCGCGGACGGCGAGGATGTTGCGGACACCGACGGCTGCGTACGAGCCGATGACATGGCGCAGCTCCGTCACCGAGTGGCCGACCGCCGTCAGGTGGGCCACCGGAAGCAGGGTGGTTTCGCGGGCGATCCGCTCGGTGACCCGGATGGTGCGGTCCCGGCTGGACCCGCCCGCACCGTAGGTCACGGACACGAAGGCCGGCTGCAACGGTTCGAGACGACGGATCGCATGCCACAGGACACCCTCCTCCGCATCGTCACGTGGCGGGTAGAACTCCACGGAGATGTGCAGGCCGGGTGCGGAAAGCCGGTCGCGAACGGTCACCATGAACACGAATCCTACTTCGCGCCGGATCGGGACTGCGGGCCTGGCGTCAGGTCCCGGCGAGCGGCAGGCAGACTGGGGCGGTGCAGGCGATCGCGAACCACCACGACATCCCGGCCGCAGTTGGCCACCTCCTTCAGACCGAACTGGCCGTTCGGCGGGCCGAGGTCCTGGCCATCGACCCCCGGTTGGACACCGGGGTGGACGAACTCATCCGCTTCACGATGAACGGCGGCAAGAGACTTCGGCCACAGTTCCTGGTGTGCGGCTGGCTCGCCGGCGGCGGTTCCGCGGACGGTGCCGCCGGGGAGCAGGCAGTCCGGGCGGCGGCCTCCCTCGAGCTGATCCAGGCCTGCGCGCTGCTGCACGACGACATCATCGATCGGTCGGAAACCCGGCGCGGCGCCCCCAGCGCCCACCGGACGATGGCCAAGAGCCACGCCGACGGCGGTTTCGAGGGCGAGGCCGAGCACTACGGGATCAGCAGCGCCCTCATCCTCGGCGACCTGGCGCTGGCCTGGGCCGACGACCTGTTCGCCGAGGCAGCGTTGGCCCTGGACGCCCCGGCGGCCGCCTGGTCGGCCTGGCGGGAGATGCGGACCGAGGTCCTGTCCGGCCAGTTGCTGGACCTGCGCACCGCGGCCGCCAATGTCGGCCCGGCCGAACAGGCCAGGGATGCGATGCGGGTCAATCGGTACAAGACCGCTGCCTACACGGTCGAACGTCCGTTGCAGATCGGTGCCTCCCTGGCCGGGGCGGGCCGGGAGGTGGTGGCCGAGCTTCGCCGGTTCGGGGTCGACATCGGTATCGCCTTCCAGCTGCGCGATGACCTGCTGGGTGTGTTCGGCGACCCGTCGGTCACCGGCAAACCCGCCGGGGACGACCTGGTCGAGGGGAAGAAGACCCTGCTGCTGGCCACCGCCAGGTCCGAACTCGCCGAGACCTCCCCGGCGTTGTTGGCCGAACTCGACGCGGGTGTGGGCACCGCCGCCACGCCGCGGCAGGTGGACCGGCTCGCCGGGATCATCGCCGGGACCGACGCCGTCACCGCGATGGAGGACCGGATCAGCGAACTGGTCACCAGCGGCCTCGCGGCCCTCGACCGTTCGGGCATCGACGACACCGTGCGCCGGCAGCTGCGTGATCTGGCGGTCGCCGCCACCCAACGCCGACGCTGACACCTGGGTTCCCGCGCACCGTACCCGGATCGGCGCACTCTGCAGGGTGCGCGGACCCCGGAACGGTGCGCGGGAACGGGGTTTTCAGAAGCCGCTGGCCTGTGCCCGGCGCTTGATCTCGGTACCCCGGTTCTCCCTGAGCGCCTGGATCGGGGTACCCGGCAGGGCCTCGTCCTCGGTGAACAACCAGTCGATGATCTCCTGGTCCTCGAACCCGGCGTCCCGCAGCAGGGTGATCGTGCCGGGCAGGCTCTTGACGATGAGACCGTCCTGGACGAACTCGGCGGGGACCCGCAGGGCTCCGTCGCGGCGGACCGCGATGAGCTGCCCGTCCTTGATCAGCTGGTGAGCCTTGGTGATGATCAGGTCGAGGGCTTCGGCGATATCCGGCAAAGGGACGTAGTTAGGCGTAGACACAACTACCAGGGTGCCACCGACCGCGCCGTTTACCGACATCGGCACCGAGGTGGCCCACCGAACTTCTAGACTGACCGGGTGGAAACGTCTGCGGAACCGGGTCTGCCGGGCACGGTCCTCGAAGGCCGCTACCAGGTGGGCTCGATCATTGCCCGGGGTGGGATGTCCACCGTCTATCGCGGTGTCGACACCAGACTCGGGCGCAATGTCGCCATCAAGGTGATGAAACCGGAGTTCGTGAGTGATCCGAGTTTCCTCGCCAGGTTCGAACGGGAGGCCCGCTCGGCGGCCACTCTGGACCACACCGGTGTGGTCGCCGTCTACGACCAGGGCCGGGACGGGGAGCACGTCTTCCTGGTGATGGAGCTGGTCGACGGCGGGACCCTGCGCGACGTCCTGCGCGAACACGGTTCCCTGTCGGTGCCGGTGGCCCTGTCGATCCTCGAGCCGGTCCTGTCCGCCCTCGGCGCGGCCCACAGCGCCGGTCTGGTGCACCGGGACGTCAAGCCCGAGAACGTGCTGATCTCCACCAAGGGTGAGGTCAAGGTCGCCGACTTCGGGCTGGTCCGCGCGGTCTCCTCCATGACGATGGCCACCGGGGACGTCATCCTCGGCACGGTCGCATACCTCTCCCCCGAGCAGGTCTCCACCGGGCGTTCGGACGAGCGTTCCGATGTGTACGCCGCCGGCATCCTGGCCTACGAGATGTTCACCGGCCGCCCGCCGTTCGCCGGCGAGAACGCCATGAGTGTGGCCTACCAGCACGTCCACACCGATGTGCCCGCCCCGTCGTTGCTGGCCCCGGGGGTACCGCACTCGATCGACGAGATGATCATGGCCGCCACCTCGCGGAATGCGGACCTGCGACCGGTGGACGCCAACGCCTTCCTCGCCGAGTCGCTGGCCCTGCGGGCCGAACTCGGGATCCGCCGGGTCCTGGTGCCGGCGCCGACCCCTCGGCCGGTCCGCGGGTCGGCCGGTGGCACGGGAACGGGGACCGGGTCGGTCTCCCGGTCGACGACCGCCCACACCGCCGGTCCCACCGGGACCAGGGTGGTGCCCGGCGCGGCCCGTGATCCCGGCCATCCCACCACGGTCGGGCATCCCACCCTGGAGCGTCCCGGTTCGGACGGTCCCGGCGGTACCGGACCACGCGGCACGGGAGCCGGCACCGCCGACCTGGCGGCCGTCGGGCCGGACGGGGCCCCGGGCCGCTCCCGGACACCCGCCACCGCCGTGCAGCGCCGGCGACGGCGCATCATCATCGCCTGGGTACTGGTGGTGCTGATCGGCCTCGGGGCCGCCTTCGGCGGCTGGTGGCTCGGTTCCGGCAGGTGGACCAGCATGCCGACGGTGATCGGGCAGAGCGCCGACAGCGCCGCCGCCGCGGTACGGGACGCCGACCTCGCGCCGGTGGTGGTCACCGAACTCGACGACCAGGTGCCGGCCGGGGCCGTCGTCACCGTGATCCCGGACGAGGGCTCCCGGCAGCTCCGCAACAGCAACGTGCAACTGGTGGTCTCCGCGGGTCGGCCCAAGGTGCCCGCGTTGGAGCCGGGCACCGACCCGATCACCGCCGCACAGAAGATCAAGGCCGCCAGCCTCACCCCGGTGAGCGAACCCACCGACGAGGTCTACAACGACTCGGTCGCCGCCGGCACCGTGGTGACCACCCGTCCGGTCTCCGGCACCCCGGTGAAACTGCGCAGCACGGTGAACCTGGTCCTGTCCAAGGGTCCGCAGCCGCTCGCCGTGCCGGAGGTCACCGGCAAGTCGATCGAGGATGCGCAGAACAAACTCATCGCCGCCGGGTTCACCATCGGGGCCGAGCAGCGGCGGTTCGACCCGCAGCAGCCCGCCGACGCCGTGCTGGGCACCGACCCGGCCGCCGGGGTCAGCCGGGCGAAGGGCAGCGAGGTGTCCCTGGTGGTCTCGAATTCGCTGACCGTCCCGTACACCCTGGGGCAGACGGCGGACTCGGCCCGGACGGAACTGGAATCGGCCGGGTTCACCGTCCTGGACGGAGGCACCGAGTTCAGCAGTGCCTACGACGCCGGGACGGTGGTCTCCACCGATCCCCCCTCCCGCACCCTGGTCGATCCGTCGACCCCGACCGTACGGATGGTCCTGTCGAACGCCGTGACCCTCCCTGACGTCCGGGGCCGCTCCATCGACGAGTCGGCCCAGATCCTCGGCGATCTGGGTCTGCAGGTGGACACCCACACCCCGTGGTTCTCCGGGAGCACCACCCGGTCCCAGGACCCGGCCGCCGGGACCAGGGTCGAACCGGGCGCTTCGGTGAGCATCTCCACCCGGGGCTGACGACACCCCGGTGATCTGCCCGGACTACTGACAGATCGGTGATCCTGGCGCATGCTGGGGGCATGGCTACGCCACTGTCGGCGGCCGCGGCGATCACGGCGGATCTGGACTCCCTCGTCCAGTTCGCCACCCTGCTCGCGGGCAGCCAGGAGTCGGGCGAACAGCTGGTCCGTCAGGTCGTTGTGCACCTCCTTCCGCGATGGAAGGACCTCGGCGAGGAGCCGAGCCGGCAGGTTCGCCATCTCATCGCCCAACGGATCACCCGTCAGCACACCCACCCCGGTCGCGAGGCGGACGATCCGCTCCTGGCCGCATTGGCCGCGCTCCCGGGCCACCGCCGGGTGGTGGTGGTGCTCCTGCTGACCTCCGACGACACCGAACTCGACCTGTCGGCGGCGTTGCACCGCTCCGTCCACGAGATCCGCACCGACCTGGACCGAGGTGTGGCCGGACTGGTCGGCGACAGGGCCGACCACCCGGGTCGGCTCGGTGGCCCGGATCCGGCGGTGACGAACCGGATCGCCCAGGACCTGCTGGCGTCGGTCTCGGCGGTCCGGGCCTCACCCGATCTGCGGGCCGATCTGCTGTCCGCCGCGGTCCGGGCCGACCCCCTCGTCCCGGAGGTGACCACACCGCCCCGACGGTGGGGGCCGCTCGCGGACCGGCGCACGCTGCTGAAGGTGTCCATCGGCCTGGCCGCGGCGGTCCTGATCGCCGCCGTCCCGGTGGCCAGGGCCGTCATCGGCGGTGAACGTTCCTCCGGGACGGCCGCATTGCCGGAACCCTCGTCACCCCGGACCGGCATCGTGCTGAGTCCCGAATGGCGGGCCGATCCGGCGGCCTCCCCCGGGATCACCCCGATGACCGCGGAACTGTGCCGCAGCGGGATGCTGGACGCCGGTCAGCGACGGCCGGAGAGTTCCGCGGTCATCGGCCTGTGCTGGCCGATCGAAACCGGCGGCGGCACGGTCTGGGCGGCCGGCCGGCTGGCCGACGGCTCGAACGGGGCATCCTCCGCCGGTGACGCGCACGCCCCCGGCACGACCTCGCTGGCCACCATCGGTGACCCGCGGTTCTATTCCGGCCAGGAATGCCGTTCCCCGGTCCAGTTGCGCCCGGTCCTCCTGCGCGCCGCGCCGGACGCCGGCGCGGCCGGGACCGCCGGGGTGGACCCGGGCCCGGCCGTCACCCTCGGGTGTCTGCCCGCCGACGACGAGAGGGTGATCGCAACCCTGCAGGAGGCAGCCGTGAGTTCGGTCTGGACGATCAGCCAGCCGACCGCCCGCTGCGATCCCCGGGTCAGCAACGGACTGGTCTACCAGCCGTACCGGATCATCGCCGCCCAGGACTGGGATCTGGGCGTCATCTGCGTGGACTCCCCCGACGACGGTCGCCCCACCTCTTTCGCCGTCCTCACCGGAGATCGGCTGGCCTCGGCCCGGACGATCGTCGACGGGTGGCTGAAGGGCAACGGGATCGCGTTCTGCACGGGTGGGAACACCACCAGGCCCCGGGTGGCGTTGTGGTTGGCCAAGAACGACGGTCTCGGTCAGTTCCAAGGGGTGTTCGGGCCGAACGCCTGCGCGATGGGTCCGGCGGTGGTGTCGGCGTTCCGGATGCTCGCCGATCCGGCGAACAGTTTCCTGGCCACCCCGGACCTGAAGGGTCTTGATCTGGACCAGATGGTGGCCGCCCTGCGCAGCTCCGGCTTCGCCGAAACGTGAACAAGCGGTGCCTCTTCCGACCCGGCACGCCGGGGAACGTCGGAAACGGCACCGCTTGTCCAGGTGGTTCTGCCGGCTAGTTGCGCAGCATCTCCGCAACGAGGAACGCCAGTTCCAGGGACTGCTGGGTGTTGAGCCGCGGATCGCACGCGGTCTCGTAACGGCTGGCCAGGTCCTCGTCCGAGATCTCCTGGGCCCCGCCCAGGCACTCGGTGACGTCCTCGCCGGTCAGCTCGATGTGGATGCCACCCGGGTGGGTCTTGAGGTCACGATGAACCTCGAAGAAGCCCTGCACCTCGTCGACGATCC
Organism: Nakamurella silvestris; assembly: GCA_003576535.1. Classification (GTDB taxonomy): domain Bacteria; phylum Actinomycetota; class Actinomycetes; order Mycobacteriales; family Nakamurellaceae; genus Nakamurella; species Nakamurella silvestris. The sequence goes on along the minus strand of QXCQ01000132.1, from coordinate 218,466 downwards.
GGTCGAAGTGCCGGGTCTTGTAACCGCTCGAGGCCTCGTGGGTGTTGCCGTGCATCGGGTCGCACTGCCAGATCACCTTGTGACCGGTGGCCTCGACCTTCTCGATGATCGCCGGCAGCACATCGCGCACCTTGCCGTTGCCCATCCGGGAGATCAGGGTCAACCGGCCCGGGGTGCCGTGCGGGTCGAGCCGCTCGACGTACTCCACCGCCTGCTCCGGGGTGGTCGTGGGACCGATCTTGAGACCGATCGGGTTCGACAGCAGCTCCGCGAAGGCGATGTGGGCACCGTCGAGCTGACGGGTCCGCTCGCCGATCCACAGGAAGTGACCGGACAGGTCGTAGAGCTTGGCGTCCCCCTCGTTCTGCACCAGGCGGAGCATCGCGCGCTCGTAGTCGAGCAGCAGCGCCTCGTGGGAGGCGAAGATCTCGACCTCGTGCAGGGTGTGCGAGTCGACGCCGCAGGCGGCCATGAAACGCATCGCCCGATCGATCTCGGCGGCCATCCGCTCGTACCGCTCACCGGCGCGGGAGTTCAGGACGAAGTCCTGGTTCCACTCGTGCACGGTCGCCAGGTCGCCCAGTCCCGCACCGGTGATGGCACGGACCAGGTTCATGGCCGCGGAGGAGTTCGCGTAGGCCCGCAGCATCCGGTTGGGATCGTGGGCGCGCGCCTTCGCGTCGGTGTCCAGGGAGTTGATGATGTCCCCGCGGTAGGACGGCAGGCCGAGGGAGTCCAGGCCCGAGGAACGCGGTTTCGCGTACTGGCCGGCGATGCGGGCCACCTTGACCACGGGCATCGACGCGCCGTACGTGAGGACGACCGCCATCTGCAGCAGGGTCTGGATGTTGGCCTTGATGTGCGGCTCGGTGTTGTCCACAAAGGTCTCGGCGCAGTCACCGCCCTGGAGCAGGAACGCCTTGCCGTTGGCGACATCGGCGAGTTTGCGGTGCAGCCGGTCGATCTCCTGCGGCACGGTGACCGGGGGGACCGCCTCGAGCAGATACCGGACGGACAGGGCGGCGTCGGGGTTCGGCCACTCCGGCTGCTGTGCCGCCGGCTTGGCGAGGGCGGCGTCCAGACGGGTGCGCAGATCGAGAGGCAGGGGCGGCAGGGTCGGCAGGATCTCAGCCGGAATATCAACGGTCCAATTCACGCCGACCAGCCTATGCGTGTGCCGGACCGGCGTTGACCACCGGCTGCCCTTCGGACCCGTTTCGCACCCGTGCTAGGGCACCGCCCGCCGACGGAACAAGGGCCTCAGGCCAGGCGTGCGGCCTCGATCGCCCGCCACCTGGCCAGGCCGAGCCGGGCGTCGGCGAGGGCGTTGTGCTGGTCCTTCCCCGACTCCGGAACATCCGGACAACCCGCCTGTTCCCAGTGTTGTCGCAGTTCACGGGTGAAACGCGGGATCGTGCGGGGCAGGGCCGTCATGTCCCCCCAGAGCTGGGCAAGGGCGACGTGGTCGTACGCGGCGTACCAGGCCCACAGCTCGATCGACCCGGGGACGGCGTGCAGGAAATCGTGCAGCTCGTCACGTATGCGGGATCGTGAGCGCCAGGACTTGTCCGCTGGAGGCGGAAGTGTGTCGAGCACGTTCCGGCGGACCCAGGTGCCGGCGCGGTCGGGGTTGAACTCGGTCGAGATCGCGTAGTACTCGCGGCCGTCCTCGGCCGCCACCCCGATCGAGACGAGGTCGATGGTGGTGCCGTCCTCGATGAACTCGCAGTCGAAGAAGAACCGCTGGGCGGGTCCGGTGCCGACGGGGTGGATCACGGGCGACCGATCGATGCGGACAGGGACGGCATTCAGCTCGCCTTGGTGCCGGGCAGGCGGGTGACGGTGCCGGGGCCCTTGCCTTCGGCGGCCTTGGCGGCCTCGATGTTCTGCTTGGCCTTGGCGGCGTAGATGTCGACGTACTCCTGGCCGCTCATCTCCATCAGGCGGTACATGATCTCGTCGGCCATGGAGCGCTCGACGAACCGGTCCCCGGACATCCCCTCGTACCGGGAGAAGTCCATCGGCCGGCCGATCACGATCTGGACCCGGCCCGGCTTCCACATCTTGGAGCCGATCGGGTTGACCTTGTCGGTGTTGAACATGGCGACCGGGATGACCGGCACACCGGACTCGAGCACCATCCGGGTGACACCGGTCTTGCCCTTGTAGAGGCGGCCGTCGGGCGAGCGGGTGCCTTCGGGGTAGATGCCGAGCAGCTCCCCGTCCTTGAGCAGACGCACCCCGGTGTCCAGGGCGTCCTGGGCGGCATTGGCGCTGGACCGGTCGATGGGGACCTGTCCCATACCGGTGAAGAAGAGCTTCTTGAACAGGCCCTTGACCCCCTTCTCGGTGAAGTACTCCGACTTCGCCAGGAAGTAGACCCGCCGCTTGATGTGCAACGGCAGGAAGAAGGAGTCGGACACCGCGAGATGGTTGGAGACCAGGACGGCCCCCCCGGTCTCGGGGATGTACTCCTTGCCGACGACCTTGGTCGGGAAGAACAGTCGAAGGACGGGTCCGACGAACACGTACTTCATGAGCCAGTAGATCACCGGCTGGTCTCCTTCATGCTCCGGGGTGCCTCATCTGCACGTCATGCGGGTGCCGGGCACCGGTGAAGGTGCGCCCGAGGTGTCCTCCGGCAGCCCGAGGGCTGTCGAGGTCGCCTCTGCGAGGGCTGTGCGAGGCAATGTCGGACCAAGGTTACCTCCCCGTAGTCCACCCCACACGGCGCAACGTGCAACCATGGACACTACGGACCCGCCGCAGGAGGAGCCCCGCATGTCGTCGTCAACGCCGTCGTCTTCCACGCCGCCGTCGGCCACCCCGCAGTCCGGTGCTCCGAGCACCGCAGGCAGCGGGGCCGAGGCCGCCTCCGTCGTTGACGCCCACCTCCCGTTCCGGCACGACGGCGGGCCGGTGGGGGTGCTGCTGTGCCACGGGTTCACCAGCTCGCCGGTGTCGATGCGCCCGTGGGCCGACGACCTGGCCGCCGCCGGTCACACCGTCCGGCTGCCGCTGCTGCCGGGCCACGGGACCACCTGGCAGGACATGAACCGGACCACCTTCGAGGACTGGTTCGGCTGTGTCCGCAGCGAACTCGCCGAGTTGATCACCCGCTGCGAGACCGTGTTCGTGGCAGGGCTGTCGATGGGCGGCACCCTGTCCCTGCGGCTGGCCGAGACCCACCCCGACGCGATCGCCGGGCTGATCCTGGTCAACCCGTCCGTGCTCACCCTGCGCAAGGACCTGGCGTTCCTGCCGGTCCTCAAACACCTCGTCCCCGCCCTGAACGGCATCGCCGAGGACATCGCCAAACCCGGACAGCAGGAGAAGGCGTACACCAAGACACCGCTGAAAGCCCTTGATTCCCTCCGCCGCACCTGGCCCGTGGTCCGCAAGGACCTCGACAAGGTCACCATGCCTGTCCTGTTGATGCGTTCGGCCGTCGACCATGTCGTCGAACCGGAGAACGCCCGTGCCGTCCTCGACGGTGTCAGCAGCTCAGATGTCACCGAGATCGTTCTGGAGCGCTCCTATCATGTCGCAACCCTCGACTACGACGCGGACGAGATCTTCCGCGCCAGCCGCAGTTTCATCGACCGGGTCACGGCGGTGACGGTATGACCAGCGCAGCCCCGCGCGGGGAGGACGACCGCGACCTCGACTCCATGTTCGACCAGATCGTTTCCGGCCTGCGGTCGGAGATGGACTGGGACACGACCAAGTTCCCCGATGCCGAGGAAACGGCCGAGCTCCCCCAGCCTCCGCAGATCGACCCGGAGACCGAGCGGGCCCGCCGGCGGATGGAGCGGGCCGAGGAGCTCGCCGCCTTCAACGCCCAGAAGGCGGAGGCGGAGGCCGAGTACCTCAGCGAGGACGGCTACTTCGTCCGCCCGGATCCCGGTCCGCTGCCCCGGCTGCGCCGGTCCACCATCGCGGCCTTGGCCATGATCGTCTGTGGGCTGGTCCTGTTCATCGCGCCGAGCCTGTTGTCGATCGCCCAGGACCTGACCATCACCCTGGCGATCATGTTGATCGTGGGCGGCGGTGCGTGGCTGGTGAGCAAACTGCGTCCCGACAACGAGGCCGAAGAGGGCGGGGACAACGGCGCCAGGCTGTAAATCCCTCCCGCGAGTGGACTGCTGCACCCCATTTCCTGGGGTGTGGAAGTCCACTCGCGGCGGTTTCAGGGGGCGGTGAGCCGGGCGGCACCGATCATCCCGGCGGCGTCCCCGAACCGGGCCGCCACCACCTCGACCTCGGGGCGGAACGCCCCTCCGGTGATCTGCGGCCGAGCTGCCAGGACCGCGGCCGGCAGGAACAGGTCCGCGATCCGGGAGACACCACCGCCGATGACGATCCGCTCGGGATCGAAGACATCGGCGGCCAGGGCGATGGCCAGCCCCAGCCACTGCGCCAGATCCGCCACCGCCGCCGAGGCCGCCGGATCGCCCGACCGCGCCGCCTGCCCCACCAAGGCACCGGTCACCTTCGACAGGTCCCCGCCGGTGAGCTCGGCCAACACCGGGGCGGGCAGGCGCTCCGCGCACTCGATCGCCGTCGCGGCCAGTGCCGTACCGGAGCAGTAACGCTCCAGGCACCCGCTCTTGCCGCAGGGACAGGGTCGTCCGCCGGGAACCATCAGCAGATGGCCGAGCTCCGGTGCCACCCCGTGGGTGCCCCGGAAGATCCGACCCTCCACCACCAGACCCGCACCGATACCGGTCCCGACCGCGATCAACAATGCCGAGCGCGCACCACGGGCGCTGCCGAGTTCGTACTCGGCCACCGCCGCAGAGTTGACGTCATGGTCCATGTGCACCGGCAGCCCGACCGCGGCCGAGATCCGTTCCGGCAGCGGCGTGTCGCGCCAGGGCAGGTGCGGGGCGTACATCACCCGGCGCCGGTCGGCCGAGATGAAACCGGCCACCGCCAGACCCGCCGACCGCACCGGCGTCAACGCCGCCAGGTCGCCGATCATCCGGATCAGCAGCGCCTCGGCCTCCTCGACCGTCCCGGGGGTCCGTCCGCGCACGGTCTGCAACACCTCGCCGTCCGGACCGATCAGCCCGGCCCGGACGGAGGTGCCGCCGATGTCGATCCCGATGGACGGGAGCTCTGCTGGCGGATCAGCCGACATCGAAATGCTGCACGGTATGGGGTTTCGGCTCGCTCCGCCCCGTCGGCTCCCCGGGGTCCCGGTCCCCGTCGGACTCCCCGGACGGATGGCCGGCCTGGTTTCCGAGCAGGGTCCGCAGGCTCCCGATCACCTGCAGCGCCCCCTCGGCCAGTTTCGCGGTCACCTCCGGCCGCTCCCCACGCAGGACCGACAACAGACGGCAGATCGGGCAGGAGGTGCAGGAGGTGGACCCGTCATGCCCGCACTCGGGACAGGCATGCGCGGCGGCGGGCGTCCCGTCCGTCGCGGACCGGTCGGCCGGACCGGCCTCCGGGGCCGCCGACACGAACGTACTGAGCTTCAGCGCCACCACGTCCAGCAGCATGGCGGCCTCGGCAGCCAGGGTCCCGTGCTGGGAATGATGCCCACCGCCCCCTTCCGGCCTGGTCACAGTGCACCCGCCAGGGCGCTCGGCCACCGGTCCGGGTCCGGTTCGAAGGTGATCACCAGAGCATTGTCCTGGAAGGTGGCACCGGTGGTTCGGCACCGGGTCAACAAGGACGGCAGGGCGATCCGACGGCGATGTGCTCCGAGGGTGACGATGAGGTCGTCGTCGGATCGGCTCAGGGCGAGCCCGCTCCGGTCGGCCAGCGGGAGCGGGATCGTCATCGAATAGCGGCCGGCCGCACCCTCCACCCGTAGGACCGGGGCCGGACTGCGGGTGAACGGATCGTCGTCGCCGTAGAGGAGCCGGGCGGTTGTCTCGAGCCGGTCTCCGCCCAGTGGCTCGACGTCCGAGGTCTCCAGCCGACGGATCGGCAGTGCGGCGAAGGACGACTCGGCCTCGGCGAGCTGGATCTGCTGCGACTGGCGCACCCGGTCCGCCCAGGGGCCGGTGACGTCCTGGGGCAGTACCCGGTTGATCAGCACCGAACTCACCGGATATCCGTGCAGGGCCAGCGCGGTCAGGGCACGCCGCGCTTCGGCGATCACCATGTGTTCGGGGGTGACGACCAACCGGACACCGGAGCGGTCCGGGTCGGTGAGCAGGTCGCGGACCCGGGCCAGCCGGTCGAGCAGCTCGGTGATCGTGTCCCGGACCTGATCCCCCGGCCCGGCGGCGCGGCCGGTCAGCCCGGCGGCAAGGCTGCGCAGGATCCTGGCGGGCGCGGAGAAGAACCGATCGGCGTAGAACCGCAGGGTGTCCGGCAGGGCCAACAGTTTGAGGGTCTCCCCGGTCGGCGCGCAGTCGACCACGATGACGTCGTACTCACCGCTCGCGGCCCACCGTTCGACCTGGAGCAGACAGATGATCTCGTCCGCCCCGGGCAGCACGGTGATCTCGTCCGCCGTCACCTCGGCCACACCACGGGCGGCCAGCAGGCCGACCAGGTTGGCCCGTACCGCGGACCAGGCGTTCTCGAACTCCGCCCGGACCTCCACCTCGGCCGCGTGTAGCAGTCCGTCCGGGGAACCCGGTACGGCCGACGGCGTTCCCGTCAACGGGATCTGCAGGACATCGGACAGCGAGTGGGCCGCATCGGTGGACAGCAGCAGGGTGCGCAGGCCACGTCGGGCGGCGGCGTACCCGGTGGCGGCGGCCAGCGTGGTCTTCCCGACCCCGCCCTTGCCGGTGAACAGGGCAACCTTCATCGGCGGCGGCACCGGACGCACCCCCACGCAGGACGACTCACGCGGCCTCGACCCGCTTGCGAAGCTCCTTCAAAGCCGTGTCCAGGATGACCTTCTCGGCCTTGCGGCGCAGCACCCCGATCATCGGGATGGTGAGCTCGACCGACAGGGTGTAGGTGACCTCCGTGCCGTCGGCGACCGGGCGCAGAACGTAGGAACCGTGTTGCGCCTTCTGCATCTGGCCCTTGACCAGGTCCCAGGAGACGCTCAGACCGTCCGCGGCCCAGGTGTAGGCCAACTCGTAGGTGTCCTTGATCAGACCGGCGTCCATGGTGAATCGGGCGCGGGCGGCACGTCCGGGCTCCCCCTCCTCGGTGATCTCCACGGCCTTCACCGCACCGGTCCACTCGGGGTATGCCGGGAAATCGGCGATCACCTCCATGATCGCCTGCGGGGTGGCGTTCATGGTCAACTTCTGGGTCGAGGATTCAGCCATGTATGGAGGTTACCCGGCCCGTTGCAGCCGATCGGTGTCGAAGGCGTAGGCGGACTCGCGTCGTTGGAAATGGCCGACGTTCACACATTCGGTGCGCCCCCGCCGGACCCGCTGGGACAGGGGTTGGTGGACATGCCCGGACAGGGCAAGGGCCGGCTGATGGCGGTCGATCGTCTCGATCAGGCCGGGGCCGTACATCTCCAACCGGGCCGGGACGGTGTCGTAGCGAAGCCCCAGGAGTTTCGGCGGGATGTGGCTGCACAGGATGTCGACCGGCCCGACCCGCTCCACCGCTGCCGTGTAGTCCGCAGCGGACCGCACGTACGGCTTCCACGGCGAGTCGCTCCGGATGAAGGAGGTGCCGGGCCGCGTGGACCCGCCGGCGACGAAACCGACCGTCAGCCCGTCGACCTGGACCGTCTCCCCGTCCAGGCAACGCAGGCGTGGTGGGGCGACCTGCTCCCACACACCGGCGACGTCGACGTTCCCCAACGTCAGCAGGGTGTTCTCCCCCAGCACCGCCACCGCCTGCTCGTACCGGGCGGCCACGATCTCGGCGATGGCCTGGTGCGGGTCGGCCACCGTGGACCAGAGCTGCTGGTTGTACTCGTGCAACCGGCCGAACTGACCGGAGGTGCGGAAGGCGACGAACGGGGCGACCCGATCGGCGCCGAAGATCGTCCCCAGGATCCCGCCCGCGGGGTCGTGGTAGTCGACGTAGTCGAGCAGGTCCCCCAGCACGATCAGCAGGTCCGCGCCCTCTCCCGCCCTGGCCAGGGCCTCCATGTTGCCGTGGATGTCGGAGACGACGTGGATGCGCACCCTGTCACGTTAGCGGTCGGGGCGACCGTCACGGCACGGGGCGACCTGTTCACCGCATGGTCCGGGCCCGGCGGCGGTGGATCAGCGCGGGACGCGGTGCCCGGTCGGGTTCGGGCCGGCCTTGTAGAGGTCGGCGACCTTGATCGGCACACCCTCGGTCGAGGCGTGGATCACCAGTCCGGCGCCGATGTACATGCCGACGTGGGTCACCGGCGAGTAGTAGGTGACCAGGTCGCCCGGCTGGAGCTGGTCCAACGGAACCTCGGGCAGGCCGTACTGCTCGGAGCTGGTGCGCGGGATGTTGATCCCCGCCTTCGCCCAGGCCCACATCATCAGGCCGGAGCAGTCGAAGGTGTCCGGGCCGACGGCGCCCCACACGTAGGGAAGCCCCTCGGCGCTCAGCGCTGCGGCCACCGCGATCGCTGCGGCGGTGTCCGGTGCCTTGTGGGCCACGTCCAGGGTCTTGAGCAGGTCCTGATCGGTCTCGGAGATCCCGGCCTCGGCCCGGACCGCAGCCTGAGCCGCATGGCGGGCACGCACGTCCGGCGTGAGGTTGGCGTCCTCGTAGGCGGCGATGGCATCGGCCCGTTCGGACACCGTCAGGGTGTCCATCAGCCCGCGGTACTCGGTGATCCGGGACTTCAGTTCCGCCCGGTGCTGTTCGAGGTCGGTGACGGCGGTGGTCGCATCGGCGACGGCCTCGTCGGCCGCCGTGGCGGCCTTGCGCGCCTGGGTCTGGGCCGCGGCGGCGTCCTCCCGGGCACTCACCGCGACTGCCTTGGCGTCCTGCAGGCCGGCCATGTTGTGCTGGGTGTCGACGGCGAGCTGGTCGAGGGAGGACGCCTGGTCCAGGAAGTCCTCGGCGGACTGGGCGGTCAACAGCGAGGAGAACTGGCTCAGGCGCGCGCCACGGAACGACGCTGCGGCGAACTCGTCGAGTTTTGCCTGGTAGGCATCGACGGCCTGCTGGGCGGTGGCCACCTTCGCCTCGGCGGCGGTGGCCTTCTTGCCGGCCGCGGCGACGGATGTACGGGCGGCGGCAGCGGCGGCCTTGGTCGAGGTGACCTTGCCCTCGGCCAGCAGCACCTTCTCATTCATCGCCTCGGCCTCGTGGGCGGCGGCCGCCCACGCCGCCTGGGCCTCGGCGGGGGTCTTCGGCGTGGCCGGCGTGGTGGAAGGTGCGGTGGTGGAGCCGATGGCCTTCTTCTTGCCGGAGCGAGGTGCGGTCGAGGTGCCGTCTGCACTCTCGGTGCTGTCGGCGTCGGGGGCGACCTTCAGACTCCGGTTGTCCCCGGAGCGGCTGGCGGCCTGCTGCCGGTCGGTCTCGGTGGCCAGGACCACGTCCGGGAGGGCCCGCGGGGCCGCTGCTACCAGGGTGGCGTCGGGCTGGGCACCGGCGGACATGGCTGGAATCATGCCGGAGGCAAGGATGACCGCACCGATCCCGGCGGCAAGCACCGGGATGCCGAAACGAGAACGCGTGCGGGTCGTCGTGGTGTTCCTGTGCTGCGCCAAGGCGAGGCGAACCTTTCCTTCCATCGCCCGCCTACCGAGCTAGCTGACGGATTCGGGCTTGGAAGTTGCCCTACCCGACCCGCCTGGGCACGGCTGCGCCGCGGCGGATGGGATTCACCCCAGAAAACTTGGTTCCCCGGTTCGACGTCCCGACACGTCAATTCGGCGGTGATCTGCGGTGGCTCCCAGAGAGGGTGGCCGTGGCCCGGAGATCTCGATCAGATTACGGGACGGACACGACCAGGGGCAACAGTGACCGCTGTGAGTCCTCTCTCCCGCGTGGCCCTCCCCCGCTGAGCAGGCAATTCAGGTCCGTTCACCCGCGACACGCACCTCACCTCAACGGTCACTTGGAGAGCAGGACGGCGAGCCGGTCCGCCGAGCGCTGCCAGTTCCAGTCCTGGCCGACCCATTCCCGGCCGGCCCGCCCCATCCGCCCGGAGGTGACCGGGTCGAGCAGCAGATCACCGGCCGCGGTCGCCAGGGCCTGGATGTCCCGGCCGTCGACGACGACACCGGTGACCCCGGCCTTGACGGCCTCCGGGGCACCCCCGGAATCGCCGGCGATGACGGGCAGACCAACGGCGGAGGCCTCGAGGAAGACGATGCCCAGGCCCTCGACGTCCAGACCGCCGCCGCGGGTGCGGCAGGGCATGGCGAAGACGTCACCGGCGGCGTAGTACGACGGCAGGTCGGCCCACGGCACACTGCCGGTGAAGATGACGGCCTCCGCCAGCCCGAGGTCGGTCACCAGACCGTGCAGGGTGTCCGAGTACGGACCGTCACCGACGATCAACAGGCGCACCCCCGGGATCCGGCGGCGGAGCTCGGGCAACGCCTTGATCAGGCTGTCCTGCCCCTTGCGCGAGACCAGGCGGGAGATGCAGACCAGCACCGGCTCGTCGGTCAGACCCAGAGCGGCCCGGATCCGCGCCCGACCCACCGGGTCCGGCCGGAAGGTGTCAAGATCGACCCCGGCCGGCAGGTACTCCAGGGCGGCCCGGGGGCCGAGGGCGGCGGCGATCCGCCGGCGTGCGTACCTGCTGACGAAGGTGATCACGTCGTTCGTCCGGCCGATGCGCCCCAGCGCCTGGCGGGACCCCGGCATCATGGACCAACCGACCTCGTGGCCGTGGGTACTGGCGACGGTCCGGACCACGCCTGCCTTGCGCAGGTGCGGCGCCAACAACGCCAGGGGTGCGGCGGCACCGAACCAGGCGGCCTCCAGCCGGTGTTCGGCGACCAGGGCGGCGGCCCGGCGGGCGACCGCCGGGGACGGGACCATCAGCGACGTCGGGTGCCGGAACACCGGGAACGGCTGGGCCGCGTCGAAGGTCTCCGCCCCCTCCCACGCCGGTGCGTACACCACGACGTCATCGGCCGGCAGGCGTTCGGCCAGGGCGTGTACGTAGGACTGGATTCCACCGGCCCGGGGCGGAAAGTCGTTGGTGATCAACAACGTTCGGCGCACAGGTTCAGCCTTGTCGGGTCGTCGCGGGTGGCGAGGGGTGGAAATGAAGATCGGCACACCGGGCGTGAGCCCGATGTGCCGATCCTAGGTCAGTGCGGTGCCGGGTCAGTAAGGCCGGTGGCCGCTCGGGCTCGGGCCCGCACCGTACAGGTCGGTGACGTAGACCGGAACACCCTCGGTGGAGGCGTGGACGACCTGGCCGTTGCCGATGTACATGGCGACGTGACTGACCGGCGAGTAGTAGGTGACGAGGTCACCCGGCTGAAGCTGGTCGAGCGGGACGGAGGGAAGGCCCGCCTGACCACCGCTGGTGCGCGGGATCGAGACACCGGCCTGGGCCCATGCCCAGGAGGTCAGACCGGAGCAGTCGAAGGCGTCCGGCCCGGCCGCGCCGTACACGTAAGAGGCACCGACCTTGGACAGTGCGGCGGACACGGCAGCAGCGGCGGCGGAGTTGCCGGACGGAGCTTCCGGCTCCTCGGCCGCGGAGGTCGCCGGGGCCTCTTCCACGGAGGAGGAGGTCTCGGCGGCCGGAGCATCGGGTGCGTCGGCGACGGCGGCGAGGGGCTGGACCTGCTCCTGCGTGGAGACGGCGGGTGCGTCGGCAGCGGCCTGGGCATCACGAGCGGCCTGCGCGTCCTGGGCGGCCTGGGCGGCGGCGGCACGCTCGGCCTCCGCCTCACGGGCGAGGCGCTCCTCCTCCGCCTTGATGGCGGCGAGGCGCTCCTCCTCGGTCAACTTGTCGAACAGGTTGCGGTAGACGACGACCTGGGCGTCGAGTTCGTCCTTGCGGCTCTGCAGATCGGCTTCGACCTTGACCGCTGCCTTCTGGGATTCGAGGGCCTCGGCCTTGGCGGTTTCGGCGTCCGCCTGCTTGGCTTCCATCTCGGTCTGCGCCGCCGCGGCGGCGGTACGTGCGTTGTCGGCCTCGGCCATCATCGCGTTCGTGTCGGCGGCAACCTGGTCGAGGGCGGTCGCGTCGTCGAGGAAGTCCTCGGCGGACTCGGCGGTCAACAGGGCGGAGAGCTGGCTGAGCCGCGCTCCGCGGAAACTGGCGTTGGCGAAGTTGCTGAGCCGCTCGCGGAATCCTTCGACGGTGGCAACGGAGTCGGCGACCTTGAGCTCGGCGGCCTCGACTGCATCGCCCGCAGCGGTGACCTTGGCCGCAGCCTTCTTGACCGCGGTCCGCGAAGTCTTGACGTCCTCTTCTGCCTGCAGGACCTTCTCGTTGAGGATCTCGGCCTTGCGCTGGGCTTCCATCCAGAGCTTCTGCGCCTCGGCGGCGGTGCTCGGCTCGGCCGGCGCGGAGGCCGAGGTGCTGGAACTGGTGTCAGTGGGATCTGCCGGGTCGGCCGATGCGGAGAAGACACCCCCCACGATGAGGGCGAGTGCCGCGGTGGTCGCGATGGCGAAACGTCGTGTGGACCTGCGTGCAACGCCGGTCCGGATGTACTGAGCCAAGGATGGCTACCCTTTCAACCTAGGCCGCCTACCGAGTTAGCTGACGGATTCGGGCCAGGAAGTAGCCCTACCTCATGGGCGTGCCACAGCACGCGATCAGAGGATTCACCCCAGAAAACTTGGGTCCCCGGCTCAACGTCCCGACACGTCAACTCGGCGGTGACCATCGGTGTCATCCAGATCGGATGACGCCGTCCGAAGGTCTCAGCAAGATTACGATACGGACACGCCAGAAGTCCATCACCGAAAACCAAACGGGGCGCGCGTTCTCCGGGCCGAACCGCCTCGAGCCCGCCACCAGCGAAAACGGCGATTCTGTGACCATCGTCACCGCCCAACGTCGACCTCACACGCCGATCGACGGCAGCAGCGGCCGATCGGGCCGACCGTTATGAAGTCATCCTGCGACGCACGGTGAGGGGCAACCGCGGACGGTAGTCGGATCCGGCGGCACCGGAACTGTCGACCAGGCGCAGGGGCGGCACCAGGCCCGAATCGGCCAGCACCGCCAGAGCCGTCTGCTCGGCCTCGTCCCACTCCACCCCCACCGGCCACGGGCTGATGGTGTCCTCGTGGATGTGGTCGGCGTCGAGGGGGTCGGTGTGGATGTGGTCGGCTCGAAAATCGGCAGCCGGCTGCTCGGGACCGCCGGCGACGCGGCCCGGCGGCAGACCCGTTCCCGCCCGGGTCCGGGAGATCGAGTCGTGGCTCATCAGGACGGTCATCACGCACCCGCCGCAGGCCGGGCCTCGTACCGCGCAACTGTCGCAATCAACGATCATGGTCACTCCGCTCTCTGGCATCGACCCGTCATGGGCTGGTCAGAGGAAACTAACCGCGACCACCGACAACGCCCCTTTCCCCATCGCCTCTCCCCCACGATTCGGGACCCGACGACCGGACGTCAGTGGCCGGACAGGGTGAGCAGCACGGAAGCCGGGACGGTCCGCGCGCCCCGGGCGGCGACGTCGGTGACGATCTCCCGGTCGGAGGAGGCGACGACCAGAACCCGCCCGGGGGGTTCGGCGGCCACCAGCCGGCGGATCACCTCGTCGGCGATGACGCCGGGTGGGGAGAACAGCACCCGGACCCCCCGCCCTGCCACCTGGTGCCCGATCACGGCGGCCCCGTCGAACACCACGGTGACCTCGGCCGCGGTCCGGGAGGCGATGGCCGACAGGTCGCGGACCAACCGGTCCCGCTGGTCGGCCAGGGTCAACCCGCCGTAGCCGGTCTTGGTGATGTTGTACCCGTCGACGATCAGGTGGGCCTGGGGCAGCATCAGCCAGCGGGTGAGCAGGGCCGCGTCCACCGACCGCCCGGAGGTCTGGGCGGGCCGGGGCAGCCCGGTCAGGACCGCATCGGCCGGGTCGACGGTGTTCGCACCGAGCTTGAGCTCGCGGCGCAGGCCGGACTGGGCATCGCGGATGGTGTTGAGCAGCAGCTCGATCCGGCGATCGGCCACCGCCCTGCCGTCGGCCGCGGAGGTCTGCAGGTCACGGACCTGCTCCTCGGCCCGATCAGCTCTGGCTTTGGCGGCCTCGGCCCGATCGGTCATCAGTTTCAGGCTGTGCCGCGCCGCGGCCAGTTCCTTCACCAGCTCGCTCACCCGGCCGGCGGTCTGCTCCTGCGCCGCGGCGAGCTCGTCCCGCAGACCGCGCAACTGTGTTCCCTGGTCGCGCAGGCGGCCCCGCAGTTTCTCGACCGTCTCGTCACGCCCGGCGGGTTCCTGGGCGGCGGTCACCTCGGCCAGCTGTCCGTTCAACTTCTCGATCGTCGACGCGGCCCGTTCCAGCCTGGTCTGAAGCTCTGCCACCTGACCACGCAATTCCGCCGCCTCCGTGACCTGCTCGGCCCGGCCGACCAGGTCCGCGGCCTCGGCCGTGGTGAACAGGTAGGCACGGGCGGCGGCGGTGATCGGGTCGACCGTCGGCGCTCCGGCCTGCGATCCGGCCTTCGTTCCGGACGCATCAGCGACCCCGGTCCCTGCAGCGCCGTCGGGGCCGACGGATTCCGCCGACGCCTGGGCCGACGGGTCGCCGGCATCGATCGGTATCTCGATCCGACCAGCCCGGCCGGACCGGACGTAGGCGGCGACCAGACCACGGAAGGCGGGGTCCTTGGACAGGGCCGCGGACAGGACGGTGGCCCCCATCTTCGCGCGCTTGGTGGGGGCGAACTTGGCGATCCGGCGCAGCGCCACCGGGATCTGATCCACCGGCAGTCCCCCCAGGGCGTCGGCCGCCCAGCCGTTGAGGCGGCGGCGCACCGGTTCGGGAAGTTCGGCCCAGGCGACGGCGGGCGCACCGGTCGGAACGTCGGTGAGTTCGGGTCCTGGGCTGGTCACCTTCGACATTCTCCCCCAACGACCACCCGGCTGACCGTCGGTGCCAGGTTCGCCGGTCGCTTTCGCCGCCGACTTCGGTGATTCGGGAGCCGCCCGGCTGATACATCGCCACCCGGGTCCTCTATCGCACGAGAAGCCGGACCGGGTGACTGTCGGTGCCACGTCCTAGCGTCAGCAACCGTGCAGGCACCCTCAGTTCAGTACACCTTCGACGAACTCGCCGACCCGTTGCGCGAGGTCACGTTCGTGGTGGTCGATCTGGAAACGACGGGCGGCTCGAACAAGACCGAGGCGATCACCGAGATCGGCGCGGTGAAGGTGCGCGGCGGCGAGGAGATCGGCGAGTTCGCCACCCTGATCGATCCCGGGCGGGCCATCCCCGCCTACATCACCGTGCTGACCGGGATCACCGATGCGATGGTGATGCGCGCCCCCCGGATCGAGGCCGTTCTTCCCGGGTTCCTGGAGTTCATCCACGGCTGTGTGCTGGTCGCCCACAACGCCGGCTTCGACGTCGGCTTCCTCAAGGCGGCCTGCGCCCGTCACGGCCTGGTCTGGCCGGCCCCACCCGTGGTGGACACGGTCCGGCTGGCCCGCCGGGTGCTCAGCCGGGACGAGGCACCGAGTGTCCGGCTCGGAGCCATCGCGCCGCTCCTGGGAGCCAGGGTCGCCCCGGACCACCGGGCCCTCACCGACGCCAAGGCCACCGTCGACGTGCTGCATGCCCTGCTGGAGCGGGTCGGCCCGTTGGGGGTCCAGAGCCTGACCGAGCTGCAGCAGGTCGTCCGCGACGTCAGCCCCGAGCGGCGGCGCAAACGCCATCTCGCCGAACACCTCCCGGCCGTCCCGGGGGTCTACCTGTTCCTGGGCCCGGCCGAGGAGGTGCTCTACGTAGGAACCGCGACCGACCTGCGCAGCCGGGTCCGCAGCTACTTCTCGGCGGCCGAGACCCGCCGGCGCATCCGGCACATGGTGACCCTGGCCGAACGCGTCGATCATGTGCGCTGCGCCCACCCGCTCGAGGCCAACATCCGGGAACAACGGCTCATCGCCGCCCACACACCCAAGTACAACCGTCGGTCCAAGTACCCGGACAAGGCCACCTGGATCACCCTGACGGACGAGGCCTTCCCCCGGCTCAGCCTGGTCACCGCACCACGCCGGGCCGACGGGGTGTTCCTCGGCCCGTTCCGGTCCCGGGTCACTGCCGCCCTCGCCCTCGACGCCCTGCACGGCGTCCTGCGTTTACGACGCTGTTCCCCCCGCATCCGTCGCACCGGGGCGAACGGCACACCCTGTGCCCTTGCCGATCTCGGGCGCTGTGGGGCCCCGTGTTCGGGTGCCGAGTCGGCCGGGGACTACGCCGCACATGTCCGCACTTTCACCGACCTGGTCGACGGCTCGACGGCGGTGTGATCACCGCCATGGAGGACCGGATGCGCCATCTCGCCGACAACGGCAGGTTCGACGAGGCCGCCGTCCACCGTGACCGTCTCACGGCCTTGCTGCAGGCCCTGGACCGACGGCAACGTCTGGGGGCCCTGGCCGCGATCGAGGAGTTGGTCGCCGCCCGCCCGGACGGCCACGGGGGCTGGGACCTGGTGGTCGTCCGGCACGGCCGGCTCGCCTCGGCCGGTCGGGCCCGGATCGGGGTCGACCCGATCCCGGTGGTCGATCAGCTGGTCGCCTCGGCCGAGACGGTCCTGCCGTCGATCGGCCCGTTCCCCGCCTCCTCCGCCGAGGAGGTGCAGACCCTCTACCGGTGGCTGGACACGCCCGGGGTCCGGTTGGTCCGGGTCACGGACGGCTGGTCGAGTCCGGCCTTCGCCGCGGGCCGCTGGCACACCGTGCTGGAAGCTGCCGCGACGGCGCGGGCGACGGCACCACTGGCCCCGAGATCGTCGGCACGCTCTATCATTCGGACATGATCACCGCAGTGGTACTGGTCGAGGTCGACTCCGAGAGCATCAACAGCGCTGCCGAAAGAATCGCCGCCATGCGCGGGGTGGACCAGGTCTACTCCTGCGCCGGCGATGTCGACCTGATCGTCATCGCCAAGGTCGCCGACCACTCGGCCATCGCCGAGCTGGTCCCCGGCCACATCGCCCGGGTTCCGGGCGTGTTGAAAACCGTCACCCACATCGCCTTCCGCTCCTTCTCGACGAAGGACGCCGACGACGCGTTCTCCATCGGCGGACCGGCCTGACCCTCGGCCGCTCCGTCCCGGGCTGACCGCGCTCCTTCTCGACAATCGCGCGCGCTGCAACGCGCGCGGTAGTCGAGAAGGAGCGCGGTCGCCGTCAGATGGTGGACGAAACCGCGGCCTCCTCGGCCGCGATGGCCGTGCTGGCCGCCACCCACCGGCCCACCAGCTCCGCGACCGCACCGCTGTCCAGGGCCGCATCGGCCCGTTCCAGGCCGGCGGCGAGATCGGCCTCCAGATCACCGGACAGCCCGGCGTGGGCCGCGAGGGCCGCCGCTGCGTTCAGGGCCACCGCGTCCCGGATCGGACCGCGCGCACCCTCGAAGACGGTGCGGGCGACCCTGACGTTGTGGGACACCTCCCCGCCGACCAGATCGTCCGGGTGCGACCGGGCCAGGCCCAACCGTGCCGGATCGAAGGTGGTCTCCCGCACCGCGTGGTCGCGGACCATCCAGACCCGTGAAGTGGTGGTCGTGGTGAGTTCGTCGAGGCCGTCGTCCCCACGGAAGACCAGCACGTCGACCTCCCGCTCGGCGAAGACCCCTGCCATCACCGGGGCGAGGCGTGGGTCACCGCAGCCGACCGCACCGGCCGCCGGCTGAGCCGGGTTGGTCAGCGGGCCGAGGATGTTGAAGAACGTCGGGATCCCCATCTCCCGCCGGGCGGCGGCGGCGAAGCGCATCGAGGGATGGAACACCGAGGCGAAACAGAATCCGATCCCCACCTCCTCGACGGTCCGGCGAACCCCGGCGGCGGACAGCGTCAGCGCCACCCCGAGACCTTCCAGGAGGTCGGCGGAGCCGGACTTGCTGGAGGCCGCCCGGTTGCCGTGTTTGACCACGGTCGCCCCGGCCGCCGCGACCACCACCGAGGCCATCGTGGAGATGTTCACGGTGTTGGAACGGTCACCCCCGGTGCCCACGATGTCGACCGCACGCTCGGCCACCTCGAACCGGTTCGCGTGGCCGAGCATGGACCGGACGAGGCCGGCCAGTTCCGAGCTGGTCTCACCCTTCGCCCGCAGTGCGACCGCGAAACCGGCCAGCTGCGCGTCGGTGGCCTCAGCGGTGAGGATCCGATCCATCACCCACGTGGTGTCGGTGGTGGTCAGGTCTTTTCCGGCCAGGAGCTGCATCAAGAGCCCTGGCCAGGTTGGTGCCGTCATGTGAGTTATCCCTGGCCTGCTGGTGCGATATCGGTGGACAGTGCCCGCCGCAACACCGACGCGACGGTCTCCGCCGCCGTCACCGGGTCGAGCGGGAAGATCAGAACTTCTTCGGCCTTGGACCAGGTGGCCAGCCATCGATCCGCGGCGCGTTTGACGGCGAGGATCACCGGCGGCGGTTCGGCCGCCTCGTTGTGGATCTGACGGCTGATTCCCATCCCGCCTGTGGGCTGCGCCTCACCGTCGAGAATCACAACATCGGCCTGCCGGGCGTCGATGGCCATCAACACGTCGGCGACCGAGGAGCACTCCAGGAAGTCCACCCGCGGCAGATCCGGGCTCGGACGACGCCCGATCGCGAAGATGATCTCTTCTCTGACCTGCTGACGATGGCTGTAGACCAGCACAGTTGGGTTGGGCCTCGAGTGGGACATCACGCGCCTACTTCCTGGGCATTCGGACCGGGGTAACCGGATCCTCGCCGCGCGAGGATCCTTCCGCGTTGATGTTATCTGCGCCTCACTATGCCGTCGCGACCCGCCGGACCCGGACCCGCGCAGGCAAGTGTCCCTCCGACAGTCCATAATCATCCGGTGACGACAGTGACTAATTCGAACCCGGGCACGCCGACCGGGCCTGCCAACCTCAGTACGCGCATCCACACGTTGAACCGACCGAACATGGTCAGCGTCGGAACCGTGGTGTGGCTGGCGAGTGAGCTCATGTTCTTTGCCGGTCTATTCGGCATCTACTTCACCGCGCGGGCGACCAACCCGCCGGAGCGCGAGTGGCCGTTGCACGAGTTGAACGTGCCCTACGCCCTGGTGTTCACCATCATCCTGGTGGCCAGCTCGTTCACCTGCCAGCTCGGGGTGTTCGCCGCCGAGCGCGGTGACGTCTTCGGCCTGCGCCGGTGGTACACGGTCACCCTGATCCTCGGTGCGATCTTCGTCGGTGGACAGGCCAACGAGTACATCAACCTCGTCCACGAGGGCATGACGTTCTCCTCCGACGTCTACGGCACCGTGTTCTACCTGACCACCGGGTTCCACGGCCTGCACGTCATCGGCGGTCTCGTGGCCTTCGTCCTGTTGATCGCCCGGACCAAACTGAGCAAGTTCACCCCTGCCCAGGCCACGTCCGCGATCGTAGTGTCGTACTACTGGCACTTCGTCGACGTCGTCTGGATCGCACTGTTCGCCACCATCTACTTCGTCCGGTGATCGTGTACACCCTGCACAACCTCACCGCCGAGAAAAAAGTTCCGCACGTGTTACGAGACCTGCGTAGTACCTGCACTCCCCCGCCGCCGTCACGAGTACGAGGTGCCTGACATGAATTCCCCCGCCAACCGGCAACGCCGGAGGTTCGCCAGACGATCGAAGGCCATGCGCCGCGTCTCCGGCGGCCTGGCCCTGCTGTTCGCGTTGATCACAGCCGGGTTCCTCTACTCCGCTCTGGCACCGCAGGCCGGTACGGCCGTTGCGGCAGAGGACGACCCGGTCGCGATCGCCGCCGGCCAGCAGCTGTACAACAACTCCTGCATCACCTGCCACGGTGCGAACCTGCAGGGTGTCCAGGGGCGAGGTCCGTCCTTGATCGGTGTCGGTCAGGCCGCCACCTACTTCCAGGTCTCCACCGGGCGGATGCCCGCGGCGGACAACGGTGCTCAGATGCCGCGGAAGGAACCCTTCTTCAACGAGGAGGAGACCAACCAGCTGTCCGCGTTCGTCCAGACCTTCGGCGGTGGCCCGCAGGTGCCCTCCGGCAGTCTGCGCAACGACGCGGAGATCGCCCGTGGAGCCGAGCTCTACCGGCTGAACTGCGCCTCCTGCCACAACTTCACCGGCAAGGGCGGCGCCCTGTCCCAGGGCAAGTACGCCCCGGCGCTGGACGAGGCCACCGACTCGCAGATCTACGCGGCCATGCTCTCCGGCCCGGAGAACATGCCCAAGTTCGGTGACGGCCAGCTGACCCCGGACGACAAGAAGGCGATCATCTCCTACGTCCAGAACGCCAAGGCCACCGTCGATCCCGGCGGGTACGGGCTCGGCGGTTTCGGCCCGGTCTCCGAAGGTCTGTTCGCCTTCCTGGTGGGCATGGGTCTGATCGTCGGCGTCACACTCTGGATGGGAGCGCGCGCATGAGCGGCGGCGAAAACGTAGTTGTCCCCTCGGACGAGGAACTGGCGAAGATGTCCACCGAGGACCTCGCACGTCTCGGTGCCCGCCTCGACGGCGTCGAACTCGTCGAGTACGGCGAGCGGTACGTCCCCGGCAGCCCGGCCGACAAGGCCGCCGAGCGCTCGGTGTCCAAGTGGTTCCTGCTGACCGCCATCAGCGCGGTCGCCTTCATCGGCTTCTTCATCTGGTGGCCGCACGAGTACGAGACCGTCGAATCCGGCCGTCAGTGGATCTTCGCCCTGTACAATCCGTTGATCGGGCTGTTCATGGGTCTGACCCTGTACTGCTTCGGTGTCGGCGTCATCGCGGCGGCCAAGCGGCTCACCCCGCACGAGGTCGCCGTGCAGCAGCGTCACATCGGGATGTCCGCCGAGGTCGACCGCCGCACCCTCGGCGCCGAACTCGCCGACACCGGAGCGAAGGCCGGCATCAAGCGCCGCGGCCTGCTCAAGAGCTCCATGGGTGTGGCCGGTCTCGGTCTCGGTGTCGTCGCGATCGTCCCGGTCCTGGGCGGGTTCATCAAGAACCCGTGGGCCAAGGGCGACGAGTCCGACCTGTGGGTCACCGCCTGGCGTCCCACCGGCGACAAGAAGGTCCGTCTGGTCAGCATCGACGGGACCCCCTTGCGTCCGCAGGACCTCTCCGCCGGTTCCATGGAGACCGTCTTCCCGGGTGTCCCCGGTGGTGCGAAGGCCTCCGACTCGGCCGTCATGCTCATCCGGCTGCGCCCGAACGACCAGGTCACGCCCCGGCGCGGCCAGGCCGGTTTCGAGTTCGGCGACTACTACGCGTACTCGAAGATCTGCACCCACGTCGGCTGCCCCGTGTCGCTCTACGAGCAGCAGACCGGTCGCATCCTGTGCCCCTGCCATCAGTCGCAGTTCAACGTGTACGACGGCGCGTTCCCGGTCTTCGGCCCGGCCACCCGCCCGTTGCCGCAGCTGCCCATCGCCTTGGACGATGAGGGTTACTTCATCGCCGTCAGCGACTTCATCGAACCGGTTGGCCCCGGCTTCTGGGAATCTGGACAAGGTAGGACCACATGAGTCGATTGACGACAGCCACCAAACCGAACGCCGGCGGTCCGAGTGCGATCGCCAAGGCCGCCGACGAGGCTGATCTGCGGTACCACGGTGCCCGCCCGATGCGGACGGCGCTGAACAAGGTCTTCCCGACGCACTGGTCGTTCATGCTCGGCGAGGTCGCCCTCTACACCTTCATCATCCTGCTGCTCTCGGGTGTCTATCTGACCCTGTTCTTCGACGCCTCCATGACCGAGGTCGTCTACAACGGCGTCTACGAGAAACTGCGCGGCGTGCCGATGTCCGCGGCCTACCGGTCCACCCTGGACATCTCCTTCGAGGTCCGCGGCGGTCTGCTGATCCGGCAGATCCACCACTGGGCGGCCCTGCTGTTCCTGGCCTCGATGATGCTGCACATGATGCGCATCTTCTTCACCGGTGCGTTCCGCAAGCCGCGTGAGGCCAACTGGGTCATCGGTGTCCTGCTGCTGGTCCTGGGCATGGCCGAGGGCTTCCTCGGTTACTCCCTGCCCGACGATCTGCTCTCCGGCACCGGCCTTCGCGCCGTGTCCGCCTTCATCCTGTCGATCCCGGTGATCGGCACCTGGATGCACTGGGCGGTCTTCGGCGGCGACTACCCGGGCGAGATCATCATCGGCCGGTTCTACAGCCTGCACATCCTGTTGATCCCGGGCATCATCCTTGCCCTGATCGCGGTCCACGTCGGTCTGGTCTGGTTCCAGAAGCACACCCAGTTCCCTGGGCCGCGCGCCACCGAGAACAACGTCGTCGGCGTCCGGGTCCTCCCGACCTTCGCCGCCAAGGGTGGCGGCTTCTTCGCCGTCGTCTTCGGTGTCATCGTCCTGATGGCCGGTCTGTTGCAGATCAACCCGATCTGGGTGCTCGGGCCGTACAACCCGTCACAGGTGTCGGCGGGTGTGCAACCCGACTTCTACATGGGCTTCCTCGACGGGTTGGTCCGAATATTCCCGGCCTGGGAGATCCGCGACCTGTTCGGCAGGTACATGGTCCCGGCCGTGTTCTTCCCGGCCATCCTGGGTGCCACGATCCTGATGATCCTGGTCATCATGTATCCCTGGATCGAGAAGAAGTTCACCAAGGACAACGCGATGCACAACCTGCTGCAGCGCCCGCGTGACGTTCCGGTCCGCACCGCCATCGGTTCGGCCTTCATCTCCTTCTACGTCCTGCAGCTGATCAACGGCGGCAACGACCTCTTCGCCCTGAAGCTCGACATCTCGCTCAACGTGATGACCTGGATCGGCCGGATCGGCACCTTCGTGCTGCCGATCGTGACCTACCTCGTCGTCTACAAGATCTGCATCGGCCTGCAGCACGCGGACCGTGGAGTTCTGGAGCACGGCATCGAGACCGGTCACCTGAAGCGTCTGCCGCACGGTGAGTTCATCGAGGTGCACCAGCCGCTCGGACCGGTGGACGATCACGGACACCCGATCCCGCTGGCCTACCAGGGCGCTCCGGTGCCCAAGCGGATGAACCAGCTCGGTTCGGCAGGGCGCTCGGTTCCGGGCTTCCTGTCCCCCAAGGACCGGTCCGGCGAGATCCACCACACCGAGGACATCGGTGGCGGGGATCGGGAGATCACCGGTAAGCACTGATCCGGGGTCCGTTCGGACAGAACTGAAGATCTGAGGTGAAGGGCCCCGCCGGGTTTGCCGGCGGGGCCCTTCTCCGTGTTGCGGGCTTAGTTCGTCGCGGGACCTGGTTTCGCGGCCGGGCCCTGTCCCGTTGCTGAACCCCGTCCCGTTGCTGGACCCCGTTGCTGGACCCCGTTCCGTAGCGAAGAGCCTCGTCCCGTTGCTGGACCCCGTTGCTGGACCCCGTCCCGTAGCGAAGAGCCTCGTTCCCGCGCACGATGTTGCTCTTCGCGCACGTAACTTTGTGCGCGAGGACGAAGAACGTGCGCGGGAACCCGGGGCGTAGGCCCTCACTCACCCCCGCGAACGTGCCTCGTTCCGTTTGCGTAGGCCCTCACCCCCTCCCGCGAACGGACTCCCACACCCCACAAACAGGGGTGCCAACGTCCACTCGCGGGCACCAGGACGCGCGCGGGACCCCTGAGGCCACGCCCCCCAACCCCTCCCGCGAACGGACCCCCACACCCCACAAACAGGGGTGTGAACGTCCACTCGCGCACAAGAACAAGGGTGCCAACGTCCACTCGCGGAGAGCAGGGCGCGCGCTGGCAGACTGGGTCGATGATCACCGAGCACGCACTGCTACCCGTCATCCCCGGCCAGGAACCCGCCTTCGAGGCAGCTTTCGACCAGGCCCGGCACATCATCGCCGGGATGCCGGGATTTCGCTCCCTGACCCTCTCCCGCTCGGTCGAATCCCCGAACACCTACCTGCTCCTGGTGGAGTGGGACTCCCTCACCGACCACACGGTCGGCTTCCGGCAGTCACCGGAGTACGGCCGCTGGCGGGAGCTCCTGCACCGCTTCTACGAGCCCTTCCCGCTCGTGGAGCACTACGAGGCCGTCCTGACGGTCGGCTGACCCTGCGGCCTCTCAGGCGGGCGCGACGCTCCCGCCCGCGGTGCCCGCTCCACGCTCCCCCAACAATCTCCCCCAACAGCCCCTCCAGCAACCGCGCTCCTTCCCGACTACCGCGCTGCCTGTAGCGAGCGCGGACGTCGGCACCAAGCGCGGTCAGCAGGGCACCCAGCACGACCAGCAGGGCACCAAGCGCGGTCAGCG
>QXCQ01000132.1:38150-194279 GCA_003576535.1 Nakamurella silvestris | reverse complement strand
GCACGACCAGCAGGGCACCCAGCACGACCAGCAGGGCACCCCAGCACGGTCAGCGGGGCACCCCGTGCAAGTCCCACCCCGCGGCTCCCCCACACGCAGAATCGCCCGCCACCGGAAACCGGTGACGGGCGATCGTGTAACTGTGCGAAGGATCAGTGCTGGACGTGTGCCCGCTGGTACTCGAAGAGCAGGCCACAGATCGACATGATCAGGAACGCCGCGGCGATCACCATCAGCCAGACCAGCAGGAAGGCCGTCGCGATGGCGAACACCGCAGCGGTGAAGGCCATCGTCACGGGCCAGTAGGAACCCGGGGAGAAGAACCCGAGATCGCCGGCGCCGTCGGAGACCTCGGCCTCCTCGTCGTCCTCGGGACGGACGGTCTGCAGACGGCGGCCGGAGAAGGACAGGAAGGTGCCGACGATCAACGTCAACCCACCGGTCAGCAGGATGGCGACCGAACCGACCGGCTCGTCGTCACCGTTGAGCAGCAGGTAGATGACCCCGATGACGAAGAAGAAACCGGTCAGGTACATAAACATCTTGGCTTCGATTTTCATCAGTTGGCCCCTCCTTCGCGCAGGATCTCCGACTTGGACTCACGCTTGGTGTCCATCGGGTAGGTGGTGGTCGCCTGCGGGGCGCACAGCTCCCCGCAGTTCATCTCTGTCAATGCGGCCGCTGCCGTGTAGGAGACACCCGTCGCCGGGTTCTTCGTCTGGCGCAGATCCATGTACTGGGCGAAGAGATCGGCCGGCAGGGCACGGACCTCGAACTGCATCATCGAGTGGTACTGGCCACACAATTCGGCACAACGGCCGACCATGGCACCGGCCTCGGTGATCTCGTTCTGGAACTTGTCGCCGTTGTCGACCTGGTTGGCGTCGGGGAACGGGAAGACGTCACGCTTGAACAGGAAGTCCGGCACCCAGAAGGAGTGGATGACGTCCTTGGACTGCAGGTGGTACTCGATCGTCTTGCCGACGGGCAGCACCAGCAACGGGATCTCGTCGGTGGTGCCGACGGTGTGGACCTCTTCGCCTTCGGCGTTCTTGCTGCCCTCGTAGGCGAAGTCCCAGTTCCACTTGAACGCGGTGACGGCAACCGTCACGTCCGGGTTTTCCTTGCGCTTGAGAACGTAGTTCTCCGTGGTGACCGTGAAGTAGAACAGCACAGCCACCATGACCAGCGGGATCGCGGTGTAGACCAGTTCCAAGGGCAGGTTCTCCTTGGTCTGCTTCGGGTACAGGGGGCTGCCCTTGCGCTTGCGGTAGACCGCGAACGACCAGAACATCAAGCCCCACACCAGGACACCGACGACCAGGGCGGCGATGAAGGTCGCCGACCAGAACCACTGCATCCGCTCACCCTGAAGGGTCTTGCCCTCCGGCCAGCCGAAACGTGGCAGTGATGCCATCGAACAGCCGCTGAGCAGTAGCGACGCGCCAGCCAGGCCGCCCACCAGGGTGAGCTGCCGTACTTTGCGAGACCGAGCCACGTTCGCGCCTTTCCTCACCGACCGACATCGCGCATCGGCCACCTTGCAGCGCAGGGAACCCGCACCGAATCAACAAAAACCAATCGGGGAGAAGATTACTCGACGCACGCACCCCATGCCCGACCGGGCACGCCGCCGAGCGCGCCGGAATGACCCTCACAGCCGCGCCTGTACTGAGATACTCAAGCCTGGACTCCGACCGGATGCTCCGCGACCTCGACAGGGGCACGCGAAGCCGGTCTTGATTACCTGAAAGTGTGGTGGCGAAAGTCTCGTGTGCGGGTTGATGGGTTTCCTTTCCAGCAAGGGCGCGGCCGCCGACCGGGTCGAAGCGATCGCGGCCGGGATGCAGTGCGCACGGCACCGCGGACCGGACGAGGCAGGCACCTGGAACGACGACGACATCGTCTTCGGGTTCAACCGTCTGTCCATCATCGACATCGAGACCTCGCATCAGCCGCTGCGCTGGGGTCCGCCCGAGTCGCCGGACCGGTACGCCCTGGTGTTCAACGGCGAGATCTACAACTACCTCGAACTGCGCGAGCAGCTGACCGCCGAGTTCGGCGCGAAGTTCGCCACCCACGGCGACGGCGAGTCCATCGTGGTCGGCTTCCACCACTGGGGCGAGAAGGTGGTCGAGAAGCTGCGCGGCATGTTCGCCTTCCTGATCTGGGACACCCAGGACCGGACGGTTTTCGGGGCTCGTGATCCGTTCGGCATCAAGCCGCTCTTCACCGCCACCACGCCCGACGGGGTCGGTTTCTCCTCGGAGGCCAAGGGGCTGCGCGAGCTCACCGGCACGGCCGCCGTCGATCCGACGGCCCTGCAGCACTATCTCGTCCTGCAGTACGTGCCCGAGCCCGAGTCCATGGACAAGGCCATCCGTCGGGTGGAGTCGGGTACCTGTTTCGTCGCCCGTCCCGGCGAGCCGGTCGTCTACCGGCGCTACTTCACCCCGGTCTTCGCCCCGCAGCCGACCCCGACCGTCTCCGACCAGGACCGTCTCTACCACGAGATCGCCGAGGTACTCACCGATTCGGTGGCAGCGCACATGCGGGCGGACGTGACCGTCGGCTCCTTCCTGTCCGGCGGTATCGACTCGACGGCCATCGCCGCGTTGGCCAAGCGCTACAACCCCGACCTGATCACCTTCACCACCGGTTTCGACCGGGACGGGTACTCCGAGATCGACGTGGCCGCCGAGAGTGCGGCCGCGATCGGGGTGCGCCATGTCGTCAAGAAGGTCACGGCACAGGAGTTCATGGACACCCTGCCGTTGATCGTCTGGTACCTGGACGACCCGGTCGCCGACCCCGCGCTGGTCCCCCTCTACTTCGTGGCCCAGGAGGCCCGCAAGCACGTCAAGGTGGTGCTGTCCGGGGAGGGGGCCGACGAGCTGTTCGGCGGGTACAACATCTACCGCGAACCGCTGAGCCTGGACCGGATCACCCGGTTGCCCTCCGGCCTGCGCAAGGGCCTGGCCTCGCTGGGCCGTGCCCTGCCCGAGGGATTCCGGGGCAAGGACATGTTGCGCCGCGGCGGGCTCGACCTGACCGACCGGTACTACGGCAATGCGCGGATCTTCCGCGAGGAGCAGCTGGCCGGCCTGTTGAAGACCTACCGCAGCGACGTGTCCTTCCACGACGCCACGGACCCGGCCTACGCCAAGAGCGAGGGCTGGGACCCGATCTCGCGGATGCAGCATGTCGACCTGTTCACCTGGCTGCGCGGGGACATCCTCGTCAAGGCCGACAAGATGACGATGGCCAACTCCCTGGAGCTGCGGGTGCCGTTCCTGGACACCCGGGTGTTCGACGTCGCCCGCAAGGTCGCCACTGCGGAGAAGATCACCAAGGAGACCAGCAAGTACGCCCTGCGCCGGGCGCTGAAGGACATCGTCCCGGCCCATGTGCTCAACCGCCGCAAGCTCGGGTTCCCGGTGCCGATCCGGCACTACCTTGCCGAGGAGGCCTACGACTGGGCCCGCGACATCATCCTGTCGGCGCAGGCCGAGGAGTACATCGACACGGCGGCCGCACTGGCGTTGTTGGAGGCCCACAAGGCCGGCCAGGCCGACCATTCCCGCCGGATCTGGGCGATTCTGGTCTTCCTGATCTGGCACGGGATCTTCGTCACCGGCGCGATCACCCCGGCCGTCCCGGAACCGGTGTACCCGGTCAAGCTGTAACCGTCCCGTGGTGCCTTTTCTGACATCTTTCCGGCGCGTCTGGTCAGAAAAGGCACCACCGCACGGGTTTTCAGCCCGACTCCCCCGCGGTCCCGTCGAGCCGCTCCTGCAGATGGCGTCCCAGCGCCCGTGACGCATCCTCCAACGCCGCCAACTGCTCGGCGCTGAGGGCGTCGACGAACAGTTCCTGGACGAGCCGCAGGTGCGGCACTGTCGCCCGCCGGAAGGCAGTGGTCCCGGACGGGGTCAACACGATCTCCGCGCCGCGGTTGTCGGTGGCGCTGCCCTCCCGGCTGATCAGTTCCCGCCGCTCCATCCTGCCGAGATGGTGCGAGAGCCGGCTTCGTTCCCAGTGGATGGCCCGTGCCAACGGGGTCGACCGCAGGCGGTGGCCCGGTGCCTCGGACAATGCGAGCAGCACGGCGTAGTCCCCGTTCGACAGCCCGGAATCGGCGAGCAGCTGCGATCCGATGGTCGACCGGACGACCTGGGCGGTCTCGATGTAGGCGCGCCAGGCCCTCAGTTGGGCCGGGTCCGGTGAGCGACGACGCTGCGCGCGTTCTGAGGCTGGCATGACGATCTCCTTTTGTTGACACATCAACAATATCGATGCATTATTGACACGTCAACAACTTGACCCCACGAGGTCGGGTGGCACGCCTGTTGGAGAGGGAGAACACTCATGGCTGACATCGAATTCGGTCTGGACACCTTCGGGGACATCCCGGAGAAGGACACCGGCGGACTGGCTTCCTACGGTCAGGCGATCCGGCACGTCGTCGACGAGGCCGTCCTCGCCGACGAGATCGGGGTCGACGTCTTCGCCCTGGGTGAGCACCACCGCCCCGAGTACGCGGTGTCGGCCCCCGAGACCGTGCTCGCCGGGATCGCCACCCGTACCTCGCGGATCCGCCTCGGCTCCGGGGTGACCGTGCTCAGCTCGGACGACCCGGTGCGCGTCTTCCAACGGTTCTCCACCCTGGACGCCCTGTCGAACGGACGGGCCGAAGTGATCCTGGGCCGTGGGTCCTTCACCGAGTCCTTCCCGCTCTTCGGATACGACCTGGCCGACTACGACGTGCTGTTCGAGGAGAAGATCGCCCTCTTCGCCGAACTGCTGAAGGAGACCCCGGTCACCTGGCAGGGCACCACCCGGGCCGCCCTCGACAACGCAGACGTGTTCCCGAAGACCGAATCGGGGCATCTGTCCACCTGGGTGGGCGTCGGCGGCTCGCCGCAGTCGGTCGTCCGGACGGCCAAGTACGGCTTCCCGTTGATGCTCGCGATCATCGGCGGCGACCCGGCGCGATTCTCGCCCTACCTGGACCTCTACCGCCGCGCTGCCGCACAGTTCGAGACCACCGCCCACCCGGTCGGCATGCACTCCCCCGGTTTCATCGCCGACACCGACGAGGAAGCCAAGGAGGTGTACTACCCCCGCTACAAGGTGATGCGCGATCGGATCGGCGCACTCCGCGGCTGGCCGCCCTTGCAGCGGCAGGAGTTCGAGGCCGAGAGCGCCCACGGTTCGATGTACATCGGCTCCCCCGAGACGGTCGCCCGACGGATCGCGGGCGCCGTCAGGGCCCTGGACGTCGGCCGGTTCGACCTCATCTACTCCGGTGGCTCGATCCCGATGAGCGCCCGGATGCGCGCCGTGGAGCTCTACGGCACCAAGGTCATCCCGATGGTGCGCGAACTCCTGGCCGCCTGAGCCTGCCCCACCCTCCGCGAGTGGACACCCACACCCCCGACGACCCTCGCGAGTGGACTGCCGCACCCCAAATAGTGGGGTGTGGCAGTCCACTCGCGGGGGAAAGCCGCTGCCGCACCGATTCCGAGGACCCACCCATGAACGCCCTGCATACCGTCAACAGCACCGTCGCAGATCCGGGCCGCACCACCATCGGCATCCTCGGGGCCGGCAAGGTCGGCACGGTCCTGGCCCGGTTGGCCGTCGCGGCCGGGTACCGCGTGCTCGTCGCCGGATCCGGTGAGACCGCCG
The DNA here is from genome assembly GCA_003576535.1 of Nakamurella silvestris. GTDB lineage: Bacteria > Actinomycetota > Actinomycetes > Mycobacteriales > Nakamurellaceae > Nakamurella > Nakamurella silvestris. The sequence goes on along the minus strand of QXCQ01000132.1, from coordinate 188,588 downwards.
CGATCGCCTTGACGGTGGAGGTGCTCGCCCCCGGCGCGGTGGCCACCACGGCGGCCCAGGCAGCGGCGGAGGCCGACATCGTGGTGCTCGCACTGCCCCTGGGCAAGTACCGGACCATTCCGGCCGGCGAACTCGCCGGGAAACTCGTCATCGACGCGATGAACTACTGGTGGGAGGTAGACGGTGTCCGCGCGGACCTGACCGACGGCGACCGGTCCACCAGTGAGATCGTCCAGGCGTTCCTGCCCGCCTCCGAAGTGGTGAAGGCGTTCAACCACATGGGTTATCACGATCTCGACGAGGGCACACGGCCGTCCGGCTCCGTCGACCGCAAGGCCATCGCCATCGCCGGTGACGAGCGTCTGGCGGAGGTGGCCGCGATCGTGGACGCCTTCGGTTTCGATCCCGTCGTGGCCGGCGACCTCGCCGCCGGCGTCCAGCTGGAGCCCGGTCACGAACTCTTCGGTGCCAACCTCGACCGGGCCGGGGTGTCCGCAGCGATCGAGGAGTTCCGCCGGACCGGCACCGGCCCCAAGTCAGACACAGACACAGACACAGACACAGACACAGACGCCGAACTCGCGTCCTAGGTGCTTCGCCCCGAGCGGACCAGACGTCGAGGAGTTAGTCTCGCCGGGTGAGCCGGTCCTACGTGGTCGACCCGCGGGTCGACCAGTACATCGACGCCCTGCCGCCCTGGCAGCAGGCGATCTGCCACCGGGTCCGGGACCTGGTGCACGAGGCCGATTCCGAGGTCGTCGAGACGATCAAACGGACCACACAGCCCTACTTCGTCCTGGACGGCAACATCTGCGCCCTGCTCGCGGCCAAGGACCATGTCAACGTGTTCGTCTACGACGGTGGCATCGTGCCGGATCCGGAGGGGATCATCACCGCCGGGCACACCAATGCCACCGCCCGCACGGTCGCCTTCGGTGAGCACGACGAGATCAACGTCCCCGCCCTGCTGGCGATGTTCCGGCAGATCATCGCCGACAACCGGGCCGGCGGCTGGCGGAAGCTGAAGAAGGTCCAGGGACGAGTGGACCCTCACACCCCACCAGCGGGGGTGTGAGGGTCCACTCGACACCTGAGAAGTCAGACGGCCGAGCGCAGTTCGATCCCGTGGTCGCCCAGGGCGGCGGTGATCTCGTTCGCACTGTCCTCGCCGTAGGCGGCGCGCAGGCGCTCCGACCCGGTCGTCCAGTCGAGGCGGTACTCCTGGGTGCCGACGGTCTCCAGGACCAGCGTGGCCATCAGCGACCCGAGTTCGGCAGCACGCTGCAGGTCGAGGCCGCGGGCGCGACCGGCCAGGAAGCCGGCCCGGAAACCGTCACCGACCCCGGTCGGGTCGACCTTCGCGGTCTCCGGCATCGCCGCGATGTGCAGGCGGCTGCCGTCACGGTCGACGATCTCGACCCCGCGTTTGCCCAGGGTGGTGATCCGGAAACCGACATGGGCGACCAGATCGTCCTTGGTCCATCCCGTCTTGGAGAGCAGCAGACCCAGCTCGTAGTCGTTGCTGATGAAGAACTCCGCACCGGTGACGAGGGCCGCCGAGGCCGGGCCGTCCATCCGGGCGAGCTGCTGGGAGGGATCGGCGGCGAACTTGAAGCCGCGGTGCCGGCATTCCTCGGCGTGACGGACCATGGCCTCGGGGTCGTCGGCCGAGATCATCATCAGGTCGATCCCGCCGAGGGCGCTCGCCACCGGGCCGAGTTCGATCTCGCGGGCCCGGGCCATCGCTCCGGCGTAGAAGGAGGCGATCTGGTTCAGGTCGTCATCGGTGGTGCAGACGAACCGCGCGGTCTGCACGTCCTCACAGACCTTGACGTGATCACAGTCGACACCGTGCCGGTCGAGCCAGCTGCGGTAGTCGGCGAAGTCACCGCCGACGGCGCCGAGCAGCACCGGCCGGACGCCGAGCAGTCCCATCCCGAAACAGATGTTCGGGGCGACGCCGCCCCGGCGCACCACCAGATCGTCGACCAGGAAGGACAGCGAGATCCTGGCCAACTGGTCCGGCAGGATCGAATCGGTGAACTTGCCGGGGAAGTGCATCAGGTGATCGGTGGCGATGGAACCGGAGACTGCGATGACCGGTTCGGACCGATGGCTGTGGTTGGTCACCACCAGAACCTACCGGTGGGGCCCGCCGGGAAGCCAAACGGACATCCGCCGGGAACACCGCTGATCGGCCCGGAGCCCCCAAACACACCAACCGCGCTCCTTCCCGACAATCGCGCTGCATGCAGCGAGCGCGAAAGTCGGGAAGGAGCGCGGTTGGTGGTGGAACGAGGCTTAGTGGAAGGAATCCCCACAGGCACAGGAGTTGCCCGCGTTCGGGTTGTCGATCGTGAAGCCCTGCTTCTCGATGGTGTCGACGAAGTCGATCGTGGCACCGTCCAGGTACGGCTTCGACATCCGGTCGATGGCCAGCCCGACGCCGTTGAACTCGACCACCGCGTCACCGTCGAGGGTGCGGTCGTCGAAGAAGAGTTCGTACCGCAGGCCCGAGCATCCGCCGGGCTGCACGGCGATGCGCAGCACCATTTCCGGGGTTCCGTCACGGTCGAGCAGGCTCTTCGCCTTGGCCGCGGCGGTCTCGGACAGGATCGCGCCGTGGGCGGCCTTGGTGACTGCAGGCTCGGCAGCGGTGGTCGTATCGGTGTCAGCAGTGGTCTCAGCAGTGGTCACAGCCGCTCCATTCCATTCGTCTGATGTTCAAGGTGGTACCCCGATGATGCTACGCCGCTGGGCAGACCAACTTCAGGTGCCGAACCGCAGCGCAGGTCATGGGTGCACTCCCCCGGTGCAACGCCGCCTTGCGGGCCGGGTATTCCCCTGGAGGCGAACTCGGTACCGCCCCGACGATGCCGCCGCAGGACCCCGAGTCAATTAGGCTGGTGAGCGTGAGTTTCCTGAACCGCAAATCCCCCGCCGCCGAAGCGGCCCTTCCAGCGACCCCGGCCGAGACCGAGGCCGACAACAAGGTCGTGCTCGGCAAGGGCGCACCGACCCCCAAGCGCAGCGAGAAGGTGCAGCGTCGCGGCCCCGTGGCCCCGCCGCCGATGACGCAGCGTGAGGCTCTCAAACGCGCGAAGACCGCGGCCGGCGGCCGCCCGCTGACCAAGGACGAGAAGCGGGTCCAGGCCGCGCAGCGCCGCGAGCGGATGATGAAGGGCGACGACGGTTACCTGCTCGCCCGGGACAAGGGTCCGGTCCGGGCGTTCGTCCGCGACCTCACCGACTCCCGCCGCAACCTGGCCGGGGTGCTGCTGCCGGTGGCCATCCTGTCCTTCATCGTGCTGCTGGTCCCCGACCGCACCGTCCAGGCCTACGCGCCGCTGATCCTGATGATCGTGCTGCTGGGCGCCCTGGCCGACACCATCATCTTCAGCCGGCAGATCAGCAAGCGGGTGGCCGCGAAGTTCCCGAAGGGTGACCCGACCGGGCTGTCCCTGCGCGGCCGTTCCTTGGGCTTCTACGCCTTCAACCGGGCGATGCTGCCGCGCAAGTGGCGCGCCCCCCGTCCCCGTTTCAAGAGCGGCGACGTCGTGGAGTAGTTCGTCCCGCAGCGCAGCAACGGCCCCGTCACACACTCCGCAAGGAGAGTGACGGGGCCGTTGCTGCATCACGGGCCAACTCTGTTCCCGCGCACCGCGCACGGATCGGCGCATCCTGCAGGGTGCGCCGATCCGCGGAAGGTGCGCGGGAAGCCAGGTCCTACAGACCCAGGTACCGCTTCAGCTCGAACGGGGTGACCTGCGTGCGGTAGGCCTCCCACTCGGCCTTCTTGTTCCGCAGGAAGAAGTCGAAGACGTGCTCCCCCAAGGTCTCCGCCATGAACTCCGACTGCTCCATCAGGTCGAGGGCGTGGCCGAGGGAGTCCGGCAGCTGCACGTACCCCATCGCCCGACGCTCGGCCTCGGACAGGGTCCAGACATCGTCCTCGGCCGGGGCCGGGAGTTCCTCGTTCTCCTTGATGCCACGCAGGCCGGCCGCGATGATCACCGCGAACATCAGGTACGGGTTGCAGGCCGAGTCGGGGGAACGGACCTCGATGCGCTGGGAGGAGGACTTCCCGGGCGAGTAGTTGGGCACCCGGACCAGGGCCGAACGGTTGGCCTGGCCCCAGCAGACGGAGGTCGGGGCCTCACCGCCCAGGACCAGACGCTTGTAGGAGTTGACCCATTGGCTGGTGACGGCGGTGAACTCCGGGGCGTACTTGAGCACACCGGCCAGGAAGGCCTTGCCGACCTGGGACATCTGGTACGGGTCCTCGGCGTCGTAGAACGCGTTGGTCTCCCCCTCGAACAGGGAGAAATGGGTGTGCATCGCCGAGCCGGGCTGGTCCGGGAAGGGCTTGGGCATGAAGCTGGCCCGGACCCCCTGGGTCAGCGCGACCTCCTTCACCACGTACCGGAAGGACATGATGTTGTCGGCCATCGTCAGCGCATCGGCGTAACGCAGGTCGATCTCCTGCTGGCCAGGGGCGCCCTCGTGGTGGGAGAACTCCACCGAGATACCCATCGCCTCCAGGCTCTCGATGGCCCGACGCCGGAAGTGCGGGGCCGCGTCATGGGAGGCCTGGTCGAAGAATCCGCCGGAGTCGGCGGGCTCGGGCAGGCTTCCGTCCTGGGGCAGATCCTTGAACAGGAAGAACTCGATCTCGGGGTGGACGTAGCAGCTGAAGCCCATCGACGCGGCATCGGCCATCACCCGGCGCAGGACGTGCCGCGGGTCCGCCCAGGAGGCGGTGCCGTCGGGCATCGAGATGTCGCAGAACATCCGCGCGGAGTAGACCTTGCCGCCGTCGGCCTCCCAGGGCAGCACCTGGAAGGTGGCCGGGTCCGGCTTGGCGATCATGTCCGACTCGAAGACCCGGGCGAATCCGTTGACGGAGGAACCGTCGAACCCGATGCCCTCGTTGAAGGCACCCTCGAGTTCGGCCGGTGCGACCGCGACCGACTTCAGTACTCCGAGCACATCGGTGAACCACAACCGGACGAACCTGATGTCGCGTTCTTCAAGGGTGCGCAGTACGAACTGCTGCTGACGATCCATGTGGTCAGACTAGTGAGTCCGGGGGCGCGGGATCACGCCCGGCTCGGCTTTGGCGGGAATGAATCTTTTCACCCCGCCCTCCTGGCGTGGGTCGGCCCGGAAACGCTGACGTAGCGTGTCAGGCATGTCTCCCGCTCCTCCCGCCGTGACCTCGAAGGACATCACCTTCCGGGTGAGTGATTCAGATCACGAGCTCGACGGTGTGCGGTTGGAGCTGGATTGGCACAGCGAGGCCCAAACCCTGGACTTCAGCCCCGAGCCCCAGGGGTGGTCGCTGACCATTCCCCGCCCCGAGGCGGGGCGGCTGGAGTACCAGCTGACCCTGCGCACCGGGGACCACCATCACTGGACCACCGACACCACGAACCCGCGGAAGGTGCCGAACCCGTTCGGCCCGAAATCGGAGCTGCTGCTGCCCGGGTACACGGAGCCGGGGTGGCTGCATTCCCCGGACACCGGCACCGTCGGCGACGTGGTCGTTCCCCCCGGTTTCGACCCGCCGGTTCCGGTGAGGTTGTGGTCCCCCGACGGTCTGGCGGCAGACACCCCCGCCCCCCTCCTGATCGCCAACGACGGCAGCGATCTCGCCGATCGTGGATCCCTGCTGCGATGGGCCGGTGCGACGGTCGCCGGGGGCCGGACCGGTCCGTTCCGCGTCGCCCTGCTCGACCCGCCGCAGGGGTACCGGGACGACTGGTACGCCGCCGATGAGGGGTACTCCGACGAGATCGCCGGCACGGTGCTCCCGGCCCTGCGTGCGGCGGCACCGACGACCGCGGTGATCGGCCTCGGGGCCAGCCTGGGGGCGGTGGCCATGCTCTGCCTGCAGGACCGTCATCCGGACTCGGTGGACGCTCTCGCCCTGCAGTCGGGTTCCTTCTTCACCCGGGCCCTGGATCCGCAGGAGTCCGGCTTCACCCACTTCGAGCGGTTGTGCCGGGCGGCCGAGCGGCTTGCCGTCCGGACAACGAGCCGGCCGGTCCCGGTGCTGCTGACCTGCGGCACCCTGGAGGAGAACCGGGCCAACAACGGGTTGATGGCCCAGGCGCTCCGGACGCAGGGGTACCCGGTGCGCTGCCGGTGGGTCGGGGATGCCCACACCATGATCGGCTGGCGGGATGCCTGGGGCACGGACCTGGCCGATCTGATCGTCGCCGCGACCGACGGGTGGAACCCGTGACCCGGACCGAGATCCATCACCTGCACCGGGAGGAGTTCGACGGTCCGGTCGAGGTGGTGGTGCACGGCCACTGGGGACGTCCGGTGATCGTCTTCCCCTCCGAGGCCGGGAGCGCCCACGATTTCGAGCGGCACGGCCTGCTGGAGGCCGTCCGGCCGTTGGTCGACGCCGGTGAGATCAAGCTGTTCTGCGTGTCCTCCTACGACGACCGCTCCTGGTCGGCGAGCTGGATGTCCACCGAGGACCGGGCCCACGCCCACCGGCGGTACGAGGACTGGATCGTCTGGCGGGTGGTGCCCTTCCTCGTCGAGCACTGCGGCGGGCGCGCGGACATCGCCACCTTCGGCACCTCGATGGGAGCCTTCCACGCGGTGCTCTTCGCCTTCCGTCACGCGCATCTGTTCGGCCGGGCGCTGGCCTTCTCGGGCAACTACGACCCGTGGAGCTGGCGGGGCTGGGGTGATCTCGGGCCCGAGGCCTTCTCGACGAACCCGACCCGGTTCCTCCCCTCGATCGCCGAGGGCCATCTGCACTACCTGCGCTCCCAGCTGTACCTGACCCTGGTGGTGGGCTCCGGTTCCTGGGAGGACACCACCGGGGCCAACAACTCCACCCGGCAGCTGGGCCATCTGCTCGGTGTCGCCGGTCTGCCCCATGAGATGCACGTCTGGGGTCAGGAGTGGCCGCACGACTGGCCGAGCTGGCAGGCCCAGGCGCAGGTGTACTTCCCGCAGCTGCGCTGACCTGCCGCGTTCGGGTCCGATCGCCGGTCGACGCCGAAGTCCTGCGCGCCGTTGCCGAAGTCGCGGTCTGCCGCCATGATCATGCCTATGACGAAGCCCACAGACAGCACCAGCCACCTGATCGGCCTGCTCCTGGGCACGGAGAACGACTGGCCGACCGCCTTCGAGACCCTGGTGCACCGGCTCGGCCCGGTGACACACCAAGGCAGACAACACGAACTGCGCACCGAGCGGGTGACCATCGAACCCTTCGACCTGCGCGACCCGGTACGTCACGATGTCGTCATCGACCGGCTGGCCTGGTGGTACTACCACCCGCGGGAGTGGCTCAAGAAGGCGGCGCTCGTCAACGAGACGTACCTGCTGAACAACCCGTTCACCTTCCAGGCGATGGAGAAGCACACCGCCTACTGCGCGATGATCCGGCTGGGTTTCGACATCCCGACGACCGTGCTGGTGCCGTACAAGAACCCCATCGACCACGAGAAGTGGGCCTACACGGCCGGCACGTACAACCTGCCCTTCGATCTCGACCAGGTGGCCGAGTCGGTGGGCTACCCGATGTTCATGAAGCCCTTCGACGGCGGTGCCTGGCGCGGGGTCTCGAAGATCGACGATGTCGCCGCCCTGCACCAGGCCTACGACGAGTCCGGTCAGATGCTGATGCACCTGCAGGCGGCGGTGGACGGTTTCGACGCCTTCGCCCGCTCACTCACCATCGGTCCCGAGACCCAGGTGATGAAGTTCCGACCGGAGCTGCCGATGCACGACCGGTACGAGGTGGCCCACGACTTCCTGCCCGCCGCCGCCGGCGCGGAGATCCAGACCCTGTCCAGGACGATCAACGCCTTCTTCCGCTGGGAGTTCAACTCCTGCGAGGCGCTGGTGACGGGAAACCGGGTGCAGCCCATCGACTATGCCAACGCCTGCCCGGACATCGCGATCACTTCGCTGCACTACTACTTCCCGTGGGCGATCACCCAGCTGATCAGCTGGTCGGCCTTCTGCGCGGTGACCGAACGGCGGCCGCGCGTCGACACCGACACCCGATCCTGGTTCGACATCGCCGACAACGAGGACCTCTCCTGGGAGGAGAAGCTCGCCGCCTACTCGGCGAAGGCGGACGACTACTTCGAACGTGAGGCCTATGACGAGTTCCGGGCGAACTCGTTGGCCTCGCTGCCGGGACGGGTGCACGACTGGGTGGACTCGGCCCATTTCGACGAGTTGCTCGTCGCCACGGTGCGGTCGGGTTTCCCGGCGCACGAGCACGAGCGGTTCATCGCGCATTTCCGTGGGCTGATCGGGGCCTGGGTGGCCGACCAGCGGTGAGGAACGTCCCGCCGGTGCCCGCCCACCACGGTGACGTGGTGGGCGGGCACCGGCGGTGTCAGCAGTCGAGGGGCTGTACCGGGTCGGTCAGCCTGATCAGGTAGTCCACCCCGGCGGTGTCCACGCAGGTGTTGCCCAGGCTGAGGAACCCGGTGTGCTGGGTGCCCTTGATCGTCACCAGGCTCGCGTTCAGATCCTTCGCCAGATCGACACCCGCCTGGTACGGGGTGGCCGGATCACCGGTGGTCGAGATGACCATGACCTTGGGCAGCCCGTCGGCCTTCGGGGTGTGCGCCTTCAGGGTCGGCGGGACCGGCCAGTAGGCGCAGATGTCCAGGCTCGGTGACGGCGGCTGACCGGAATCGGCGAAGGGGGCGGCCTCGTTGTACTTCTTGGACAGTTCCGCCGCCGCCTTCGGGTCGGTGAACCGCTCGTCGTCCACGCACCGGATCGCGGTGAACCCGTCCATCAGCGCCGAGTACTTGCCGTCCGCATCCCGTCCCTCGTAGGAATCCGCCAGCGCCATCAGCGCTGTGCCGTTGCCGTTCGACAGGTCGAGCAGGGCCGAACGCAGCCCCGGCCACAAGGTCTCGGAGTACATGGCCTGGATGACGCCGGTGATCGCGTCGTTGTAGGTGAGTACCCGTCCGCCGTCGACCGGCGCGGGATCCTTGAGCAACGGTCGGGTCAGGGTCTGGAACACCGCGGTGGCCACCGCCGGGTCCTGTCCGAGCACACACGCCGCCTGCTGGGCGCAGTCGGCCGCGAAGTCCTCGAAGGCGCCCTGGAAACCCTTGGCCTGACCCAGCAGCGACTCCTCGCGGGTCTGACTGTTGTCGACGGCCCCGTCCAGGATCAACGCCCGGACGTTCGCCGGGTAGGCCTCGGCGTACAGGGTGCCGAGCAGGGTGCCGTAGGAATACCCGACGTAGCTGAGCTTCTCGTCACCCAGCACCGAACGCAGGACGTCCATGTCCTTGACGACGTCGACACTGCCGACGGTGGCGAGGAAGGCCGCACCGTCGATGCCTTCGTCGACGCCGGTCCGCTCGGCACAGTTGAGCGCCTGTTGTTTGGTGGCCGCCTCCTGCGCGGCCATGTCGGCGGCGGAGGCGGTGTCGTACTGGGTGGCCCGGACCTTGTCCCGCTCGGCATCGGTGCTGCACTTGATCAGCGGACGGGAGGAACCGGTGCCGCGGGTGTCGAAACCGACCAGGTCGAAACTGGCCGACAGCTCCTGGCTGACCCCGTAGGCGGCGAACTGGGCGGCGATCCCCATGCCGGAGGCACCGGGACCACCGGGGTTGAACAGCAGGGAACCGACCCGGTCCGGCCCGGTGGCCTTGGAGCGCAGGACGGCCATCTCGACCGTCGGGCCGCTCGGGTCGTCGTAGTTCAGCGGCAGGATCAGGTAACTGCATTCCAGACCGGGGGTGGCGTACAGGTCCGCGTTGTCCGAACCGGTGGAGAAGGAGGTGCAGTCGGTCCAGTCCAGCTTCTGGTTGTAGAACTCGGCCAGCTCGGGCGGGACGACCCCCGCACCCTGACCGCCCGAGATCGGCCGGCCGATGACATCCGTCGCGGCCGACGGGGAGGTCGACGGCTCGGTCACCTGCCCGCCGCTGGTGTCCGGCAGGCTCGTCGGGACCGTCGGCTCGACCTCGGTGGAGGCGGAGGTCGGATCGGTCGAACTGCTCGGAGCCGTGGTGGCCTGCAAACCGGCACCGACGACGGGCTCGGCCTGACCCGCAACGGTCGTGCCACACCCCGCCAACAGCACGCTCGACAGAACAAGGGCGAGGGTTGCCCGGCGGGCGAACGACGTCATCGGAGGATCATCCCACCTGACCCTGGGAGCGGTGCGTGAATCGGAAGATACCTGGGTGTGGCGCGGGTCCGGCCGGACCACCCGGGGGTCGCTCCCGGTTGGCGACCGGTAGTGAAAGATGGAGGCCATGACGACCCTGCGTGTGGCGCTGGCCCAGATCAATACAACCGTGGGCGACCTCGATCGCAATGCCGATCTGATCGTCGATGCGGCGAAAGCGGCCGCCGCCGCCGGCGCCGACGTCGTGGTGTTCCCCGAGATGGCCCTCACCGGCTACCCGGTGGAGGACCTCGCGCTGCGCCCGGCCTTCCGCGAGGCCTCCCGGCGGTCCCTGGCGGAGCTGCCGGCCCGACTGGTCGAGGCCGGTGCCGGTGACGTCCTGGTGCTGGTCGGCTACCTGGACCTGGACGAGCGCGGGATCCGCAACGCGGCCGGCGCCCTGCTGGGCGGATCGGTGGTCGCCCGGTTCCAGAAGTACCACCTGCCCAACTACGGGGTCTTCGACGAGGCCCGCTGGTTCGCCCCGGCCACCGCCACCACCGTGCTCCGGTTCCGCGGTGTCGACATCGGTGTCGCCATCTGCGAGGACCTGTGGCAGCACGGCGGCACCGTCACCGCCCTGTCCGAGGTCGGTGTCGATCTGTTGCTCTCCCCCAACAGCTCTCCCTTCGAACAGCAGAAGGACGAGCTGCGACTCGCTGTGGTTCGGGAGGCCGCCAGAACCCTCGACGCGCCGGTGGTCTACTGCAACCTCGTCGGTGGCCAGGACGATCTGGTCTTCGACGGCGGCTCCCTGGTGCTGGACTCTGCAGGTGAGACCCTCTCCAGCGCCGGACGTTTCGCCCCGCAACTGGTGCTGCACGATCTGAAGGTCAACACCCCGGACACCCCGCGGCCGACCGAAACCTCGGTGCACCAGGGGCTTTCGGTCTCCTATGTCGAGATCGACGACACCCGGGCCCCCGTCGAACGGACCCCGCTGCCCCCCACGATCACCCCGGACCTGAGCGACGAGGCCGAACTCTGGGAGGCGCTGGTCCTGGGGCTGCGGGACTACGTGTACAAGATCGGATTCCGCTCGGTCGTGCTCGGCCTGTCCGGCGGGATCGACTCCGCAGTGGTCGCCGCCATCGCGGTGGATGCCATCGGTGCGGAAAACGTGCACGGGGTCTCGATGCCGTCGGAGTACTCCAGCGAGCACTCCAAGGACGACGCCGCGGACATGGCCGAACGGACCGGCCTGCATTACCGGGTCGAGCCGATCGGCGCGATGGTGACGGTGTTCAAGGACCAGCTCGGGCTGTCCGGCCTGGCCGAGGAGAACCTGCAGGCACGCTGCCGCGGGGTGCTGCTGATGGCCCTGTCCAACGCCGAGGGACATCTGGTCCTGGCCACCGGCAACAAGTCGGAGCTGGCCTGCGGGTACTCCACCATCTACGGTGACGCGGTCGGCGGGTACGCCCCGCTGAAGGACGTGTTCAAGGTCTGGGTGTGGCGGCTGGCCTCCTGGCGGAACGAGCAGGCACGGGCGGCCGGACAGGTGCCGCCGATCCCGGAGAACTCGATCACCAAGCCTCCGTCGGCCGAACTGCGCCCCGGCCAGCTGGACTCCGATTCCCTGCCCGACTACGAGGTGCTGGACAAGCTGCTCGACGGGTACGTCGAGCGCGACCTCTCGGCGGCGGATCTGGTCGCGGACGGGTTCGACCCGGAGATGGTGGCCCACGTGGTCAGGTTGGTCGACCGGGCGGAGTGGAAGCGCCGTCAGTACCCGCTGGGCACCAAGGTCAGCGACAAGGCCTTCGGCCGGGACCGACGGTTGCCGATCACCAACCGCTGGGACGGGGACTGATCCTCCCTGTTCCCGCGCACGTAGTTGCTCCTCGCGCACGTAGTTACGTGCGCGAGGAGCAACACGGTGCGCGGGAACAGGGGAACTGCCGGGCCGCGGGGTGCCGACCTCAGTCGGCGTCGTCCCGCCAGGCCCGGTCCTCGGCCTGCTTGCGGGCCTCCCGCTCGTGCACGGACTGGAGCGCGTTGGCCGCGCTCGCCGGATCCGGGTAGGGGCCGAGGCGATCGGTCGCCTTGCACTCCCCTTCCTTCTCCACCGTGCCGTGTTTGAGGCAGTAGTAGTAGGCCGTGTTCCGTCCGATGTCATCACCCATGGGACAAGGATGCCACCCCTACCAGGCCCCGGCCCGTCGGACGCGCGCTCACACCGGTTCGACCAGGTAGGTCTGGGTGGCCGGATCGGCCGATACCAGTGTCACCGTGATCCGGTCGCCCTCGGCCAGGCCGTCCGCCGCGCACTTGGCCCGGACCGGCGGCTCGTCCAGCAGCACCTGGGCGCGGTTCTTCACCGTGTCGACCTGCAGCACCAGCGCCTTGAACTCACCACCCTCCCGGCCGTGCAGCAGGAAGGCGGCCACCGCGCCCCGGCAGGCCTTCTCCAGGGCCGAGGCGACCCGGTTCGATGCCGTCATCAGCTCTGGGAGCTGGTCCAGATCTCCCAGCACCCACGCCGGGACGGGGACGGCCGCCGTCCGGCTCAGGCAGATCTCGGTCGCGTAGCGGTCCACCAGCCGCCGCAGCGGGGCGGTGACATGGGCGTAGGTGGAACCGATCCCGGCGTGACCGAGATCGGTGCCGGGGTCGGTGACACCGCGACGCCAGACGAGGTAGCCGGCCCCGCGCAGCAGCCGGACCGCATCGTCGAGGAAGGCGGCGTGTTTGGGATCGTTCGGGTCCAGACCGCCGATCACCTGCCCCGGGCTCGCCCCGGCGGGCCAGTCGACCCCGAGGGCCTGGGCGGACTTGTGCAAGGTGGCGATCTGGAACTCGTCCGGCTGCGGCAGGGTCCGCAACAGGGCGAGGTCGCCGTCGAGCATGATCCGCGCCGCCGACATCCCCGTCAGCAGGCTGATCTCGGCGTTGTACTGCTCAATCGGCAGCACCTCCCGGTTGCGCAGGGTCCACCGTCCGTCGGCATTGGTGACGACCTCGACATCGGGCAGGTCCAGGGTGATCGCCTCCCGTCGACGGGAGGCCGCCAGGCGCAGTTCACCCACCTGCTGCAGGAGTGCGATCGAGGGGTGGAGGGTGCCCGATTCCATGGCCTGCTGGGCACTCTCGTAGTCCAACCGGGCGACCGAACGGACGAGGGCACGCGCCAGGCCCACGGCCACGGGTTCACCGGCGGGGTCCAGGTCGATGGTCCACAGCACGGCGCGCCGGGTCTGGTCCGGCAGCAGGCTCGCCGCACCGGCCGACAGCACCGTCGGGTGCAACGGGGCGACGGCGTCGGGGGCGTAGAAGGACTGGCCGCGACGCAGGGTCTCCTCGTGCAGCGGGCCGTGGCCGGGGACGAAGGAGCCGACATCGGCGATGGCGTACCGCACCCGGAAACCACCTCCGTCACGGGCGGACAGGTGCACGGCCTGGTCCAGGTCCATCGAGCCGACCGGATCGAGGGTGACGAACGGGACGTCCGTCAGGTCCTGACGGTCGGGGTGCGGGTCTGCGGCGGCGGCCAGTTCCGCGGCTTCGGCGAGGACCTCCGGCGGGAAGTCGACGTGCACCCCCAGCGCCGATCTGATGGCCTCGAAGTCGACCTGGTCGGAGGGGGCGATGATCCGGCGATAGGGCACACGGCCAGATTAGGGCAACACCGGCGCGGGCGTCGGCCGGACGGGATCAACCTCGGTGCCGGATCAGGACCGGCCGCTCCAGGTCAGCGTCGACCGTCCCGGATCTGGTAGATCCGGGCCAGGGTCAGCCCGGTCGAGGCCACCAGCGCCGAGGCCGGGACACCGGCCGCCATCGCCCGCTGCACGGCCAGATTGCGTTCCCTGGTCGTCGCCTCCTCCAGCGGGGCGAGCAGCTGGGACCGGACCTGTGCGACCCAGTCCAGCTGACGGGCGGCGCGGTCCTTCTCGCTCGACTCGGGTGTCTCCCCGCAGGTCCGGGTCTCCTCCGACAAGGTGCCGACCACGAGATCGCCGATCGGGCCGAGCAGCCGCCCCAGTTCGGCGCGGACGTCCTCGCTGCCGGCGTTCACCGCGCGGCCGGGCGAAAAGAGTTCTCCCAGGACCTCGAGCACGTTCGCCACACCCGGGTTTTCCACTGCCTGCTCCGGTTCCGACACGGTGCCTCCTGCTTGATCTATGGCCACGTCCTGCGGTGGGACATGCGCACAGTTGAACGCTCACCACTGCGCATATCCCACCACGGGACGGTGGAGTTGGTGGATGAGCCGGCCTGTAAGCCGGGTCCTGTTCCCGGGTGCCTCTCGGCGGTCCCGTTCGGCAACCATCCATCTCCGCCTGCCGTCGCCGGCAGGCTCCAGCGGTCTACCCGCAGACTCGGGCGGGCCGCCCTCGAACATCTGCGCACATCGGCTCACGCCGATGCTTCTCGACCTTGCTCCGGGTGGGGTTTACCTAGCCGCCGCAGTCACCTGCGGCGCTGGTGGTCTCTTACACCACCGTTTCACCCTTACCTGGTCACCTTGCGATGCCAGGCGGTCTGTTCTCTGTGGCACTGTCCCGCGGGTCACCCCGGGTTGCCGTTAACAACCACCCTGCCCTGTGGAGCCCGGACTTTCCTCGACACCGACGCGTTGGCGTCGCTGACGCGGTTGCCCGGCCGACTCATCCTCACGGCACGCTACCGTGCCCAGGTGCATCCGCGCACCGCCACGGGTTCGTACCGGTTGACGACCACGCCATCCGGGCAGTTCAGCAGTTGCCACCGACCGGAAAACCCGGGCCCTGAATTTTCTCACAGCACTCACCCCGCCGCATTTTCACGAGGAAGGACGATCCCACGTCCCCGACGCTCGCCACCGTGCTGGGGCTGGTGCTGCTCTTCGCAACACTGGCCTTTGCCATCGTCCGGCCGCGCGGACTGCCCGAGGCGGTGGTCGCCGTCCCCGCCGCTCTGATCGCCATCGCCATCGGGCTGGTCCCGGCCGGGACCGCCGCCGACTCGGTCGCCGACCTCGGCGGCACCCTGGGCTTTCTGGCGGCGGTGCTCATCCTGGCCCATCTGGCCGACCTGGACGGGGTCTTCGCCTGGTTGGGCGGCCGACTCAGCCGGGGCAGTCGTGGCTCCCCCACCCGGGTACTGACGTTGGTCTTCGTCCTCGCCTCCGTCACCACGGCCGTCCTCAGCCTGGATGCGACGGTGGTGCTGCTGACCCCTGCCATCCTGGTGACGATGCGGACCCTGCGGCTGCGGGCGGCACCGGCGATGTACGCCACCGCCCATCTGTCGAACTCGGCCTCCCTGCTGCTGCCGGTGTCGAACCTGACGAACCTGTTGGCCTTCGGGGCGGCGGGGGTCAGCTTCCTGGGTTTCACCGCCCTGATGGTGCTGCCCTGGCTGGTCTCCATCACGGTGGAGTACCTCGTCTTCCGCCGGTTCTTCCGGACGGACCTGGCAACACCCGCTGCGGAAGGTCCGACGGCCGGCCCCTCCCGGTCGGTCCCCGCCCGACCCGCGCCCCGCACCTCCCTGGCCGTCATCGCCGCTGTCCTGCTCGGTTTCGCCGTCGGCCCGATCTGGGACATCGCACCCGGGTGGGTCGCCGCCGCCGGAGCTGCCGTCCTCGCGGTCAGGGCGGTCGCCGGCAACCGCATCGGGGTGGGACGGGTCCTGTTGGAGGCCAACCCGTTGTTCCTGCTCTTCGTCGCCGCCCTGTCGGTGGTGGTGGACGCGGCGACGGGACACGGGCTGGAACCGGCCATCAGCCGGCTGCTGCCCACCGGAGAGGGGCTGGTATCCCTGCTGCTGATGGCCGGGATCGCCGCCGTGCTGGCGAATGTGGTGAACAACCTGCCGGCCACGCTGGTCCTGCTGGCCGCCCTGGGTTCGGTGCCTGCGACCGGGCTGGTGCTGGCCATGCTGATCGGGGTGAACATCGGCCCGAACCTGACCTACACCGGATCTTTGGCCACCCTGCTCTGGCGGCGGGTCCTCCAACGGCACGACCGACCGGTGTCCTTGAAGACCTTCACCCTGCTCGGCCTGCTGACGGTCCCGGTCTGCCTGGTCGCGGCCACCGGCGCACTCTGGCTGGCCCTGCAGCTGCGGTGATCGCCAGGGCCCTGGAAACCGGAACCGTAGTGGGCGGCGATCAGGTCGCCGGGTCGACCGTCGGCGGCGCTATCGGTGCCAGGTGGGCGGTGTCGTTCGCGGTGATCAGCACCGGGCCGGATCCGTTGACCAGCTCGATGATCGTCAGCGAGGCGTTGTCGATACGCATCTGGTAGGCCACCGCCGAGTCGGCGTCCAGCGACCAGGCGAACAGCATCTTGCTCGGCGCCGCGTGGGTCACCAGGACCACCGTCTCGCCCCGATGCGCCCGGACGATCCGGCGGACCGCCTTCGTCATCCGTTCCCGGATCTCGTTGAACGACTCCCCACCCGGCGGGGCGGCGTCGACATCACTGCGCCAGGCGGCGAACTCGGCCGGCCAGCGGTCGGCGATCTGGACGGCGCTGTGCCCGCTCCACTCACCGAGGGCGCCGTCGGTGATCCCCTCGTCCACCAGGGTCCGACAACCGGCGAGTTCGGCGATCGCCTCGGCGGTGAGCCGGCACCGGGACAGCGGCGAATGGATCACCACGGCCGGTGCCAGCGGGGCGATCCGCTCGGCCAGTGGACCGAGTTGACGCAAACCGTGCGCCGACAAACCGATGTCGGCCCGCCCGGCGAAACGTCCCTGTGCGCCCCAGGTGGTTTCGGCATGACGCACGACCACCAGTGTGGTCAGGTCGTCGGTCCGTCCCTCCGGCACGCCGGCGTCCGCCGGACGGTCCTCGCCACGGTGTTCGGTGTCCGCGAGTTGTTCGGGCACAACGACTCCCCCTCTGGTGACGTCAGGAACGGATCAGGATGGCACCGCATTCACTGCACCGGGCGATACCGTCCACCGGAACGGCGCGGATCTCCGACAGGGCGGTGCGGTCGATCTCGATCCGGCAGGCCCCGCAGCGGGCCCCGGCGAGCTGGGCCGCGGCGATCTTGCCGGAATCGTGGATCCGGTTGTACAGGGCGAGCACCTCGGCGGGCAAGCCCTCCGAGACGGCGCGCCGCTTCTCCTCCTGCCGCGAGGCCTCGGCGTCGATCTCGGCGAACGCCTCGTCCCGACGGGCGGAGGCGGCGTCGAGCTCGGCCTTCAGTTCGGCCTCGGCCTTGTGCAGGGCGGTCAGGCCCACCTCGGCCTCCTCGCGCTGTTCCATGAGTTCGAGTTCCTCGTCCTCCAGCACACCCTGACGGCGGGTGAGGGACTCGATCTCGTGCTGCAGGTTCTCCAGTTCCTTGGCCGAGGCCGACCCGGAGGCGAGCCGGTCGGCGTCACGCCGGGCCCGGCCGCGTACCTGGTCGATCTCGAGTTCGAGTTTGTTCATCGCCCGTTTCAGATCGGCGACCTCGGTCTCGGCGAGGAGGGCCTCACCTCGCAACGCGGTGGCCTTCTCGGTGCCGGCCTCGATCACGGCGAGCTCGGGGAGCGCCTGCCGGCGGTGACGGGCCGATCCCAGGGCCTGGTCGGCGGCCGCCAGATCCAGCAAACGTCGTTGGGCGAATGGATCCAATTTCAGGCCTGCCACGGTCTTTACACTCCTGCGTGCACTAGATGAATCGTCATTACCGGGTGGATCGTCAGCGCGGGTCGTCGTCGCTGCCGGAACGCCGCAGAAGCCACGGATCGGTCCGCAGCGTCGACACCGTGGTGGCGACGCTACCCGGGAAGGACTCCCCGAGGACAGCCGCCACCGTGTTCAGCCACGGCCACTCCCCCGCGAAGTGCGCGATCTCGACCAGTGCCGGGTTCCCGCTGACGGCCAGGTACTCCCCGGCCACATGATGGCTGAGCTCGGAGGTGACGAACACGTCGACTCCGGCCGCCGCGGCGACGGGCAGCAAGGAGGAGCCGGCCCCACCGCAGACGGCCACCCGCTCCACGGTGCCGGTGGAGCCTGCCGCGGCCGCCGCCCGCACCCCGCCGGCGGTCCCGGGCAAGGCGGTGGCGACGTGTTCGGCGAACTCCGCCAGGGTCATCGGCTGCGGCAACCTGCCGATCCGGCCGAGTCCTTCGGCCGGGGAAGCACCGTCGGCCGCCGGGTCGAGCGGACGCAGGTCCAGCAGACCCAGGGCCTCGGCCAGTGCGTCGTTGACCCCGCCGACCGCACGGTCGGCATTGGTGTGGGCCGCGAAATGTGCGATCCCGGCGCGGACCATCCGATGGACCAGCGCCCCACGCGGGGTGTCGGCCGCCACCGACTGCACCGCCCGGAACAACAACGGATGATGGGTGACGAGCAAATGGGCCCCCACGGCAACGGCTTCCTCCACCGTCGCCGGGTCCACGTCCACCGCGAGCAACACCCGGGTGACGGGCTCGTCCCGGTCCCCGCAGGTCAGGCCGATCCCGGAGTCCCATTTCTCGGCCAACCGCACCGGATACGCCGTTTCCAGCACCTCGACCACATCGCCGACCGTCACCACGAGAGCTGCCTCCACCTGTTCGCCCGTCGGCGTCCGGGGCGGACCGCCGTCTCCAGGAGCAGTCTTCCATCCGCCACGCACCCCGCTCGAGGTGCTGCGGTCCACCCCGGTTGCGCGATCGGACACAATGGACGGGTGTCCCCGACCGCCGATCCCGTCACCGTCCCGCCGCTGCACGTCAGTGTGGTCTGCACCGGGAACATCTGCCGCTCACCGATCGGCGAACACGTTCTCCGAGATGCCCTGACCAAAGCGGGTCTGGGCGACCGGGTCCGGGTGACGAGCGCCGGCACCGGCAACTGGCACGTCGGTGGTCCGGCCGACGCCGCGAGCGAGCGTGTCCTCCGGGACGCCGGCTACACCTGGAACCACACCGCCCACCAGATCGATGCCGCCGAACTGGCCACCGTGGACCTGGCCCTGGCCTGTGATCTCGGTCATTTCCGGGCCCTGCGCCGGATGACCGAGGACCCGGACAAGGTCGTGCTGCTGCGCCAGTTCGATCCCGACGCCGACGGCGACGAGGTGCCCGACCCCTACTCCGGACCGGATTCGGAGTTCCTCGAGGTGCTCCGGATGATCGAGGCCGCCACCCCCGGGATCGTCGACGAGATCCGCAGACGCCTGTCATGACCCAGACCACCACCGAGCCACGCCCGCCCAGCACCCCCGCCCAACGGGCGCGCGGCCTGCTGCAACCCGGCTGGATCGCGGTGATCCTGCTGGCTGTTCTCTTCGCCGGTGCCTGCTGGGCGATCCTGGCCCCGTGGCAGTTCCACCGGAACACCGAACGCCAGGAGCGCAACAACGCGATCACCTCCGCGGTCACCACCCCGGCGGTGCCCGTGACCGACCTGCTCTCGACCACGGTCGAACCGGACGCCTCGGTGGCGTGGAAGCTGGTCACCGCCACCGGCACCTTCTCCCCGGACGACCAGGTGTTCGTCCGACTGCGCCAGTTGAACGGCAGACCCGCCTTCGAGGTGCTGGTCCCCCTGGTCCTGTCCGACGGCACCCGGTTGCTGGTCGACCGGGGCTACGTCTCTGCCGGCGTCGCCACGGCCGGGCTCGACCTGCCACCGCTGCCGACCGGGGTGGTGACGATCACCGGCCGGACCCAACAGGAACAGCCGTATCCGACCCCCCGGGAACCCGTGCAGAACGAGGGCCGGACCGAGGTCTACGGGATCAGCACCGACACCCTGCGCAGCGATGCGGGTGGACCGGTCCTGCACGGTTTCGTCCAACTCGTCGAGGGCTCCCCCGGGGTGCTGCAGGAGATCGGCGTCCCGCAGTTGGACAGCGGGCCGTACCTGTCGTACGCCTACCAGTGGATCACCTTCGGAGGGGTCGCGTTGGCGGCCATCGGCTTCTTCGTCTACCGCGAGATCACCGACCCGCCGGAGGACGAGGACGGCGAGGTCGGGTACTCCGACGAGCCTGCGCGCAAGCCCCGAACCCGCGGGTTCGACCGGTCCGAGCTCTTCGACAAGGCCAGTCCCTACGACTGATCCACCTGCCGGTCGGTCCGACCGTCGGCACCTCCGCTCCTCCGAACCGAACGAGGTCCCCCGTGTCACTGGCCGAGATGGTTGCCGCACTGCTCGCAGGCCCGCAGCCGATCCCGATCGTCACCGCCGGGAACACGGTGCTGCGGCGTCCGGCCGAACCCTACGACGGCCAGCTGGGCGATGACCTGCTGTCGGAGCTGATCGAGGCCATGCGGGTGTGCATGCACGAGGCACCCGGGGTCGGGCTCGCCGCGCCGCAGATCGGCATCCCGCTGCAGATCGCCGTCCTGGAGGATCCGGCGACGATCCCGCCGGAGCTGGCCGCCTACCGGCACCGCTACCCGCTCGACTTCCGGGTGATCGTCAACCCGCGGTACACCGCGGTGGGAACCGAGCGCGCGGCCTTCTACGAGGGCTGCCTGTCGGTGCCCGGGTACCAGGCCGTCGTCGACCGGCCCGCCTCGGTGCTGCTGGAGTGCCTGGACGAGAACGGCACCGCGGTCCAGGAGCAGTTCGACGGCTGGTCGGCCCGCATCGTCCAGCACGAGACCGACCACCTCGGCGGCACGCTCTACCTGGACAAGGCGCTCACCCGGTCGTTGACGGACAACGACCAGTACACCTCGTTGTGGGGCGGCCTGCCGATCACCGTGGCCCGGTCCGGGCTCGGCTTCTGACGCGGCCCGGGCGAGGTACCGAGGGACACACCCCGCCGACCCCGCCCCCTAGACTCACCGTATGAGAATCGGCGTCGTCATCCTTCCCCAGTTCTCCCACCGCGAGGCCGCCGCCCGCTGGAAACATGTGGAGGACATGGGTTTCGCCCACGGGTGGACCTACGACCACCTGGCCTGGCGGACCCTGGCCGACGAGCCGTGGCATGCCACCGTGCCCTTCCTGGCCAACGCGGCTCTGGCGACAACGACCCTGCGTCTGGGCACCTTCGTCACCTCCCCCAATTTCCGCCACCCGGTGACCCTGGCCAAGGACCTGATGACCTTGGACGATCTCTCCGACGGCCGGATCATCGCCGGGATCGGCGCCGGTGGTACCGGTTGGGACTCCGCGGTTTTCGGCGAGGACGAGCTGACCGGCAAACAGCGGGTGGACCGTCTCGAGGAGTTCCTGACCCTCACCGACACGCTGCTCACCCAGGACAGCACCACCTGGCGCGGTGAGCACTACACCGCCGTCGACGCCCGGATGATCCCGGGGTGTGTGCAGCGTCCCCGGCTGCCGATCGCGGTCGCCGCCAACGGGCCTCGGATGATGAGGATCGCCGCCGGGTACGACGGGTGGATCACCACCGGGTTCGGTGCCCCCGGCGACACCGTCGACCAGTACTGGGAAGGCCTGGCCGGACTGACCCGGAAGTTCGACTCGATCGTCGGGGACGCACCGGTTGCCCGGTACATGAGTCTGGATTCGGCCCCGGTGTTCTCCCTCTCCTCGGTGGACTGTTTCACCGACGCGGTCGGCCGGGCCGCCGCCCTCGGATTCACCGATGCGATCATCCACTGGCCGCGCCCGTCCGGTGAGTACGCCGGCCGCGAGGAGGTCCTCGAGCAGGTCGGCGGGTTGATCCGGGCCGACGGGACCGTCGCGGTGTGATTTCCCCACCTTGCGGTGGGATATGCGCAGGTGAGAGCGTTCACACCTGCGCATGTCCCACCGCAAGGCGTCGGACTCAGGCCCGTTCCTGCCGATGACCGAGCCACCCGAGGAACAGCGCAGCGGCCACGGCCGTGAGCACCAGCCCGCCGGACAGGGTCAGCCACGGCCCGACCCCGGCGCTCGCGGTCCCGGTGACGGCCGAACCGGTCTGATCGGCCGCTGCCGCGTCCGCGGCGGCATCGGCCGGGTCCCCGACCAGGACATCGGCGGCCGCGCCGAGACTGAAGAGCCGGATCGTCCCCCAGACCACCGCGTAGAGGCCCACCAGGGCCAGCACCGCACCGGCGGGCCGGGACACCCGCGCCGCCAGGACCAGGCCGGCGATCAACGCGAACCCGGCCACCACACTCACGAACTGCGCCGGGCGGTAGGTGACAGAGGCCCCGAGCTCACCGAAGAGATCGTTGATGTTGGTCCCGGTGAGCTGGGTGTCACCGCTGAGCTGCCCCCACCCCGACACCGAGACGGTGCCGGTCGGGTCGACGATCTTCAACCAGGGCACGAACCCGGCGGCGGTCACCAACAGTGCCGCTGCGGCGGCGAGAAAGCCCGCCCCCACCCGCCGACGGTCGAACTGATCAAGGGGTGGACGGGAACGTGGGCGCGCAGACACCTGCACGAGATTACGCCGGGCGGTGCCGACGGCGGTCGAGCCGCCGCCGGCACCGCCGGGGCCAACGATCAGCCCGAGGGCTTCGTGGGAATCACCTTCATCGACTGCTCGACGCTGTCGGCGACCCGGTGGGAGGCGATCACCTTGCCCTTGACCAGAAGATCCTCGTAGACCACGAAGTTGCCCGGGACGATGGTCGTCGGCAGCCTGAAGGCCACCTTGACGCTTCCCGAGGCAGCAGTTGCGGTGAAGGTGGTCGAACCGAGGATGCCGGTCCCGACCGCGACGGTGACCGTCTTGCCCGCGACCACCGTGATGACCTTGGACATCAGCTCACCACTGACCGTGTACTGCTGCCCCGGGACGAGGCCGGAGTAGTCGACCGTGTCGACCACCGTCCCGCCCGGCAGGACCAGTTTGTCCCCGTCGGCCTGGTCGGTGGCGTTGGTGCCGATCTTCGGCAGGTACACCGTCTGTCCCTCGTCGGTGGCGTCACGGTGCTCGGCCACGAACCGGCCGGCCACCGTCAGCTCCTCGAACACCACCAGGGTCTTGCCGGGGACGAAGTCGTCGGGGATCCGGAAGGTGACCTTCACCGAACCCGCCGAGGTGGCCGGGGTGAACACGGTGCTGCCGGTGATCCCGGTCCCGGTGGCCTTACCGTTGACGACCAGCATCAGCTCACCGGTGGCGGTGGTCTTCACACCGGGCACGAGGCCGCTGTAGGTGATCGTGTCGACCACCGTGCCACCCGGAGCCAGGTACTTGTCCCCGTCGGACTGGTCGACCGCCGAGGTTGCCACCTTCGGCACGTAGACGGTCTGGTCGAGATCCTTGGGGTCGGCATGGATGGCGATCTGCCGGCCGAGGTAGGAGAGGGTCTCGAAGGCGACCAGGGTCCGACCCGGCTGGAAGGTGAGCGGGATCTTGAAGAGGACGTCGACGGACCCGGAGGGGGCCGCCGCGACGAAGGTCGCCGTGCCGATGATGCCGGTGGCGGTGGCCGTGTTGCCGACGATCTCCATCAGCTCCCCCCGCAGGGTGTAGGTCTTGCCCGCCTGCAGGCCGGAGTAGGTGATCTTGTCGACCACGGTGCCACCGGGCAGGACGGACTTGTCGCCGTCGCTCTGGTCGGTGGCCGTCGTCCGGACGTCCGGCACGTAGACGGTCTGGCCTTCGTCGGTCGCGTCGCGGTGGGCGGCGATCACCTTCCCGGCCACCTTGAGATCCTCGAAGACGACCAGCTGCCGTCCGGGTGCGAAATCCGGTGGGAGGGTGAAGGTCACCTTGACGGTGCCGAAGGAGGTGCGCGGCGTGAACACGATCTGGGCCACGATGCCGGTCGAGGTGGCCACACCGCCGGTGACGGTCATGAGCTCGCCGACGGCCGTGTGCGCCACCCCCGGCACCAGGCCGGAGTAGGCGATGGTGTCGGTGATCGTGCCACCGGGCAGGACGAACTTGTCGCCGTCGGGACCGATCGCAGTCGTTCCGACACCCGGGAGGTAGACGGTCTGTTCGGCCGAGTCCGGTTTCTCATGGGTGGCGATGACGATGCCGTCCAGCAGCAGCCGCTCGAACACCACGAACACGCCCGGGTCGATGGTCGTCGGAAGGGTGAGCACCACATCCACCGTCCCGTCGGAGGTCTGCGGGACGAACTCGGTGGCCCCGGTGATCCCGACCGGCGTCACCGTCCCCTGGGCGTCCAGTCGTTGCAGGGTCGCCCGCAGGGTGTAGGTCTTGCCCGGGACGAGACCCGAGTAGGCCACGACGTCCCGGATCTTCGCCCCGGGTTGCACCGTCTTCCCACCACTGGCCTGATCGGTCGCCGTGGTGCCGATGGCCAGTACCGGATCGACCTGGGCGACCGAGACGGCCAGCAGGCCGGCGGGGGTGGCCACGATCTTCCCGGTGAACGGCCTGGTGTCCAGGGCCGCCCCACGCGGGGAGTCGAACTCGGTGAAGGTCAGCACCTGCCCGTCGACCAGGCCCTCGAGTTCCAGGGTGATCGTGCCGTCCTGACCGGTGGGACCGGTCTGCGCCAACAGGTTTCCCTTGGCGTCGGTGATCCGGTAGCGCGCACCGGAAGGCAGTACCGACGGTGCCGGGTTGCCCGCGGCGTCAACCACCGACTTGGTGATCTTGATCGTGGTCTTCGGATCATCCACCAACGAGCAGGCGATCACCGTGCCGGTGAAGACGGTTCCGGCCGGACGGGAGGGACGGTTGCTGCACTCCGGGTCCCATCCGGTGGCCGTCACCGTGGTGACGGCGGCGACCGTGGACAATGAGAACCCGGTGGGAGGGCGGGTTTCCGCGACCAGCACCTTGTCGCCGACCCGGACCCAGTCCGAGGGGGCGGTACTTGTCCGGCCCTGGGCATCGGTGACGGCCAGGGCGCCCAAGGAGTACCAGCCGGTCAGGTCCAGCCGCCCGCCGGCCTGGTCGGTCAGTGCGGCACCCGCCGGAACGACGCAGGGCACCTGGGCCGTTCGCTCACCGTCGGCGAGATCCCTTGCCCCGACCTGGTAGCAGCTGACGAAACCGGCACCGGGCAGGGTCTTGCCGGCCACCGACAGCTTCGTCACCTGGATCGTGCGTTTCGGCGCGTTCACCGCGGTGATCCGCAGCTCGTCGGTCTCACCGACCGTGCCGACCACGCTGCGGGTCGCGGGCTGGACGGACAGGAGATAGCCCGGAGCAGCAGCGATCTCGGTGGCGCGAACCTCGTCGCCCACCTCCAGGATCGGTGTGCTGAGCGCTCCGTCGACGGCGATCCGACCGGACATCGCGCCGGTCGCGGCAGTGGTGTAGACGCCGCCGGCATGCAGTCCGGCCGTCACTCCCCCGGAAACCTTGGCCCAGGAGCCCTTTCCGCCCTTGCGCACCTCGAGGCCGAACCTGGTACCCGGGATGGACGCACCCGTGACCTCATCGGTCTTCAGGATCTGAATGCCCCTGGTGTGGGCGATCTCGATGTTGGTCATGGCGATCCGAGCGGTGCCGGTGCCGGTTGCCGTGACCGTGACCTGGTGCGGTGTCGGGTCCAGCTGGTATCCGTCCGGCGCAGCGGTCTCGCTGACGGACACCCGCTCGCCGATCAGCGTGGTGGTCAGCAACGGGCTGGTCCAGGTGCCGTCCGCGCCGGTGGTGCCGGTCGCGATCGTCACCCCCTGGGCGACGACCTTGAACTTCGCGCCGGCCAGTGCCGCACCCGTGCGGGCATCGGATTTCGCCACCGAGACCCGGCCACGGGGGATCTTGGAGTTCTCCACGACGACCCGGCCGGCCCCGAGGCCGTCCTTGGTCAGGGTCACGGTCCGCGGCGCGGTGGGCTGGTAGCCGGCCTTGGGGGCGATCTCGACGATACGAACCTTCTTGCCCACGGCCAGCGGCAGGAAGGGCGAGGTGTAGGCGCCGTTGGCGTCGGTGGTGAAGGTGACCAGGGTGGTGTCGCCCGACTCGGCGCGGAACTTCACCCCGGCCAGCCGGGCACGGGACTGGGCGTCGACCTTGACGACCGAGAACTTGCCCTTCGGACTGTTCGCCAGGGTCAGGTTCTTCGTGGTGCCGCTGGTCACGGTGACCTTCACCGCGGGTGCGTCCTTCAGGTAGTTCGTCGGTGCCTTGCGCTCGACCCCGACATAGGTCCCGGGCGGGAGACTGACGACCACGCCGCCGGCGGCGGCCTTGGTGGTGACGGTCTTGACGATCGGGCCGGTGCTCGAACCCCGGTGGATGTCGATGACGGCGCCCGCGAGGAAGGTGGCCGTGGCGGTCTTGGAGACCTTGCCGACCCGGATCGAGCCGTTCGGCACCGCCGGGCGCGTGGCCTGGGCGGAGGAGGCGACCGAGGTGGCCGCGCCCTTGCCGATGACCCGTTGGTGCGCCGAGGTCTGGGTGGCGGCCGAGTAGACCGTGACGGCGGTGCCGGCGAGTCCGAGGGCTGTGGTCCTGACGCCCCCGGTCGCCTTGTTGGCGAGGTTGTAGGTGACCGTGGCCCGGCCTGCCGAGTTGGTGGTGCCCGAGGAGGCGCCGAGGCCGGTCGCGGCACCGGTGCGGGCGAAGCTCACCTTCACGCCGGGAACCCCGACACCGGCCTTGGAGATCACCGTGACCGTGACGGTCGAACGCGCGCTGGTGGCCGTGGGTACGGTGGTCACCTTCGAGGTCACGGTGTAGGGACCGGCGTACTTGTTCGCCTCGGCGACGAGCTCGTCGACCCGTTTGGCGACCCGGGCCGACGGGACCGCCGGCGTCGTCTTGTGGTTGTGCGGCAGCTCTTTCGACACGTGGCCGAGGTGACCGAGGGCCGCCCGGGTCGTGGCGTCGGCACCAGGGGTGTACTTGAACAGCAGGTAGGCCATCTTCGGTGCGGTCAGTGACGACTTGACGGTGTTGACGGCGTTCGTCGGGGCCAACCGACCGGCGTCGATACAGGCCACCTCGACGGAACCACCCGTCGCCGCATTCGACAGGACGTACAGACCGGTGCCGTCGACCCAGGTACCGGCTCGCCCGTCGGCACGGGCGACGGCGGGGTTCACCACCGCGCTGACACCGCCGAGCACCAGGACCAGGGCGAGGAACGCCAGCAGGAACCGTGCGGGTCGGCGGGGCTCCCGGAGCCGGCCGGCTCCGGGCCTTGAGGATCTGTTGCTGTTCACGCTTTTGCTCCCTGGTGTGGCCTGATGTGGGCAGTCACGGTCCGACCGTTGACCACCGGAGGCCCTCCGCGCGGCGGAAGGCGGTTGTTCTCGGCGAGGCTCTCGTCCCGCTGGTTCTCGCTGTCGTCTAGCGGCCTTCGGCCTCACGAGCGGACCCGCCGTCGGTCCAGCTGCCGTTGGTCCAGCCGTTGATCCAGCCGTTGATCCAGCCGTTGATCCGGCCGAGTGAGCGGGCGGCAGGTGGCCTGGCCGATGAAACGGAAATGGCCCGCTGCTTACTTCCATCGGGTGCAGCCGCCCAACAATGGCCGGGGCCGGAATGGGGGGCCCGACAGGTTACCGCCGGGTATTCAGCACACATTCGAGGGAGCGTGCCTACGAACCGCCGACCACCACGGTCCGTCGAAAGGACTCCGTGCGGCTTATACCTCGTCCGGGTTATTTCCTCGGCCGCCAGTAATCTGTTTACGTCGATGGTTGATTTACGCCGGGGCAGGCGAGGTACAAGGACCGTGATTCCACCCATTCGGGTGCAGGAATCCGAGACATTCGAGTTGTAGGGTGAGAGAATAGATGGTGTCGCGCTCAACTGTCGCTCCCTAGTCTGAGGGCCGTTCGTGTGACGGGCCCGATCCGAGGTTGCAGCCTCGGATCGGGCCATTTCTGTGTTACTGCAGCGGCATCGGTGCGCCGCCACCCCTAACCTGCAAGGGCACAGCGCCGCGTCGACTCGGATCCCCCACCCCTGGCTCGATTGCTGTCGGCAACCAACCGCTCACTCTTCGAGACTTGTTTCCCTAATGGAGCAAGGTACCCCAATCGCCGAGGAAACTGTACGGAAGGGGGCAGATTTTTCTCGAATGCCAACTACACTCAGTAGCGGACGGATCGCGGGTTTTCGATTCTCCGCCGGCAGAATCACGGCAACCTACGCGTCGCGCCTACATCTGGCGCGAAAGGTTCCTCCGTCATTCGCCGTTCACATCGAATAAGCAATGATGGTCGCCGAACCTTTAACGCCTCTGAAGAAAGAACGGTAAATGACGCGCGGAAGTGTCCGAGGATTCCGCCCCTCCTATCTGCGGAATGCCCGCCGAAGGGCCAACCTGTCCCACGAGGATCTCGGCCTGTTGGCCTCCGTGTCCCCGAGCACGATCGGTCACTGGGAGTCGTCGCGACGGGCTCCGAGCCCGGAAGCGCTGATGGCAGTGGCACAATCACTCAATATGGTGGTTGCGGACCTGGCCCCGGTGGCCGAGGGTGACCTTTTGCTCAGCGACCTGCGAAATCGGATGGGTTTGACCCAGGCCGCCGCAGCGGCCGCGATCGGAATCAGCCACCAAGCACTCGGATCGATAGAACGCGGCGCTCGCCCACCAACAGTGGAAATACGCGAAAAGATCGCGACGGTCTACGGTTCGGATTCTGGACAGGTGGGTCGGATCTGGCAGCGGACACATGACGCCCGCGTGGTACGACCGGATCCGCGACCGCCCCTACATTAGGCCGAGCGGTCGGTGTTGGTCACTCTCCGAAGTCAGGTGCCTGGTCAACACTGCCAAAAAAAACTGCGCAGACTGTCGCGGCATGCCCGGCAACGGTGCCCGATAGGCTCATGCGGTGTCCGCACCCACCGTTGCACTGCTGTTCGACTTCGACGGAACCGTCTACACCGGGGACCTGCCGTACCACTCCTACGCCCGGCACATCTGCGAGCATCTGGACAGCGCGGCGGCGACCGAACTGATCGGCCGAATGCGGGAGTTCCTCGAGGAGCGGTCGCCGGACAGGCGGCGTGCCTTCCCGTTGACCCTGCAGTCCGCCGAGGACGGGTACCAGGCGATCGGCAATCTGGCTGCAGCGGCCGGGGTACCGGCCCCGGCCCGGACCGCGGCGTACCACCGGAGCCGGGAGGACCTGGCGCTGAACGCCTTCGCCCTGGACCCTGCGCAGGGTCTGCCGGAGTTGCTGGCCGACCTCGACGGGCGCGCCCGTGTCGTGGTCGCGACCAACGCGCCGGCCACCGGGGTCCGGGAGGTGCTCGAGAGCATCGGACTGCTCCCCCATGTCGACCTGGTCATCACCGACGCGGACAAACCCCGTTCCATGCCCGGGATCCTCGACACGTTGCTCCAGCAGATCGACGGACCGGCCGATCGTCTGATCGCCGTCGGCGACCGTTGGACCGCCGATCTGGCCGATGCGGCGGCAAGGGGTTGCCGCACCGCCTTCGTCGACCGCTTCCACTCGGGTACGGGCAATCCATCCTGGCGGGGTGAGATGCTGGCCTCGATGATCGGCCGGCTCCGGGACGTCATCGATGTCGTACCGGGACCCTAGTCTCTGCTGCACGGCCGCCGGACCGCCCGCGCACCGACCCGAGAACGTGGAGGACCTGTGACCCTTCCCCTCCGGACACCGGACGGTCTTCCCGTCGAGGTCCCCGACTACACCCTGCTGCACCTGTCGGACACCCATCTCACCTCCGCGGGCGTCCTGTACAACCAACGGGTCGACGCCGACCTCGCCCTGGACCGCGCGGTGGTCGAGATCCGGCGCGCCATCGGCAACGGCCACCAGTTCGATGCCCTGGTGGTCTCCGGGGATCTCACCGACACCGGCGATCCCGAGGCCTACCGACGGTTGGCCGGCATGCTCGAACCGCTGAACATCCCGGTGATCTGGTGCAACGGCAACCATGACGTCCGCACCACCTATCACCGCGAGCTGCTGGGCGACGAGGAGGGAAGTACCGACTCCAAGATCCAGTTCCATTGGGTGGGTGCGGATCTGGGTCTGCGGGTGATCGTGCTGGACTCCACGGTTCCGGACGCCGGCCACGGCTACCTGGATCCGCGGCTCCCCGAGTCCTTCGCCCCGATCCTGGCCCGACCGGCCCCCGGGGGGACCATCGTGGTGTTGCACCATTCCCCGTTGCCACCGCCGTCACCGCTGCTGAGCTACTTCGCCCTCGACCGCAGATCCCGGCAGACCCTCTTCACCACGATCGCAGGGGCGGACGTCCGGCTGATCCTGTCCGGCCACCACCACATGGCGCAGTCCGGCATGCTCGGCTCCGTACCGGTCGTCGTCGCCGGATCGACCGCGATCCGCACCGACCCGTTCGCCCGTCCCGGCCATGAACGCACCACGAGTTCGGCTTCGATGAACCTGATCCGGATCTACCCGGACACCTACACCTGCAGCGTCATCCCGCTGGACGGCGCCGACGAGGTCTTCGACCTCGACGAGGCGCAGTGCGCCGGGATCATCGACCGCCACCCGATCTGAAACCTCTTCCCGCGCACGATGTTGCTCCTCGCGCGCGATGTTTGGTGCGCGAGGAGCAACATCGTGCGCGGGAACAGAGGATTTTGTTCAGGAGAGGGCCGGGAACACCGCCATGATCCAGCAGGCCAGCAGCAGGCACGGACCGAACGGGATCGCCGAACGAGCCGTCAGCCGCCGGGCGACCATTCCGACCAGCCCCGCCCCGGCTCCGAGCACGAAGGCCAGCGCGATCCCGGTGACCACGGCCGACAGGGAGTGAAAACCCAGGATCAGCCCGACGGTGGCACTGAGCTTGACATCCCCCAGTCCCATCCATCGGCCGCCTCCGCTCACCAGCAGGAACAGCAGCGCCACCGCAGTCCCGGCCCCGGCCGCCCGGACCAGATCCCCCGATCCGGGCCGGGAGAACTGCACCACGGACAGGAACAGCAGGGTCAGCGGTATCGCCGGCAGGGTGATCGCATCCGGCAGGCGATGGTGGGCCAGATCCACCGCGGACAACACCACCGTGAGCGTGGCCACCCACCATGCGATCACCAGGGCGGGTTCCGGACCGACTACCAGGGCCGAGCAGGCGAACAGCATGGCCGTGACCGGCTCCAGTCGGCCCGGGGCCACCACTGTGCCGCGGCGCAGCCGGGAGAGCAGTCGACGCGCTCCCACGCCGACAGCGACACCGGCAACGGCCGCGACCGTCGCCCAGACCCACTGGTTCGCCCCCATGTCCCTCCCCCCGGGATGTGCCAGCACTCTGACACATCCCGGCCCCCGCGGGAGTGAGCCGTCCACACGGCTCGGGCCGGTGTGTCGGATCGGGGTGGATCAGTTCAGCAACGGCAGCGGAAGATCGGTGCCGGTCGCCGCCAGCAACGCCCGACGCATCTCGACCGCCGGCGCCTCGTGCCCCGTCATCAGCTGCACCTGACGCAGGGCCTGGTGCAACAACATGTCCAGGCCGGTGACGGTCGTCCGTCCCTGCCCGCCTGCGGCGGCCAACGCCGTCGGCCACGGGTGGTACACGGCGTCGAGAAGGGCCGGAACCCGCGCAAGACCCGCAGCAAGATGATCGGCGCCACCCGCCGGCACCGTCGAAATCACCAGGTCCGCCTCGGCCGCCCACCGCGCGGTCAGCTCCAGCTCGGGCGCGGTGGCATCGGGCAGGATCGGTACCCGACGGGTACGGATCCCCAGATGCTCGGCCAGTACCACGGCGGTGGCGGTGCTCTCCGAGCGCCGCCCGGCCACCGTCAGTTCGGCCACCCCGAGTTCGGCCAGGGCGGCAACGGCCGCGAGTGCCGTGCCACCGCCGCCCAACAGGATCGCGTGTCGTGGGGCGCAACCGACGACCGTCAGGGCTCCGACGATCCCGTCGACGTCGGTGTTCTCGGCAGTCCAGCCGGGAAGGCCGTCCTCACGGTAGAGGGTGTTCGCCACCCCGAGCAGTTCGACCCGCGTGCTGCGCCGGGTGGCGACCCCCGCAGCCGCCGACTTGCCCGGCATGGTCACGCTGAAACCGGCCCACTCCGGGCCGGCCCCACGCACCAGCTCCGGCAGCCGTCCGGCGTCGCAGTCGATCGGTTCATAGGTCCACCCGGTCAGTCCCAGCGCCGCGTAGGCGGCGCGGTGCAGGACCGGCGAGAGGGAGTGGGAGATCGGCGACCCGAGGACGGCCGCCCGTCGGGTGGTGCTGGTCGTGCTGGTGGTGCTGGTCATCAGTTCCGTGCTTTCCATCAGTCGAACACCCCGGCGGCGCGTGCCTGTTCGATGCATTTCTCGTGCTGCGCGTAGGTGACCGAGAAACAGGAGTTCCCGTCCAGGTCCACCTTCACGAAGTAGATCCACTTGCCCTGGGCCGGGTCGAGCATCGCATCGACCGCATCCGGCCCCGGGGAGCCGATCGGGTTGGGCGGCAGACCCTTGTGGGCGTAGGTGCTGTAGAGGTTGGCCGGATCCAGGCGTTCGGCCTCGGTGGTGGCCAGTTGGGCCCGGTCCAGGCCGTAGTTGACGGTCGAGTCGAACTGCAGCTTCATGTCGATCTTCAGGCGGTTGTAGATCACCCGGGACACGTTGCGCATGTCGGAGGGGATGCCTTCCTTCTCGATCAGGGAGGCGATCACCACCGCGTCGTACGGGCTGATCCCGAGGGCCTTCGCCCCGGTCTGCACACCGGTGGAGTTCCAATAGGCGGCCGAGGACTTCAGGACCGATTGCAGGGCCTTCGTCGGGTCCGAGCCCGGCGCGATGTCGTAGTCCCCCGGTGCGATCAGACCCTCCAGCCGGCGGGACGGATCGGCAACCTTCTTGACCCGGTCGACGGCCCAGCCCACCACACCCAGGGTGGCCGGATCGGCGTTCCTGGCGACCTCCCAGAGCTGGTCGGCAGTGAAACAGTCCGACACACCGTTCAACGGCACGCAGGCCGCCGCGGTGATCTGACTGATGTACCCGGGGACCACACTCGTGGTGTCGCTGCCGGCGCGGCTCCGGCTGACATCGGCCAGCGTCAACCCGGGAATGATCTTCACCGTGCCCACCCGCGAGGCGGGATCGGTCAGCGCCGCCACGGCCGCGGCGGCCGATGCGTGCTGCCGGATCTTGTAGAACCCGGGTGAGAGCTCGCTGATCCCGACGTTCCCGGCGGCCGCCGCGGTGAACGCCTCACTGCCCGCCACCACGTTCTGACTGATCAGGGTCGAGGCGATGTCGGCGAGCACGTCCCCGCGCTCGATCCGGACGATCACATCGCTGTCGCCGGTCCCCACGAAGTCCGGAACGACCTGGGACTCCTTCTGCCACCGGATGATCAGGGCCACCACTACGACAATGATCGCCAGCATCACGCAGGCGGCGGCGAAGATGGTGGTGAACTTCCGGCGGCGGCGACGACGAGCCTGTTGGAGCTGCGCCCTGGCCGCCCGCCGACCGGTGGCCGGACGACCGGAATCGAACCCCGCCCGGGCGGTCCCCGCATTGCGTTGCAGGGCCTGGCGGAGTTGATCGACGTCGACATCGGCAGGATCGTCCGGGGTCCGGTCGAACAGACCGAGGTTGTCGTTCACGACGACACCACCCGGCCGACCGTCTCCAGGCGGGCCTGCAGGATCTCCACCGCTGCGACCTGATCGACGATCGCACGCCGGTTGCGCGAGTTGACCCCGCGCTCGGCCAACACCCGGTTCGCCGTCACCGAGGTGAGCCGCTCGTCCACGTAGACGATCGGCACACCCTCGATCCGGGCCTGCAACGCGTTGCCGTACTCCCGCGCGATCTGCACCGCGGCCCCGGCCTTGCCCGACATCGATCGGGGCAGACCGATGACGACCTCCACGACTGAACGCTCGGCGACCATAGCGGCCAACTCTGCCAGGTCCTTGCCGCCGGAGACGTCACGTGCGAGGGTGCCGACCGGCGTGGCCAAAATGCCACTGGGATCACTGATCGCCACACCGACCCGGACGGAGCCGACGTCCACACCCAACCGCACCCCGCGGGGCACCTGGGTACTTCCGTCGGCCCCGCCGGCCCGCGGCGTCACTCCGGGAGCCCCGCCCGCACAGCCCCCGAGACCACTGATGTCACTGCCCCCTTGACGGAGCCGATCGCCGTCGGCACGCCGGCCGGGTCGGTTCCGCCGCCCTGGGCCATGTCGTCCTTGCCGCCACCCCGACCGCCGATGTCCGGCAGGAAGGCGCGGACCAGCTGGCCCGCCTTCACTCCTGCCTCGTTCGCGGCGGTGGTGACGGCCACGACGAAGGAGACCGCACCGTCGTTGACGGCGAACATCGCCACCACTGCCGCCCGGCCGCCGAAACGGCCACGGACGTCGGTCGCCAGGGTCCGCAGGTCGGCGGCGCTGGTGCCCTCCGGTGCAGCCACGGCGACCACGGCGATCGGCCCGACCTGCTCGGCGCCGTCGACGAACGCCCCGGCCGAGGACAGCAGGGCCTTGCCACGCAGGGCGGCCAGTTCCTTCTCGGCGGTGCGCAGCCGGTCGACGAGACCCTCCACCCGGGCCGGCAGCTCGGCCGACGGAACCTTGAGCATGGAGGCGAGGTTGGTCACCAGCGCCCGCTCGGTGGCCAGGTGCTGGAAGGCGTCGAAGCCGACGTAGGACTCGATCCGGCGCACCCCCGAACCGACGCTGGACTCGCCGAGCACCACCAGGGAGCCGACCTCGGAGGACCGGTCCACGTGGGTGCCACCGCAGAGTTCCAGGGACCAGGGTCCGCCGATCTCCACAACCCGCACCTCGTCCCCGTACACCTCGCCGAAGAGGGCGACCGCGCCGCGGGCCTTGGCCTCGGCGACGGTGGACAGGCTGGTCGTCACCTGCAGGTTCTGCTGGATCGCCTGGTTCGCCGCGGCCTCGATCTCGGCGCGCGCATCGGCGGACAGGGAGCCGCCCCAGGTGAAGTCCAGTCGCAGGTAGCCCGGCTTGTTGTAGGAACCGGCCTGCAACGCATCCGGCCCGAGCAGCTGCCGCAGCGCGGCGTTGACCAGGTGGGTACCCGAGTGCGCCTGGTTGGAACCGGCCCGCTGGACCGGATCGACCTGGGTCAGCACCTGGTCACCCTCGGCGATCTCGCCGTCGGTGATCCGGACCTGGTGGATCCACAGCTTGCGGTTGATCTTCTGCACATCCAGGACCTCGGCCGACAGGCCGTTCCCCAGGATCAGGCCGCCGTCGGAGTCCTGGCCACCGGCCTCGGCGTACATCGCGGTGCGGTCCAGGACCACCTCGACGATGTCCCCGGGACCGGCCACCGGCACCCGACGGCCGTCGGCGATCAGCCCACGGACGGTGCCCTCGCTGGACAGCTCGGTGTAACCGGTGAACTCGGTCTCGCCCTGGTCGAGCAGCTCGCGGTAGACCTGCTGGTCGCCGAATCCGCCCTTGCGGGCCTTGGCATCGGCGCGTGCCCGTGCCTTCTGCTCGTTCATCAACG
The DNA here is from genome assembly GCA_003576535.1 of Nakamurella silvestris. Lineage (GTDB taxonomy): Bacteria > Actinomycetota > Actinomycetes > Mycobacteriales > Nakamurellaceae > Nakamurella > Nakamurella silvestris. Next base: position 153,222 of record QXCQ01000132.1, on the reverse strand, counting down.
CGGCGAAGGCCTCGGTGTCGACGGTCAGGCCGGCCTCGGCCGCCATCTCCAGGGTCAGGTCGATCGGGAACCCGTGGGTGTCGTGCAGGGCGAAGGCGGTGTCGCCGGCCAGCAGCGAGGAACCGGCGGTCGAGGTCTGCTCGGCAGCCGCCTCGAACAGCTTCGACCCGGAGGTCAAGGTCTTGAGGAAGGCGACCTCCTCGGCCACCGCGACCCGCTCGATCCGGCCGAAGTCGGTGGTCAGCTCCGGGTAGGACGGGCTCATGAGATCGCGCACCATCGCCGACAGGGCCGGCATCACCGGACCGGTGACCCCCAACAGCCTGGCCGAACGGATCGTCCGGCGGAGCAGCCGGCGCAGGACGTACCCGCGACCTTCGTTGCCGGGGGTGATCCCGTCACCGATGAGCAGGATCGAGGACCGGATGTGGTCGGCGATGACCCGGAACCGGACGTCGTCGACGTTGTTGTCGCCGTAGGTGCGGCCGGACAGTTCCTCGGCCACCCCGATCAGCGGACGCAGAAGGTCCGTCTCGTAGACGTTCTCCACACCCTGCAGCAGGAAGGCCACCCGCTCGACCCCGAGTCCGGTGTCGATGTTCTGCTGCGGCAGCGGGCCCTGGATGACGTACTCGCCCTTGCCCGACCCGGTGCTCTCGCCCCGGATGTCCTGCATGAAGACCAGGTTCCAGATCTCGATGTAGCGGTCCTCGTCGACGACGGGGCCACCCTCGAGGCCGTACTCCGGGCCACGGTCGTAGTAGATCTCCGAGCACGGCCCGCACGGACCGGGCACACCCATGTCCCAGAAGTTGTCGGCCACACCGCGGCGCTGGATCCGCTCGGCCGGCAGGCCCGCGATCCGCTGCCACAGTTCGATGGCCTCGTCATCGGTCTCGTAGACGGTCACCCAGATGCGCTCGGGATCGAACCCGTAACCGCCGTCGTCGACGGACTTGGTGATCAGGGTCCAGGCGTGCTCGATGGCACCGGCTTTGAAGTAGTCGCCGAAGGAGAAGTTGCCGGCCATCTGGAAGAAGGTGTTGTGCCGGGTGGTGACACCGACGTTGTCGATGTCCTGGGTCCGGACGCATTTCTGCACGCTGGTGGCCCGGGGCCACGGCGGGGCCTCCTGGCCCAGGAAGTAGGGCTTGAAGGGGGCCATCCCGGCGATGGTGAACAGCACGGTCGGATCGGCGCTGATCAGCGAGGCAGAGGGCACCACCTGGTGTCCTGCCTGGGAGAAGTGCTCGAGAAACCGGCGCCGGATCTCATGGGTCTGCATGGTGGGAGTTCCTTGTGTGTTCAGGGTGCTCGAGGAGCTGGTGGGCGAACTTCGGCTGGGGTCTGGCCGACGACGGGTGTGATCAGCCCGTTCGCCAGCCGCGGTCGTTGCGGGCGACCGCGCCGATAGCTCGCGCGTCCTCCCGGACGCGGGGACCGGCCAGCTCCGGCGGTGACCAGGAGGCCACCCCGGTCTGATGGTTGACCACCGCGACCAGCTCGGCCTCGCGTTGATGCATCCCGGCCCGGACGTCGGTGACGAAACCGCCGACCGCGTGGCCCACCTCGGAGATCGCATCGGCCACGTTCGCAGCGATCGAGGTCGGGGTCACCGCGGCCAGGGCCGCCTCCCGGGCCCGTCGGGTGCGTCGCGTCGCGGCCACGCCCAGGGCGAATCCGACTCCGACGTAGAACGTCCTTCTCAACGCTTCCCTACCTTCTTCTGTGCGGCCTTCTTCTCTGTCACTGCCGCAGACATGCGCTCCGCCGCTGCCTTCCTCGCGACCCTGGCCGCCACGGCGTTCCGGATCCCGAAGGCCAGGGCCGCCGACCTCATCATCGGCGTCCCGACCGGTTCGGCCACGACGGTCATCGGACCAGGGACAGCGGAGCGGACCGGGCGCAGGACACCCGGACGGCCGTCGAGGTCGTACAGCTGTGCGTCGACCGGTTCCGAGGCCGGGTCGACCTCCGCCGGGGCGGGTGGGGCCTCCTGCTGCGCAATCCTTGCGGCCTGCTGCCGGGTCTGGGACAGGACGACCCGGATCTCCGCCAGCGTCACGTCCACCGTGCGGGAGGTCGCCTTCACCGAGAGGAACAGGGACATCGCCAGAACGACCAGGACAACCGCCGCTGCGGCTGCGACGGTCGCCGCGATCTGTCCCGCCGTCATGGGCCACCCTCCTGCGCTTGTCGTCGTTGTGAGCCGGTGCGCGGGTGGTTCGGATCGATCGCCCCGGAGGCGTGTCCGGGTGGATACCTGCGCATCGATCTGCCGTGCGGTCCTAGATTACCCGGACAGATGGTCTGTTTTGGTGTGCCGGTCACCATCGGGTCTCCCCGGAGAAGGTGGGTGTCCTCCGGCCCCCGCGCCGGAGGAAGGTCGCCAGTCGAAATGGCACACCCCTGCGTCGGATCCGGCCGGCCGCATGCCCGCCGCCGACATCACCCCCCGGGAGTGTCCGTCGGCCACCCCGGTCGAGCCGATGACGAGATCGACCCCGGTCCGACCGGCGGTCTCCAGCAGCAGTTCCAGGGCTGCCGTGGCGATGCCCAGACCACGCCGGTCCGGGACCACCGAGTACCCCACCTCCACGGTGTCCAGGATCGGCGGCCCGTGGAATCCCGCCCCGCCGACGACCTGCTCCCCCTCCGGACCGACCAGGATCACCTGGTAGTAGCCGAACGGATCCCGGTGCTCACCGGCGGCCGACCGGTCGGCGAAGCCGCCGCAGGCGCGGATGTCCTCGTCCAGAGGATATTCCGGGTGCCAGGCCGGGCCGGTGGAAGGCCGGTTCCCGGCACACACCGCCTCGGCCTCGGCGGCCGTGACGGCCCGCAGCCGCACGGCCGACCCCCTGTTCTCGCGCACGTTGTTGGTCCTCGCGCGCGTAGTTTCGTGCGCGAGGACCAACAACGTGCGCGGGAGGGGCGGGTCGGTGGACACCATCAGGGGATGAGCAGAAGTTTGCCGGAGGTACGCCGGGCCGCCAGATCCTCATGGGCCCGCCCCGCCTCGGCCAGCGGATAGGTCTGTCCGATGCTCAGGTCGAGCCGATCGTCGGCGATCCACCCCCACAGCTCCTCGGCACGTTCCAGCAGTTCCGCCCGCGCGGCGACGAAGTGCACCAGGGTCGGCCGGGTGATCGTGAGCGAGCCGCCGGCTGCCAGCCGCTGCAGGTTGAAGTCCGGCACCTGCCCGCTCGCCCCGCCGAAGAGGACCATCGTCCCGCGAACCCGCAGGGCCCGGAGGGACTCGTCGAAGGTGTCCTTGCCGACGCCGTCGTAGACCGCCGCCACCCCGGCTCCGTCGGTGAGGTCCTTCGCCGCCGCGGCGAACCCGCTGTACTCCAGCACCTCGTCCGCCCCGGCCGCGCGTGAGATCTGGGCCTTCTCCGGTGTGGACACCGTGGTGAACACCCGGGCACCGAGGAGCTTCGCGATCTGGGTGAGCAGCAGCCCGACCCCGCCGGCTCCGGCGTGGATCAGCACGGTGTCCCCGGACCTGATCGGGTACGACGTCCGAGCCAGGTAGTGGGCCGTCAGCCCCTGCAGCGGAACCGCTGCCGCCTGCACGTCGGAGATGGAATCGGGAACCGGGATCAGCCGATCCGCCGGTCCTACCACCTGCGCCGCGTAGGAGCCGGGGAGCGATTCCCAGGCCACCCGGTCACCGACAGCGAACCCGGACACCTCCGGTCCGACCGCGGCGATCCGGCCGGCACCCTCGGACCCGGGCACGTAAGGCAGATCCCGCTGGTAGACACCCTGCCGTTGGTAGATGTCGATGAAGTTGACGCCGGCGGCCGCGACGTCGATCAGCACCTGCCCGGGGCCGGGGTCGGCGAGGCGGGCCTCGGTCGGGACGAGTACTTCCGGGCCGCCGGTGCTGCTGACCTGAATGACCTGTGCCATGGATGTCTTCCTGTTCCTTCTCGTCGTGTCCCGATCAGGGTCCCGCTCCGGTCGGGGAACCGTCCCGCGGGACGAACCGTTCCCCGTCTACTTCTCGCGCAACCCGCGCACCACCCGGCGCAGTTTCGCCAGCCGCTCGGAGATCACCCGCTCGTTCCCCTTGGTGGTCGGTTCGTAGTAGTCCCGGCCGACCAGGTCGTCGGGTGGGTACTGCTGGGTGGCCACACCGTCGGCCAGGTGATGCGGATAGATGTAGCCCTGCGCATTTCCCAGTTTCGCCGCCCCGGGGTAGTGCCCGTCCCGCAGGTACGGCGGCACCGGCCCGGTCTTGCCGGCCCGGACATCGCCCATCGCAGCGTCGATCGCGGCGATCACCGCCCCCGATTTCGGGGCGGTGGCCAGATGGATGGTGGCCTGGGCCAACGCGATCCTGCATTCCGGCAGCCCCACCAGTTGCACCACCTGGGCCGCCGAGACCGCCAGCGGCAGGGCGGTCGGATCGGCCATCCCGATGTCCTCGGAGGCATGGATCATCAGCCTGCGGGCGATGAAGCGCGGGTCCTCCCCCGCCTCCAGCATCCGCGCCAGGTAGTGCAGGGCGGCATCGACATCGGAGCCGCGGATGGACTTGATGAAGGCGCTCGTGACGTCGTAGTGCTGGTCCCCGGACCGGTCGTACCGGACGGCGGCGCGATCCATCGCCCGTTCCACCGCCATCAGATCGATGACAGGTACCTCCGGCTGCTCGCCGTCGTTGAGGGTGCGGTTGTCCAGTACCGAATCGGCAGCGGTCTCCAACGCGGTGAGCGCCCGCCGGGCATCCCCCACCGCCAGGGCCACCAGGTGGCCGACGGCCTCGTCGGTGAGGGTCAGCCGACCGTCCAGGCCCCGTTCGCTGGTCATGGCCCGGCGCAGCAACCCGGCGATGTCCTCGTCGGTGAGGACCTGCAGCTGCAGCACCAGCGACCGGGACAGCAGCGGCGACACGACCGAGAAGAACGGGTTCTCGGTCGTGGCCGCGATCAGGATGACGGTCCGGTCCTCCACCGCGCCGAGCAGCGAATCCTGCTGGGTCTTGGAGAACCGGTGCACCTCGTCGATGAACAGAACCGTCTGCTCACCCGTGCTCCGCAAGGATCGACGTGCCTCCTCGATGACGGCCCGCACCTCCTTGACCCCGGCAGAGAGGGCGGAGAGCTGGGCGAACCGCCGTCCGCTCGCCCCCGCGACCAGGGTGGCCAGGGTCGTCTTGCCGGTGCCCGGCGGCCCGTACAGGAGCATCGACGACGGTGACCCGCCCTCGACCAGCCGACGCAGCGGTGCGCCGGGGCCGAGCAGGTGCTGCTGGCCGACGACCTCGTCCAGGTTCTGCGGCCGCATCCGAACCGCCAGCGGTGCACGCGGGTCGTAGGGCGCCGGTGCCGAGAGCGCCCCGGAGGACTGCACAGGGACAGGGCGGTCCTCCCCGAAGAGCCCCGGCATGTCCGGCTGGATGTTGCTTGTCACCCCGTAGACGCTACCGCGCGGGTCCGACGGCTCCGGTGCCGAAGGATGTTCACGTCGTCGAACCATCCCGGATGCCCGGTGGCGGTGTTTGAATACAGCGATGATCGACCACGTCGCCATCCAGGCCAAGGACGTCAACGCTGCGGTGACCTTCTACCTGGAGGTCTTCGCCGCCCTCGGGTTCAGCGAGGCGATGAGATTCGACCTCGGGGACGGGCCGGTCGTGGGAATCGGCGGCCCGGACGGGTTCCCGCACTTCTGGATCGGCCCGGAGGTCGAACCGGACCGTCGGGAGATCCACCTGGCCTTCACCGCCCCCGACCGGTCGGCGGTGGATGCGGTGGAGGCCGCAGCGGTCGCCGCCGGGGCGCAGCTGCTGCATCCGGCCAGGGAGTGGCCGGAGTACCACCAGGGTTACTACGGGGTGTTCGTCCGGGACCTCGACGGCAACAACGTCGAGGCGGTCTCCCACAGATGAGTCACCGGAGCACGGTCGGCCGCACCTTGATCACCCGACCGTCACGGTCGTGGGGCCGGCCCCGGCGGCGATGATCCCCTGCGGTGCTCTGGCGGTCTGCACCAGATATGCCTGATACCTACCCGCGGGGAGCGGAATGTTGGGGTTCCCCGAAGCGCACAGACCGAAATACAGCATCGGCGCGGACAAAGTCCTCGTCACGCCTGCGGGCAACAGGCCCTCCCTGTACATGGCGACGGGGTACACGAACGACACCAGCACTTCGTCCTTGAACAATCCGATGTACCAGTCCCCGAGTTCCAGCTCCCCACCGGACTTGTTCACCACCGTGACCTTCGCATCAGGGCCTCCTTGCTGTTCCATCTTGGACGGGTACTCGACCGACAGGTCCATGTATCTGGACTTCAGCAACAGCTCGGAGGAGGACATGCCGCACGGCCGGTACGGAAAATAGTCGCTCAGGATTGCGTTCGTCGGAATCGGCCCGATCTCCGACGACGTGGGCGTCTGCGCGGGCGAGGGATCCGACGGTTCGAGCGTGCCCGGTATCGAAGGTTCCGTCCCGGCCGGTACGCCGGAATCGATGGTCTCGGGGGTCGTGTCCGCCGTCGATCCCGGCGCTGTGGCAGGGGTTGTCGTCGAACTCAAGACCACCGGTGCCGCCACCGGTTCGGTCGCCCCCCTCGGTCGTGCGACCAGAACGACCGCGGTCGCCATCACCACCACAGCGGCCGCCGCGACACCGGTCCATACCCGACGCCGCCGACCGGTGACCGAGCCTCGCGCAGAGATTCGGGACCGGACGTGCGCCCACCCCTTTTCGCGGGTCTGATCCGTGACGGCGTCCTCGGCCGACGCCGAGCGCAGGATCCTCTCGGCACCATCGTCGTCGTTCATGTCGGTGTTCATGTCCGCTCCGTTGACGAGACCGCGGCCGCGATGGCATCCAGACCGCGGGACAGACGGGACCTTGCCGTGCAGAGGGTGAGCCCCCTGGCGTCGGCGATCTTCTGCATGGCCTCTCCCCTACCGTCACCGGAGCGTCTCGGCCCACGCGCTCCGAAAGCACACGCCCACGATTCGTCGAATTCGGTAAAGAAAACCGCGAATGGGGCCGTGAATCATCGGAGAGAACCACGAGCATCGAACTGCGCCTGCACCTTTCCCTCCCTGCAAGACGTGTCGGGAACCTCGCGGTTGCGTCGGCCCGACGGATTCGATAATCCCTGTTCCAGGGCACCTTCAACGACCTGTTGCCGAAAAAAGCGGTGGGTGGGTCGGCTGCGAGATCTGGCTGTGGATCAGGCATAGTTCACCGTGTGAACGGCCGGGGGGACGCTGACTCGGACGGCGAGAAGGATATTTGATCCAGGGGAAGGGAACCATGAACGTCATCGAGATACAGGGCGCGAACAAAACCTACAAGAGGTGGCGAAAACCACCCGAACACGCTGTACGCGGCCTGAATCTTGAAGTGCAGGCCGGCGGGGTATTCGGTTTCCTCGGACCCAACGGATCGGGAAAGACGACCACCATCCGCTTGTTGCTCGGCCTGGCCAAACCGGACAGCGGCAATCTGAAACTCTTCGGCCGGTCGGTCCCGCACGACCTGCCCGCGGTGATCGGCAGGGTGGGATCCCTGGTCGAGACTCCGCTCTTCTTCCCGACTTTCACCGGCCGACAGAACCTGACCCTGCTGGCCCAGGCCAGCGGGATCCCCCGGAGCCGGGTCGATGAGATCCTCGGACTCGTCGAGCTCAGCGGGCGCGCGGACGACCGGGTCAAGGGCTACAGCCTGGGCATGAAACAGCGTCTGGGTATCGCCGCAGCCCTGCTGAAACGCCCGGAACTGCTGATCCTGGACGAGCCCGGAAACGGGCTCGATGCCGCCGGCATCCGCGAGATCCGACAATTGATCAGCGATCTCGGAGCCTCCGGGGTCACCGTGCTGCTGTCCTCCCACCAGCTCTCCGAGGTGCAACAGGTCTGCGACCGGGTGGCGATCATGTCCCGCGGGCAGGTCATCGCGGCGGGGTCGGTCAGCGAACTGCTCGCCGCGGGCAGCTCCGGGGATGTGCGTATCCGCCTGCATGACGGAGAGCGCGGCCGAGAAGTGCTGCAACACCACGGCTTCACCGTGACCTCGGAGGAGGATTCCCTTCGGATCGGCCGGGTCGACGACCCGTCGAGGGTGACGCGCGTTCTCAGCGAAGCCGGGTTGTACCTGTCCGAGCTGACCCCCATCAGCACCGACCTGGAAAGTGTCTTCCTGCAGATCACCGGCACCGAACCAGGGGCACCCCACCATGCCGCCGACCTGGTGTCCGGCGCGGACGCACCCGAGAAGGAGGCAGGCCGATGACCACGATCGGACGTCACGTCGCCCCCGCACCGGTGGACTCCACCGAACAGACGGCAACCTTCCCCCGGCTCCTGGCCACCGAGTTGCACCGGATGTTCCTGCGGCGGTTCACCAAGGTCCTGCTGGGGCTGAGTGCGCTCGGCTTCCTCGTGACCATCGGCTACCTCTGGTCCTCCTACCAGAAGGTGACCCCCGAGCACCTGGCCCAGGCGACCGCCTCGCGGGACATGATGTTCGCCGATCAGCAGCAGTGGCACGACAGCTGCCTTGCCGAGAACAACAACAGCGTCGACATGTGTGGCACGGGACCCGAGCTCGACTGGTTCCCGGTCAACCAGTTCCTACCCGTGACGCCCTTCGATCCGACCATGATCGCCGACTACACCATGGCGGTCGGGGTCGCGGTGGCCCTGGCCGGATTCGTCCTCGGCGCCACCACCATCGGGGCCGAGTGGTCCAGCAAGAACATCGTCGCCTGGCTGTTCTTCGAGCCGCGCAGGTTGCGTCTGATGGGCGCGAAACTCGCCGTCCTGCTGGCAGTGCTGCTGATCCTGGCCGTCATCGCCCAGCTGATCTGGTTGGTGACCGCCAAGCTCCTCCTCGCCTATCGCGGTATCGGGGTGGCGGACCTCGACCCGCCGATACCGGACTTCTGGCCCCACGCCCTGCAGGTTCAGCTGCGGGCCGCGCTCCTGGTGATCCCGGCCGGGCTGCTCGGTTTCGGGTTGGCGAACATGATCCGCAACACCGCCGCGGCCTTCGGGATCGCGTTCGGCTACTTCGTGGTCGTCGAGGCCGTGCTGTCCTGGCTCAGCCCGGGTCTGCAACGGTTCCAGTTCACCACCGGGCTGATCGCCTGGGTGCACGAAGGCGGGATCACGGTATCCGGGGACGATGTCTACCAGCCCGAGTACCAGGGGTTCTTCCCCGAACAGATCCACATCTCCAACGCCCACGGCGGCTGGGTCATCCTCGGGTATGCGGCCGTCATCGCCGCGGTGTCGATGTGGATGTTCCGCCGCCGCGACATCACCTGATCCACCTGGTTCGCGCCGCGAGTGGACGCTCACACCCCAGGAAATGGGGGGTGAGCGTCCGCTCGCGGGATGGTTCGGAACACAACACCCGGCGGCTCGGCCGCGTTCCGGGAGGTATGAGAAATCCACCCGGCCACGTCCGCCAGGCCTTGGTCCTCCTGCTCGGGATGCTCCTCGCCCTCACCGCGACCATCGGCCCTGCCACCGCCGCGCCCCTGCTCGCCCAGCACGGCGCGACGCAGAAGTTCCCACCCGGAACCCTGGCCAAGTACCTGCCGAAGGGTGTGTCCTGGGGGCACAACTCCGAGGGCGAGCTCGGCACCGGGATCTTCACCGACAAATCGGTCCCTGTCCTGGTCGACGGCGGTACCGCGGTCGACGGGAAGGAGATCAGCAGTATCGACGCCGGCTACGCGCATCAATGCGAGATCGCCGAGCAGTCGTTGTACTGCTGGGGTTGGAACAAGTTCGGCCAGCTCGGCACCGGTGCCCCCGCGGACACCAACCCGACCCCCGCCCTGGTTCAGGGTCTGCTCGACGGCAAGAAGGTGACCGCCGTCAGCGCGGGGGGTCTGCACACCTGCGCGATCGCCGACGGTGCCGCCTACTGCTGGGGGGACAACACCCACAGTCAGCTCGGAATCGGCTCCCACCTGTCTTCCACCCTCCCGACCAAGGTCCGCACCGACGGTGCGCTGGCCGGGAAAACGGTGACGGCCATCAGCGCCGGCAGCTACAGCACCTGCGCCATCGCCACCAACCGCGCGTACTGCTGGGGGTCGGACGACCGGGGGCAGCTGGGTGACGGGCTGGGCAAGTCGGAGCAACTGGTGCCGACCCCGGTCAACACCGCCTCCGGTCTGGGCGCGCAGGCGGTGGACTCGATCGCCGCCGGTGCACAGCACAGTTGCGCCCTGACGAAGGGCACGGCCTACTGCTGGGGGGCCAACGACTTCGGCCAGCTGGGCGACGGCAGCACCAACACCTCCACCGTCCCGGTGGTCGTGGGGATCGGCGACAGGCTCACCGTCAAGTCGGTGGCCGCTGGCCCCTACAACAGTTGTGCGATCGCCGAAGGTGCGGACGGCGCCGATCGGGTCGCCTTGTGCTGGGGCAAAGGCGCGGACGGACTCCTCGGCACCGGCACCCCCGGGGATGCGTCCCTCCCGCAACGGGTCAAGCCCCAGGGCGGCTTCGTCAATCAGACGACCGCCTCGATCACCATGGCTGCGGGCGGCGGCTGCGTGGTGGAGTCGGGGAAGGGGTACTGCTGGGGCACCACCTCCCCCTCCGGGCGATTGGGAAACGCGAACAACCCACCGGTGTCCGCGGTTCCGGTTCCCGCTTACACCGCAGGCGTCCTCAACGGCCGCACCTTGCTGGAGATCAGCACCGAGATCGTCAACACAGCCGGGATCGCCGTCACCACACCACATTTCACAGATGTCAACAATGCCTACACGTTCAAGGACGACATCACCTGGCTGGCCGGCACCGGCACCGCCCTGGGATATGAGGACGGAAAGTACCAACCCACCGCCGACATCACCCGACAAGCCATGGCGGCCTTCCTCTTCCGCTACGCCAACCCTGGTGTGTCCGACCCCGTCTGCGATCCCATGAAGGACCGCACCTACAACGACGTCCACACGATGGATGCCTTCTGCGGCCCCATCGAATGGCTCGCCGCCGCCGGCCTCAACCCACCTGGCGGGGACTTCCATCCAGGAGCGACCACCCAGCGGGGTGTCATGGCGACCTGGTTGTACCGCACCCACCACTCCGGCAGCACGGATCTCACCTGCACCGGCGGGACCCATTTCACCGACGTCGATGTCAACAGCAAGAACTGCGGGGCCATCGACTGGCTCAGCCTGGCCGGTATCACCAACGGCTACGACGACGGCAGCTTCCGCCCGAAGGATCCGGTGCACCGCGACTCGATGGCTGCCTTCTTCCACCGGCTCAGCGCCCTCACCACCCACTGATCCCCCGCACCGCACCGCACCGCGAGTGGACTCCCACACCCCAGATTCTGGGGTGTGGGAGTCCACTCGCGGGGAGGGTTAGTCGAGTTTGACGTTGATCTGCTTGATCTGGGTGAAGGACTCCAAAGCCCCCTCCAGGGAGAACTCCCGCCCGATCCCGGAGGTCTTGTACCCGCCGTAGGACTGGCCGATCATCTGGCCGCCGCCCTGGTTCACCTGCACCCAGCCGGATTCGATCCGGTGGGCGGTGTCCAGGGCCTCGTTCAGGTCCCGCGACCAGATGTAGGCCGCGAGACCGTAGTGGGAGTCGTTGGCCATCCGGATGACGTCGTCGCGATCCGACCACGGGATCGCAACCAGTACCGGCCCGAAGATCTCCTCCTGGGCGATCCTCCAGGAGTTGTCCACCTGGGCGAAGATCGTCGGTCCCTGGTAGAAACCGTCCAGCCCTGCCGGGATGTCCTTCGAGGCGTCCAGCACGACGCGGACGCCCGGCTGGGAGCGGCCGTCCTCGATGTAGGAGGTCACCTGGTCGAACTGCTTCTGGTTGATGATCGCACCCATATCCGTTGCCTCGTCGAGGGGATCACCCACCTTCAACGCAGACACCTTGGCCACCAACACTTCCAGGAAGGCCTCGTAGACACTCTCATGGATGAACAGCCGGGAACCGGCGGTGCAGGACTGTCCCTGGCGGGTGAAGCGCATCGCGGTCAACACCCCGACGGCGGTGGCCTCGATGTGCTCAGGAGCAGCCGCGGAGGGGAACACGATGTTGGGGCTCTTGCCCCCCAGCTCCAAGGACACGTGGGCCAGCCGCGCACCGGCCGCCTCGGCCACGTGGTGGCCCACCTTGGAGGAACCGGTGAACGAGACCTTGTCCACGCCACGGTGCTGGACCAAGGCCTCACCGACCTCCGGACCGAATCCGGTGAGTACGTTCAACACACCGTCGGGCAGGAACTCCGACGCGATCTCGGCCATCCGCAGGATGGTCAGCGGCGCGGCCTCGGCGGCCTTGAGGATGATGACGTTCCCGGCGGCCAGCGCCGCGGGCACCTTCATCCCGGCGATCATCAGCGGCGAATTCCAGGGCAGGATGCCGGCGACCACACCGAGGGGCTCACGCCGGGTGTACTGCAACTGGTCGTCCCCGGCGGGCAGCACCGCCCCCTTGAACTCCCCGGCGATCCCGCCGAAGTAGCGGAACAGGTTGGCCAGGGTCTGTGACTCCGGCCGGGCCTGCGGGCGCAGGGCGTTCCCGGTGTCCCAGGCCGTCAGCACGGACAGCTCCTCGGCGGCGGCCTCCAGGGCGTCGGCGATCTGCAGCAGTGCCTTCTGGCGGTCCTTGAAATGCAGCGCCGCCCAGGCCGGGTACGCTGCCCGCGCCGCTGTGACCGCCCGATCGGCATCCGCATCCTGCCCGCGGGGGACCCGGGCGATCACCAGGCCGCGGCGGCCGGGGCTGTCCACCTCGATCCACTCCCCACCGACGGCTCCCACCCAGGAGCCACCGATGAGCATCGGTCGGTCCAACTCGTCCGCCCCGAAAGGCGGCACACCGGTTGCGGAGGACTGCGCGGTCACAGACACAGGAATCTCATTTCGCCGTTGAAAAGATGTCCGGTTGCACCGGATCGCGGTGCAACCAGCTCTCAACCTACCGGCGGGACCGGGTCTCAGCCAGGGTGGCTCGTTCCATCCGGTCCGCCACCGCGAGTGAACCGCGACACCCCACCGGCAGGGGTGCGTCGGTCCACTCGCGCCCCGGCCACCGACCTACTGGGCCGGCCGGCGGTCGGCCTGTTCGGTGACCAGCCGGTGCACCAGCCTCATCTTGTCCAGCACCGGTCCGGCCAGCACGAACGGATAGAGGTCCCGATGGCCCATGGACCGGTTGATCATGTTGAGCGCCCAGGAGAGCGGCAGCCACAGCTCGATCATCCGGCTGAACCCGGCATCGCCGGGGAGCCTTCGATCCATGGCCGCCCCGGACGGCGCGAAACCGAAGGCCGCAGCGGTGTCGATGGTGTCCCTGATGTGCAGGTAGTGGGCGAAGGTCTCCGCCCAGTCCTCGGCCGGGTGCATGGTCGCGTAGGAGGAGACGAAGTCGGCCTCCCAGCCGGCGGGGGCACCTTCGGAGTAGTGCCGGTCGAGCGCCTGCTGGTAGTCGGCATCCGGATCCCCGAAGAGTTCGTCGAAATCCGCTCTGGCCTGCCCGGTCTCGGCCAGCACGAGGTAGTAGTAGTGCCCGATCTCATGGCGGAAGTGCCCGAGCAGGGTCCGGTACGGCTCCCCCATCGACACCCGTAGCCGCTCCCGGTGCAGGTCGTTGCCCTCCGCCAGGTCCAGGGTGATGACACCCTCGTCGTGGCCGGTCATCACCTGCGTACGCGCGCTGGACAGCAGGTCGAAGCACAGACCGCGCACCGGCTCTACATCCCTGCCGTTGATCGGCAGCTGCAGTTCGAGCAGTTCCACGAGCAGCCGACGTTTGGCGGTCTCCGCCTCGGCGAACTCGGCGTTGGCCACCGGGTCGGTCGCCGCCGGGACCGTCCTGGTCAACCGGCAGGAGAAGCAGAATCCGCCGGGCTCATCGACCGCGGCCAGCCAGTTGCAGCCGATCCGGTTGAGGTTGGCGCACATCTTCGAGGTCTGGCCGTCGCCGACGGCCGTGCCATCGGCCGCAAGGACCTCGAAGTCGAGCATCCGCGACCCGAAACCGATCGCGCTCCCGCAGCTCAGGCACAGGGAGTTCTCGAAGGCCAGTCGCTGGCCGCAGTTCGGGCAGGCAAAGTCACGCATGCGGTTCACACTCATCCGGATCGGGTCGACAGGTCAATACCCTGGTGCCCACTCGGCGCAGCGCCACACCTGACGGGTTCCTTCAACGTGGAGTGGCACCGGGATGGGTGAACGTTCTCGTCCAGAAAGAGGTCTCGTCGGAGGCCACCACGACAGCCGACTTCGCGGCCCGCTGAGTCAATGCTCGGAACAGAAACTGGGTCCCGTGCGGCCCGCTATCGCCGGACGAGCCGAACACGGGCACTCGTTCGACATGGTCTCCTCGGACCTAGGGTGTCGAAACCGCGGCCGCTCCTTCGGCGACCTCGGGGCCGGGTGCACTCACGGTCTGCCAGTACGCGAGCCGCACCCTGTCGGCCTGGAGATAGCTGCCCTTGGAGATGCAATCGACTATTCTGCCGACGACTCGCTCGACCGTTGTCTGCTCGCCGGGGGCCAGGTCGAGAAATTCGGCAGCGAGCTTCATGGAGCCGATACCGATGACGACGTCATCGTCATCAAGGGCATAGAGTGTCCAGCCGTCAACACCCTTGATGCGATCTTCCGTGGGGTTCGTGAGGGTCACCTCCAGCAATGTGTGAGCCTGCTCGGGCGACCTTGAAGCCGTGACCGTGAGTCCGTTGTCCTGATGATCGGCCACCTCGAATACATCTCCGCACGTTGGCAGGAATGTGACTGGTGCGGCAACGGAAACCGGGACCGGGTCCGTCGATGACCCGGTAGCCGAAGGTGTCGGATCGGTTGATGCGCCGGCGCTGCTTCCGGATGAGAGGACCGGTGGGTGCGCCGTCGGACTTGATCCAAGTGTTGTGTCCGGGGTTGCCGCTGTCGAGATGACATAGGTTGCCCCGATCGCGACCATGGCGATGGATGCCGCTGCCAGGTACGGATACAGGCGCCGATGCTTGGTGCCCACGGCCGCCGGGTGAGGCGCAGCCGAGGTGGCCAGTCGCGTCGAGTCCGAGTGCAGTGCGTCGAGAACAGTGCGCCGGACCGCGTTCGGATCGGGGATGTCTCCACCCTCTTCGTCGAGAGCTCTACGTAGGTCGTCGGAGTTCATGTCAACCTCTCGGTTCCTGTCAGGTGGGGCGATACGCGTAGATGAGTGAGCGCACGCGAGATGTTCGAGCGCACGGTGGAGACCGAGGTGCCGACGACCGCGGCGATGGCGGCATCGTCCAGGTCCTGGTAGTAACGCAACACAACAACCGCCCGCTGCTGGGGAGCGAGTTGTTTCAGCGACTGGTGGAGCAGGTCCCTGTTGTCGATCTGGCCTGAGAAATCCGGGGTCGCGACGGCCGACGACACAGCGGCGACCGGAGTCGTCCGCCTCCGAACGGCCTTGCGCCTGTCGGCGAGGTAGGTGTTCACCACGATCCGCCGCACATAGGCCGGCGGATCAGCGACAGCGCCGACCCCTTCCCAATTCTTCCCCGTTTTGATCAGGGCATCGGCGAGAACATCATGTGCATCCTGCCGGTCTCCGGTCAGGATTCTGGAGAACCGGACCAGGCCTGGCATCTCCGCCTCGAGGAATTGCTCGAAATCCATCCCGCCCCCGCTGATACTGGTTTGCTCCTGCCGTGTGTGTTGTAGATGCCGTCGGCAGCACAAAACGTTGCACGGAAACCAGAAATGGTCCCGAAATCAATCCTCCGGGGCCGGTGTCGAACTGCAGGAAGGTCTGTCGCTGCGACTCCATGCCGGCCCGCGTCAGGACATCGCCAATTTCGACGCAATGGCGGAGACAGCGACCACGGCCCCGGCAAATTCGGTTGCCGTCGTGAGGGTTTCCCCACCGGTCAGACCGGGGCGACGTCCACCGAGACCTTCATCCGGCTCTTCTTCGCATCGGTGAAGATGACACCCTTCAACGGCGGCACGTCCGCGTAGTCCCGACCCCAGGCAACGGTGGTGTACCGCTCGTCGGCGAACTGGTCGTTGGTCGGGTCGAAGGCCAGCCAGTACCCACCCGGCAGCCAGACCGCGGCCCAGGCGTGGGTGGCATCGGCCCCGATCATCCGTTCCTTGCCGGGCGGCGGGGTGGTCGCCAGATAGCCGGAGACATACCGTCCGGCCAGCCCGATCGAGCGCAGGCAGGACACGGCCAGGTGCGCGAAGTCCTGGCAGACACCGGTTTTCTTCTCCAGCAGATCGGGGATCCTGGTGGAGATGGTCGTGGAACCGAACTGGTAGATGTACTCGGTGTAGATCCGATGGGTCAGGTCGAAGATCGCCTCGACCAGCGGCCGGTCGGGGGTGAAGGACTTCAGCGCGTACTCCCGACTCCCCTCGACCACGTCGATCAGTGGGGAAGGCAGGACGAATTCCACCGCCTCGGCCCACTCGCTGCCCTCGGGCTGATCCTCCCCCGGCCGGGCGAGTTCCCAGGGCATCTCGGTGATCTCGGGAGGCGCACCCTGCGCGTCGACCTCCACCAACGACAGGCTGGTGACCACCAGCTCGGTGTGACCGGTGGTGACGTGGAAGAAGGTGTCGGTATTGCCGTAGGCGTCCACCGAGGTGCTCATGTCCCCGGCGGCCGGGTCGATGACCACCGCGTGTTCCAGGACCCGTTGCCACGGGGTCGGGCGCGGCTGCAGGTACCCGCGCCCGTAGGAGGCACTCACCTGGTCGGAGTAGGAGTAGGTGGTCCGGTGGGTGATCCGGTAGGTCTTCGTCATGGCAGCAACTTCTCGATCAGGGTGGCCGACGGAACCAGACGAGCCTCGGCCTGTTGGGTCGGAACCTGTTGCGGGACGGGAACCTGCAGCTCGCGCTCCTCCTCCGGATCCTCGGAACTGTGCCGGTCCCCCGACGGGCGGTACAGGGGTTGCATCGAACTGGGGTGCCAGAAGTGCTGGGCGGCAATGGCGTCGGCCAGACCTCGCAGGGCCGTGTGGGTCTCGTCCAGGAACGTGTCGAGCTCGGCCCGGTGGCCGTCGGCGTCGGCGTCGTCGAGATCACTTGCGCTGCAACGACGCAGCTTGGTGGTCAGATCTTCCAGGGCACGTTCGGAGACCGAGGTTCCCGAGGCATCGGGCAGGGCCTTGAAACTGTTCGAGATCGCACCGAGTTGATAGGCCAGGGATCGCGGGTTCCCGTCGTCGAGCAGCAGCAGCTCCAGCACGGTGCCGATCTGGGTGCGCCCCCGGTAACGACGGCGGTAGGTCAGGATGGACTCGGTCATCTGCAGCACCGATTCGATGAGCAGGGAGTCCACGGCCGGGTTCTTGGCCTGGGCCAAGGTGTTCCGCAGGATGACGACCAGCTGGATGGATCGTTCCAACCGTCGACCGATGTCCATCAGGTGCCAGCCGGGATCCCGGATCATGTTCTCCGCGGCCAGACCGGACAGGGCCAGCATCCCGGACAGGACCGCGGCGTGGGTGGTCTGCAGCACCGCACCCTGGTCGAGCCGGTCGGCCTTGAGTTCGGTCAGGGCGCGGTCGACACCGGCCAACACCATCCAGGTGTCTCCCGAGAGCTGGTCCCGCACACCACTTGCCGCATTCTGCAGCCGCAGCAGGGCGTGTGCGATGGTTCCCGGACGGGTGGCGTCCAGGATCAACGACCGCATCTCGGTGTTGGTGTCCACCCGCTCGGCGAGGAATCCGGGGAAGGTGGTCGACACCGTCGTCACGGTGTCCAGCAGCACCGGAACCGACCCGGCCCCGAGTTCGGCCGGGCGGAAACGGAAGTCGTCGGCCCGTTCCTTCGCCGCCATCAGCAGCCGGGTGAAGTCCTCCAGCCGCTCGGTGTACCGACCGAACCAGAACAGGTCCTCCAGCACACGCGGGGAGGCAGCCACCGAATCCCGGGAGGCCGCGACGAGGGGGCCCTCCTGCAGCCAGGCCGCGTTGTCGCGGCTGGCCGTGATCTCGGCGCGACCGGACCGCACCCACACGTCCTTGGCCTCGTTGGCCCCGCCGTTCTCCGAGGACGCGTCCTGCGGCAACACCCGGCCGAGAGCCCCGGGCATCGGCACGTACCCGGCCTGGTGGGCGACGGAGAACATCCGCATCGCCACCCCGCGCGCGGCCAGACCCTCCGGGGTGCCGACCGGCGCCTCGGAGACCTGGTCGATCTCCTGTCCCACCCAGCTCGCCGGTTCGGACTCGATCCGGGACCGCAGGGTCGCCAGTTCGGTCGACGACATGGTCTGCGGGTACCGGCTCTCCTCCCGATCGGTCCGGCGCAGCACCAGCCGGTTCAGATGGGCCAGGATGTGCGAGCGACCGGTGGACGTCCCACCCCAGAAGGTCGGCACCGACTCCAGGGTCAGGTCCTCGCCGAGCAGCGCCTGGCTCAGCTGCGGCAGCACCGACAGCAGCGCCGGGTTCTCCAACACCCCGCTGCCCAGTGAGTTGACGATCGTGACGGCCCCGCGCCGGTTGGCCTCGACGAGTCCGACCACGCCGAGCCGGGAATCGGGCCGCAGGTCCAGCGGGTCGGTGAAGTTGGCATCCACCCGGCGCAGCACCACGTCCACCGGTTCCAACCGGCCGAGAGAACGCATCCACAACCGGCCCTCACGGACCGTCAGATCCGCACTCTCCACCAGCGGCAGACCGAGCAGAGCAGCGAGAAAGGCTTGATCGAAGGCGGTTTCGGAATGCGTACCAGGGCTGAGCACCACCACCCGCGGGTCCTCGGCGGCGGTGGGGGCCACCGACTGGAGCGCATGACGCATCGTCCGGAAGAAGGCACCAAGACCATGCGGGGCCGACCGGCGGAAGAAATCGGGCAGCACCCGGGAGATGACCCGACGGTCGGCCATCGCGTATCCGGCTCCCGACGGGGCCTGGGTCCGGTCGGAGAGCGCGAGGAATCGCCCGTCGGCGGCGCGGAAGACATCGGCGGCGTGGAAGAACAACTGGTGCGCCCCCGGCACCGACACTCCGTGCGCCCGGCGCAGGTACCCGGGGTGTCCGAAGACCATCTCCGGTGGGATCAGGCCCGTCCGCATCAATCGCCGGGAGGAGTAGATGTCGGTCAGCACCTCGTCCAGCAGCGTGGACCGTTGCAGCAGACCGGATTCCAGCTGCGCCCAGTCCTGGGAACCGAGGATCAGCGGGACGGCGTCCAACCGCCAGGGCTGAGGCTGGGTGTCCGCATCCCCGATCGCACCGGAGCCGCCGATGTCGTCCGAGGTGTCGACCGCGGCCGACCCGGATCCGGCCTCGGCGATCGGGTTGTAGGTGACCCCGTCGTTCTCCAGCAGCCGGTCCACCTGACCGAGCAACCGGCGCAGGTCCGCCCGACCCATCGAGTCGAAGCCCTCGGCCAGCTCCTCCCAGCCGTCCCGGACCCGGCCGTCACCGTCGACCATCTCGTCGAAGCGGATCGGACCGGCCGCCAGCGGCAGCTCCGGGGTACGCGCCCGGTAGGAGTCGAGCAGTGTCGAGGCGTCGACCTGGGGAGGGGCTGTCATCTGTCAGGTCACCGTGCTTGTACTGGTTCTCATCGGCAGACCATCGCTGCCCTTCGCAGATCCAGGATATGCATCGGAGCGGTGTCCGCCGCCAGGCGCGCCGCCTTCTCCCGGAGCCCGGCGACATCGATCGCGCCCGCAGTGAAGCCCAACGCCTCGAACCTGTTGGTACGCCGCGACTGTGCCTCCAGCGCGTTGACCGGCGGTTTCTCGTAGGACCGACCGCCCGGGTGGACCACGTGGTACCGGCAGCCGCCCAGGGACAGCGCCGAGTCGACGTCGATCAGATCGAAGACCAACGGCGAATGCGGGGCGATCGAGGGATGCAGGGCGCTCGGCGGCTGCCACGCGCGGTAACGGACACCGGCGACCTGCCGCCCGGGGACCCCGGTCGGGCCGAGCGGCACCGGAACACCGTTGCAGGTCAGGATGTGACGGGCCGGATCGGCCCCGTCGACGAGGACCTGGAGCCGTTCCACCGAGGAGTCGACGTACCGGGCCGTCCCGCTGCCGGTCGCCTCCTCCCCCAGCACGTGCCAGGGTTCGATCGCCGAGCGCAGTTCGAGATCGACCCCGGCGACCGTGGTGCTGCCCAGCCGCGGGAACCGGAACTCGGTGAACGGGTCGAGCCAACTGGTCGGGAAGTCGAACCCGTGCCGGCGCAGATCCGCCGCCACCTCGGCGATGTCCTCCGTCACGAAGTACGGCAGGAGGTGACGTCCGTGCAGGTCGACCCCGTGCTGCACCAGCGGTGCCCGCAGCGGTTCCGCCCAGAACCTGGCCACCAGGCTGCGGACCAGCAACGCCTGTACCAGAGCCATCTGCGGGTGCGGGGGCATCTCGAACCCGCGCAGTTCCAACAGCCCGAGGCGACCGCGGGCCGAGTCCGGGCTGTACAGCTTGTCGATGCAGAACTCGGCCCGGTGCGTGTTGCCGGTCAGATCGGTCAACAGGTGCCGCAGCGCCCGGTCGATGATCCACGGCGAGGCGTCCTCGCCCTTGGCCCGCGCATCCTCGGTGAGACGCTCGATCTCGCTGAACGCGATCTCCATCTCGTAGACGTTCTCCGGCCGGCCCTCGTCGGCCCTCGGTGCCTGCGAGGTCGGCCCGATGAAACGTCCGGAGAACAGGTAGGACAGCGACGGGTGGTGCTGCCAGTAGGTCAGCAGAGACACCAGCAGGTCGGGACGACGCAGGAGCGGTGAGTCCGCCGGGGTGGTGCCGCCGAGGGTGATGTGGCTGCCGCCGCCGGTCCCGGTGTGGGTGCCGTCGACATCGAAGGCCTGGGCCCCGAGCCTGGTCAGTCTGGCCTGTTCGAACAGGGTGGTGGTCAGGTCCACCTGTTCCGACCAGGAGGAGGTCGGCTGCACGTTGACCTCGATCACCCCGGGGTCGGGGGTGACGGTCAGGTTCTGCAGCCGCTGGTCCGACGGCGGGGTGTACCCCTCCAGGACCACCGGGATCTGCAGGACCGTGGCGGCCTGTTCCACCACGCCGAGCAGTTCCAGGTAGTCCTCGAGCCTGGCCAGCGGCGGCAGGAAGACGAACAGATGACCCTCCCGGACCTCGACCACCACCGCGGTCGTCGGCGCGCCCTGCGCCGGGACGACGGCAGCGACACCCGGCCGGGCGATCGGGGTGATCTCCAGGTCCTCCACCGGGGCAAGTGGATCGACCTCCGGCACCACTTCCGGGCCCTCCCAGGCGATGGCGTTCAGCGGCAGCCGCAGCCCGGCCGGCGAGTCCCCCGGGATCAGCGCGATCTGCCCACGTCGCAACCGCCAATCGGCACTGGCCCATCCGCTGCCGTCGGGCAGCCGGTGCAGCGGCAGCAACCATGCGGTCGGTGCGGCGACGGCGGTCTGCGTGGCCGCCAGCAGGGCGGCGCGGGCGTCGGATCCGTCGGTGTCGCCGGTCAGGTCGACCTCCGGTGGGGACCCATCCGGGAGACGCACCTCCTGCAGCATCCGGGCCAGGGCGTCCTCGTACGCCGGCCGGACCTGACTGTCGGGCAGGGCGAAGCCGATGGCCACCGAGTTGACGAACCTGTGGGCGTCCTCGGCCGTCAGCTCCGGGTTCCCCGGCGCCCAGGGGTCGTCGAAGAGCTCCGGGTTGGACCACAGGGACTCCCCGTCGGTCCGCCAGTACAGGCCGATCTGCCAGCGCGGCAGGGGTTCTCCCGGGTACCACTTGCCCTGGCCGCGGTGGACGAATCCGCCCTTGGCGTAGATCTGGTGCAGCCGCTCCGCGAGTTCACCTGCCCTGTCCCTTTTGTCCGGACCGTCGGCCGCCGTGGTCCACTGATCGGAGACGAAATCGTCGATGGAGACGAAGGTCGGCTCACCGCCCATGGTCAGGCGGACGTCCCCCTCGACCAGCTTGGCGTCGACGGCCTCGCCGAATTCCTGGATCCGATCCCACTGCTCGTCGGTGTACGGCAGGGTGACCCGCGGGTCCTCGTGCACCCGACGGACCACGTTCGAGTAGTCGAGGGTGGAGTTGGTGATGCCGGTGGCACCGGTGATCGCCGCGGCGCTGGCCGGGTGCGGGGTGGCCGACAACGGAATGTGGCCCTCCCCGGCGAACAGGCCGGAGGTCGGGTCCAGTCCGATCCAGCCGGCCCCGGGGATGTACACCTCGGTCCAGGCGTGCAGATCGGTGAAATCGGCGGCGGGGCCGTTGGGGCCGTCCAGGGATTCCCCGTCCGAGGTGAGCTGCACCAGATAGCCGGAGACGAAACGGGCGGCAAGACCCAGTTCACGCAACAGGGACACCAGCAGCCAGCCGGAATCCCGGCAGGAACCGATCGCCGAGGTCAAGGTGAAATCCGGGGTCTGGACCCCCTCCTCCATCCGGACCGAATACCCGACATCCCGGTACACGGCGCTGTTCAACGCCACCAGGAAGTCGACGATGCCGATATCGCCGGGGATCTCGAACCTTTCCAGCCAGGCGCGGACGGCCGGGCCCGGTCCGTCCCCGGGGGCGGACTCGTCCACCGACCGCAGGTACGGGTCCAGGTCCGCAGCCAGATCGGCCGGGTACGAGAAGGGATAGGTTTCGGCGTAGTCCTCGATGAAGAAGTCGAAGGCATTGATGACCTGCATATCGGCGACCAGCCCGACCGTGATGGTCAACGAATCGGATTTCTCCGGGAACACCACCCTGGCCAGGAAATTGCCGAACGGGTCCTGCTGCCAGTTCAGGAAATGGTTCGCCGGTTCGATCTTCAGCGAGTACGCCTCGATCGGGGTACGGCTGTGCGGCGCGGGCCGCAACCGGATCACATGGGGATGCAGTTCGACCTGCCGGTCGAACGTGTAGGCGGTGCGGTGCTCCAGTGCGACCTTGATTCCCACGGGTCATCCCTTTCCAACATCCGGCGAGTCCACCACCCGCCCGGGATCCGCGCCCCGGGCGGGGTCACTCTAAGTCGGAATTGTTTCGGTCAGGCGACGCTCGCGCGACCGACCCGCGGGTGACCGCGCTCCTTCTCGACTATCGCGCTTGTCGCAACGAGCGCGGTAGTCGGTACGGAGCGCGGTGGCGGGGTCACGACCCGGCAGGCTTGTCCCCGGCAGGCTTGGGCGGCACAGCATCGACGCCGGCCTCCTTGCGCTGCTGAGCGGTGATCGGTGCCGGGGCGGCCGTCAGCGGGTCGTAGCCGCCGCCGGACTTCGGGAACGCGATGACCTCACGGATGGAGTCCAGCCGCGAGAGCAGCATGACGATCCGGTCCCAGCCGAAGGCGATCCCGCCGTGCGGCGGGGCCCCGAAGGAGAAGGCGTCGAGGAGGAAGCCGAACTTCTCGTTGGCCTCCTCCTGGGACAGACCCATGATCGCGAAGACCCGCTCCTGGATGTCCCGGCGGTGGATACGGATGGACCCGCCACCGATCTCGTTGCCGTTGCAGACGATGTCGTAGGCGTAGGCCAACGCACTGCCCGGATCGGTGTCGAAGGTGTCCAGGTGCTCCGGCTTCGGCGAGGTGAACGCATGATGCACGGCGGTCCAGGCCCCCGAACCCACGGCGACGTCGTCGGTCTCACCGGTCGGCTCGAACAGGGGCGCGTCGACCACCCAGACGAAGGACCAGGCCTGCTCGTCGATCAGGCCACCGCGGCGGGCGATCTCGCCACGGGCGGCGCCCAACAGTTCCTGGGAGGCCCGGCGGGCACCCGCGGCGAAGAACACCGCGTCCCCCGGCTGGGCACCGGTGGCCGCGGCCAGGCCGTCACGCTCGGTGTCGGAGAGGTTCCTGGCGACCGGGCCGGCGAGGGTCCCGTCCTCGGCGATGGTCACATAGGCCAGCCCACGCGCGCCGCGCTGCTTCGCCCATTCCTGCCAGGCATCGAAACCGCGCCGCGGGGTCGAGGCCCCGCCGGTCTGCACCACGTAACCGACGTAGGGGGCCTGGAACACCCGGAACGGGGTGTCCTTGAAGTACTCGGTGAGCTCACCGATCTCCAGGTCGAACCGCAGATCGGGCTTGTCCGAGCCGTACTTGTCCATCGCCTCGCGGTAGGTGATGCGCGGGATCGGGGTGGTGATCTTGTGCCCGATCAGGTCCCAGATGGAGGTCAGCACGTCCTCGGCCAGGGCGATGACGTCGTCCTGGGTCACGAAGGACATCTCGACGTCGAGCTGGGTGAACTCCGGCTGCCGGTCGGCACGGAAGTCCTCGTCCCGGTAACAGCGGGCGATCTGGTAGTACCGCTCCATACCGGCGACCATGAGCAGCTGCTTGAACAGCTGCGGGGACTGGGGCAGGGCGTACCAGGAACCCGGGCGCAGGCGCGCCGGCACCACGAAGTCGCGGGCACCCTCGGGGGTGGACCTGGTCAGGGTCGGGGTCTCGATCTCGACGAAGTCGTGGGAGTCCAGCACGGTGCGCGCGGCCTTGTTGACGGCGCTGCGCAGGCGCAGGGCCGCGGCCGGGCCGCTGCGGCGCAGATCCAGGTAGCGGTACTTCAGCCGCGTCTCCTCGCCGACCTCCACATGGTCGTCGATCTGGAACGGCAGGGTACCGGCCTCGGAGAGGACCTCGACCGCGTCGACCAGGACCTCGATACCGCCGGTCGGCAGGTCCGGGTTGGTGTTGCCCTCGGGGCGGATGCTCACCGTTCCGGTGATCTGCACGCAGTACTCGTTGCGCAGCTTGTGCGCGAGCTCGGCCATCTCGCCCTCACGGAAGACGGTCTGCACGGACCCGGAGGCGTCCCGCAGATCGATGAAGATGACACCGCCGTGATCGCGGCGGCGGGCCACCCAGCCTGCGAGCACCACGGTGGCACCGTCGTGCTCGGGGCGCAGTGTTCCTGCCGAATGGGTCCGAATGCTGTTGCTCTGAGTCACGAGGGTCTGGCTCCTTGATGACCTGGCGGGGGCGGACCACGGGTCGCCCGACGAGCGGGCCGATCTGCGTCCCCGACCGGGCGGGTGGTGTGCTGGTGGGCTCCATTCTTGCCGATGCGGACAAGTCCTTTGTCCACGGCCGGTTCCTGACCCCCCGAACTGGGCTCGACCTGCACCGATCCGACCCGGCGTTACCAAAGCGACACAGATCACTCGACACACCTGCCCACCTACCCTCGACTTGTCGTCGAACGTCGGGCTAAACTGAATCGTTCACGGAGTCCAGTCGCGCAGAGAGCGGCCCCGGTGCACAGCCCGGAAGTATTCTTCCCCACCTGCTGAGATTCACTTGTCTAGCACAGCAGATTGCCTTGACCGGCAGGGATCCACGCGGGTTAGCGCCGTCAGATGACTCCGACCCGAAGAGATGGTCGTAGATGTCAGCCCCTGCTTTTCCCGTTGTGTCCGATGCTGCCCTGTCCGAGTTCGAAACCGAAGGACCTTCCACGTCCGTCGACTCGACTGAGGCCGCCCCCACCAACCCCGTCGCTCCCGCAGCCCCTGCCGAAGTGACCTTCGCCGATCTCGGCCTGCCGGAGCACCTGCTCCGCGCCGTCACCGACCTCGGCTACACCACCCCGTCCGCGATCCAGGAGAAGGCCATCCCGGCCCTGCTCCTGGGCCAGGACATCACGGGTGTCGCCCAGACCGGCACCGGCAAGACCGCTGCCTTCGGTCTGCCGATGCTCGCCGCCATCGATCCCTCGCTGCGTCAGGTCCAGGCCCTCGTCCTGACCCCGACCCGCGAGCTCGCGATGCAGGTCGCCGACGCCATCAGCTCGATGGCAACCCACATGCCCGGCCTCCGGGTCCTGTCGGTGTACGGCGGATCGGCCTTCCAGCCCCAGCAGAAGTCGCTGGCCAGCGGTGTGCAGGTCGTCGTCGGCACCCCCGGTCGGATCATCGACCACCTGACCCGCAAGACCTTGAACCTGTCCGGTGTTCGTTTCCTCGTCCTCGACGAGGCCGACGAGATGCTGCGGATGGGCTTCGCCGAGGACGTCGAGCGCATCCTCGAGGACGCCCCGGCCGGTCGCCAGACCGCCCTGTTCTCGGCCACGATGCCGCCGCCGATCCGTCGGGTCGCGCAGCAGCACATGACCAACCCGGTGGACATCGCGGTTTCCCGCCAGTCCTCCACCGTCGAGAACGTCCGACAGACCTACGCCGTCGTCCCGTTCAGCCAGAAGGTCGAGGCCCTGGCCCGCATCCTCGAGGTCAGTGACGCCGATGCCACCATCGTCTTCACCCGGACCCGTGACGCCGCGGAAACGGTCGGCTCCGAGCTGATCGCCCGTGGCATCTCCGCCGCCGCCATCAGCGGTGACGTGGCCCAGCGCGAGCGTGAGCGGATCGTCGAACGACTGCGCAACGGTCGCCTGGACGTCCTCGTCGCCACCGATGTGGCCGCCCGTGGCCTCGATGTCGAGCGCATCGACCTCGTCGTCAACTTCGACGCCCCGGGTGAGCCCGAGGCGTACGTGCACCGCATCGGTCGTACCGGCCGGGCCGGCCGTACCGGCGAGGCGCTGACCTTCTTCACCCCGCGGGAGACCTCCCGTCTGCGGGCGATCGAGCGGGCCACCCGGCAGAAGCTGGAAGAAATCAAGCTGCCCACCGCGGCCGATGTCGCCATCCAGCGCGCCACCAAGGTGCTGACCAAGGCCTCGGCTCGCGCCGAGGTCGGCAAGCTGGAGACCTACCGCACCGCGGTGGAGACCTTCCTGGCCCAGAACCCGATGACGGCCGCCGAACTGGCCGCCACCCTTGCCGCCCTCGCCGCCGGTGACGACGGCAAGCAGGTGGAGCCGGCCTTCAAGCCGTCCAACTTCGCCGCCGACCGCGGCGAGCGTTCGGGTGACCGTGGCCAGGGTGGCCGCGGCGACCGCCAGGGCCGCGAGCGGTCCTACGCGGAGCGCACCACCCGCTCGGGTGACCGCACCTCGCACGACCGCCCGTCCTTCGACCGTGGTTCCGAGCGTCCGCGCACCCCGCGTCCGGCCGGTACCCGCTACCGCGTCGCCGTCGGTCACAGCCACGGCGTTCGTCCGGCCGGCATCGTCGGTGCCATCACCGGCGAAGGCGGCATCAACGGCAAGGACCTCGGCCGGATCGACATCTTCGACACGCACAGCACCGTCGAGATCTCGGCCGATCTGAGCGCCGACGCCATGGCCCGGATCGCCGGTGCCAAGGTCAGCGGACAGTCCCTGCAGATCCACCTGGATTCCGGCGACGGAGCCCAGGCCCCCCGCCAGTACGAGCGGGCCGAGTCCCGCGACCGCGGTTACGACCGTGGTGACCGTGGCGGTTACGACCGTCCGGCCCGTGGTGGCTACGACCGTGGCAGCTCCCACGGTGGCGGCTACGACCGTCCGGCGCGTGGCGGTTACGACCGCTCCGCCGGTGGAGCCTCCTCCTGGAGCACCTCGCGTCGCCCGTCGGCTCGCTGAGCACATCTGAGCACAGGGCCGCCGGCCTCCCCGTTCGCGGGGAGGCCGGCGGCTTTTTTTGTGCCGCGAGCGGACCGTCACACCCCCGTTTCTGGGGGGTGGAAGTCCACTCGCGGGAAGGTATCTAGCTGCGGCCGCTGAGGATGCAGAACTCGTTGCCCTCCGGGTCGGTCAGCACCACCCAGGACGCCGACCCTTGACCGATGTCGGCGCGGTGCGCCCCCATCGCGATCAGCCGTTCCACCTCGGCACCCTGGTCGACCGGCCGAAAATCCAGGTGCAACCGGTTCTTGGACGTCTTCGGCTCGATGACCCGGACGAAGAGCAGTCCCGGTTTCGTGTCCACGTCCGGTCTGATCTCGAACTCCTCGGGGTCGTTGTTCACCACCACCCAGCCGAGGGCGGTCGCCCACCATTCACCCAGGGCCACCGTATCGGCGGCGTCGACAATGACCTGTTCCCAGAGCAGTCCCATGACGGCACTCTACTTTTCTCCCGCGCCGAGTGGACTCCCACACCTCGGAATCTGGGGTGTGGGAGTCCACTCGGCGGGGTACCGCTTCGACCGTCAATGCCGACCCACTACGTTGAGGACCTCGAAGCCACTGCCACCTGCGAATACGCACGCACCGTACTGCGCCTCCGTGATCTCGAGGATGTCGTTCCCACCGAGTCGGACATAGCGACCGTCTGTCCGACCCACCACGTTGCCGTTCGGATCAAGGACCTCAACGACAGCGCCATGGTGCTGGCTGGTGAATCCCCTGGGCCACAGCAGACTGACCTTGAGCCCATCAGTATCCAAATACAGACAAGAGCCGTCCCATCGAAGCAACCCGGTCAACGAGATTCCGTCCGACGGTGCCAGCGGGTCGATGGTGTGGTGCGGCAACGTCCCATCCGACGTGCTTGAGGCAGTGGAAACCGCTTCGACAGAGGTTGTTCCCGTTCTCTGCGGCGAGCCCACTCCTGTCGATTCAGTGCTCGGCGGCATCACAGGAAGCGCCGACCGCCCGTCTGTTGTGACCGAATTCGGAGTCGAGGGTGAAATGACAACGGGTGTGGCGGAGTCTCCTGGTGAGTCGCGCTGCGCCAGGTGGGTGAGCAAAAAGACGGCGACGACAACACCCACCAACACGGCCGTCAACGACGGCCAGAACCATCTACTGCGCGTCAAGATTCCCACCGACCGACCCGCCCCACGACAACGGCCGATCTCGAGGTACAACTGATGGCTCGGTCTTCTCAGGCAAGGTAAACCACCGAATCAAGATCGACGAGGTACGTGACGGACATGTAGTAGGCCGACTCACATTGACCACCCCCTGGACCTGCAGATGCTTGACCCTTGTAGAACCCGTAGGCCGTGGTGTTACTCCCGACAGGGCCACCGCTGTCACCATTCGCGCATCGCAAGTTCAGATCCCCTGGCACCACCTCGACCCACACCTTGGCGCACACTGTCCCTGGACAAGCATCTGTGTAGTTCAGCCGTACTGCCTTGTCCGCCACCACCCCGCAGCTGAACCCCGTTGCGTCCCCGCGATGACAGACTGCTTGTCCGACCATCGTGCCGCTCCTACCTCTGGAGTGCAGGACTTTGACCGGCGTCACGGTACTCGAAGCCATCCACTTCGGTTCGACATCCTGATCGGTGGTGTCGCAGACGGATCTTTCGCCTGGTACAAGGTACTGCTGAGGATGATGAACGATGGTGGGGGCTGTGCCGGTGCCATGAGTCCGACAGGTATCTTCTGCTCACTGTTCTGCGCTCGGGCAGCACTCTGGACAACGACGAAGGCCGCCATTGTCAGAACTGCCAGGATGCAGGTCTTTCTCCGTACTCGATCCATGTACGCAGTTCCGATCTCGTCGTGACAGTCTCAGATACCCGCGAGGAGTTCCGACAGGCACGTAGCGAGTGTCGGCTACGCACTGTGCACCCTAGACGTCTCTCACCTGCACTGACGTGCCCAGAATTGCCAGTAGCGCCAACGGATGCCATGGCGATCTGCCAGCATCAAAGCCACTCGACAAGCGTTCAACGGACTCGGAGCACTCTACTTTTCTCCCGCGCCGAGTGGACTCCCACACCTCGGAATCTGGGGTGTGGGAGTCCACTCGCGGACAGGTGCGGGGCAAGTCAGAAGAGGGCCGGCTCCCCCACCGCCGTCACGGCCGCGAGCGCGGACGGTCCGGCATCCGGGTCTGCCGTGGGCCCGGCGGCAGGGATGTACCCCTGCGGGTAACTCCCGCCGGAACCACCACCCGACCCGGCGACCCCATCCCCACCGTCGAGGGCACCCGTGGTGCCGTACTCGCCACGGATCTCCGACGCCGACCGCTCGAAACCGAACTCCCGGAGCAGCGGACCGGCATGGTTCCACAGCCACTGCTTGTACTCGGCGGTGACGTAGGATCCCCGGCCGTACAGCCGCTGGTACCGCGTTACCAGGTCCGGGTGCTCCGCGGCGAGCCAGGACATGAACCATTCGCGGGTCCCCGGCCGCAGGTGCAACGGGATGATCGAGGCGGAGGTCGCACCCACGTCCGCCAACCGGCCGAGCAGATCGGCCAGCTGCTCCGGCGCGTCGCTCAGGCCGGGCAGGATCGGCGCGACGAACACCCCGCAGGGCAGGCCGGCGTCCCGCACCGCCTTGATCAGATCCAACCGGGCCTGTGGGAGCGGCGTCCCCGGTTCGACGGCCTGTTGCAGGACCGGGTCGGTCAGGGCCAGCGAGACACCGATGCCGATGGACACGGACTCCTTCGCCCGCTGCAGCAGCGGGAGATCACGGCGCAGCAGCGGACCCTTGGTCAGGATCGAGAACGGCGTGCCCGAATCCGCCAGGGCTCCGATGATGCCGGGCATCAGCCGGTACCGCCCCTCCGGCCGTTGATAGGGGTCGGTGTTCGTCCCGATGGCCACCCGCTCCCTGATCCAGGACGGCCGGGCCAGCTCCCGACGGGCACCTCGGCCACGTTGACCTTGACGACGATCTGCGAGTCGAAATCGGCTCCGGCGTCGAAGTCCAGGTACTCGTGGGTCTTCCGGGCGAAGCAGTACCGGCAGCGATGGACGCAGCCGCGCATCGGATTGATCGTCCACTTGAACGGCATCGAGGACGCCCCCGGCACCTTGTTCAGGGCGGACTTGGCATGCACCTCGTGGAAGGTGACGCCGGCGAAGTCCGGGGTGGTCACCGTCCGCATCAGCCCGGCGATCCGATTCAGTCCGGGCAACGCGCTCTCGTCGAAGGCACCGATGGTCTGTCCCTGCCACCGCATAGCTGACCCCTGACGACGAATGACCCGAACGTTCGTTCTATTCGAACAGACGTTCGGGTCATCGTCAACCCCGGCGCGGTGTCAGCCCTGGAGCAGACCCCGGACCGACTCCACCACAGCGTCGAGGGTGACGGTCTGCTGGTCCCCGGCGACCATGTCCTTGACGACCACCTCACCGGCGGCCAGCTCGCGGTCCCCGAGCACCAGGGCGACCCGTGCCCCCGAGGCATCTGCGGACTTCATCGCGGTTTTCAGGGCGCGGCTGCCGTAGGCGAGGTCCACCCGGATCCCGGCCGCCCGCAGTTTTCCGGCCACCCCGACCAGGACCGCCTTCGCCTCGGCACCCATCGGGACCCCGTAGACGTCGACCCGGCCCCCGGTGGCCAGTTCGACCCCTTCGGCCTTCGCCGCGAGCACCGTCCGGTCCACCCCGATGCCGAACCCGATGCCGGACAGGGACTGTCCGCCGAGCTGGGCCATCAGACCGTCGTACCGTCCACCGCCGCCGATCCCCGACTGGGCACCGAGGCCCGGGTGCACGAACTCGAAGGTGGTCTTCGTGTAGTAGTCCAGCCCGCGCACCAGCCGCGGGTTGCGCACGTGGGCCACACCCAGGGCGTCGAGGCCGGCGATCACCGACTCGAAGTGCTCGGAGCACTCGGCACAGAGGTGGTCGGCCATCAGCGGGGCGTCGGCCACCAGGGCCTGCACCTCCGGGCGTTTGTCGTCGAGCACGCGCAACGGGTTCACCTCGGCCCGCTCCCGGGTCGCCTCGTCCAGCGGCAACGCGGCCAGGAAGGCCTGCAGTTTCTCCCGGTAGGCCGGACGGCAGTTGGCGTCCCCGAGGGAGGTGATGTCCAGCCGGAAGCCGGACAGCCCCAGCGAACGGAAACCCTCGTCGGCCACGGCGATGACCTCGGCGTCCAGGGCCGGGTCGTCCAGGCCGATGGCCTCGATGCCCACCTGCTGCAGCTGACGGTAGCGACCGGCCTGGGGCCGCTCGTACCGGAAGAACGGCCCGGCGTAGACCAGCTTGACCGGCAGGGCCCCGCGGTCCAGACCGTGTTCGATGACCGCCCGCATCACCCCGGCCGTCCCCTCCGGCCGCAGTGTCACCGACCGCCCACCGCGATCGGCGAAGGTGTACATCTCCTTCGACACCACGTCCGTGGATTCCCCGACACCGCGCGCGAACAGACCGGTGTCCTCGAACACCGGCAGCTCGATCGGTTGGTAACCGGCCCGCTCGGCGGCGGCGATCAGGCCGTTGCGCGCGGCGGCGAACTGCCGGGAGACCGGCGGCACGTAGTCCGGGACACCCTTCGGTGCGTAAAAATCAGGCACTTCTCTCCTTAGTTCAAGCCCTGCAGGAACGGGTTGGTGCGGCGTTCGTCGCCGATGGAACTGGTCGGTCCGTGGCCCGGCAACACCAGGGCCGCATCCGGCCGGACCAGCAGTTTCCCGGCCAGGGACCGGTCAAGCACCTCGCGGGAGCCGCCGGGCAGGTCGGTGCGTCCGACCGATCCGGCGAACAGGGTGTCGCCGGTGAACAGCACCTCCGGGCGGTCACCGTCACCGGCGATGCGAAAGACCACCGAGCCGCCGGTATGGCCCGGGGTGTGATCAACCGTGATCGGCAGGTCGGCCACCGCGGGTGCACCGCCGTCGACGAGGTGCAACACCTGTTCCGGACGCAGGGAACCCGTCGGCCGGTCGGCCAGAGCCTCCTTCAGCTGCGATGACAGGGCGGCGAGCGGGTCGTCGAGCATGTATTCGTCATCCGGGTGGATCAACACCGGGATGTCGAAGGTGCGGCAGACCTCGAGCAAGGAGGCGGTGTGGTCCAGGTGGCCGTGGGTCAACAGGACCGCGACCGGAGCCAGCCCGTTCTGCTTCACGATCTCGACGATGCGCTCGGTGGCGTCCTCACCGGGATCGACAATGACGGCGGGGCCACCACCTTCGGGGGCGATCAGGAAGCAATTGGCCTGGAAGGACCCGGCGGGAAACCCGGAAATGAACACACCCCACCCTATCGGTCCGGGGAAAGCACTTTTCTCGCGCACGTTGTTCTTCCTCGCGCACGTAGTTACGTGCGCGAGGAACAACTACGTGCGCGGGAACGGAAGGGGCGTGGGCGGCGGCCGGACAAACCCCAGGTGGAGATCAACTCAAAGGCCACTCCAAGAAGTTTCCCAACGATACCCAGCCCCATCACAACAACGGCACCTCCCGGTCACTTAGAATCCCCGGCGGACCAGGTAATCCAAACAGGTCGACCGCTGGTCACAACTGAACTCTCTGGAGGATGACGGTGCCCACCAATCAGCAACGACGTGAGAACGCTCGCCGGAAACTGGAGCGCCAACTCGCTCGTCGCCAGGAACAGGCCCACGCCCGGCGGCAGCGGCTGATGATCGTCGGCGTGGTCGCCGCGGTCGTGGTTGTCGCCGGTGTCGTCTGGCTCGTCCAGGGCAACAAGGACAGCAACACCAGCGCTGCGGACAACCCGGTGGTCACCTCGATCGACAGCTTCGCGACCGAGACCGCGACGGAGACCGCCGGGTCGGAGACCGTGGGCTCGGAGACGATGGCTCCGACCACCGACTGCACCTACACCCCGAGCGGTGACGCCGGCACGGCCACACCGCCGACCAATGTCAGCCCGCCGTCCACCGGCACCGTTGATGTGACGCTCAAGCTCAACAGCGGTGACGTCGGACTGAAGCTGGACCGGTCCAAGGCCCGCTGCGGGGTCAACTCCCTGCTGAGCCTGGCGTCCCAGGGCTACTTCGACAACACCACCTGCCACCGGCTGACCACCTCCGACAGCCTGAAGGTGCTGCAGTGCGGTGACCCGACCGGAACCGGTTCCGGCGGACCCGGATACTCCTTCGGCGACGAGGGTCTGGCCAACATCCCGGCCGAGGCCGGTGGGGTCACCTACCCGCGCGGCACCATCGCCATGGCGAACGCCGGCCCCGACACCAACGGCTCCCAGTTCTTCCTGGTCTACGGCGATTCCCCGATCGGACCGAACTACTCGATCCTGGGCACCATCGACGCCGGTGGGCTGAAGGTCCTCGACGCCATCGCCGCCAAGGGCCTGGCCACCGGCGGATCCAGTGTCGCCGACGGCGCCCCGAAGGATCCGGTGACCATCACCACCATCACCGTCCCGAAGGATGCGGTCACCGCGACCGCACCGGCCGACGACCCGGCCCTGGCGACGGAGGAGCCCACCGGTGCCGGTTCCGCACCGGAGGCCACCGACGCGACCCCGACGGCCGCCGTGACCACGGAGGACACCCCGACCAGCTGAACAACG
This sequence comes from Nakamurella silvestris, assembly GCA_003576535.1. GTDB lineage: Bacteria > Actinomycetota > Actinomycetes > Mycobacteriales > Nakamurellaceae > Nakamurella > Nakamurella silvestris. The sequence goes on along the minus strand of QXCQ01000132.1, from coordinate 119,210 downwards.
ACACCTCCGGCAGCAGCACTCCCGAAAGCAGCTGTCGGACCGGACTGGTAGACCTGCAGGTACTTCAGCGGTCACCACTGCGGACGGGGTCACCATGGGTACGGTCCAGCTCGGACGGGAACAGGTCTTCCATCACCGTGTTCTCTCCTCCGGGCTGGACCGTTCCCGTTCGGCGGCCGACCTGGACCTCTGGCGGCTCGGGGTGCAGGACCGGGACGGTTCCGCACCGCTGGCGCTGCTCGCCCGCGTCGCCGGCCCCGAGGCAGTTCCGGAGATCGGGACCCCTGGATCCTCGTCCGAGCTGATCCAGCTGTGGTCGATGCGCGGTTCCCCGCACGTCCACCGTCGCCAGGACGTGGACAGCCTGGCCGCCGCCCTGTGGCCGCTGTCGGCGGCCGACGCCTGGACCCGGCTGGTGGGGTCCGGGAAGATCCTCAAGGACGCCGGCGCCGACCCGCTCATCGCCCTGGTCGAGGTGGCCAAGGCCATCCGACACCACACCTCGCGCACCATCACCAAGGGGGACCTGAGCGCGGCGGTGACGGCCGATCTGCCCGCCGAGTACAGCGCCTTCTGTGTACCCTGCGGGTCCACCCATGTCCTGGAGATGCTCTTCCGCAGCGCCGCCCTGCCCGGTGCGGTCGGGTTGGTGCCCGGATCCCGACCGGTCGCGTTCCAACGGTTCTCCCCCGCCCTCACCTCCCCGCCGACGGCAGCCAGCGCCCGGCGATCCAGGACCGGCCTCCTCGAGGACTACCTCCGGATCCACGGTGTCGCCGGCGAGGCAGACCTGGCCGGCCATCTCGGGACCTCGGCTGCCCTGCTGCGCCCGGCCCTGCCGGAGGGACTGCAACCGGTCGAGGTCGACGGGGTGAAGGCCCTGTCCCGGCCGGAGTACATCGATCAGATCAGGGGCACCGACACCGTGGCGGCCGAGGCCCTCACCCGCCTGCTGCCACCCGGGGATCCGCTGCTCCAGTCACGGCAGCGCGCCCTGCTGACGGAGGACCCGGTGATCACCAAGGCGCTGTGGCCCGCCCTCGGGCCGGCCGGGGCGGTCCTCGCCGGGGGGCGGATCGCCGGATTCTGGCGTCCGCGGAAGACCGGATCGAAGCTCACGATCACCGTGACGGCCGATCGGCTGTCCGCCGCGCAACGGACGGCATTGGAACAGGAAGCCGCCTGGATCGGCGAACTCCGCGGTGCCACGGGAACCCTCGTTTGTGGCACCTGATGCTCGAATTTCGAGCATCAGGTGCCACAAACGGCAGCGTTCAGGCGTTGGTCACCCGGTAGACGTCGTAGACACCTTCCACCCCTCGCACCGCACGCAGCAGGTGCCCGAGGTGTTTGGGATCGGCCATCTCGAAGGAGAATTTGGTGATGGCCATCCGGTCCTTCGTCATCGACAGGTTCGCCGACAGGATGTTGACCTTCTCGTCGGCCAGGGTTTTCGTGATGTCGGACAGCAGGCGGTGCCGGTCGAGGGCCTCCACCTGGATCGCCACCAGGAACACCGAGGCCGAATGCGGATCCCAGGCGACCTCGATCAACCGGTCCGGTTCGGACTGCAGGAACTCGGCGTTGGTGCAGTCCCGCCGGTGCACCGAGACCGATCCGGATTTGGTGATGAAGCCCAGGATGTCGTCCCCGGGGACCGGCGTGCAGCATCGGGCCAGCTTGATCTGGATGTCCGACAGACCCTTGACCAGCACACCGGCATCGGCGTTCGGCCGGGGGCGTCGCGGCGCGAGCGGCGCCGACCGGGCCGTGATCTCCTCATCGGCCTCGTCCACCCCGCCCTGCAGCGAGATCACCTTGGTGACAACGGTGGTCGCGGCGACGTGGTTCTCCCCCACCGCCGCATACAGCGCTGCGATGTCCCGGTAACCCAGGTCGTGGGCGACCGCGGCCAGGTTGTCGTGGGAGATCAACCGCTGCACCGGAAGACCGGCCCGGCGGACCGCCTTGGCGATACCCTCCTTGCCGATCTCGATCGCCTCGTCGCGTCGTTCCTTGGCGAAGTGCTGGCGGATCTTGGTTTTCGCCCGGGAGGAGACCACGAAGTTGAGCCAGTCCCGACTCGGACCGGCACCCACCGCCTTGGAGGTGAAGATCTCGACGATCTGGCCGTTGTCCAGGGTGCGCTCCAGCGCCACCAGACGTCCGTTGACCTTCGCCCCGATGCACCGGTTGCCGACCTCGGTGTGCACCGCGTAGGCCAGGTCGACCGGCGTGGAGCCCGCAGGCAGGGTGATGATGTCGCCCTTGGGGGTGAACACGAAGATCTCCCGCGAGGCCATCTCGTACCGCAGGTTGTCGAGGAACTCCCCCGGGTCCCCCGCTTCCTTCTGCCAGTCCAGGAGCTGACGCATCCACGCCATCTCGTCGACGGTGGCCGCGCTCCCCTGGTGAGTGCCCTTGGTCTCCTTGTACCGCCAGTGCGAGGCGATGCCGAACTCGGCGGTGTGGTGCATCTCCAGGGTGCGGATCTGCACCTCCAGCGGTTTGCCGCCGGGGCCGATCACGGTGGTGTGCAGGGACTGGTAGACCCCGTACCGCGGTTGGGCGATGTAGTCCTTGAACCGTCCGGGCATGGGCTGCCAGAGGGCATGGACCACACCCATGGCCGCGTAGCACTCCCGGACCGAACCGACCAGGATGCGGACCGCGACCAGGTCGTGGATCTCGTCGAAGTCACGACCCCGGGCCTGCATCTTCTGGTAGATCGAGTAGTAGTGCTTCTCCCGGCCCACCACCTCGGCGTCGAGTTTGGCGGCCGACAGCTCCGCCGTCAGCTCCTCCTTGACCGTCGACAGGTAGGTGTCGCGCGAGGGAGCGCGATCGGCGACCAGCCGGACGATCTCGTCGTACCGTTTCGGATGCAGGATCGCGAAGGCCAGATCCTCCAGCTCCCACTTGATGGTGGCCATGCCGAGCCGGTGGGCCAGCGGGGCCAGCACCTCCAGTGTTTCCCGTGCCTTCTTCGCCTGCTTCTCCGGGGCGAGGAACCGCATGGTGCGCATGTTGTGCAGCCGGTCGGCCAGCTTGATGACCAGGACCCGGGGGTCGCGGGCCATCGCGATGACCATCTTGCGGATCGTCTCGGCCTCGGCGGCGTCGCCGAAGTTGACCTTGTCGAGTTTGGTGACCCCGTCGACCAGATGCGCGACCTCGGAGGAGAAGTCACGGGTGACGTCCTCGAGGGTGTAGGGGGTGTCCTCGACGGTGTCGTGCAGCAGAGCGGCGACCACGGTGGTGGTGTCCATACCGAGGTCGGCGAGCACGGTCGCCACCGCGAGGGGGTGGGTGATGTACGGGTCGCCGGACTTGCGGAACTGGCCGCGGTGGGCCTCCTCGGCGACCTCGTAGGCCTTCTGCAGGATCTTCAGGTCGGCCTTCGGGTGAAGGTTGCGGTGCACCGCGATCAACGGTTCCAGCACGGTCTTCACCGGTGACGGGGCAGGCCGCTGCCCGCTCATCCGGCGGGCCAACCGGGCCCGGACACGTCTGGTCGCCGAGGGCTGCACGGGGCCGGGGGCCGGCGCCGGCGGCTCGCCCGTGGTCGGTTGCGGACTCACACCGGTTACGTCAGAAGTCACCAGTTCTCCTCAGGCTGGGGTCCTTTCGACGGAGTGAACCCCACTCACCAGCATATCCGCGTTTGCCCGGACCACCCGGCGGACCGGCTGTGACGGTCGACCGATCGGCCGGACGGGTGAACCGCAGGGCTCAGACCTGCAGGATCGCGGCCACCGGGACAGACGGGATGCGCGCTCTTCCGCCGAGGGCGTGAAGCTCCATGGCCACGGACACCCCGACCACCACGGCCCCGGCCCGTTCCAGCAGGCGGATCGCAGCCGCCGCGGTGCCCCCGGTGGCCAGCACGTCGTCGACGATCAGCACCCGGGAACCGGTCGGCACGTCGTCGGGATGGAGTTCGATGCGGGCCGAACCGTATTCCAGGTCGTAGTCCTCGCCGATCACCGCGCCGGCGAGTTTGCCGGCCTTGCGAACGGCGAGCACGCCGGTGCCGGAGTACATGGCCACGGCCGCACCGAAGAGGAAACCGCGAGCGTCCAGACCCGCGACCAGATCGAAGGGTTCGACCGCGCCGGCCGCGAGTCCGGCGGCGACGGCGGGGAGGGCGTGCCGGTCGACGAGCACCGAGGTCAGGTCGCGGAACAGGATGCCGGGCCGGGGGAAGTCCGGCACGATCCGGGCCAGGGAGCTCAGGTACCCGGCAGCAGCGGCGACCGCCGCAGCCCGGTCCGTCCCGGCAACGAAAGGCCCAGGAAACACCGCAGCCGCCCCCGACGGATCTTCATCCATCGGGGACGGCTGCGGGAGGAACGTCACGGCTCAGCGGCCGCGTTTACCGGTGGGAGTGGCTCCCTTTCCGGAGGAACGCACGGGCTTGACACCCGGACGCGGGGCACCGGTGCCACGTCCACCGAGAACACCGTCGGCCAGGGCCGCGGACTCGGCGTGGGACACCTTGGTGACCGCACCTGCTTCGACTCCACGCACCGAGATCGGATCACCGTCGGCGTCGACCACGACACCCTCGGCCTTGCGCTTGGCGGCGACGCGGGCGGTGTGCGCCTTGATCAGCGGCTCGCGCAGCTTCAGGTCGACGGCCACCGGCACGGCGATGAAGATCGAGGAGTACCCGGCCACGATCATGCCGACGAGCATGACCAGGGCGAGGTCCTTCAGGGTGCCCGAGCCGAGGATGGCCACACCGGCCACCAGCAGACCGGCCACCGGGAGCAGCGCGATCAGCGAGGTGTTGATGGAGCGCATCAACGTCTGGTTGACGGCCAGGTTCGCCGCTTCCAGGTAGTTGCGGCGGATCAGACTGGTCAGACCCTTCGTGTTCTCCCGCACCTTGTCGTACACCACCACGGTGTCGTACAAGGAGAAACCGAGGATGGTCAGGATGCCGATGACCGTTGCGGGGGTGACCTCGAAACCGACCAGCGAGTAGATGCCGGCCGTGATGATGAGGTCGTGCAGGACCGACACGACGGCACCGACGGCGACCCGTCGCTCGTACCGCAGGGCCAGGAACACACTCACCAGGACGAGGAAGACCACCAGGGCGAGCAGTGCCCGCGAGGAGATCTCCGAGCCCCAGGTCTCGGACACGTCCGAGGCCGAGACACTCGCCGCATCGACGCCGAACTTGTCGACGATCGCCGTCTTCGCGAGGGCGATCTGCTCCGGGCTCAGGGCCTCGGTGCGGACCTGAACGCTGTTGTCACCGATCTTCTGCGCCGTGGCGGAGTCGATGCTGACGGCCTCGGCGACGGTCTTGCCGACCTCGTCGGTGTTGATCTGGCTGGTGTTCGCGGCGAACTGGATCTTGGTGCCGCCGGCGAACTCGATGCCCAGGTTGAACTGCTTGAAGGCGATCAGCAGCACCGAGGCGATCAGCATGATGCCGGCGACACGGTAGTAGATGTTCCGCGGTCCCAGGACGTTGAACGCCCCGGTACCGGTGGACAGGCGACTCAGGAAGGAGTGCTTCTTCGTCGATGGTGCGGGCTGGGGAGTCAGGGTGTCGGTCATCCTCAGGCCTCCTTGGTCACGAGTTTGGCCTGGGACGCCCGGCGCTCGGCACCGGCAGCGGCGACCGCGCCGAGACCGGACCACTTGGGCGAGGAGAAGATCTTGCTGCCGGAGGCGAGCGCCACCAGCGGGTGGGTCACCAGGAACACGACCACGAGGTCGAGCACCGTGGACAGACCCAGCGTGAAGGCGAAGCCCTTGACCTCACCGACCGCCAGCACGTACAGGACGGCCGAGGCGAGGAAGGTGACGGCGTCGGCGGACAGAATGGTCCGTTTCGCCTGCTGCCACCCTCGTGGCACCGCCGATCTGAAGGTTCGGCCCTCCCGGACCTCGTCCTTGAGCCGTTCGAAGTAGATGACGAAGGAGTCGGCGGTGATACCGATCGCGATGATCAGACCCGCCACACCGGCCATGTCCAGGGACAGCCCGATCCAGCGGCCCAGCAGCACCATCACGGCGTAGACCAGCCCGAAGGACAGCAGCAGCGACAGGATGGTGATGACGCCGAGGAGTCGGTAGTAGATGAGGCAGTAGATGACGACGAGCAGGAGTCCGATACCACCGGCGATCAGACCGGCGGTCAGGTACTCCAGGCCGAGCTCGGCGGAGACGGACTCGGAGATGCCCCGCTCGAAGGCGAGCGGCAGGGCACCGAACTTCAGCGAGTTGGCCAGCGAGGCCGCGCTCTTCTGATCGAAGTTGCCGGTGATCTCGGTGCCGACGGTGGTGATCGGGCCGTTGATGGTCGGCGCGGAGACGACCTCGCCGTCGAGGGCGAAGGCCACCTGGCTGCCGACGTTGTTGGCGGTGTAGTTGCTCCAGGTGTTGAACCCGGTGGACTTGAAGTTCAAGGTGACGGTCCAGCCGGAGCCGGAGGAGCTCAGACCCGAGGTGGCGGAGTCGATCTCGCTGCCCGGAATGATCGTGGCGTCGAGGACGTAGATGTAGAAGCCGTCCTGATCGCAGGCGATCAGCGGACGCTCGGGGCGGTCAAGGCCCTGGTAGGCGTTGACGTCGGCACAGGTCAAGGTGGCCAGCGAGGCCTGGGCGGCGGTCTTCCAGGCGGCCCAGTCGGCGGGGTCGTCGGTGGCGGGCTGGGTCGGGACCTTGGAGTCCGACCCTTCCGGCCAGGCGACCGTTCCGGGGGCTGCGGTGCCCGGGGCGTCGGTGCCCTGAGCGTCCGTGCCCGGGGCGTCGGTGCCTGTGGCGTCGGTGGTGGCGACCTCGGAACCGGTGGTGGCCGGCTCACTGCCCTCGGTGGTGGCGACCTCGGACCCCGTGGTGGCCGGCCCACTGCTCTCGGCCTGGGTGGTCACCGAACCGGTGGCCTCGTCCGTCGCGGTGGTCGTCGCCGCACCCGGTGCCCGCAGGCCCTGAGGTGCTTCGCTCGAGCCGGTGGCGGCCGCGGTCGACTTCGCCGGGCTGGTGGCCGGTGCGGTCGCGCCCGTTGCCGGGGCGGTGGCACCGGTGGTCGGCGCGTTGCCCACGGTGGCCGAGGCGGAGCTCGTCCCGGTGGCAGGTGCGTCGGTCCCGGTGGCCGGGGCATCGGTGCCGGTGGCCGGCGCGTCGGTGCCGGTGGCCGGGGCGTCCGTGCCGTCCGTCGGCGGAAGCTGTTGGGTGAGGCCGGCCTGGAGCTGGCTCGTCACCACCGGGCGGAAGTTCAGCTGGGCGCTGCGGGCCAGGTTGGTCAGATCCTCGTTGCCGGGGACCGTCACCACCAGGACATTGCTGCCGTCGATCTGGACCTGGCCGCCGGAGACACCGGAACCGTTGACCCGGTTGGACATGATGTCTCGGGCCTGGTTCATCGACGCCCTGCTGGGCGTCGATCCGTCCAGTGTTTCGGCCCGGAGGGTGATCCGGGTTCCACCTTGGAGGTCAATACCGAGTTTCGGGGTATTGGAACCACCAGTGAAAAAGACCAAGGAATACAGAGCTGCAGTGATCACGACAAATGTCATGATCAAGCGCACGGGGCGGAACTGCCCAGCCGGTGTTGCCACGTCTGACCTATCTTCTCGTCACGCGCTGCCGCCACAGCGACCCATCAGGAGCGCTGTGGCGGAGAGCACCGTTGAATGCCGGACAAGCTTTTCGTCCGGCGTGGAAACGCTGGCGCGGTGGCCCACCGGGGTCGGCGGGCCACCGCAAAAGATTTCGCGGCTACTCTAGCCGAGGTCCCTCTTGTCGGATTTCTCCAGGATGACCGAGTCGGTGTTGAGGGCGTTCAGATCGTCCTCAAGGCTGTCGACGGGAGGCACGATGACCTCGCGTACGGCGGCCCGGACCCACTTGGTGGTGACACCAGGGGCGACCTCCACGAAGATGTGGTCATCGGTCACCGACACGACGTGGCCGTGCAAGCCGGAGGTGGTCATCACCTCTACGCCCGGGGTCACGGAGTCCTGCATCTGCTGGACCGAGGCGGCGACCCGCTTCTGCTTCTTGACCTGGAAGTACATCAGGGCGCCAAGGCCACCGAACATGACCAGGGGCAGTAACAGTGATTCCATGGTTCTCCTCGTGCTCTACTCAAGTTTCGACCGGATGGGTTGTCGATCGGCACTAGTTTCAGTCGGCGCTGGGGACTTCGACCTACGGTCCGGCTCGTTACCAGCAGCCGGACCCGATCCGGCGGTGGCCGGAGCAGGTCGATGACCTCGCCATAGGGACGTGCTGCGTGTTCCGGCTCGATCCTCGGGCAACCGTCCGGCAGCGGCGCTGCCGGGACGACTTACCGAAAACATCGCCAGCGCGCACAGCAGTCATGGTAAGAGTACCGGAGCGTGACGTGAATCTCTGACCTCAGCCCTGCGGTTCGTCGTCCATCGGGTCGAAGAGGGTGACCGCCGCCGTGGCCGAGGCACTCGGCGTCAGCCCGAGGTGGTCCCAGGCGAGCTGGGTGGCCACCCGTCCGCGGGGGGTCCGGGCGAGCATGCCGACCCGCACGAGGAAGGGTTCGCAGACCTCCTCCACCGTGGTCGGCTCCTCCCCGACCGCCACCGCGAGGGTGGTCAGACCCACCGGTCCGCCGCCGAAGGATTTGCACAGGACGGTGAGCACCGCGCGGTCCAGTCGGTCCAGCCCGAGGGCGTCGACGTCGTAGACGGCCAGGGCCTCCCGTGCGATGTCCACGGTCACCCGACCGTCGGCGCGGACCTGGGCGTAGTCCCGGACCCGGCGCAGCAGCCGGTTGGCGATACGGGGCGTGCCACGGGATCTGCCGGCGATCTCCATCGCCGCCTCCGACAGCAGCTCCACCCCGAGGATGGCCGCCGACCGGGTGAGCACCCGGTGCAGTTCCTCGGCCGTGTAGAACTCCATGTGCGCGGTGAACCCGAACCGGTCGCGCAGCGGGCTCGTCAGCTGTCCGGACCGGGTGGTGGCACCGACCAGGGTGAAGGGAGCGATCTCCAACGGGATCGAGGTGGCCCCCGGTCCCTTGCCGACGATGACGTCGACCCGGAAGTCCTCCATCGCCAGGTACAGCATCTCCTCGGCCGGTCGGGCGATCCGGTGGATCTCGTCGATGAAGAGCACGTCCCCCTCGGTCAGGTTGGACAGCATCGCCGCCAGGTCCCCGGCCCGTTCCAGGGCCGGGCCGGAAGTGATCCGCAGGCCGGCCCCGAGCTCGGAGGCGATGATCATCGACAGCGAGGTCTTGCCAAGGCCCGGTGGACCGGCGAGCAGCACGTGGTCGGGCGGGCTCCCCCGCAGCTTGGCCGCGCCGAGCACCAGTTCCAGCTGTTCCCGGACCCGGACCTGACCGACGAACTCGGCGAGATTCTTGGGGCGCAGCGAACTCTCGACCTCGTTGTCCCCCACGATCGCCTGGGCGGAGGCGATCTCGTCGATCCGATCACCGACGCCGGCGAAGATCTCCTCGTCGCTGTACTCCATCATCGGCACTCCATCATCGACACCCGGTCATCGGTTCCGGCCGAGCAGGGCGAGGGAACGGCGCAGCAGCACACCGACATCACCGCTGAGCACTGCCGGGTCGTCGGTCTCGGCGGCGACCGAGTCGACGGCATCCCCGGCCTGTTTCGCGGTGAAGCCCAGACCCACCAGGGCATCGGTGAGTTTGTCCCGCCACAGGATTCCGCCGGCAGCTCCGGACTGGGCACCGACGCCCTCGACCGAACCGATGGCCCCGACCTTGTCCCGCAGTTCCAGCACCAACCGCTCGGCACCACGTTTGCCGATGCCCGGGGCCTTGGTCAGCGCGGCGGTGTCCCCCGAACCGAGGGCGCGGCGCAGATCGTCCGGGCTGAAGACGGCGAGCAGGGCCAACGCGATCTTGGGCCCGACCCCGGAGACCGACTGCACCAGTACGAACAGGTCCTTGGCCGCGTCGTCGGCGAAGCCGAACAGGGTGAGCGAGTCCTCGCGCACCACCAGGGTGGTCGACAGGTAGGCGGGTTCACCACGGCGCAGCGTGGCCAGGGTGCCCGGGGTGGTCCGGACCGCCAGGCCCACCCCACCGACCTCGATGACGGCGTGGTCCAGGGCGATGGAGGCGACGGTGCCACGAACTGAGGCGATCATCGGGCCGGTCCTTTCGATCGAGCGGCCGCCGGTCGCGCAGCTGCGGCGGTGTTGGCCAGGGCGGCCAGTTGGGCCATCCGGGCCTGCATGGGTGAGCGCATCAGGTGGCACAGGCACAGGGCAAGGGCGTCGGCGGCGTCGGCCGGTTTGGGGCCGGTGGTCAGTCGCAGCATCCGGGTGACCATCGCCGTCACCTGCTGCTTGTTCGCCGACCCGTTGCCGGACACGGCTGCCTTGACCTCGCTGGGGGTGTGCCAGGCCACCGGGATCCCCCGCCGGGCGGCGGCCAGGGCGACGATCCCGCTGACCTGCGCGGTCCCGATCACCGTGACGACGTTCTGGGCGCTGAACACCCGCTCGATCGCCACCGAGTCCGGTTGGTGCCGGTCCAACCAGGCCTCCACCTGACCGGAGACCGACAGCAGCCGGTGGGCCAGGTCGCTCTCGGCCGGGGTGCGGATCACCGAGACGTCGACGAGTTGGGACTTCAGCCCGGGACCGCCGTCGACCACCCCGATCCCGCAACGGGTCAGACCCGGGTCAACACCCAATACCCGCACAGCGCCGAACCTCCGTCACAACCGAACACGTGTTCGTCTTGCCCGGAAGATTACCGGGCCGACCGGTTCCGCTCGTGCGCCACGCCGGTAAGACGCCACCGCGCTCCTTCCCAACCCCCGCGCGCGTTGCAGGAAGCGCGGTTGTCGGGAAGGAGCGCGGAGGGAAAGAACGTGTCAGTCGTCTTCTTCGAGCTGGGCACCGACCTCGTCGGAGATGTCGACGTTGGTGTAGACGTTCTGGACGTCGTCCAGGTCCTCGATGGCGTCGAGCAGCTTGAGGAACTTGCGGGCCACCTCGACGTCGACCGGCACCTGCAGGGTGGGCAGGAAGGTCAGGTCCACCGAGTCGTACTCGATCCCGGCATCGATCAACGCCGTCCGCACGGCCATCATGTCGCCGGCGTCGGAGATGATCTCGAAGGTCTCGCCCTGGTCGGTGATCTCCTCGGCGCCCGCGTCCAGCACGGTGAGCAGCAGATCGTCCTCGGTGAGGTCACCCTTGGGGACCACCACCACACCCTTGCGGTTGAAGAGGTAGGACACCGACCCGATGTCGGCCATGTTGCCGCCGTTGCGGGTGACGGCCACCCGCACCTCGGAGGCGGCCCGGTTCCGGTTCTCGGTGAGGCACTCGATCATGATCGCGATGCCGTTCGGCCCGTACCCTTCGTACGTGATGGAGGTGTACTCCACACCGGAGGAGTCCTCACCGGATCCGCGCTTGAGCGCGCGATCGATGTTGTCCTTCGGGACGGATTCCTTCTTCGCCCGCTGGACGGCGTCGTACAAGGTCGGGTTGCCGTTGATGTCGCCACCGCCGGTACGGGCTGCCACCTCGATGTTCTTGATCAGCTTGGCGAAGTTCTTGCTCCGCTTGGCGTCCTTGGCCGCCTTTTGGTGCTTCGTGGTTGCCCACTTGGAGTGGCCGCTCATCGCGCGTTAGCCCCTAACCGGTATCGAGAGTTCAGATCGGGCCTGGGGCCCGGCCCGATGATTCTACTGGAGGCCACCACAACGGGCGGCCACACTTCGCGGCCGCATTTCCGGTCACCAGGCAGCCGACCTGGCACTCCGGGCCGATCCGGGTCGGGTCACACCCGCGTGTCGGTCACCATCTCGACGAACAGCCGGTGGATCCGGGTGTCCCCCGTGATCTCCGGGTGGAAGGAGGTGGCCAGGACCCGCTCGGACCTGACGGCGACCGGATGGCCGTCCACCGCGGCCAGCACCTGGACCCCGTCACCGACCGACTCCACCCAGGGCGCGCGGATGAAAACGGCGTGCATGTCCTCCCCCGGCACCCCGAGGACCGGGATGGTGGCCTCGAAGGAGTCCACCTGACGCCCGAAAGCGTTGCGGCGCACGGTGATGTCCAGGGCCGCGAGCGGTACCTGTCCCGAACGGGCATCCAGGATCTCGGTCGCCAGCATGATCATCCCGGCGCAGGAACCGTAGGCCGGGAGGCCGCCGGCGAGCCGATCGGACAGCAGATCCCGCAGCTCGAACACGTCCAGCAGCCGGGAGATCGTGGTCGACTCCCCACCGGGCAGGACGATCCCGTCGACCCGGGCCAACTCGGCCGGGCGGCGTACCGGGATCGTCCGCGCCCCGGACTTCTCCAGGGCCCGGCGATGTTCACGCACGTCGCCCTGCAGGGCGAGCACCCCGATCAGCGGGCGGGTGGGGTCGTCGGCATCGGGCGCGGTCGGTTCGACGGACACGGCGGGATCAGTAGGCACGATCGGACTGTAACCCGAACGGGCGGGGCGGAAATCCCGGGCGCGACCGGTTCATTCGGCCTCGGCCAACCGTGTCCGTCGACCCCACCGTCGACCACCAGCGGTTTCCGTGGCCCTGGGCGACGCGACGGCAGCGGCCGGTCGATCGAGGGCGAAATGCGGCATCAGCATGTGCAGCAGCGGCCCGATACCGAAGGCGTACAAGACTGTTCCGACCCCGACCACACCGCCCAGGAGCCAGCCCAGGAGCAGCACGGTCCCCTCGATCCCGGTACGGACCACCCGAACCGATCCGACCCCCTTGCGGACCAGGCCGGTCATCAGGCCGTCCCGGGCACCCGGCCCGAGGCCGGCACCGATGTAGAGGCTGCCGGCGAGGGCGTTGACCGGGACCGACAGCACCATCACGCTGATCTGGACGGCCAGGTTGTCCATGGCCGGCAGGATCGCCAGACCGGCGTCGGTGGCCAGGCCGACGATCACGGCATTGCACAGAGTGCCGACACCGGGACGCTGTTTCATCGGGATCCACAGCAGCAGCACCAGGATCGAGACGAGGATGATCACCACCCCGAAACTGAACGGCAGGTACTGGGCCACCCCCTGGTGGAAGACGTCCCAGGGATCGAGCCCGAGGGAGGCCCGCACCATCATGGCCAACGAGAACCCGTAGAGCAGCAGACCGAGGAACAGCTGAGTGAACCGGCGCGGACGACGGTCGACCGGGATGGGCTGGAGGAAACGCAGCAACCCGCGCGACGGTGTCGGGGTGGCTGCGGGGGTGGCTGGAGAGCTGGAGGAGGAGGTGGTGGATTCCGCGGTGGAATCGGATTGGCCTGGCATATTCTCACTATCTCGATGATTGGCCTGCCAGAACAGAGCCAATCGTGAGAAAGTGGCTGGATGAGCACCCGGGTATCCGCGCCGACCCTTGTCCGTCACATCCGGATCGATGCCGGCCCAACCGGCGGCACCGGCGGCGACGCCCGCAGCACGGCTTCCGCAGCCCCGTCCCCCAGCACACGGGCCGAGCCCTCCGGCCAACCCGCCGGCTACCGCCTGCTGGCCGAACGGATCAGGGCCTCCCTGCTCGACGGCCGCCTTGCCGTCAACACCGGTCTGCCCAGTGAGCGGGAACTGGCCGCCGCCGCCGGACTCTCCCGTTCCACCGTCGCGGCGGCCTACGCCCTGCTCCGCGAGGAGGGCTGGATCTCCAGCCGCCGCGGGTCGGGCAGTCAGCTGCACTTCCCTCTCGGATCGGTTCCCACCTCCGGGTTCGGCACCTGGCTCAAACCGCAGGACCTGCCGGCCGACCGGATCGACCTGACCACGGCCAGCCTGCCGGCCCCGCTCGAACCGGTCACCCGGGCGGTGGCGGCGGCCACCGAGGAACTGCCCGGCTACCTCGCCTCGGACGGGTACTTCCCGCTCGGCCTTCCCGCCCTGCGGACCGTCATCGCCGAGAGGTATACCGCCGCCGGTGCCCCCACCGACCCCGAACAGATCCTCGTCACCAACGGGGCCCAGCACGCCTGGAGCCTGGTCCTGGCCGAACTCTCCGGCCCGGCCGACCGGGTGCTGCTGGAATGTCCGACCTACCCGCTGGCCCTGGACGCGGTCCGCGCACAAAAACGGGTACCGGCGCCCTTCGGCCTACGAGTGGACTCCGACCGGCCCTGGGACACCGAGCTGATCCGGTCGGCGATGAGGCAGGCCGCGCCGCGGCTGGCCTATCTGATCCCCGACTTCCAGAACCCCATCGGCGCATTGATGGACACCCGGACCCGCACCGAACTGATCGACGCGGCGGCCAGCACCTCGACCACCCTGGTGGTGGACGAGTCCCTGCGTGACGTGGCCTTCCCCGGTACCGGCCCGTTGCCGCCGAGCATGGCCGCCCTCGATCCCCGCGGCGCCGTCATCAGCCTGGGATCGGTGTCGAAATCGTTGTGGGGCGGGCTGCGGGTCGGCTGGATCCGCGCCACCCCCGCTCTGGTCGGCCGACTGGCCCAGTCCCGCAGCATCGGTGACATGGCCGGGCCGGTGTTCGACCAACTCGTGGTGGCGCGGTTGCTGGCCGACGCCGAGGACGCGCTGTCGATCCAGCGGCAGCGGCTGGCGACCAGCTGCGCTGCCCTGCTGGGCGCGCTGGCCGAACATCTCCCCGCGTGGCGGCCCACCCGTCCCGCGGGTGGCGCAAGCCTGTGGGTGCAACTGCCCGGACCGTACGCGACCGAACTGGCCCGGCTGGCCCCCGCCGCCGGGGTGCAGATCGTCCCCGGCCCACGGTTCGGCCCGGACGGCACCATGGACGGGTTCCTGCGACTGCCGTTCACCCTGCCCCCGGACAGCATGGTCACGGCGGTGCGTCGGCTGGCCACGGTGGCCGAGCGGGCACAGACGGCCCGGCCGGCCACCCTGGACCGGTGGATCACCTGAGCGATCCGGCCCGGACCCGAGATGAGGACCTCAGCGGCTGGATATTTCACCACTGAGGTCCTGACCTCGTCGAACTTCCTACCAGCCGCGCTCGGCGAGCCGGTGCGGCACCGGGATGTCGGCGACGTTGATACCGACCATCGCCTCGCCCAGACCGCGGGAGACCTTGGCGATGACGTCGGGGTCGTCGAAGAAGGTGGTGGCCTTGACGACGGCGGCGGCGCGCTCGGCCGGGTTGCCGGACTTGAAGATGCCGGAACCGACGAAAACACCCTCGGCACCGAGCTGCATCATCATCGCGGCATCGGCCGGGGTGGCGATCCCACCGGCCGTGAACATGACCACCGGCAGCTTGCCGGTCCGGGCCACCTCGACGACCAGGTCGTACGGGGCCTGCAGATCCTTGGCCGCGACGTACAGCTCGTCGGCGGACAGGGAGGTCAACCGGCGGATCTCGCCGCCGATCTGACGCATGTGGGTGGTGGCGTTGGAGACGTCGCCCGTGCCGGCCTCACCCTTGGAACGGATCATCGCCGCACCCTCGTTGATACGACGCAGGGCCTCACCGAGGTTCGTCGCGCCACACACGAAAGGAACCGTGAAGCGCCACTTGTCGATGTGGTTGGCGTAATCGGCCGGGGTCAGCACCTCGGACTCGTCGATGTAGTCCACACCCAGGGACTGCAGCACCTGCGCCTCGACGAAATGCCCGATCCGCGCCTTGGCCATGACCGGGATGGACACGGCGGCGATGATCGAATCGATCATGTCCGGGTCGCTCATCCGGGAGACGCCACCCTGGGCGCGGATGTCCGCAGGAACCCGCTCCAGCGCCATGACGGCCACCGCGCCCGCGTCCTCGGCGATCTTCGCCTGCTCGGCCGTGACCACGTCCATAATGACGCCGCCCTTGAGCATTTCGGCCATACCGCGCTTGACCCGGGAAGTACCGGTGGCACTGGTTTGGTCGTCGGAATGGTCATTGGGATGCCCGGCGGACAGGTCCACCACATTCGCGCTCACGATCAGTACTCCTCTTTAGACGGTCAAATCCCCGAAGAATCCCTCGGGAAACCTGCGGGCGGCAGCGGAATGTGCGCCGTCCCGAACGAATGAAGCCTACGCGCGTCACCGCGCCTGATCAGCCCCGGTGGTCGTGCCGGTGCGCGACGGGTCAGGAGACGGTGACGGTGGAGTTCTGCGGTGCCAGCAGCACCCAGCTCTTCCCCGGTTTGAGGTCGACCGCCTTGCCCTTGTCGTCGAGGTAGGTGGTGGGGCCGTCGACGTCGGTCCGCTTCCAGGTGCCGTCGATCGCGCGGCCGTCCCGGAACAGGGTGAAGGTGCCCTCCCCGACCGTGTGGGTCTCGTACGACGGACTGCCGACGGAGTCCACGGTCCCGTCCGGCTCGTTGACCACGTTCTGCAGCAGCACGTTGTCGGCCACCACCGGGTTGCCACCCGCATCCTCGTACGGCTCCCCGTCATGCACCACCTGGTACTTGCTGCCCGTGTAGGTGAACTGCACCTCCGTCACCATCGCCACGGTGATGTCGGTGACCTTCTTCGCCGTGGCCAGACGCTTGTCCTTGGCGGCGAAGGTGAAACCGATGGGGGTGGTCGGGGTGACGTCGGTGTCGGCCTCGGCGATCTTCGTCAGATCCACGTGCAGGTTGTACGGCGCGGAGGCCGCGTCCGAGCGCCAGAAGTACTGCGGCAGGGAATCCTCGGAGAGGTTGACGATGGGTGAGGCGGCCAGCAGGGCCATCGGGCCACCCGCCCCGCCGGAGAACACGAGCCCGGGGCTGCCGTAGGCCTGGAGCAGTTCGACGTCGGTGGACCGGACGCTGCGGACGGGACCGACCTCGGTGGGCAGGTCCGACTGGAAAACCGCGACCAGCCGGGTCAGCCCGGCCTCGACCTGTTCGACGTACACGATGTCCGCCGAGGACAGCCCGAACTGCGGCCGACCGGCGGAGGTGTTGTCGATCTTCACCGCGAGCACCGGCCCGTCGATCACCTCGCCACCGGTGAGCGGGCTGGTCTTCTTCACCGCCGGGGGCTTGCTGGTGGTGGTGACCGCGCTGGTGGAGGGGCTGGTCGTCACCGGTGGCGGCGGGGTCGAACTCGCGACGACGGGTGTGGTCTCGGGGACCGGCGGGGCAGGGCTCGGGTCCGAACCGCAACCGGCCAGCAGCAGGAACGGCACCAGCGCGGCAGCGATGCGGGAACGGCGATGCAGTACACGGATGGTCAACGAAGGCCTCTCAGTTACGCCCGACGGTGACCACGCTAGGCCAGACGCCCGGCGGAGTCGATGAGCACGCGCCGAGATCACTCCCCGCCGGCGTGCGTCACCCACCCGCGAGCGGACCCCCACACCCCCAACCCAGGGGTGCCACCGCCCACTCGCAGAAACAAACACCCGCCACCCCACCCGCGAACGGACCCCCACACCCCCAATCCTGAGGTGCCACCGCCCACTCGCAGAAGGAGAGGACGGCTCAGCGAATCCGGATCTGCTCGGCTGCGGTGGTCCGCCGACGGTTCCCGGACCCGACCAGTTCGACCAACCGGGCGGCCAGCTCGACGGGGTAGATCGTCTCGGAGGTCTCCTGCAGCTCCTCCACCGTCCACCACCGGTGGTCGAGGACGGTCTCCCGCTCCAGGTCGGTGAACCCGTCGGTGCTGATCGCCACATCTGCCCGGTTCCCGGCCGAATGCTCGGTCACCCGGACCAGGAAGTAGTGCTCGGTGGACTCCCAGTCGACACCGTTGAACGCGAACCGGGCGCGGCGCCACCAGATCGGGCCCTGGAAATCGGCCTGGGCCACCGCGATCGAGGTTTCCTCCATCAACTCGCGTTGGGCTGCCTGGACGAGCTCCTCCCCCGGTTCCACCCCGCCGCCGGGCGTGAACCACCAGCGGGTGGCCGCGCGCTGCGGGTCGGTGCCGTGGAACAGCAGCACCCGGTCGGCCCCGTCGAGCAGGACCACCCGTGCCGACACCCGGGGCAGCGGCTGGACAGGTTCGTACTCGGCGATCTCGAAGAAGTTCGGCAGGGCCGCCGTTCCCGCCAGCCGGAAGATCCGGGTGAACAGCACGTCCCGCAGGGCCCGGGTGTCGCGCACCGCATCGTTGTAGAACCGGCGGGCCAGGATCACCCGTTCCGCGGCATCGGAGAGCTCCTCCGCCAGATCGGGTTCGATCCCGACCGGGAGGGTCTCCAGCACCCGGGTCAGGTCGTTCTCGGCGTCCGCGCGCTGCTCCGGATCGACCCCGTCCACCCCCCTGGCGGCCGTACGCAGCTCGATCGCCAGTTCCGGGTCCAGCTTCCCCGCCGCGGCGATGGCCCTGGCCGCAACCGCCCGCCGGGCGAGCGCACCGTCCAGTGCGGCCCATGCGGCCTGCGTCCGCAGGTGGAGCCGGTCCAACCGGACGGCGGTCCGCCACAGCCGGAAGGAGGCGATCAGCAGCGCCAGAATGACCGCCGCGATGATGTACCCCACCCGATGAATCCCTTCGATCTACGTGTTGTGGTGGCCGACCGGACCTCCGGTCGCCACCGTGATGCCACCACCGAAGAGGGGCGGCCGCGCTCGGCCCTGAATCAGTCCGCTTCGCGGACAGCACGGGGGTCGGCAGCAACAACCGTCTCATACACCTTGACGATCCGGTCCGCGACGGTCGACCAGTCGAAGCCGGCGACATGGTGACGGGCCGCTGCGACCATGCGCGCGCGGGCAGCCGGATCGTCGAGCACCCGGGACAGCGCCGCGGCCAGACCTGCGGCGTCACCGACCGGGAACAGCGTCCCGGCCGCACCGCCGTCGAGCACCCGGCGGAAGGCATCGAGGTCGCTGGCCACCACTGCCGCACCGGCGCTCATCGCCTCGGTCAGGATGATCCCGAAGCTCTCGCCGCCGGTGTTCGGCGCGCAGTAGACGTCGACCGAGGCCAGGAGCCTGGCCTTGTCCTCGTCGGACACCCGGCCGAGCAGCTCGATCCGGGCGGCGACCTCCGGTGCCAACCCGGCCAGCAGTTCCTCGGCATCACCTGTCCCGGCAACCAGGAGCTTCAGCTCCGGGTGGTCGTCGATCAGGGCGCTGAAGGCCTCGATCAGGATCGGCATCCCCTTGCGGGGTTCGTCGAACCGGCCGATGAACCCGATGGTGCCACCGACGCGCGGGTAGCCGTCGAGGGGGACCGCATCGGCGTAGAAACCGACGTCGACCCCGTTGGGGATGATGACGGCGTCACCACCCAGATGTTCCACCTGGACCTGACGGGCCAGTTCGCTGACCGCGATCCGCCCGGTGATCTTCTCCATGAACGGCCGGAGCAACCCCGAGAAGGTGTTGAGCATGCGCGATTTCGGGTTCGCCGTGTGGAAGGTGGCGACGATCGGACCGTCGGCGACCATCAACGCGATCATCGACAGGCTGGGGGCCACCGGCTCGTGGACGTGCAGGACGTCGAAGCGTCCGGCACGGATCCAACGGCGCACCCGGGTGTAGGACACCGGCCCGAAGGACAACCTGGCCACCGAACCGTTGTACGGGATCCCGATGCTGCGCCCCGCCGGGACGACGAAATCCGGGACGTCCCCGTCCTCGTCCCCCGGGGCCAGCACCGACACCTCGTGCCCCTGGGCGATGAGCACCCGGGCCAGGTCGATGACGTGCGCCTGCACCCCACCGGGGATGTCGACCGAGTACGGGCAGACCAGTCCGATCTTCACTGCTGCCTGCGCCGCGGGTCGCCGACCGGCATGTCGGCCGGCCAGAACGGTTGCATCATGTGCCAGTCGGCCGGGTGCTCGGCGATGCGGGAGGCGAAGAAGTCCGCCGCCTGCTGGGTTCCGGCGTTGACCCGATCCCGCAGTCGGACCCCCGGCGGATCCAACGGTGCACCGATGTCGGTGATCCAGCCGGTGTCGGTGTAGGCCAGGTGGGCCGGGATCACGACCGAATCGGTCAACAGGCCGAGCATCAGCGGGCCGGCCGGCATCGTGGTGCGCTCGCCGAAGAAGTCGACCTGCACGCCGCCCGGCCCGAACTCCCGGTCGCCGAGCAGGCAGATGATCTTCCCCTCGCGCAGCCGTTCCTTGATCACCTGGGCCGCCGGCACCTCACCGCCGGTGAGCGGCAGGATCTCGAAGCCGAGGCTGCTGCGGTAGGCGACGAACTTGTCGTAGACCGATTCCGGTTTCAGCCGCTCGTTGACGGTGACCAGTCCGCCGAACAGATGGGTGATCATCAGTCCCGCCACGTCCCAGTTGCCCGAGTGCGGCAGGGTGAGGACGACCCCTCGGCCCTCCTCCTGGGCGGCGTGCACGTGTTCCATCCCGGTGGTCCGGGTCAAGCCGCGAGCCACGACCTCCTCGTGGTCCATCGCCGGCAGCCGGAAGGTCTCGTACCAGTACCGGGCGTATGAACGCATGCCGGCGCGGGTGACGGCCGCCAGGGTGGACGGGGTCGCCTCAGGACCGAGCACCCGGCGGAGGTTCTTCGCCAGCTGGACCGTTCGCGGTCCACGACGACGAAAGGCCAGATCGGCGGCGCGCTGGAAAGCCGCAGCGGTGGGGCCGGCGGGGGCGTGTCTGGTCAGGGACCAGCCCGCCCCGTAGGCCAGGCCCGCAAGTTTTTCGGCGGCGTCACCCATCGACGAGGCCCCCGGCGGGCGTCTCCCGGCGGAGGAAGGCCTGCCGCACCTGGACGAGCCGCTGGACCACCGTCACCACGCTGAGCACCGCGAGCACCCACAGGCAGACGGCCAGGACATGGGGCACCCCCAGCCCGGCCAGTCCGGCGCCGACCAGGCCGAGCACGTTCCGCTCCGCCCGTTCGGCGAGGCCGCCGGAGATCCGCAGGTTCACCGAATCGGCCCGCGCCTTGATGTAGGACACGATCTGGCCGGTGATGAGCGAGAGCAGGGCGGCCAGACCCAGGGCCGGCTGATCGGCCTGGACGAAGGCCCAGTAGGCCAGCGCCCCGAACACCGCACCGTCGGCGATCCGGTCGCAGGAGGCGTCCAGCACCACCCCGAAGTCGGTGCCGTATCCGCGCGCCCTGGCCATCGCCCCGTCGAACAGGTCGAAGAAGACGAAGATCGTCACCACCACGGTGCCGGCGAACAGGTGGCCGGTCCCCAACAGGGTGATCGCACCGGCGACCACACCGGCGGTCCCGATGACCGTGACGAGGTCCGGGCTCAGCCCGAGCCGGAGCAGCCCTCGGCCGATCGGGTCGGTGACGCGCGACACCGCCGAACGAGCAAGAGAATTCAGCATGTGTGTTCCGTTTCCTGGGCCCCGGCGGCCGGTCTCACACCATAGCGGCCGGGAGCGTCGGATCCGTGGTCCGGACCGCTCACAGCAGGTCCCAGGCGTCGGCGATCATCGCGCGGGTCTGCCCGAGCAGCTGCGGCATGACCTTCGTGTGGCCGATGACCGGCATGAAGTTCGCATCCCCGCCCCACCGCGGGACCAGATGCTGATGCAGGTGGGCGGCAATGCCGGCCCCCGCGGCGCTGCCCTGGTTCATCCCGATGTTGAACCCGTGGGGGGCCGAGACCGAACGGATCACCGTCATCGCCCGACGGGTGAAGGCGGCAAGCTCGGCGGTTTCCTCCAATGTCAGCTCGGTGTAGTCGGCGACGTGCCGGTACGGCAGGACCATCAGGTGCCCCGGGTTGTACGGGTAGAGGTTCAACAGGGCGAACACCCGGTCCCCGCGGGCGACCACCAGGTTCTCCTGGTCCTCAGCCGCGGGCGCGGCGGACACCCGGCAGAACGGGCAGACCGGTTCCTCGGCCTGCTCGTCCCCCGACTTCGGGCCCTGGACGTAGGCGAGCCGATGCGGGGTCCAGAGCCGGGCGAGGCCGTCGGGACGTCCGACGCCCTGCTGCTCCTCGAACTGGACCCCGGCCGGCCCTGCGATCGGTTCGTCTACCTCGGACACGGGTCAGCTACCCACCAGCTCGAACGAGGCCGCGGTCGGCTCGTCGTTCACCCGGCGCTTGACCCAGTCGACGACGGCCGCGACGGCCTGAGCGACCGGAACCGTGTTGATCTGGGTGCCGTCCCGGAAGCGGAAGGACACCGCGCCGGCCTCGACGTCGGCAGCCCCGGCCAGCAGCTGGAACGGGATCTTCCCGGTGGTGTGGGTCCGGATCTTCTTCTGCATCCGATCGTCGGAGTGGTCGATCTCCACCCGGATGTTCTCGGCTCGCAGGAGGTCGGCCACGGCATCGAGGTGGTCGCCGAAGGCCTCGGCGACGGGGATCCCGACAACCTGGACCGGGGCGAGCCAGGCCGGGAAGGCACCGGCGTAGTGCTCGGTCAGCACACCGAAGAACCGCTCGATCGAGCCGAACAGGGCGCGGTGGATCATCACCGGCTGCTGCCGGCTGCCGTCCGAGGAGGTGTACCCGAGGTCGAACCGCTCCGGCAGGTTGAAGTCGAGCTGGATGGTCGACATCTGCCAGGTGCGTCCGAGGGCGTCACGGGCCTGCACCGAGATCTTCGGGCCGTAGAAGGCCGCCCCGCCCGGATCCGGGACCAGCTCGAGGCCGGAGGCGGTCGCGACCTCGGCGAGGGTGGCGGTGGCCTCCTCCCAGACCGCGTCCGAACCGACGGACTTCTCCGGGTTCCGGGTGGACAGCTCCAGGTAGAAGTCGTCCAGGCCGTAGTCGGCGAGCAGGTCGAGGACGAACTTGAGCAGGCTGGTCAGCTCGTCCCGCATCTGGTCGCGGGTGCAGTAGATGTGAGCGTCGTCCTGTGTCATGCCCCGGACTCGGGTCAGACCGTGGATGACGCCCGACTTCTCGTACCGGTAGACGCTGCCGAATTCGAACAGCCGCAGCGGCAGTTCGCGGTAGGAACGCCCGCGGGAGCGGAAGATCAGGTTGTGGAACGGGCAGTTCATGGGCTTGAGGTAGTAGTCCTGGCCCGGCTTGCGGACGGTGCCGTCCTCGTTGAGCTCGGCATCGACGTGCATGGGCGGGAACATGCCGTCGCGGTACCAGTCCAGGTGCCCGGAGGTCTGGAACAGGTCGCCCTTGGTGATGTGCGGGGTGTTGACGAAGGAGTACCCGGCCTGCTCATGGCGGCGACGGGAGTAGTCCTCCATCTCACGGCGGATGATGCCCCCCTTGGGGTGGAACACCGGCAGCCCGGAACCGATCTCGTCCGGGAAGGAGAACAGGTCGAGCTCGACCCCGAGCTTGCGGTGGTCCCGGCGCTCGGCCTCGGCCAGCAGGGTCAGGTATTCGTCGAGCTTCTCGGTGGTCTCCCAGGCGGTGCCGTAGATCCGCTGCAGCTGCGGGTTCTTCTCGCTGCCACGCCAGTAGGCGGCGGCCGAGCGCATCAGCTTCATCGCCGGGATGTGTTTGGTGGTCGGCACGTGCGGGCCACGGCACAGATCACCCCAGATGGTCTCGCCGGTGTGGGCGTGCACGTTGTCGTAGGCGGTGAGCTCGGCACCCCCGACCTCCATCACCTCGGTGGTGTCGGCACCCTTCAGGTCGATCAGCTCGAGCTTGTAGGGCTCCTTCGCCAGCTCCTCGCGGGCCTGCTCCAGGGAGTCGTACCGGCGGCGGCTGAACCGCTGGCCGGCCTTGATGATCTTGGCCATCCGCTTTTCGAGGTCCTTGAGGTCCTCCGGGGTGAACGGGCGCTCGACGTCGAAGTCGTAGTAGAAGCCGTCCTTGACCGGCGGGCCGATCCCCAGCTTCGCCTCGGGGAACGCCTGCTGAACCGCCTGGGCCAGCACGTGCGCGGCCGAGTGACGGATCACGGCACGACCGTCCTCGGTGTCGGCCGCGACGGGCTCGACATCGGTGTCCACCTCAGGAACCCAGGCCAGGTCCCGCAACACGCCCTCGGGATCCCGGACGACCACGATCGCCTGCGGACCGCTGCGCGGGAGCTCGGCCGATCCGATGGCGGCCGAAGCCGTCGTTCCCGCAGCGACTCTCACCGAGGTGGCGGGGGGCTGCAGGGGAATTTCGGACACAAGGACTCCTCGGTAGGGGCGACGCGGGCGTCGCTGTTGTGGGTGACGGCTGTGGCTGGCGGCTGGTGCAGATCCACCGGCCGCCGGTGCTGCGGACGGACGTAGAACAGTTTGCTGGTCCGGACCCGTCACTGTCCAAATCATTAACCATGGGTCCGACAGGCGGGCGGGTGCCCCCGGCCGACGGGCGGAGGTGGTCGGGTGTTCCTGCCCGGAAACGGAACAAGGGCCGAGGTCGTTGACCTCGGCCCTTGCCGTACCCGTGGGCGATACTGGGATCGAACCAGTGACCCCTGCCGTGTGAAGGCAGTGCTCTCCCGCTGAGCTAATCGCCCTCAGCCCCGATGACATTACCCGATCCCCGGGGAGCTTTTTACCGCCGGGATCGCGGTCGGCGTCAACCTTGTCGTCACGGGCCTGCCGTGCTCCGAAAACCCCTTCGCGCGCGGAACTCGGTGACCTGGGCAAGTTTCACCCGCTCCCGACGGGAGTGCTACATCCGGCGAGAATCCCGGTGCTTGCCAGGGCCATTTGGGGGACTGCTTCATTCATACGAGTGGTTCCAGCGCATTTCGCGTGCTGGCCTCTCCGAGCCCGCCGTCCCTTCATCAGCGCGACAGGGTCCCGACAACTGCCGTTGGGCACCCCACCACATCGTTGACGAACACTGCAGGAACGGATTCTCGTATGAACGGCCAGTACCCCCTCACCCACTCGGACACACTGCGGGCCCGGATCGACCTGACCCTCACCGAGGACCTCGACTCCCCCGGCTACCGCCGTGACCTCGCCTCCGTCGACGACGAACTCCCGCCCGAGGTGGTGCACGCGGTGCTCAACTACCGCATGCTCGATCCCTATGCGATCGGGATCACATTTTCCTACGGGGACTGCCCAGGAGTGGACTGGGTGTGCGCCCGCGACCTCTTCCGCGGCGGCCTGACCGAGCCGACCGGCAGCGGTGACGTGCGGATACGTCCGGCGGGCGATCGGATCGTCATCGAACTGCTCTCGCCGACCGGCTACGCCAGCCTGTCCGCCGACCGCGGCGAAATCGCCGATTTCGTGGACCGGATGTACCGCGCCGTGCCCGACGGATCGGAAAACGCCTGGTTCTTCCTGGACCAAGAGCTCCAATTGTTGTCCTGACCGGCCGGTTTGTGAGTGACGGGAAAAGTCGGTTAAGGTTGCACAGCACCAAGCGAACGGGCCGCAAAGCCCCGGAGCGAGGAGTGTGCGGATGTAGCGCAGTTGGTAGCGCATCACCTTGCCAAGGTGAGGGTCGCGGGTTCGAATCCCGTCATCCGCTCGACAGAGAGATCTCGACGATCTCACGCCGAATGAGTTTTCCAGGGTGGGATGGCCGAGAGGCGAGGCAACGGCCTGCAAAGCCGTGTACACGGGTTCGAATCCCGTTCCCACCTCGATGTCAGCATGGCCGCAGTACAGTTACAGCAGGTTCCCGGGTGATTAGCTCAGCGGGAGAGCACTTCCCTGACACGGAAGGGGTCACTGGTTCAATCCCAGTATCGCCCACCAGACGAAGGCCCCGATCTCCTCGAGATCGGGGCCTTCTGCGTTCCCCGGTACGACACGAGACGATTCGGGTTCCAGATGGTCCGATTTCGACCGTCTGGAACCCGAATCGTGTGGGTCCAGACGATTCGGGACCTCAGTGGCGAAATTCCAGCCACTCAGGTCCCGAATCGTGAGCGGCAGACCCAAGGAGCAGCCGCACCAGTTCGCCGAGGCTGTACACCGACTGACGGTGCTCCACGTGCAGCCCGGTGGCCATGAAATCGGCGACGATCCGCGCCATGAGAGCCGGCGATCCGGATCGGGTCCACCCACGCGGCGCAAAAAAACGATTCGGGTTCCAGATGGTCCGATTTCGACCATCTGGAACCCGAATCGTGTGCGTCCGGCGATTCGGGAAAAGCTAGAGCTTGCGGCCCGCCAGTACGGAGGTGTGCACCTTGCGCTCGGCCCAGAAGGACAGGAACGGGATGCAGCCGGCCACGATGATGCCGAGGGTTCCCAGTGGCGACCAGCGCGCCTTGTAACCCAGATCCAGGGTCAGCAGGAAGTACCCGAAGAAGATGACGCCGTGGATCGGCGGCCAGAACGGGGCGATGTTGCCGCCGTCGAAGACGTAGCGGATGACCATCAGCACCACCAGGATCAGCAGGGCGATGCTCTCGATCAGCGAAACCACCCGGAACCGGCCGAGGGCCACCCGGACCTTCGGGGCGAGACCCACGGTGCCGGCGGGTGCCGGTGCGGTCCGGTGGGGGGTGGGGATGTCACTTGGCACGGCGTTGGTCCTCCTCTGCCAGAGCTGCCAACGCACGGTTGTACGCCACCAGCTGTGGGTCTTCGTATGTTTCCTCGCCGACGATGCCTATAGCCATCTCGGCCGGGTCCTCGGATGGGGTCTGCGCTGCGACCGGGATCTCCTCGGCACCGAAATCGGCCGGTCCGAACTCGCCCTGGGCGACGGCGAGGGCCTGTTCGTCATCGGCCTCCTCCTCGTCCTTGACCTTTTCCAGACTCAGGAAGCGCACCCACATGTAGATGAAGGCGGCACCGAAGGCGGGCCAGAGCAGGGCGTACCCGGTGTTCTGGACGGTTCCGCTGGATTCCTGACTGCGATCCCACTGCCACCAGCCCAGACGCAGGCAGGTGAACACGGCGAGGATCACCAGGACATGGCCGACCAGCCAGCCAGGGCGTAAGAATCGTCGATCCACACTGGTCACGCTATCACCGCAGGCCCTGGGCCCGGCCCGCCCGGGCGGGGGCCTCAGCCCGTCCCGGCCTCCTCGATCGGCTCGTTCTTCTGCAGGATGTGCACCAGTTCGGCGGCCGTCCGATCCCCCAACCCACCGCCGTGCAGGGCCTGGATCAGGTCCGTCAGCCGATCGATGTCCCGGCGCAGACCGCCGGGCCCACCGATGTCGAGCGCGGTGGATCCGGCCCCGAGATGCCTGCGGTAGGAGGAACCGCCGTAGGCCGGCTCCAGGTGAGCTGCCTCACGCGCGGTGAGCAGGGTGGTGCCGATCCCGTCGGCGTCGGCGACCACGGCCCGGTCGTACGTACCCGCCAGGACCAGGGCCGCGCCCAGTTCCGCAGGTGAGATCCCGGGCAGATCCCCGGGCAGACACGCGGTCGGGCCGGTCCAGCCCTGGCCCACCAGCAGGTCACGGCCCTCGGTGATGGACTCGTTCAGACCGATCACCGAACACAGCACGGCGAGCACCGTCCCGGACAAGGTCGGGTCGAGGAACGAAGGATCGGCGAACATCGCCTGATCCTGGACCGTCTCGACCATGACGAGCACCCGGTCGACGCCCGCGGTCCGCGCCGCGGCGAGCACCGTGTCCCAGGCCATCGCGGCAGCCAGGGCCTGTCGATCCTGCGGTTCCAGGGCGATCCGGCTCTTGCCGCGTCGGGTCGATTTCACCGGCACCACCAGGGCCCAGCGAAGCTCTCCGGCCGTCACAGGAGGAGCTTCTCCTTCAGTCGGACGCGCTCGGCCTCGAGGTCGAAGGAGGGCGGCGGGTACTGCGGGTCCAGTTCGCGCAGGGTCTGTGCCAGGAGCGCGCCGATGGCCCAGTTCCGGTACCACTTGCGGTCCGACGGGATGATGTACCAGGGTGCGACGTCGGTCGAGCACTTCTCCAGCAACGCGGCGTAGGCGGTCTGGTACTCGGCCCAGAACCCGCGCTCGTCCACATCCCCGGGGTTGTACTTCCATACCCGCTCCGGGTCGTCCAACCGCGCGGTCAGTCGCTCGGCCTGGGCCTCGGGAGAGATGTGCAGGAAGCACTTCACGACGGTGACCCCGTCGTCCACCAGAGCTTTCTCGAAGGCGTTGATGGCCTCGTACCGCGCCGACCACACCTCGCTCGGGACGAGGTTGTGCACCCGGACCACCAGTACGTCCTCGTACTGGGACCGGTTGAACACGCCGATCAGGCCGGCTTCGGGGAGCTTCTTCTCGATCCGCCAGAGGAAGTCGTGGGCCAGTTCCTCGGCGGTCGGCTTCTTGAACGCGGCCAGGGACAAACCGGCCGGACTCATCAGGCCCATCACGTGGTTGATCACCCCGTCCTTGCCGGAGGTGTCCATCCCCTGCAGGATCACCAGGACGCGGCGGCGGTCACCGGCGGTCCCCTGGGCGAAGAGTCTGCTCTGCAGGTCGTCCAGTTCCACCCCCAGATCGAGCAGGGCCTCGGCGGCCTCCTCCTTGTCCGCGGGACCGATCGGACCCCGCTCGGTGCTGATCGCCGACAGCGCGACCGGAGGGGACGGGGACCGGAAGGCGTCCGCAGGCGTCAGGTCGCCCGCCGAGCCCGCACCGCGCTTGCCGCCCTTGGCCTTCTTCTCGTCCTTGTTTTTGCCCATGGCTCACCTTGCCACGCCGGTACCGGTCCGGCGAGCAGAGGCGTTCCGGCACGCCGACACCGGTGACACGCAACAAAAGCTCATCGACGACCTGTTCTACGCAGGATTCTCCGCCGAACCCACCACCAGACCCTCTGTTTCTCCGGCGGCATCCCCCGTAGGGTGAAGATTCAGCCGGCATAGACACTCTGGGAGATTTCCGTGGCCGTACTTGATGAGACCGTTTCGACCGACCCCGCCTACTACCTCGACCTCGACGACACCTGGTGTGCCCACAACTACCACCCGTTGCCGGTGGTCGTCGCCACGGCCGAGGGGGCCTCCGTCACGGATGTGACGGGGAAGAAGTACCTCGACATGTTGTCGGGCTACTCGGCGTTGAACTTCGGCCATCGTCACCCCGATCTGATCGCCGCGACGATCGAGCAGCTCGGCCGCGTCACCCTCACCTCGCGGGCCTTCCACCACGACCAGCTCGGGCTGTTCTGCGCCGAACTCGCGGCCCTGACGAACACCGAGATGGTGCTGCCGATGAACTCCGGCGCCGAGGCCGTCGAGAGTGCCATCAAGGTCGCCCGCAAGTGGGCCTACCAGGTCAAGGGTGTGCCGGAGAACCGGGCACAGATCATCACCGCAGGCGGCAACTTCCACGGCCGCACCATCTCCATCGTCTCCTTCTCCGACGACGACGTGGCCACCGCCGGCTACGGCCCGTACACCCCCGGCTTCCTGTCGGTGAAATACGGCGACGCCGAGGCCCTCGCCGCCGCGATCACCCCGGACACCGCGGCGATCCTGCTCGAGCCGATCCAGGGCGAGGCCGGGGTCGTCGTCCCGCCCGCCGGGTACCTGGCCGAGGTGCGCCGCCTGTGCACCGAGAACAACGTCCTGTTCATCGCCGACGAGATCCAGTCGGGTCTGGGACGTACCGGCAAGACCCTGGCCCTGGACCACGAGGGCGTCACCGCCGATCTGTACACCCTGGGCAAGGCCCTCGGCGGCGGCATCCTGCCGGTGTCTGCGGTGGTCGGCCGCCGGGATGTGCTCGGTGTTCTGAAGCCGGGCACCCACGGATCGACCTTCGGCGGCAACCCGCTCTCGGCCGCAGTGGGCCGGGCCGTCATCAAGCTGCTGTCCACGGGTGAGATGCAGGCGCGGGCCACCGAACTCGGGGAGCACCTGCACACGAAGCTGAACGCGCTGATCGGCCACGGTGTGGCCGAGGTACGCGGTCGCGGACTGTGGGCCGGTGTCCAGCTCAGCCCGGGCGAGCGGACCGGCCGGCAGATCTCCGAGGCCCTGGCCGAGCGCGGGATCCTGATCAAGGAGACCCACGAGTCCACCCTGCGGTTCGCGCCGGCCCTGGTGATCACCCGCGAGGAGATCGACTACGCCGTCGACTCCCTCGCCTCGGTGTTGTAGGCCTTTGACGCTGTAGGGCTTTCACATCCCGCGGTGGGATATGCGCACGAAAACGGCCGAGAGGCTGCGCATATCCCACCGCGGGATGTGGATCAGACCAGCGTGTGCGCGTCCCGGGCCAGTGCCAGGATCCGCGAGGTCGAGCGCAGGTACTTCTTGCGGTACCCACCCTTGAGCATCTCCGGGGTGAACAGCTCCCCCAACGACTCCCCCGACGCCCGGACCGGGATCGACCGGTCGTACAGCCGGTCGATGAAGGTCACCAGTCGCAGCGCCACGGCCTGGTCCGGCGCGGGCCGGACATGACGCAGGTTGACCGCCTCGATCCCGTCGAGCAGTCGTCCGTACTTGGACGGGTGCAGGGTGGCGAGCTTGCGGCACAGGGCACCGAAGTCGTCCAGGCTCGATCCGTCCTCGGAGGCGGCAGCCACCTCCAGCTGCGCATCCGTCAACGGCTCGGGGGCCGGAGCCAGCCCGGAATGCCGGAAATCCGGCCCGTCGATCCGCAGGGTGTGGAACCGGCCGGACAGGGACTGGATCTCCCGGCGGAAGTCCTCGGCCGCGAACCGACCTTCACCGAGCTTGTCCGGGAGGGTGTTCGAGGTCGCCGCCAGACTGACGCCCGCGTCGGCGAG
Organism: Nakamurella silvestris; assembly: GCA_003576535.1. Lineage (GTDB taxonomy): Bacteria > Actinomycetota > Actinomycetes > Mycobacteriales > Nakamurellaceae > Nakamurella > Nakamurella silvestris. The sequence goes on along the minus strand of QXCQ01000132.1, from coordinate 88,869 downwards.
CTCGCCGAGCAGCCGCGTCATCAGCATGGTGTCGCCGGGATCGTCCAGTTCGAACTCGTCGACCGCGAGCAGCCGGTGCCCGGACAGGCGTCGCACCGTCTCGGCGAAACCGAGGGCACCGACGAGCTGGGTGTACTCGCCGAAGGTCCCGTAGGCCTTGGGCCCGGGCACCGCGTGCCACAGGGAGGCCAGCAGGTGGGTCTTGCCGACACCGAATCCGCCGTCGAGGTAGACACTGCCCGCGGACACCCGAGCGGCTTTACGGCGGAACAGGCCGCCCGACTTCGCCGGCGCCGAGATCCGCTCGGCCAGACCGGTCAGGTAGTCGACCGCCTGTGCCTGTGAGGGTTCAGCGACATCGGGGCGGTAGGTGGAGAAGCGGACGTCGTTGAACCGGGGCGGCGGGACCAGAGCTGCGATGAGCTCGTCCGCGCTGACCACCGGATCCACGGAAACCAGTTGAACTACGGGCACGAACGACCAGCTTACGGAAAGGTCACCCCCGCCGTTCCCGCCCGGAACGGCCGCCCTGCGGATCGACCCGGCACCCCGCCCGCCGCCGAAGACCGGCACACTGGTCCCATGCTCCGGTCCCGCCGCCCCGTCCGGCACACCGCCGTCATGGTCCTTGCGCTGCTGACACTGGTCTCGGCCTGCACCGTCGGCCCGTCCACCCGCCCTGACCTGGCCGTCTACGGTGACGACGGTGCACCGGCCGCATCCGTCGCCCCCGAGCAGATCGCCCGCCCCACCGGTCCCGGCGGCCCCGGCCAGACCGGGGAGTTCAACGGCACCTGGTCGGGGTGCCCCGGGTACATCGTGACCAAAACCACCGGCCCGGCTCCGTTCACCGTCGAGTGCAACCAGATCACCGTGCCCGCCGACCACTTCCAGGACCGCCGGGCCGATTTCGATCTGATCATCGCCCGCGGGCGGGCGGCCGCGCTCCCCGCCGACGCGCCGGAGCTGGTGGTGCTGACGGGCACCGGACAGCTGGGGGTGGGTCTGGACGGGGCGACGACCATCGCGGCGACCCTGGACGCCCTGCCGACCTCGATCACCGACCATTTCGCCGTCATCGGGATGGATGTACGCGGAACCGGGCAGGGGCTCGCGGTCTCCTGTCTCCTCGGGCCCATCCAGCGGTACATGCTCGCCCTGAATCCCACCGCGGGCGGCAGCGACTCCCTGCTGGAGGTGGGCAAACAGATCAGTTTCGCCTGCGGGGACAAGACGGCCCCGCTGACGACCTTCTACAACACCTCGGCCATCGCCGACGACCTCGACTCCCTGCGGGCCGCCCTGGGGACCGACCGGCTGAATCTGCTGGGCAGCGGATACGGGGCCACCCTGGCCGGGGTCTACGTCGACCGCTACCCGGGTCGGGTCGCCCACGCGGTGCTCGACGCCCCGACCGACCACCTGGTCCCGGCCTCGGAGACCGCCGCCACCAGCGCCGTCGCGTACGAGAAGGCGTTGGACGCCTTCGCCGCGGACTGCGTCGACGGGGACGCCCCCTGTCCGCTGGGTGAGGATCCGCGGGCGGCGGTCACCACCGTCATGACCACGGTGGACGGCCTGGACAGCCGCACCTCCGCCGGCACGGTGAAATGGCTGCTGACCCTGGGTCTGCCCGACCAGCGGCGGTGGCCCGAGCTGGCCGCGACCCTCGCGACGGCCGACCCGGACACCATCCAGCGCAAGCTGAGCGACTGGATGAGTCCGGAGATCTCCGACTGGCTGCTCATCACCTGCAACGACTCCGCCGAGCGGCTGACCTCGGCGGACCTGCAGACGAAAATGACGGAGGCCGCCGGCGCGGCACCGGTCTTCGGCGAGTTCCTGGTGGGGATGACGGCCCTGTGCTCCTCCTGGCCGGTCCCGGAGTACCCGCTGGGGGCCGTGCGGGGCAACGGTGCTCCGCCGGTGCTGGTCCTGGGCGCGGTGAACGATCCGGTCAGCCCGTACGCGGGTGTCCAGGCCGTCGTGGCCCAGCTCTCCTCGGCCCAGCTGCTGAGCTGGCAGAACTCCGATCACGGGAGTTTCCCGCGGACCCGGTGCATCACCGATGCGGTCGACGCCTACCTGATCTCCTCGACCATGCCGGGTTCCGGGCTGGTCTGCCCGGCCTGAGCGGTCGTCCCGGCCGCACACCTGCCGGTCCCGCGCACGTTGTTGCTCCTCGCGCGCGATGTTCGGTGCGCGAGGATCAACAACGTGCGCGGGAACAGGGGGTGGTGAGTACCGTTGACGGCATGACCAACGTTTCGAACAGCAGCACTTCGAACACGGCGGGTTCGCCTGCGGACCCGACCACCGCACCGGCCCGGCCGGCCAAGGTCCGCAAGACCGACGACCAATGGCGGGCCGAACTCGATCCGATGGAGTACGCGGTGCTCCGCGAGGCCGCCACCGAACGCCCCTTCACCGGCGAGTACACCGACACCAAGACCCAGGGGGTGTACTACTGCCGGGCCTGCGGGGCGACCCTGTTCACCTCGGCCGAGAAGTTCGACTCCCACTGCGGCTGGCCCTCGTTCTACGCACCGACCGAGGACGACAACGTCACCCTGATCGAGGACCGCAGCTTCGGCAGCGTCCGCACCGAGGTGCGGTGCGCCACCTGCGACTCGCACCTGGGCCACGTCTTCGCCGGCGAGGGCTACGCCACCCCGACCGATCAGCGCTGGTGCATCAACTCGGTGGCCCTGCGGCTCGAGCCGGTTACGCCGGAATCCGCCGGGCCCGATTCCCCCACCGCGTAACCCCGTATCACCCACTCTGCCGTCCTGCGGTGGGACATGCGCAGCTGAGAGCGCTCCCAGCTGCGCATGTCCCACCGCAGGACGAGGGCCAGGTCACGGGAGCTGTTACCGGGCAGAACGGCGTGGTTCCCACGGCGTGTCGGGCCCGTCTCGTACGGTTCGGGAATGTCCACCGCATCAACGCCGCCCGAGGAATTCCGCCGGGCCGTCGCCGAACTCCAGGCGGCACGGGTGCGCACCGAGGTGGAACTGGAGACCCTGCCCCCGCCGAAGCGTCTCGCCCCGTTCAGTCACGCGATCGCCGGGACCGTCATCGACCCGGAGACCGACGAGGAGATCGCCAGCGGCCGGTTGGTGCTCCTGCACGATCCGGCAGGTGTGCCGGCCTGGGACGGCACCTCGAGGATCGTCGTCTTCGTCACCTCGGAGATCGAGAGCGAGATGACGGCCGACCCGGTCCTGGCCGAGGTCGCCTGGAGCTGGCTGACCGACGCCCTGGACGGGGCGAAGGCCGGATATCAGGCGCTTGGCGGCACCGTCACTGCCACCTCGTCCACGCGTTTCGGTGATCTCACCGGCGAGCGAAGGACGGACGATCTCGAAATTAGGGCCTCTTGGTCCCCCCTATCGGGTGATTCCGCCCCGCATCTGACCACCTTCGCTCAATTACTCGCCGTGGCAGCGGGTCTACCACCTGAGGGCGTTGCTACGATTGCCCCGGTCCCATCACGGTCCACGCACTGATCCCAGCCTCCGCCGGGCGGCCCGCGCCGACTGAGTGGCTGATTGTCACCATTTCGGCGTAGTACCTCGACAGCCGCAGTTCGTTCGCAGAAGTTCGGCGGCAGTCGTTCGCAGTAGTTCGGCGGCAGCCAATCGTCGAGCGTTGTTCGGCGTAGCCCGCGATCACCGCGGCCGACGATGACCAGGGAACTGAAGAGGAGCGAAGAACGAATGTCCAGCGTCGAGTTCGGGCACGTGGATTTCGGGCAGGACGAAGCCCGCCAGCAGGATGATCTACCGGCCTGGATGGGCCTGCCCGCACAGCGTTCGGCCTCGACCGACCGTCCCGGCTCCGCCTTGCGGATGGCGTCGGTCATGGTGGTCGATCCCGATCAGACGAGCCGCTCCGTCATGGCTGCCACCCTCACCGCTCTGGGGGTCGGACGTGTCTACGAAGCCGCGGGCAATATCGGCCTGCGGGAACTGGTCGCCGACTTCCCTCCCGGGGATCTCGCCCTGGTGAACCTGGGGATCGGCCGTACCGCGCCCGGTGTCATCGCCGCCCTGCAGGGTGCCGGTTGGTACCGGGTTCTCGCCCTTGCCCCCACCGCCGACATCGGGCCCGTCATCGACGCGGTCGGCGCCGGTGTCCAGGGTGTGCTGATCGACCGCCGGGCCAACCCGGCAGCGGCCAACGTGCCCGCCACGATCCATGAGCTCTCGGCCCGCGAGGTCGAGGTCATCCAGCTGGTCGCCGAGGGCCGTTCCAACAAGTGGATCGGCGAGCAGCTCCTGCTGTCGGCGTTGACCGTCAAGAGCCATCTGGCCAGGATCGGCCGCAAACTCGGAACCGGCGATCGCGCGCACATCGTCGCGATGGCATTGCGAGCCGGTGTCATCTCCTGAATCCGCACCGGACACCATGCCGGTCGACGACACCAGCTCCCCTGCCCACCCCGAACCGGCCCCGGTTCCCCTGCTCGCCCCGCGTGACGGCTTCGCGGGTCCGCTGACCGACCCGCTGAAACTCCATCAACTGGCCGAGAAGCTCGCCGCCGGCTCCGGCCCGGTCGCCCTGGACGCCGAACGCGCCTCCGGCTTCCGCTACTCCCCCCGCGCCTATCTGGTGCAGCTGCGCCGGGCGGATGTCGGGACCGTTCTGCTCGACCCGATCGCCCTGGGCGATCTGGCCCCCTTGAACGCCCCGCTGCGGGACACCGAGTGGGTTCTGCATGCCGCCAGCCAGGACCTGCCGTGCCTGGCCGATGCGGGCATGCACCCGAGCCGACTCTTCGACACCGAACTCGCCGGCCGGCTCGCGGGGCTGCCGCGGGTGGGCCTCGGCCCGCTCGTCGAGCAGATGCTCGGCCTGACCTTGGAGAAGGGCCACGGCGCCGCCGACTGGTCGACCCGGCCGTTGCCCGACTCGTGGCTGACCTACGCGGCCCTGGACGTCGAGGTGCTGGTGGAACTGCGTGACGTCATGGCCGAGGAGTTGCGTCGGCAGGGCAAACTCGACTGGGCCCTGGAGGAGTTCGCCGCGATCGTGGCGGCCCCGCCGTCCCCACCGCGGGTCGATCCGTGGCGTCGCACCTCCGGCATCCACAAGATCCGCAACCGTCGCGCCCTCGCCGTGATCCGGGAGCTGTGGCAGAGCCGGGACCAGATGGCCACCGATCGGGACATCGCCCCGCACCGGATCCTGCCGGACACGGCGATCGTGGCCGGTGCCACCGCGATGCCGAACTCGATCGACGAGCTCGTCGCCCTCCCGGTGTTCTCCGGACGGATGCAGCGACGTCAGGCACCGCGGTGGCTCGCGGCCATCAACCGGGCCCGCCAGTTGCCCGATTCGGCCCTGCCGCCGGCCACCCTGGAGGTCGAAGGCCCGCCGCCGGCCAGCCGGTGGAAGGAGAAGAACCCCGAGGCCGCCGCCCGGCTGACCGTCGTCCGCGAGGCGCTGACCGCGCTGAGCGAACAGGTGTCGGTGCCCCTGGAGAACCTCGTGTCCCCCGACCTGGTCCGCCGGATCTGCTGGGCCGATACGGCGCGGGACGAGGTCGCCGATCGGCTGCGCCTGGGCGGCGCACGGAACTGGCAGGTCGAGCTGACCTCGGAGATCATCGTCGATGCCTTGGACCGGGCCGGTCGTCCGCCTGCTTCCTGACCCCCTTCCCCTGACGGCCGCGCTCCTTGCCGACTAACGCGCTCCTTCCGTACTGCGCGATTGTCGGGAAGGAGCGCGGCTGTCGTTGGAGGGTCGGCAGACCCCTAAGTTACTCGCCAGTAGCCCTTCGGGTAACATCGTCGGCAGGACAGAAGTAGAGCCAGACAGCCGGCCGGATGTTCCAGGGCGGCGCTTGAAATCCGCAAGGGAGCGAGTCCGTGTCAACAGCACCCCGAACACTGCAGGACGTGGTCTTCGTCGAAGGGGTTCGAACCCCCTTCGGCAAGGCCGGCGACAAAGGCCAGTACTTCGAAACCAGAGCGGACGACCTGATCGTCAAGGTCATCCGGGAACTGCTGCGCCGGCATCCGGAACTGCCACCGGAACGGATCGACGAGGTCGCCGTCGCCGCGGCCACCCAGACCGGCGACCAGGGCCTGACGATCGGCCGGACCGCGGCGATCCTGGCAGGGCTCCCCCGGTCCGTCCCCGGCTTCGCCATCGACCGGATGTGCGCCGGGGCGATGACCGCGGTCACCACCGTCGCCTCCGGCATCGTCGCCGGTGCCTACGACGTGGTCATCGCCGGCGGGGTGGAACACATGGGCCACCACCCGATGGGCGAGGGAGCAGATCCCAACCCCCGTTTCGTCGCCGACCGGCTCGTCGACCCGTCCGCCCTGAACATGGGCAACACCGCCGAGAACCTGCACGACCAGTCCCCCTCCCTGACGAAGGAGCGCGCGGACGCCTACGCCGCCCATTCCCAGGCCAAGTACGCCAAAGCCGCCGCCAACGGCAACATCTCGCCGGACCTGGTGCCGGTGGCCACCCGCTCCGCCGCCGCCGGCTGGGGCCTTGCCACCACCGACGAGCTGCCGCGCCCGGAGACCACGGTCGAAGGACTGGCGACCCTGCGCACCCCTTTCCGTCCGCACGGGCGGGTGACGGCGGGCAACGCCTCCCCCCTCACCGACGGGGCGACGGGCTGCCTGTTGGCCTCCACCGAGGTCGCGGCCGAACTCGGGCTGCCGGTCCGGATGCGGATGGTCTCCTTCGCCTACGCCGGGGTGGCCCCGGAGACGATGGGCAACGGCCCGATCCCGGCGACCGAGAAGGCCCTGGCCAAGGCCGGTCTGACGATCGAGGACATCGGACTCATCGAGATCAACGAGGCCTTCGCCGTCCAGGTCCTCGCCTTCACCGAGCACTTCGGCATCGCCGACGACGACGACCGGGTCAACCAGTACGGCGGCGCGATCGCGATGGGCCACCCGCTGGCCTCCTCCGGGGTCCGGCTGATGACCCAGCTGGCCCGACAGTTCGACGAACACCCCGAAGTGCGGTACGGCCTGACCACCATGTGTGTCGGCCTCGGCATGGGCGGGACCATCATCTGGGAGAACCCCGCGTACAGCGGAAATGGGGAGAACGTATGAGTGCCACCACCGATACGACCCTGCCGGCCTTCCCCGGCGAGGTCGTCACCACCGCCACCACCCGGCTGATCGACGTCCCGGGGGTGACGGGCAAGGTCGCCCTGATCACCCTGGACAACGGCAAGGACCACACCCGCCCCTCCACCTTCGGCCCCCAGGGCCTGCTGTCCCTGGACGCGGCGATCGACGAGGCCCTCGCCGCCGCGCCTGCCGCGATCGCCGTCACCGGCAAACCGTTCGTCTTCGCCGTGGGCGCGGATCTGTCGGGGGTCGCCTCCATCCAGGACCGGCCGACGGCCCGCGCCATCGGCGCCCTGGGCCACCGGGTGTTCCGCCGTCTGCGGGAGTCGACGATCCCGACCTTCGCGTTCGTCAACGGGGCGGCCCTGGGCGGCGGTGTCGAGATCGCGCTGCACTGCCATTACCGGACCCTGGCCTCGAACGCGGCCATGATGGCGCTGCCGGAGGTCTTCCTCGGGATCCTGCCCGGCTGGGGCGGCACCCAGCTGCTTCCGAAGATCGCCGGGCCCTCGAACGCGGTCACGGTGATCATCGAGAACTCCCTCAACCAGAACCGGATGATGAAACCCCAGGAGGCCCTGGGCCTGGGTGTTGTCGATGTGGTGTTCGACGCCGCCGACTACCTGGAACAGTCCCTGATCTGGCTGGCCGGGGTGGTCAACGGCGAGACCGTCATCAACCGTCCCGAGGGGACCGACGAGGAGTGGGCCGAGGCCCTGGAACGCGGCCGGGCCGTTGCGGACATGAAGACCCACGGCGCGACCCCGGCTCCGTACCGGGCCCTGGAGATGATCGAGCTCTCCCGGACCGCCTCCCTGGACGAGGGCCTGCAGGCCGAGGGCGACGCCCTGGCCGACCTGATCGCCGGGAACGAGTTCCGGGCCGGCCTGTACGCCTTCAACCTCACCCAGAAACGCGCCCGCAAGCCCGTCGGAGCCCCCGATCCGAGCCTGGCCCGGAAGGTGACGAAGGTCGGTGTGATCGGGGCCGGACTGATGGCGACCCAGCTGGCGATGTTGTTCGCCCGCCGCCTGCACGTACCGGTGGTGATCACCGATGTGGACGACGAGCGCCTGCAGAAGGGCCTGGCCGCCGTCCGGAAGGACATCGCGGGTCAACTGCGCAAGAAGCGGATCTCCGCCGACGAGGCCAACCGTCTCGAAGCACTGGTGACGGGCACCCTGGACTACGCCGACTTCGCCGATGCCGAGTTCGTCATCGAGGCGGTGTTCGAGGAGATCGGCGTCAAGCAGAAGGTTTTCGCCGAGCTCGAGAAGCATGTCGGCCCGGAGACCCTGCTGGCCACCAACACCTCCTCCCTGTCGGTCGGCGAGATGGCCGGAGGGCTGGAGCACCCGGAGCGGGTGGTGGGTTTCCACTTCTTCAACCCGGTTGCCGTCCTCCCGTTGTTGGAGATCGTCAAGGCCGAGAAGACCGACGATGCAACCCTGGCAACGGCTTTCGCGGTGGCCAAGGGCCTCAAGAAGGGCCCGATCCTGACCACCGATTCGGCCGGTTTCGTGGTCAACCGGTTGCTGTTGCTGTTCATGGGCGAGATCCTGGCAGCGATCGACGAGGGCACCCCCGCCTCGGTGGCCGACAACTCCCTGGCCCCATTGGGTCTGCCGATGTCGCCGATCATGTTGTTGCAACTGGTCGGACCGGCGGTGGCCCTGCACGTCCAGGAGACCCTGGCCGCGGCCTTCCCGGAACGGTTCTCCGTCTCGGAGAACCTGCGCCGGATCGTCGAGGGCGGCCATCGCACCCTGGTCGCCTGGGACGACGAGGGCAACCAGTCCCTGGACCCCGAGGTCGCCGCGCTGTGGGTGCAGGGCGACAAGCCCTCCACCGCAGAGGAAGTGCGGGAGCGCGCGCTGACCGCCCTGGCCACCGAGGCCCGGCTGATGCTGGACGAGGGTGTCGTCGCGGACGCCGCCGACATCGACCTGGCGATGCTGACCGGCGCCGGCTGGCCGTTCTGGTTGGGCGGGATCACCCCGTACCTGGACCGCACCGGGGTGTCGGAGCAGGCCACCGGGAAGCGTTTCAACCCGCCGGGCGTCTCCACCCTGCCGTAACCCCCTCGTTCCCGCGCACGTAGTTGGTCCTCGCGCACGTAATTACGTGCGCGAGGACCAACATCGTGCGCGGGAACTGGGGTTTTTAGTGGGTGCTCAGATCCCGGGCCCGGTGCAGGAAGGCCGCCATCGCGTCCCGATGCACCGAGGCCGTGGGTTTGAAGGTGCCGTCCTCATAACCGTTGGCCACCCCGACCCGGGCCAGCCATTCGATGTTCCCGCAGTTGTCGCTGCCGGGCGGGACATCGGAGAAGGTCACTCCCGTGCACACCTGGTCGGCAACACCCGGATGCCAGGCCCGGTAGATCCAACTCGCCATCACCCCACGGGTGGTCTCGACCACGGGACGGAACTTCTGGTCCGCCGGGACGGTCGCGATCCCGTTGGCCACCAACCACTCCACCGCCCCGCAGAAGATGTTCGATGCGGGCACGTCGAGGTATTTCCGGGTTCCGGCAGCGCACTTCGGCAGCGGAACACCGGGGTTGGTGAACCGGAAGACGAAGGCCGCCATCGCCTGTCGTTGGGTGTTGGCGGTCGGTTTGAAACTCCCGTCGTCATACCCCTGGGTGATCCCGGATCCGGCCAGCCAGCCGATGTCGTCGACGAACGGGTAGGCGGCAGGCACGTCCGGGTAGCTCGGCAAAGAGGCGGCCACGCCGGTGGTGTAGCCGTGGGCGCTGAGGCTGAGCATCTGACGATCGGACAGGACGCCGGTGCTCGAGGCCGGCGCCAACGGAACGGTGCTGCCGTCCTCGTTGCCGGTGCCGAAACGGCCGAAGACGTTGCTGCCCCAGCAGTACACCTTCCCGGTGACGAGCAGGCAGTTGGTGCCGTCCTCACCGCTGACGGTCGCGACGGACACCTTCGCCAGCGCCGGCGGCAGGATCACCAGGACGGGCACATGGCTTTCCGTGTTGGTCCCGTTCCCGAGTTCGCCGCTGGCGTTGCGGCCCCAGCAGTAGACCTGGCGGATGGTGCTCTTGGTGGCCACGGCGCAGGTGGCCGCCGAGCCTGCGGCCACCGAGTCGACGGTGGCATTGGCCAGGACACCGGCGGGGTACACCGAGACCGGCACCGAGGACGGCATGATCGAGTTGTTCCCGAGCTGACCGCGCCCGTTGTACCCCCAGCAGAAGGCCTGACCGTCGGCCGTGGCGCAGGTGTCGTCCCAGCCGGCCGAGACCGAGGTGACGGTACGACCTTTCAGCACTCCGGTGGTGGTGACCGGCGACACGGCGTACTCGGGGTCACCGGTGACGCCGTTGCCGATCTGTCCAGAGTCGTTGTGTCCCCAGCAGAAGGCCTTCCCATCCGCCACCGCGCAGGCATGGAAGGCACCGGCGTCGATGGATGAGACCTTCCGCCCGGACAACCCGCTGACCCAGGCGGGCAGGATGCTGTTCTCCTTGTGGAAGGGTCCGGTGCCGAGCTGGCCGTAGGTGTTGTCCCCCCAGCAGTAGGCCTGGGCCTCGGCCAGCGCGCAGCTGAACTGATCCCCGACCGACACCGCCGTCACCTGTTTGTCGGCGAGCAGCCCCGCCACCAGCACCGGCGCGGTCCGGCTCTGGACATCCCCGTCCCCCAGCTCACCGTGCACACCCCAGCCCCAGCAGTACACGTCGCCGGCCGCCAGCCCGCAGGCGTGGGTCCGACCGTTCGAGATGGAGTTCACCTCGATACCGCCCAGGGTGCTGTCGCCGTTGACCAGGACCGGGGCGAGCCGCGTGGTCTGGGTGCCGTCGCCGAGCCGGCCGTAGAGGTTGTAGCCCCACGCGACACCCACCGGCAGATCGTTGTCCGGGGTGTCCGGCGGGTAGTCGGCGAGGACGGAGGACGGGAAGGCCGCCAGGGCGGTGGAGCGGAGATCGGCGGCCGGTGCCGGGGCCGCCATCGCGCCGGCGGCGGATCCGAGCTGGGCCAGCAGCAGGCCGCCCATGGCCAGGGTGCGCAGGGTGATCAGCGTTGTTCTCATGGCAAGGTAACGCCGTCGCCTGCAGAGTTGTTGAGCGCGATGCCCCGCCGTTCCCGCGCACCGTATCGGGATCGGCGCATTCTGCAGGGTGCGCGGACCCGGGAACGGTGCGCGGGAACAGGGGTTTCAGGCGGGCAGGACCGACCGCGGACCGGACGCCGGGACCGTGAGCGCGGCCTCGGCCCGGAACCGGGCCGCCTCGCTCGACAGGATCACCGCCACCACCGCGGCACCGCACAGGGCCAGCAGCGCCGTCCCCGCGGCCAACCCGATACCGATCGACGTGGCCGCGCCGAGGGCGCCGGTGCCGATGGTCAGCACGGCCGAGGATCCGTAGCAGATCGCCGCGTACCGGCTGGTTGCCGCACTCTGCCAGTGCGCAGCCAGACCCTGGGTGGCCAGCACCATGCCGCCGCGGTAGCCCAGCGCGGGCCCGGCGGCGGCGAAGGCGCAACCGAGGAAGGCCAGCGGCACCGAGGCCGAGGATCCTTGCAGCAGCGCCGATCCCGACAGGATCAGCAGACCGACCACACAGGCGGTGGTCCCGATCGTCACCTCCTGGCCCGTGACCAGGTTGCCGACCCGGGTGCGGCGTACCAGGGCCTGCAGCGCCCAGGCCGTGGCCAGGAAGAACACCGCCGGACTGGTCGCCGCCAGGACGCCGGTGGGGCCGGTCGCCTGCCGCAGCATCGCCGGCAGCAGGGCCAGGATCAAGGCCGGGGCGGTCCAGCAGATCGCACCGGCGGCGGTGCCGAGCACGGCATGGCGTTCCTGGACCGGGGTGCGCTCCCCGGGGGCGACCCCCGGCCCGATCGCCACGCCAGGTGCCGCCGTCCCGACCGGCACCGAGCTGCGCGACATCCCGCGCAGGGCCAGGAGGAGGGCCGTCAGCGCCAGGACCACCACCCCCGCGTGGACGAAGTACACGGTCGGACCGTGGAGCCACTGCGCGGTGATCACCCCGAGCACGGTGCCGAGCAGTCCGCCGATGATGTTCCCGGTGGCCACACTGCCTCGGCCGCGTTCGCCGGCCACGGCCACCACCAGGGCGGCGGCGGCACCGGTGGCAGCGCCGACGCTCAGGCCGGACAGCGCCCGGCCGATGACGACCTCGGCCGTGCCTGCCCCCAGGCCCATGATCAGATCGGCGGCCACGGCGAGCAGCAGGGCCAACGGGAGCAGCAGAGCCGCATTGCGTCGCGGCCATGGCTTCCCGGCGAGCAGCAGGGCCGGGACCAGCACCACCAGGTACATCGCGAACAGCAGGCTCAGCCCGAAGGAGGACAGGCCGAAGTCCGCACGGTAGGACGGCAGGAGGGCCGTCGGCAGGTTCGGACCCGCCATCACCGCGCAGAAGGCACCGGCGATCGCGGCCTGCGCACCCCTGTTCGTCATACTTGCCCAGCCTTTTCCGTGTCGATCCAATTCGATAAGTTCTTCTCATGTTGAGACTCGCCGCCGGGTCTCGTCAAGCCCGGAGGGGCCGATGTGAGCGAGGACATGGGAGAGTGAAACCTGCAGGAAATACCCGGATACGCCGCCGTCACAGACCGTTGTGGACACCGCCGCGATCCACGACGAACAGGTGGTCAGATGCCGAGCCCCGAACCGACGCTCCGTCGGGACGCCCAGCGCACCCGGGACCGGCTGATCGAGGCCACCGGGGCACTGTTGGAGCACAGCGGCCCGGACTTCACCCTGCCTGAGCTGGCCAAGGAGGCCGGGGTCGGAACGGCCACGGTCTACCGGCATTTCGCCGACACCACCCAGGCCCACCAGGAGTTCGAGAAACACACCGTCGCGGGGTTGTCCCAGCTGATCAGAACCCTGCCGAGCCACCTCTCCGGGCGTCAACGGTTCGAACGGATCTGCGCCGGCTGGGTGAAGCGTTCGCAGACCGAGGTCGCCCCCGCCCGGTTCATCCGGTCCCCCCAGGGTTTCCTGGAACGGCAGAGCCGGCAGCAGGAACCCCAGATGAACGAGCTCGCGGCGGCGCTGCGTTCGGCCCTGCAGGACCTGATCGGCGAGGGTGTGCTGCCGGACCAGGACCTGGACATCGCCGCCCTGCTGTGGATCACCCTCTTCGACGAGCGGGTCGTGGTGGACCTGACCCGGTCCCGGCGGTGGTCGGCGAACCACATCGCCGTCTTCCTCGGCGACGCCCTGCTCCGCACCCTCGGGGCCACCACCGATCCCCTGGCCGAGGGCGCGTCCGCCGACGCGACACGCCGGAAGAACACCAGCACAGGCACCGCCGAGCCGACCACCGGGAGCGCGAACCCATGACCACCACCAGCACCAGCACCCGTACCGACGCGGCCGTGATCCACTCGGTCAACATCGGCAGCCGCCAAGATTCCGAGCACACCTCCGGGGACGGGACCGGGATCGACAAACGGCCGGTCGACCACGCCGTCCAGGTCAGCGCCCCCGGCCTCAAGGGAGTGGCCGGCTCGGGACTGGCCGGTGACGCCGTCTGCGATCTGCGCCATCACGGCGGTGACGACCAGGCGGTCTACGCCTACGCCCTGGAGGACCTCACCGCCTGGTCGGCGGAACTGGGCCGGGAGCTGCCTCCGGGCATCTTCGGCGAGAACCTCACCACCCTCGGCATCGACCTCGCGGCAGCGCGTCCCGGCGAGCGCTGGGCCGTCGGGGACAGCCTGGTGCTCGAGGTCAGCGACCCGCGGATCCCCTGCCGGACCTTCGCCGGACATCTGGGTGAGAAGTCCTGGGTCAAGAGGTTCACCGAGCGTGGGCTCTCGGGCACCTACCTGCGGGTGGTCACCCCGGGCCCGGTACGCGCCGGCGACCGGCTGGTCGTCATCTCCCGACCGGACCACGAGGTGACGGTCGGCAAGGCGTTCCGGGCCTTCACCACCGAACCGGCCCTGCTCGCCGAGATGGTCAGCGTCCCGGGTCTGTCAGCCGGATCCCGGGCAGTCGCGGCGAGACGTTCGAAGGTGTCGACGCCAGCGGCAGGGTGACCCGCACGGACAGGCCACCGTCGGGGACGGCGACCGCGGTGACGGTCCCGGCGTGGGCGGACACCACGGCCCGCACGATCGACAGGCCGAGCCCGGTACCGGTCCGGGTGGTCCGCGCCCGAGCACCCTGGCGGAAGGGCTCGAAGAGCTGAACCACCTTGTCCGGTTCGATCACCGGCCCGGAGGAGGCCACCTGCAGCACTCCGCGATCCCCCTCCACCGAGGTGCTGATGGTGATCCATCCCGACTGGACGTTGTGCCGGACGGCGTTCTCGATCAGGTTGCCCACCAACCGGCCGAGCAGGGCCGGGTCCCCACGGACCGGGGTCGGGCTGCCGTCCACGGTCAGGCGCAGCTCCTTGGCCTGCCATTCGGTGGCGACCGAGGCCACCGCCGGGTCCACCAGCGTGGCCAGGTCGACGTTCTCGATCGGGCCGAGCCCACGGGCCTGGGTACGGGCCAGGATCAGCAGGGAGCCGAGCAGTCGGTCCGCCTGATCCGTCGCCTCACGGACGATCTCCCCCATCCGGCGCAGGTCCTCGACATCGGCGGCCGGGTCGGCCAGGGTGACGTCGATCTCGGTACGGATCACCGCCAAGGGGGTGCGCAGTTCATGGGAGGCGTTGGCGACGAAACGCCGCTCGGCCTCGAAGGCCGCCTGCAACCGCGCCGTCATGTCGTCGAAGGTGTCGGCCAGTTCGGCCACCTCGTCCCGTGGACCGCCCAGGTTCACCCGCCGGTCCAACGAGGATTCCGAGAGTCCACGGGCGGTGCGGGTGAGGGTCGACAACGGGCGCAGGGCCCGGCCGATCAGCACCCAGGCCAGCACCGCGCCGGCGAGCACCTGCACCGGGAAGGCGATCAGACCGCCCACCACCAGCACGGTCTCCCGGGCCTGGTCCGTCACCGCCTTGGTCACCTCGGAGGCGTCCATGACGGTGCCGCTGTCCCCCACCACCACGGCCGTCCCGGGTGGCAGCTGGGGCACCCGGGCAACGACCTGACCGACCAGGAGGTAGGCCAGGAAGAGCAGCAGACCGCCGATCAGGGTCAGCAGCACCGCGGACAGCAGGGTCAGCCGCCAGCGCAGACTCCGTCCGCCGAGCCGCCGGTGGACGTGAGGGGTTGCCGGAGCTGTGCGCTCCGTCGGCACACTCTCAGGCCGGCTCGTCACCGACGACCCGATACCCCGCGCCGACGACGGTGTCGATGACGCCGGGTTCGCCGAGTTTGCGGCGCAGGGTCATCACGGTGACCCGCACCGTGGTGGTGAACGGGTCGGCGTTCTCGTCCCAGACCCGTTCGAGCAGTTCCTCGCTCGACACCACCGCGCCCTGGGCGGAGAGCAGCACCTCGAGGACCCCGAACTCCTTGCGGGTGAGTTCGACCAGCTCGCCGGACCGGCTCACGGTCCGTTTGGCCGGGTCCAGCTCGATGTCACCGGCCCGCAGCACCGGCGGGGCCGCCGGGGTGGCCCGCCGTCCGAGGGCGCGCACGCGGGCGACCAGCTCCGGGAAGGCGAAGGGCTTGGAGAGGTAGTCGTCCGCGCCGCGGGACAGGCCCTCGACCCTGTCGTTGATCCCCGAGGAGGCGGTCAACATGAGCACCCGGGTCAGGGTGCCCTTCTCGACCAGGTCGGCGAGGATGTCGTCCCCGTGCATCCCGGGGAGGTCCCGGTCCAGCACCAGGACGTCGTACCGGGTGAAGGTCGCCTTCTCGTGGCCCTCGGTGCCGCCGTAGGCCACGTCGACGGCCATGCCCTCGGCCCGCAGCCCACGCGCGATCGCGTCGGCCAGTCGTTGTTCGTCCTCGATGACCAGAACCCGCATCAGCCGTTCCCCCAGATTTTCGTTGCATGTGTCGACACGTCGGACAATCCGTCACGGGTGACGGTCTTCTCGGTGATCCAGCGGGCCACCGATTGGGCGGTGAGGTCCAGGTCCACCAGCAGGTCCCCACGGGAGGCCGCCTCCAGGAAGTCCTGCGGGATACCCAGAACCCGGACCGGGACTCCGATCTCGCTCAGGTTGTCGGCGATCGCGGCACCCACGCCGCCCTGCCGTCCACCGTCCTCGATGGTGACGACCAGTTGGTGTCCGGCGGCCAGACCGGCCAGACCGGCGGGTACCGGGAGCACCCAGCGCGGGTCGACGACGGTGACGCCGATGCCCTGGGCCGCAGAGCGTTGGGCGACCTCGACGCCGAGTCCGCCGAAGGCCCCGACGGCGACCAGCAGCACGTCCTTGGCGTGTCCCTCGGCCGGTTCGGCCAGGATGTCCATTCCGTCCACCTGGCGCAGGGCCGGTACGGCTTCGGGAACGGCTCCCTTCGGGAAGCGGACGACGGTCGGTGCGTCACCGACGTCCAGGGCCTCGGCGAACTCGTCGGCCAGGGTGACCGCGTCCCGGGGGGCGGCCAGCCGCAGTCCCGGGATCAGTGCCGCGAGGGACATGTCCCACATGCCGTGGTGGCTCGGGCCGTCCTCGCCGGTGATCCCGGCGCGGTCGAGCACGATCGTCACCCCGCACTTGTGCAGGGCCACATCCATCAGCAGTTGGTCGAAGGCGCGGTTGAGGAAGGTCGCGTAGATGGCGACGACCGGGTGCAGGCCGCCCATGGCCATCCCGGCGGCGGAGGTCATCGCGTGCTGCTCGGCGATCCCGACGTCGTACAGGCGTTTCGGGAAGGCACGGCCGAAGGCGTCGAGGCCGGTCGGCCCGGACATCGCGGCGGTGACGGCGACGATGTCCTCGCGCTCAGCGCCGGCCCGCACCATTTCCCGGCTGAACACCGAGGTCCAGGTGGTTTTCGCCGGACCGGTCGGTTTGCCGGTGATCGGGTCGAAGGCCGGCGGGGAGTGCATCTGCTCGGCGTCGTCGTTCTCGGCCGGGGCGTACCCGCGGCCCTTCTCGGTGAGACAGTGCACCAGCACCGGGCCGCGGAAGTCGCGGGCCCGTTCCAGCGCGACCTCCAGGGCCTGGACGTCATGGCCGTCGATGGGCCCGAGGTACTTCAGCCCGAGGTCCTCGAACATGCTCTGCGGGAAGAACCAGTCCTTGGCCGCGCGTTTGACGGCGTGCAGGGCCGCGTAGAGCGGACGGCCGACGACCGGCGTCTTCGGCAGGGTGGACTTGACCTGCTCCAGGATCCTTTCGTAGCTGGGCCGCATCCGCAGGGAGGCGAGTTTCTCGGCCATCCCGCCGGCGGTCGGGGCGTAGGAACGGCCGTTGTCGTTGAGCACCACGACCAGCGGGCGGTCGCGGGCGGCGGCGATGTTGTTCAGCGCCTCCCACGCCATGCCACCGGTCAGTGCACCGTCACCGATGACGGCGACGGCGGTGCGGTTGACCTCACCGCGCACCTGGAAGGCCTTGGCCAGCCCGTCGGCGTAGCTCAGGGAGGTCGACGCGTGGGAGTTCTCGACCCAGTCGTGGGCGGATTCCGAGCGGGCCGGGTAACCGGAGAGCCCGTCCCGGGTGCGCAGGGTGTCGAACCGGTCCGCGCGTCCGGTGAGGATCTTGTGGACGTAGGCCTGGTGGCCGGTGTCGAAGACGATCGGGTCACGCGGGGAGTCGAAGACACGGTGCAGGGCAAGGGTCAGCTCCACGACACCGAGGTTCGGCCCGAGGTGACCACCGCGGCGGGACACCTTCTCGACCAGGAAGGCCCTGATCTCGGTGCTCAGCTCGGCCAATTCCGAAGCCGTGAGATCTCGTACGTCCGCCGGGGAACCGATACGGCTCAGCACTGCCACCCAACCTTTCGCCGGGCGAACCCGATTCCGTGCACCACCGAACCTGTGCACACCAGAACAACCAACTCATTCATCCTGTCAGGTAGACGGCGAACGCGCACCGAGGGTTGCTCGCGCGTCGGGGGGCATTTGCCCGAAATCACGATTCGGGACCCCAGTGGCGGGATTCTCGCCACCGGGGTCCCGAATCGTCGAAGACATCCGACGTACCCCGGAACGTCATCGGCCGCAGGTACTCTCACCGGCGTGAGAATCCCGCTGCGTGGCACCGGTCCGGCCCTGGCCATCGCCCACCGGGGGGCCAGTGCCCAGGCCCCGGAGAACACCCTGGCCGCCTTCGAGCTGGCCTGGACCGGCGGGGCGCGGTGGGTGGAGGCCGATGTCCAGCCCACCGCCGACTCGGAGCTGGTGATCCTGCACGACCCCGATCTGGTCCGGACCACCGGGTTGCCCGGGACGGTGCGCGAGCTGGCGGCGGCTGCGCTGGCCGAACTCGACGCGGGTAGCTGGTTCGGTCCGGCCTTCGCCGGCCAACGGGTGCCCTCCCTCCGTCAGCTGCTGGACGTGATGCCCGATCGTGGGCACCTGCTGCTGGAGATCAAGGGCGAGTTCACCCCGGAGCAGATCGTGCGCAAACTCGACACCATCGAGGGCCATCCGGCCGGGGACCGGGTGGCCCTGCAGAGTTTCGAGATCCACGTCCTGGAGACGGTCGCCCAGTTACGGCCGGGGGTGGACCTCGGGGTCCTGCGCGAGCACCTCGACGAGGATCCGGTGGCCCTGTGCAGCTGGCTGGGGGCCTCCTCCTACAACCCGGAGTACCGCGAGTTCCTGGAAAACCCGGCCGTGATCGGCCCGTTGCACGAGGCCGGGATCGCCGTCGCGGTCTGGACCAGCGACGACCCGGCCGAGTGGGAGCAACTGGACGCCCTCGGGGTGGACGCGATCATCACCAACGACCCGGTGGACCTGCTCCGGTGGCAGACCTCCCGCGCCCCGGGCCCGATCGACGGAACAGCACCGGCCCGGTCGACCTCGGACCGCTGAGCACCACCGATCAACGGCCGAGCCCCGCTCAGTCGGCCGGGACGAACCGGGCCACGCACTCAACGTGGTGGGTCTGCGGGAAGGCGTCGAAGGCCCGCAGCTCGGCCAACCGGTAGCCGAGTTCGGCCAGGGTGGCCGTGTCACGGGCCAGGGCGGCCGGATCGCAGGCCACGTAGACGATGACCTCAGGAGCACTGGCGGCCAGGGATTCGCAGACCGCGCGCCCGGCACCGGTGCGGGGCGGGTCGAGCACGATCGCCCGCACGGCCGCCCCGGCCATCTCCGGGGAATCCAGCACGGCATCGACCCGGCCGGGACGGATGACGACCTGCGGCAGATCGGCCAGGTTCTGCCGGGCCCGGTCCACCGCGGGGCCGTCCAGCTCCACGCTGACCACGGTGCCGTCGGCACCGACCCGCTCGGCCAGGAAGGCGGAGAACAGGCCGACCCCGGCGTACAGGTCCCACACGGTGTCGCCGGCGGTGACCTCGGGCAGGTAGTCGAGCACGGCACCGACCAGGGTGGGCGCCGCGGCCGGGTGGACCTGCCAGAAACCGTCCACCGCGACCGTGAAGGTCCGCTCGAACACCGTCTCGACGACATGGTCCGCGGCCGGCACCGGTGTGCCCACGACCAGGGCCCGGCGGCTGCCGTCACCGGCGGCGGTCAGGGCCACCTCGGGGAGTTCGGTCGCGGTGCGGGCCGGTCGGCCGCCGCGACGGGGTACTGCCTTCGCCCGGGGCGGCCGGGCCTGCCGGAGCAGTTGGGCGACCTCGGGCCCCTCGGCCAGTTCGGTCAGCCCCTCGGCCGCGATCAGGCACGGAGCCTGGGGAGACACCGGGACCACCTGGTGGGAGCGGGCCGCGCGCGGACCGACCTGACCGGTGCGGTCGGCCGCCCAGCGCAGCCGGGTGCGCCAGCCGAACCCGTCCCCGGGAAGCTCCTCGACCAGCACCGGCAGCTGCACCCGGGCCAGCCGCTGCAACTGCTCGGCGACGACATCGGCCTTGAGGATCCGCTGAAGCCCAGGTTCGGCGTGCTGGAAATCGCAGCCGCCGCACAGACCTGGTCGGAAGTGCACACAGGGGGCCTCGCGGCGGTGCTGGTCGGCCCGCAGGATGTCGATGGCATCACCCCGGCAGAAGGAATCCCGTTTGACCTCGGTGATCCGGACGACGGCCCGCTCCCCCGGCAGCGCATGCCGGACGAAGATCACCCGGCCGTCATGGCGGGCCACGCAGTGACCGCCATGGGCCACCGCCTCGATCTCGACCTCGACCAGATCACCCACGGTCAGTCCGACCTGCAGGGGGCCGGCCGGTCCGACCGGGCCCACAGAGGTCTGCACCTTGGGTTTCGGCGGGTGGCCGGTACGGCTGTTCTCCTGCTGGTCCTGCTCGGGGTCGGTCATCGATCCAATCCGAATTGCTCGTCGTCGCTGGAGTCCACCCCCAGCCGCCTACCGTACAGCGGCAGCTGACGTTCGGATTTCGCCTGCAGGCGCTCCTCGATGGCTTCCAGGTTCGACATCTGCCAGGGCACGGAGGTGACCATGACCCCCGGGGTGAACAGCAGTCGGCCCTTCAGCCGGAGGGCCGACTGGTTGTGCAGGATCTGCTCCCACCAGTGCCCGACCACGTACTCGGGCAGGAAGACGGCGACCACGTCGCGCGGGGCGTCCTTGCGGACCCGGCGGACGTAGTCCAGCACCGGTTTGGTGATCTCCCGGAAGGGCGAGTCGATGACCTTGAGCGGCACCGGGAGCTCCCGGTCCTCCCATTCCCGGGCCAGGGCCGCGGTGTCGGCCGGGTCGACGTTGACCGTGACGGCCTCGAGGGTGTCCGGCCGGGTCGCCCGCGCGTAGGACAGGGCCCGCATGGTCGGCAGATGCAGTTTGGAGACCAGCACGATCGCGTGGATCCGGCTGGGCAGGACCAGGTCGTCCTCGTCGGCGGCGATCTCCAGGGCGACCCGGTCGTAGTGCTTGCGGATCGCGACCATCAGCGCGTAGATCCCGGCGATGGCGACGATGGTGATCCAGGCCCCGGACAGGAACTTGGTGATCAGCACGATGATCAGCACCGCGCCGGTGAGCACGAACCCGGTACCGCTGACCAACCGGGCACGGTGATACCGACGTCGTTCGGCCGGATCCTTCGTCCGCGCGAGCAACCGGTTCCAATGTTTGATCATCCCGCCCTGGGAGGTGGTGAAGGAGATGAACACCCCGACGATGTAGAGCTGGATCAGGGCCGTCACGTCCGCCTTGAAGATGATGACCAGGAAGATGGCGACCGCCCCGAGGAAGACGATGCCGTTGGAGAACGCCAGCCGGTCCCCGCGGGTGTGCAGCTGACGGGGCAGGAACCGGTCCTGGGCCAGGATCGAGCCGAGCACCGGGAAACCGTTGAAGGCGGTGTTGCTGGCCAGGATCAGGATGAAGCCGGTGGTGAAGGAGACGATGTAGAAGGCGACCGGGAAACCGGAGAACACCGACTGGGCGATCTGCGCGATCATCGTCTTCGGGCGGTAGCCCTCCGGGGCTCCGATCAGCAGGGACGGGTCCTCGGTGATCCGCACCTTGGTGATCAGGGCCAGGGCGACGATGCCGAGCAGCATGGTGACGGCCATCCCGCCCATCAGGGCCAGGGTGGTCGCGGCGTTCTTGGACTTGGGCTTCTTGAAGGCCGGCACCCCGTTGGAGATGGCCTCGACCCCGGTCAGCGCGGCCGACCCGGAGGAGAATGCCCTGGCCAGCAGGAAGATCAGCGCCAGGCCGGAGAGGCTGTGCGTGGCCACGATGTCGAAGTCGGCGCTCTCGGCCCGCATCTGGGAGCCGCTGATCCAACGGACCAGTCCGGTGATGACCATGGCGAACACGGCCAGGATGAACGCGTAGGTGGGGATGGCGAAAGCCGCACCCGATTCCCTGATGCCGCGCAGGTTCGCGGCCGAGATGATCACGATGATCAGCACGCTGAACAGGACATGATGGTCCCCGACCACATCGATCGCCGACCCGATGTTGGCCACCCCCGCCGCCGTGGAGACGGCGACCGTCAGGATGTAGTCGACCAACAGGGCGCTGCCCACCAGCAGACCGGCCCGTTGGCCCAGGTTCTTCGTGGCGACCTCGTAGTCACCGCCGCCGCTGGGGTAGGCGTGGACGTTCTGCCGGTAGGACCAGACGACCACCACCATCACCAGGGCGACGGTGATCGCGATCCACGGCGCGTAGCCGTAGGCGGCGAGCCCGGCCACCGACAGGACGATGAAGATCTCCTGAGGGGCGTAGGCCACGCTCGACAACGCGTCGGAGGCGAAGATCGGCAGCGCGATCCGCTTGGGCAGCAACGTGTGCGCCAGTCGATCGCTTCGTACGGCACGGCCAACGAGAATGCGTTTGGCGGCCCTGGTTACCTTGGACACAGCGCGTGAGCCTACTTGCGTTTCCCACGCTCCAGACACGCCACGTCCAAGGAACTTGTTTGTTCACCAACACACAGTCGGACCGGCTGCGTCAGGTTGTAGGGTCTGACTCGCCAGCGCGCGTCGACATAAGGGGTCACCAGAGTGCACATCGTGGTCATGGGCTGCGGACGAGTCGGCTCGTCCCTTGCCCGGATTCTGGACGCCAAGGGGCATTCCGTCGCGGTCGTCGACCGCGAGGTCGCCGCCTTCCGTCGACTCGGCCCCGATTTCAAGGGCCAGCAGATCGTCGGGGTCGGTTTCGACCGCAACACGTTGCTGGAGGCCAGGATCCGCGAGGCCCACGCCTTCGCCGCCGTCTCCTCCGGTGACAATTCCAACATCATCGCCGCCCGGGTGGCGCGGGAGCAGTTCGGTGTCGGCAACGTCGTGGCCCGGATCTACGATCCCAAGCGGGCCCAGGTCTACGAGCGTCTGGGCATCCCGACCGTCGCCACCGTGCCCTGGACCACCGACCGGCTGCTGCGGGCCGTGGTGCCCGAGGGACTGATCAGCGAATGGCGGGATCCCTCCGGCACGGTGACGATCGTGCAGATCCCCTACCACCGCAACTGGCTGGGTCGGCCGCTCGTCGAGCTGGAGTCCGAACTGGCCATCCGCACCGCCTTCGTCATCCGGTTCGGCAACGGCGTCCTGCCCACCCCCGACACCGTCATCCAGGAAGGCGATCTGGTGTACGCCGCCTGCCTGTCCGGGGATGTCTACCAGGTCAGCGAAGCCGCCACCTGGCTTCCAGGAGAGGGCAACTGATGCGCGTCGCCATTGCCGGGGCCGGTTCCGTCGGTCGTTCCATCGCCGGAGAGCTCACCGAGAACGGCCACCAGGTCATGCTGATCGACCGGGAGTCCTCGGCGATCCGCCCGGATCTGATCCCGGCCGCCGAATGGGTCCAGGCCGATGCCTGCGAGGTGACCTCCCTGGAGGAGGCGGGGGTGCAGACCTGCGAGGTGATGATCGCCTGCACCGGTGACGACAAGGTCAACCTGGTGGTGAGCCTGCTGGCGAAGACCGAGTTCGCCGTGGGCCGGGTGGTCGGCCGGGTCAACGACCCGCGCAACGAATGGCTGTTCACCGAGGCGTGGGGGGTCGACGTCTCCGTCTCCACCCCGCGGATCCTGGCGGCCCTGGTCGAGGA
Source organism: Nakamurella silvestris (assembly GCA_003576535.1). GTDB lineage: Bacteria > Actinomycetota > Actinomycetes > Mycobacteriales > Nakamurellaceae > Nakamurella > Nakamurella silvestris. The sequence continues at coordinate 65,289 of QXCQ01000132.1, read as the reverse complement.
GGCCGTCTCGGTCGGTGATCTGGTGCGGTTGTTCACCCTCCGGCAGGGTCAGGCCAACCTGGTCGAGGTGACCCTCCCGCCGACGACGCCGATGGCCGGGCGGCCGGTGCGGGACCTGCGGCTGCCGCGGGACAGCGCCCTGGTGACGATCCTGCGCGGCGGGCGGGTCATCATCCCGGCCCCGGACGAGCCGTTGGAGCCTGGGGACGAGCTGTTGTTCGTGGCCTCGACCGAGGTCGAGGACGATCTGCGCGACGCCCTGCGCTGATCATGTGACTCGCGAGTGGACCGCCACCCCCCATGATTTGGGGGGTGGCGGTCCACTCGGCGGGAAGGTGCGGGGGAATCAGCCAGCGGGTTTGAGGCTGGGACGACGGCCCTTGATGATCCAGACCGTCAGGCCGATGCCGACGAAGTAGAGCGGGTAGCCCATGGCGATCTTCGCCGTGGCCAGCCAGCCCACCTGGTCCTGGTCGTACAAGGAGTTCTGCACCAGGTACCGGGCGGCGAAGATGGCGATCCAGACCCCGGTCGCCCAGTCGTAGCGACGGACCGTCTTCCGATCGGAGCGCCAGCTGTTCCCCCGGCCGTTGATACCCTCCCAGATCACCCCGATGAGCGGCCAGCGCACCAGGATCGAGGCGATCAGCGCACCCCCGTACACCAGGTAGGACCAGATGCCGAAGGCGAAGAATCCCTTGGCCGAGCCCGACTTGTAGGCGATGAAGGCGGCGATGCCGACACCGAACAGACCGGCGACGGCCTGGGTGACCGGCTTCTTGCGCACCAGTCGCAGGATCGCGATGAGCACACCCGCCCCGAGGGCGGCGAAGATGGCCGGCTGAAGACTCGTGATCGCATTGACGATGACGAAGACCAGCACCGGCAGACCCGAGTCGATCATGCCCATCGGTCCGCCCATCTGTTCCCAGATGGTGGGGGTGGCGCGATCGTCGTCCTGGTCGCCCTCGGTGCCCGGCACCGTCTCGTCGGGCCCGGCCGCAGGAGCGTCCGACCGGGCGGGCTCGGACCGGACGGCATCGACGAAGGTGCTGTCGAGCATCTGCTCCAGCAGTTCCTGCTCGTGCAGGTGCCCGGGTGCGGCGCTGTTCTCGAGGGGCTGCCCGGAAACGTGCCCCGAACCCTGCAGGGGTTCGGTTCCCGGTGTGGTGTCCGGCCGTCCGGCCTCACCGCTCACGCGTGGACCGGCCGGAGCTCGTAGTCGGGGTTGAAGATGCACTTGTTGCCGTTGTGCTGGGCGATCCGACCACGAACCTTGATCGTGCGACCCGGTTCGATCCCCGGGATGGACCGGCGGCCCAGCCACACCAGATCCACCGAGTCGGTCCCGTCGTACAGTTCGGCCACCAGGGTGGCGAGGGACTCGGCCGGCTTGAGGTCGACGGCCCGCAGCCGTCCCTGCACCGTGACCACCTGCCCCTGGACGCAGCTGTTGCAGTGCTGGGCACCGACGGCGTCGGCCGAGGAGGTCAGCAGATCGGCATCGATCTGGTCGTTGTCCTTGGACAGACGGGACAACCAGCGTTCGAGCGCGTTGGCCATGATGACATCTCCTGCTGGGGGCGGAGGTATCGGCCTCTGCCGGTGTTCGTCGGGAACGGTCGGACCGAGGGAGGAAATCCCCCGGCCCCGCGCACCGGGCCCGGCCCGTACGGACCGGACTTCGTGTGCGCCATCAGGCTAGTCTTTTTCCCCGGCCGCGGAGGCCGAATCCGCTGTGAGACCGAGGATCTTGGCCACATTCGGCGGTTCGTAGCCCGGCCCTTTGAGGATCTTGCCGTCGGCCCGTCGGAGCGGGTTCCCGTCGGCGTCGAGTTTGGTCATGTTGGACCGGTGGACCTCGCTGATGACGGCGTCGAGATCGATCCCGTACACATGCGCGGTGCCGTAGGCCACGTAGACGATGTCGGCAAGGGCATCGGCGATCTCGACGATGTCCAGGGCCGCCGCGGCCTCCCGCAGCTCCCCGACCTCTTCGTCGATGAGGGCCTGCCGCAGGGCCGCCTGCCCCGCGCCGACATCGGCGCTGGGGTGCAGGCGGTGCGGCAGACCGTAGATCCGGTGGAAGTCGGCCACCTGTTCGGCGGCCCTGCTCACCACCGGACCCTGGTCGGCGGTGTCACGCACAGTCGACACAGACCTCACTGCCGGCCGAGCCGGACGCGAGGCGGCTGCGGTGCTGCACCAGGAAACAGACGGTGCAGGTGAACTCGTCGGCCTGCTTCGGGACGACCTTGACGGTCAGTTCCTCGCCGGACAGGTCCGCGCCCGGAAGCTCGAAGGACTCTGCGGTGTCACTCTCGTCGATGTCGACGACCGACGACTGCGCCTCGTTCCGGCGAGCCTTCAGTTCCTCGAGGGAATCCTCCCCCGGTTCGTCACTCTCGTTGCGGCGCGGCGCGTCGTAATCGGTAGCCATGTTGGTAACTCCTTCTCACTCATGTCACGTAAAGGTTCGTTCGATGCAGCCGGTGCCGAACGGGGGTCGGTCACACCCTGGGGTATGACGTCACCGGTGTGAAACAGGCCGTCCCGGTGCATGAAAATCCGGTCCGTCGCGATGCCTTAACGCATTGGGGGCGTCTTTTGTGCCCGGCTCCTGGCGAACGGCCTCCCGCCGATGCCAAATCACAGCAGGAGGACCGAGGCAGCAGGGTAACCGACCACGCCGACGGTCCGGCAACTGCCCTTGTTGCAAGCGGTTCAAACCCACACTTCCGAGTGAAGGAACAGGCGAATGCACAGTTCGACGGGTGCCGGAGATCACATCTTCGTCGGACTGCCCGGGCATTATGCGCCGCTGCGCCGTCGAGCGCCAGATGTGACGAAGAATTCGTTTCGTCGACCCCCAGGCCCACCCGTGCCGCAGCGGAGCCGCCCCGGGTCGTGGCGGTCGCTCCGGGCCGACCGCCGGCGCCGACCCATTCCACCCCGCATCCCACCCCCGCATCCCACCCCCGCATCCCACCCCCGCCGGACACACGCGCCCACCCCGCCGGAACGGACGGATCGGCACCGACCGGGGCGCCCTGCCCGCTACCCTGGGAGTTCGGCACTACCCTGACCGTCATCACGGTCGGGCCAGGACCGCGGTTGGCAGTCAGCCGCGGCCGACACGTGCCACCACGTCATCGACGCGGGTGAACCCGGGAGGCAGCAACAGTTGAGCACCGAAACCGCGCCGGAGCGATACCGTCGACGGAATCGCCTGCCGGTCATCGCCGTAGTGCTCCTGCTGCTCATCGGCACCGCGGTGGTCTGGGCGACGGCGATGGAACCCGAGGCCGCTGCCGCCAAGGGGTGCAACGTCCCCGGTAAGCCCACCCCGTCGAGCAGCACCGGATCCTCCAGCACCTCGGGCTCCGGCACCGGTACCGCGGCGTCGACCGGCACGGCCGGCAGCACCGGCACCGCGGGCAGCACCGACACCGCACCCGCCTCCACCGGAACCCCGACGAGCACCGTCATCACCAGCCTCGGCGTCCTGGTCGACAAGGCGACGTTGATCTCCACCCGTCCGGCCAACCCCGCGACCATCAACCTGACCGTCTTCAATTCCACGAAGACGCCGGGCCGGGCCCGGTTGCTGACCGACAGCTGGCGGGCCGCGGGGTTCGAGTCGATCAACCCGCCGAAGGACGACCCCCTCTACCCGGCGAAGGACCTCCGCTGCTACGGCGAGATCCGTTACGGCGAGGCCGGTCTCAACGCCGCCCGGACCGTGCTGATGGTCGCCCCCTGTGCCCAGCTGGTCATCGACGACCGGATCGACGACTCGGTCGAGTTCGCACTCGGCGAGCGCTACGAGACCTCCGAGGTGCCGGATGCGGTGATCACCCAGCTCAAGGCGATCCGGGACGCCGCGGCACCACCGGCGGTGATCGAGGGTCAGACCGCCTCGCCCCGGCCCCAGGCGACGATCCCGCCGCTCCCGCAGGTGTCCTGCGCCGACTGACACACGCACCACCGGCGCGGGTCCTGATCCCGGCACCGGCGCACCAGGCACGTCCGGCACACGTCGTCACCGCCGTCACCGAACCCCGCCGTCACCGACTGAGGAGATGCCCCATGACATCGAGTCCGATCCCGGCCCCGGCCGCCCCACGCACCGCATTCGGCGTCGACATCGGGGGGACCGGCATCAAGGGCTGCGTGGTCAACCTGGAGGACGGCACCCTGATCGGTGAACGCGTCCGCTTCGACACCCCGCAACCGGCCACCCCCGAGGCGGTCTCCGAGACCGTCGGCAAGGTCGTCTCCGCCTTCGACTACTCCGGTGTCTTCGGCGTGACCTTCCCCGGTGTGGTCAACCACGGGGTGGTGCACACCGCAGCGAACGTCGACCCGAGCTGGATCGGCACCAACCTGGTCGAATCCGTCGGATCGCACGTCCCCGGGCCGGTCACGGCCCTCAACGACGCGGATGCGGCCGGCCTGGCCGAGGTCCGGTACGGGGCCGGCCGCGGGCAGTCCGGTGTGGTGATCGTCGTCACCTTCGGTACCGGTATCGGCATCGCCATCCTCAACGACGGCAAGCTCGTGCCCAACGCCGAACTCGGACACATCGAGATCGGCGGCCATGACGCGGAGAGCCGGGCGGCCGCCTCCGCCAAGGAGCGGGACGGCCTCAGCTGGACGGAATGGTCCGCCCGTGCCGACAGGTACCTGCACACCCTGGAGAACCTCCTCTGGCCCGATCTGTTCATCGTCGGCGGCGGCATCTCCAAGAAACCCGAGAAATGGGTGCCGCACCTGACGACCAGGACCCCGGTCGTGGTCGCCGCGATGAAGAACAACTCCGGGATCGTCGGCGCCGCCCTCGCCGCGGCGGAATCAATCTGATAACGGTGCCGCGGCGGCGCGGACGATCCGCGCCCCCGCGGCCGCGACCCGCCGCCGTTGCGGCATCTGATCTGCGGCGACCTGCTGTTACTTCGGCGTTAAGAGATGCCCGCTCCGGGTAGGAGCAGCCGGAGCCGACACCGTCAACCTGGGAAAATCGCCGGGGACAGATCGGGTCTCGGTCAGTGCGAAGGCGCATCCGCCGTTACACTGGAACAGTCGCCGTCCGGGCCACTTCAGAGTCCGGGATGAAACCGAGTAAACCGATCATCCACGGCCATCATTCGTGAAAGGTCTTCTGTGGCAGTCGCATCATCCACCTCAGGTCACACCGCTCCTGAGCACACCGGTACCCCCGCCGCCGACCAGGTGGCAACAGGTCCCGTCGGTGTTCCCACCGAAACCGCCGCCGCCCCCACCAGGGCCGCCCGCACCCCTCGGGCGAAGGCGGCCGGTGCCAAGGCTCCGGCCAAACCGACCACCCGCCGTGCACCGGCGAAGTCGGCCAAGGCCGCTGCCGTTCCGGCCGATGGTGAAGAGGGTCCCGACGGTTCCCCCGAGGACGTTTCCGCCGAGGACCTGGAAGGTCTGGCCCTCGTCGACGGCGCCGAAGTGGTCGAGGCCGTCGAAGTGGTCGTCGAAACCGATGACGACGATGACGACGACGATGACGAGGAAGACGAGAAGGTCGCCCCCAAGGAGACCAAGGACGCCAAGGGTGACGAGTTCACCTGGGACGACGAGGAGGAGTCCGCGGCCCTGAAGCAGGCCCGTCGCGACGCCGAACTCACCGCCTCGGCCGACTCGGTCCGTGCCTACCTGAAGCAGATCGGCAAGGTCGCCCTGCTCAACGCCGAGGAGGAGGTGGACCTGGCCAAGCGGATCGAGGGCGGGCTCTACGCCACCGAGCGGATGCGGGTGATGGCCGAGAACGGCGAGAAGCTCACCACGCAGATGCGCCGCGACCTGAACTGGGTCCGTCGTGACGGCGAGCGCGCCAAGAACCACCTGCTGGAGGCGAACCTGCGTCTGGTGGTCTCCCTGGCCAAGCGTTACACCGGCCGCGGCATGGCCTTCCTCGACCTGATCCAGGAGGGCAACCTCGGCCTGATCCGCGCGGTGGAGAAGTTCGACTACACCAAGGGTTACAAGTTCTCGACCTACGCCACCTGGTGGATCCGTCAGGCCATCACCCGGGCCATGGCCGACCAGGCCCGCACCATCCGTATCCCGGTGCACATGGTCGAGGTCATCAACAAGCTCGGCCGTATCCAGCGTGAGCTGCTCCAGGACCTGGGCCGCGAGCCCACCCCGGAAGAGCTCGCCAAGGAAATGGACATCACCCCGGACAAGGTGCTGGAGATCCAGCAGTACGCCCGGGAGCCGATCTCCCTCGACCAGACCATCGGCGACGAGGGTGATTCCCAGCTCGGTGACTTCATCGAGGACTCCGAGGCCGTCGTGGCCGTCGACGCCGTGTCCTTCACCCTGCTGCAGGACCAGCTCCAGGCCGTCCTGCAGACCCTCTCCGAGCGCGAGGCAGGTGTGGTCCGGCTGCGTTTCGGCCTGACCGACGGCCAGCCGCGCACCCTCGACGAGATCGGCCAGGTCTACGGGGTCACCCGTGAGCGGATCCGGCAGATCGAGTCCAAGACGATGTCGAAGCTGCGTCACCCGTCGCGTTCGCAGGTCCTGCGCGACTACCTCGAATAGGCCTCGAGCACCGCTTTCCCCTGTTCCCGCGCACACTGTTGTTCCTCGCGCACGTAGTTACGTGCGCGAGGAGCAACACCGTGCGCGGGAACAGTGCTTTTCCGGGGTGGCCGAGCTTCAGCGCCAGCCGAACAGCAGCATCGCCGTGGGCAGGCCGATCAGGGACAGTGCCAACAGGTACACGGCCGCCCGGGCCGGCGCCCCCAGGGCCGCCGGTTCCAGCAGCCGGTTGACCCGCTTGAGCACCTGTCCCGGGCTGCTCTCCCCGCCCGCGATCTTCGAAACGGCCCGGGCCGGCGGCCCCGCCACCCCGGGTTCGACCCCGACCGGCTCCACACCGGCGATGGCGACCTTCGCCAGGGCGCTGGCCAGATCCTGCCGGCGGCAGCGGGCCAGCGCGATGTCGTCCGCCAGCATCTCGGCCAGTTCGGCCACGGCGGCGCGTGCCTGCCGTACCCCCGGGAGCGGGCCCAGACCGGCCGCCCAGGTCTGGAAGGGCAGCTGGACCAGATCGTCCCGCACCCGGAGATGGGCCCGTTCGTGTTCGATCACCGCGCCGAGTTCCACCGGTTCCAGCAGATCGAGCAGACCGGCCGAGAGGACCACCCGGGCATGCCAGCCGGGGAGGGTGTAGGCCAGGGCCGACGGATGGTCGACCACACTGATCCCGGCGAGGGCGTTCTCGTCCCCGGCGGCGGCCAGCAGGTCGATGACCTGCCGGTGGGCGCGACGTCGGCGCATCGTGCGGAAGAAGGACACCGCCAGTGCCACGGTGAGGATCAGTGCGATGGTCCCGGCGATGAAACCGGCCAGCACGTTCCCCCAGGCCATCCCGTCGAAGGGTCGGCCTTCCAGGGTGTTGACGACGAAGGTCCACAGGGCGTGGGGCAGGTCCGGGCCGACCGGGTGCAGGGCCAGCACCAGGGGGGCACCGATGAAGGACAGCCCGGCGCCCAGGCAGAGGGCCTGCCAGAGCACGAGGGCCGGACGCGGTGCCCGGGTGGGCCAGTTCGCCCGGGCGAGGGCGGCGGAGGCCGGCCCGGCGGCGATGATTCCGCCGAAGAGCAGGGCTGCGGCCAGCGCGAGTTCCGGGCCGGTCGTCATCGACGCCTAGCGACCGTCGATGGCGCGGCGCAGTGCGGCGATCTCGTCCTCGCTGGCGGTTCCGACGAAACGGGAGAGGACGGCGTCACGGTCCCCGACGCCGTCGAGGACCTGTCGCATCAGGTCGGCGGTGTGCTGCTCCCGCGAGGCCGTCGCCTGGTAGGCATGGGCCCGACCGTCCCGGGTGCGGGTGACGATCCCCTTGGACTCCAGCCGCGCGAGCACGGTCAGCACCGTGGTGACGGCCAGCTCACGACCCGGCAGGCTGTCGGCGACCGCGCGTGCGCTCATCGGTTCCGGTGAATCCCACAGAACCTCCGCAACGGCTCGTTCCAGTTCCCCGCGTCCCAGCATGTTTCTCCCTCGATGTCCTATCAGTATTCTACTTCACGTAGAACTTCTACAAGTTGTCGAATATCATCGAGACATGATCACCGTCATCGAGACACCACTGACTCCCCGGGAGAACCAGGTCCTGGAACTCATCGGCGAGGGTTTGACGAACCGCGAGATCGGTTGCCGCCTCGGGATCGTCGAGAAAACGGTGAAGAACTCCGTCACCATCGTCTTCGCCAAGCTGGGGATGCAGCGGCGGGCCCAGGCCGCGGTGTACGTCACCGAACGACGCCTCGCCGCCCGCTGATCCACCCGGGCGATACGCCCAACCGCGCTCCATCCCGACAATCGCGCTGGATACAAGCAGCGCGGTTGTCGGGATGGAGCGCGGTCCGGAGTGGGGAGATCCGGAGAACTCACACCCGCACCTCCGCGACCGTCTGCCGCACCACCCGACCGGCCGACATCTCGAGCACCTCGTCCCCCAGCCCCGCATCCTGACGGCGGTGGGTGACCAGCACGGTGCACCGCTCCGCACCGCCGGCCATCAGATCGGTCACCAGCCGGTCGGCGATCACCGGGTCGACATGGGCCACCGGCTCGTCGGCCAACAGGACCGGCCGATCGGCCAACAGCGCCCGCGCCAGCGCGATCCGCTGCTGTTCCCCGCCCGAGACGGCGACACCGTGCTCCCCCAACGGGCAGTCCAGGCCGCGTTCGGCCAGCCACGCCCCCAGTCCGACCCGGTCGAGGACGGCGGTCAGCTCCGCGTCGGTGCACCCCGGCCGGGCGAAACGCAGGTTCTCCCCCACCGTCGTGGCCAGGATCTGCGCCGGATCCCCGGTCCAGCCGAACAGCGAGGTCCACTCCTGCCGGTCGATCCGCTCCACCGGCACCCCGTCGACCGTCATCGACCCGGCGGTCGGCCGCAGGAAGCCGAGCAGCACCGCCAACAGGGTCGACTTGCCCGAACCCGACTCCCCCAGGAGCACGATCCGCTTCCCGGGGCGCAGTTCCAGGTCCACCCCCGTGATGGTGTCGGCAGCGGCCCCGGGCCAGCGTGCGCTCACCCCGCTGAGCCGGATCACCGGAGCCCTCGACGGCAACGGTTCCGGGTCCACCGGCTCCGGGCCCGCCGGGTCCGGGGTGTGCAGGACCGTCACGACCCGTCGGGCCGCCGCGAGCGAGCGAGGCAGGGCCGCCGCAGCGGCTCCGACCCCGGTGACCATCTCGGCCAGGGCCAACGGAGTCAGGGCCAGGACGGCCAACCACACCGGCCCGATCTCACCGGAGGTCACACCGGGAATCCCGAGGAGCAGGGCCAGCAGCACCCCGAAACCCAGTGCGAGCACCCCGGTTCCGGAGACCAGAGCCACCGAACGGGCCCGCAGCCGGGTCGACCGGGAGGTCCGTACCTCCAGCGCGCGGAGCCGGTCCAGCCGGTCGTCCAGCGCGCCGAGGGCGGCCCAGTCGCTGATCCCGTCGAAGGTCTGGAACAGCTCGGCGGTCCGTTCGGCCCGCAGGGTCAGATCCTCCTCCTCCGCGGCCGCCATCCGGCGCGCCTGCAGGCCGGGGACCAGCAGGCAGCAGACCACCAGACACAGCGCGAGGGCCAGCGCGGCGGCCGGTTGGATGATGGCGAGCCCCGCCACACTGCCGGTGGCCACCAACGCGGCACCGGACAACGGCAGGATCACCCGCAGCAGCAGATCCTGCACCTCGTCGACGTCTCCGACCGTGCGCGCGAGCAGCTCCCCGCGCCGCCAGACCGGCAACCCGGCCGGGGCGATGGCGGCCAGTCGGTCGACCATCCGCGAGCGGAGCTCGGCCAGCACCCGCAGGGCGGCGTCATGGGAGATCAGCCGTTCCAGGTACCGCAGCAGGCCCCGGGAGATCCCGAAGGTCCGCACCCCGACCACCGCCACCATCAGGGTCAGCACCGGTGGTTGCTGGGCCGCGCGGGCGATCAACCAGGCCGACAGGGCCAGCAGGCCGACCCCGCAGGCGGTGGCCAGCGCGCCGAGCACCGCGGCCGCGAGCAGCCGGCCGCGGATCGGCCGGACGATGGACAGCAGTTCGCGCAGGGCCTGACGGTTCGTCACCTGCGGCACGGCGGTGGTCATCGCGTTCCTCCTGAAAGGCCCGTCGACACGGCCGTGTCGACCGGTGTGCCCGAGCCCAGGTCCAGCAGCTCGTCGGCCAGGTCCAACGGCGCGCGGCGGTGGGTGACCAGGACGACGGTCCGACCGGCCGACACCTCACGGATCCCGGCCAGCACGCGCAGTTCGGATTCGGTGTCCAGATGGGAGGTCGGCTCGTCGAGCAGCAGGACCTGGGTCGGCGCGGCGAGTGCCCTGGCCACGACCAGCCGTTGTCGTTGGCCGGCCGACAGCCCGGATCCGCCGTCCGCCAGGATCGTGTCCCACCCCTGCGGCAGCAGGCGCACCCACTCGGCGGCATCGGCCGCCGCCAGCGCCCGCCACAGCAAAGCCTCGTCCACCGGGCCGTCCTGGCCGAGCAACAGGTTCTCCCGGACCGATCCGGCGACCAGGAAGGGCCGCTGGCCGACCAGGGAGATCCGTCGGCGGCGCAGGGCCGGGTCCACCTCGGACAGTGCCGTCCGGCCACCGTCGACGGTCGCCACGGTCAACGCGCCGGAAAGGGGTGGCAGCAGACCGGCCAGGGTCAACAGCAGGGTGCTCTTGCCGACCCCGCTCGCGCCGGTCACCACCAGGAAACGGCCGGGCTCCAGGGTCAGGTCCAGGGGCCCGAGAACGGGAGCGTCGGGGTAGCCGACCACGAGGTCGGTGGCCAGGATCCGGGGCTCGGTCGCCACGTCGGTCCGGGTACCGGCCCGCGGCACCGGGGTGTCGAGGAACTCCACGATCCGCCGCGCCGATTCGACCCCGTCGGCGGCGGAGTGGAAACGCGCCCCCAGGGTCCGCAGGGGCAGATAGGCCTCCGGTGCCAGGATCAGCACGGCGAGCCCGACCTCCAGGGTCAGATTTCCCGAGACCAGCCGCAGGCCGACGGCGACCGCCACCAGGGCCACCGACAGGGTGGCCAGCAGCTCCAGCACCAACGAGGACAGGAACGCCACCCGCAGGGTGGCCATGGTGGTGGTCCGGTAGGCACCCGTCACCCGCCGGACCTCGCCTGCCTGGAACTTCGCCCGACCGAAGGCCTTCAACGTCGGCAGGCCGGCCACCACATCCGCGAAATGGTTCGACAGGACCGTCAGGGTCCGCCATTTCGCCCGCGTCTGCCGCTGGGTGTACCAACCGATCAGCGCCATGAACAGCGGGATCAGCGGCAGGGTGCCGAGCACGATCAGGCCGCTCGTCAGGTCCGAGGCGAACAGGAACCACAGCACCGAGAACGGCACCAGCACCGACAGGAAGAGCTGCGGCAGGTACCCCGAGAGGTACGCCTCCAACGCGTCCATCCCGGTGCCGGCCAACGTGGACAGCTCGGCGGTGGCCTGGTCACCGCGCCGGGCCGGGCCGAGGTCGGCGGCCTGACGGACCATCCTGGCCCGCAGGTCCACCCCGATCCGGGCGGCCGAGCGGGCGGTCAGGTTGTCCGAGGCCGCCGACAACCCGGCCCGTAGCAGCACCACCACGAGCAACCAGCCGATCCGGCCGGTCACCTGCGCGAGATCGACACCGCCGATGATCACCTCGGCGAGGATCTTCGCCAGCAGCACCGCCTGCACGATCGTGGCGAGCGCGATGGCCACCCCGAGAAGCAGGGACACCGCCAGCAGGCCGCGGATACCGGCGGCCAGCCGGACCAGCCGCGGTTCGAAGGGTCTCATCAGTGGTCCGTGTGCACCGGCATCGGGATCTGCTTGGTCCCGATGCGCTTGCGGAACACCCAGTAGGTCCACGCCTGGTACCCGAGCACGAACGGGACGAAGAACAACGCCACCCAGCTCATCAGGGTCAGGGTGTACGGGCTGGACGCGGCGTTGTGGATGTCCAGGGTGCCGAGCACCTCGGTGGTCGAGGGCAGCACGTTCGGGAACAGTCCGACGAACCAGCCGGCGACCAGGGTGAGGACCGCGACGGCGGTGGCCGTGAAGGCCCAACCGTCCCGGCCCGCCCGGGTCAGCATCACCGCGGCCACCGCCCCGACCACCGAGAGCACGGCCAGACCGGCCGTCCCGGTGTTGCCGCCCCGGAACTGCCGCCAGATCAGCACCGCCGCCAGGGACACCACGGTGGCGCTGCCGAGGGTGACGGCCAGCTTCCGGGCCCGGTCGCGGACCTCCAGGGTGGTTTTCAGCGACAGGAACACCGCCCCGTGGGTGACGAACAGCAGCAGGGTGGTCAGCCCCATCAGCAGGGCGAACGGGTTGAGCAGGTCCAGGACCGTACCGGCGAACTCGTGGTCGACGTCCAGCGGCACCCCGGAGATGATGTTGCCGAAGGCCACACCCCACAGGAAGGCCGGCAGGATCGAGGTCACCAGGATCGCCCGGTCCCAGTTGGCCCGCCACCGGTCGGTGGTGCCCTTGGCCCGGTACTCGAAGGCCACCCCGCGGATGATCAGGCAGACCAGGATCGCCAGCAACGGCAGGTAGAAGCCCGAGAACAGGGTGGCGTACCACTCCGGGAAGGCGGCGAACATCGCCCCACCTGCCGTGATCACCCAGACCTCGTTGCCGTCCCAGACCGGGCCGATGGTGTTGATCAGCACCCGCTTGCCGCGTTCGTCCCGACCGACCAGCCGCAGCAGCGCACCCACTCCGAAGTCGAAACCCTCGAGCACGAAATAGCCGGTCCACAGGACCGCGATCAACCAGAACCAGAGCGTGTTCAGATCCATGACGTGTTTCTCCTAGTACGCGAAGGTCAACGGGCGGTCGGCGTCCTCGGAGTCGTCCGAGGGTCTGCGCTCCACACTGGCCAGGGCATCGGCCTCGGTCGGCGGTCCGGCCTTGGCGTACTTGAACATCAACTTGCCCTCGATCACGGCGAGGATCCCGTACAGGACGGTGAAGATGATCAACGAGGTCAGCACCTCCCCCGCCGTCACGGTCGGTGACACCGAATCGGCGGTCCGGTACAGACCGAAGACCGTCCAGGGTTGACGGCCCATCTCGGTGAAGATCCAGCCCGCCGAGTTCCCGACGAAGGCCCCGAGCACCGACCAGGTCGCGAGCCGCCAGACCCACCGCTGCTGAGGATGCCTGCCCTTGCGGGTCAACCACAGGCCCACGATCGAGACCAGCAGCAACGCACCACCCGCTCCGACCATCAGGCGGAAGTTCCAGTAGGTGACGGGCACGTTCGGCACGTAGTCGCCGGGGCCGAACTTCTCCTGGTACTCGGCCTGCAGGTCGTTGATCCCCTCGATCGTCCCGTCGAAGGAGCCGGTGCCCATGAACGAGAGCAGTCCGGGGACCCGGATCGAGAAGACCTCGTGCTTGCCGTCCAGGGAGCCGATGGTGAACACCGAGAACGAGGCGTTGTCCTTCGTCACCCACTGGGCCTCGGCGGCCGCCATCTTCATCGGCTGGATCTCGGTCATGATCTTGGCCTGCAGGTCGCCGGTGACGATGACGCCGATCGAACCGATCAACAGGGCGTAGAGCCCCAGCCGCAGCGAGGGCCGGAAGACCCCCAGCTCCCGCTTGCGGGCCATGAAGTACGAGGAGATCGACACCATCACCACACCACCGGTCACCAGACAGGCGGTGATGACGTGCGAGAAGGTGATCATCTGCAGCGGCTGGAAGAGCACCGCGCCGATGTCGTTGAGTCGGGGGCGGCCGTTCTCCGGGTTGATCTCGATCCCGACCGGGTGCTGCATGAACGAGTTGGCCGCCAGGATGAAGTACGCGCTGGCGGTGGTGCCGATGGCGACCATCCACATGCAGGCGGCGTGCAGCCGGGGCGAGAGCTTGTCCCAGCCGAAGATCCACAGACCGAGGAAGGTCGACTCCATGAAGAAGGCGATCAGCGCCTCCATGGCCAACGGCGCGCCGAAGACGTCACCGACGAAGCGGGAGTAGCTCGACCAGTTCATGCCGAACTGGAACTCCTGGACGATGCCGGTCACTACGCCAATAGCGAAATTGATCAGCAGCAGCTTTCCCCAGAATTTCGTCGCCCGCAGATACACCGGGTTGCGGGTGCGGACCCACGCCGTCTCCAGGAGCGCCACCAGGAAGGCCAGCCCGATCGTGATCGGGACGAACAGATAGTGGTAAACGGTGGTGATACCGAACTGCCACCTGGCGATATTCAGCGGATCCACTGCGGTCTCCCTGTCAGGGTCGAATTCCAGGGCCGACCGTTCACCGGCCGCCCACCGTCGAGATTCCGCCATCGGGGGCCCGGTGCCCAGGGCCCAAGGTCCCGGGTCGGATGTGACGCGCATCGCCGCTCAGGCAAATTTTGGGTTACGACTGACGCCCAGGGGTGCGAACAATCCCCCGAGCTGACAGTCTCGAATGGCAACATGAAGGGACCCGGTGATTGACGGAGAGCGGCGAGAGATCGTCACTCCACCCGATCCGGGGAACAGAAGTGGATCCACAAACGCTGTAAGGAGGTACGTCCTTCCGGAAATGTGACCGGTTGGGCGGATTGACGAGCAGATGGATGAAGCGGAGAGATCCGCCCGGGAGCTGCCCACCCAGGCAGCACCCGCGATTGCCCGGCCCAGTGCCGGGTGGACGGGAGGACGACATGACCGGAATCGGAACCGTGGCCCCTGAAGTGGCCCTGACTGCCGCCGACCGCTGTGACCGCTGCGGGGCAGCCGCCTCGGTGCGAGCCGTCCTGAGCACGGGTGGGGAGCTGCTCTTCTGCGGCCACCACGCACGTCAGCACGCGAGCCGGCTCGAGGAGATGGCTGCGCAGCTCCAGTCGTCTGGAGTCGAGAACTGACCCCGCGGCACCTCACGCGGGTAGGTGATCCGCGAACTCTGCCGCCTGAAAGCAACCAACTGCCCATCAACAGCAATTGACTGCCCACTGAGCAGCACACGACGACATGTCAACGAGATCTTCCCCGCAACGGTGTGTTCGGGGCGACGTGACCAGAGGCGGGCCACCCACCGGTGGCCCGCCTCTGGCGCGTCCGGACCGTCCGACCCGCCGGATGCGACGGGTGCCCAGGCGAGTTGATTCCCGGGGCCGCCCGGTCATGGGTGATGATGGACAGCGGCCCACCGAGGCCGCCGGGCGGCAACCTGCCCGGTTTCGATCACAGCGGACAGGGGCAGCGTCGAATGGGTTTCGCCAGTGGTCCGGTACCGCCGAGGGCGGCCTGGCCGGTCACCAGCGACCCCGGTCCACGACCGGCCGTGCGCGCGGACGCTTTCGCGGCGGTCGCGCTGGTGCTGGCCGGGGTCTGCGGCCTGCTGACCTGGTTCCTCGAGGGCTACCTCGTCGGCGGTGAGAACTCGGCCGGGGTGGGCCTGACCGGGGCCAAGGTCTTCGCCACCTTGCGGGCTCCCGATGCCGGTGGTGTCTACGACCTGACCGCCCTGGCCGTCCTGGCGGTGACGATCGGAGGCGGGGCACTCGTCCTGCTCGGGATCGGGTCCTTGCTGCCGATGAACCATCGGCCGATCGGTGCCGCCGCGCTGGCCCTCACCCTCGTCCTCGTCGGGTCCGCCGGGTGGCTGCTGCTCAAGACCTCGACGGTGCTGGGCAGCTCACCCTCCCAGATGATCGGCGGCGGGCACTACGGCTGGCACCTGATCGCCCTGGCGGCGGTCCTCGGGGTGGTCGGGTCGATCCGCGCCCTCGTCAACGGCTGAACCTCGTTCCGTTCCCGCGCACGTTGTTCGTCCTCGCGCACGTAGTTACGTGCGCGAGGAACAACAACGTGCGCGAGAACAGGGGGGTTACAGCCGGCCGAGCAGGTACTCCCGGCGCTTCTCCAACAGTTCCGCCGAGGCGGAGGCCGACGCCGGGCCGGGCACTGCCTGCCGCAGCTGGGTGTGCACCTGGGCGTGCGGGGTACCGGTCCTGGCCGCGAGCTGACTCACCAAGGAGTTCACCTCACGCCGCAGCTCGGCCGCTGCCCGCCATCCCGCCTGGGCCGCCGACACCTCCGGCACCGGACCGCCGATGGACACCGGCAGGTTCTCCTGCGCCGCCTCGTGCACCCGTCGCCGCAGCGCCGTGTCCCGCTGGGCCAACAAGGACGCCGTCTGCTCCGCGGTCAGCAGACCGGGCAGACCGAGGTAGGCCTGTTCGTCGTCGCTGACGGCCCGACCGGCCGTCACCGCACGACCGGAATGCAGGATGTGCGCGAACTCCGCGTCACTGTCCAGGGTCTCCATCGCCGGCACCGAATCGGGATGGTCCTCGACCTTGGGCTCGGGCAGATCGAGGGCGCCCTGGTCCTCCGCCTCGGTCTTCGGCGGCGGCATCATGACGAAGTTGCGGTCCACCTCCATCTCGGCGGCCAGGGTCAGCAGCGGCCGCACCGCGGGCAGGAACACCGTGGCCGACTCGTGCGGCGCGCGCGAGCGCACCACCCGGCCCACCGCCTGCGCGAAGAACAACGGGGTCCGGTAGGAGGTCATCCAGGCCAGACAGGCGGCACGCGGGACGTCGACCCCCTCGGAGATCATCCGAACGCAGACAGCCATCCGCTGGTCCGACACCCGGAAGGCCTCGATCTTCTTGGAGGCCTTCGGATCGTCGGACAGGATCAGCGCAGGCTTCTGACCGGTGATCCGCCGGACGATCTCGGCGTAGGCCCGGGCATCGTCCTGGTCGCTGGCCAGCACCAGCCCGGCCGCATCCGGCATACCGGACTCGCGCAGGTGGGTGATGCGTTCGTCCATCGCCGCGATGACATGGGGCACCCAGCCGCCGGCCGGGTCGAGGGCGGTCTTCCAGGCGGCGGCCTCCACCGACCTGGTGCCGAAATCCGACAGGGAGGCGGCGATCACCTCACCCGCGGAGTTACGCCACCGCGAGACCCCGGTGTAGGCGGCGAACACCACCGGCCGCACCACGTTGTCCTCCAGCGCGCTGCGGTAGCCGTAGGCGAAATCGGCCTTCGACAGCAGCAGGTCGCCGTCCGTCTCGTAGTTGACGAACGGGATCCGCTCCTCCGAGCGGGTCCGGAAGGGTGTACCGGTCAGGCTGAGCCGCCGGTGGACCTCGTCGAAGGCCTCCGCCACGGCGACACCCCAGCTCAGACCGTCACCGGCGTGGTGGATCTCGTCGAGGATCACCAGGGTCCGTTTGCGGCGGGCCCTGGCCGTGTGGATGGCCGGTTTCATCGCCACCTGGGCATAGGTGGTGACGTACCCCTGCGCCCCGTCGGGCACCGGCCCCTGGGCGTTGGTCATCTTCGGGTCGAGCACGATGCCGAACCCGGCGGCGGCGTCCGCCCACTGGGTCCGCAGATGGTCGGTCGGGCAGACGACGATCACCCGGTCGACGACACGCCGGTGCATCAACCGCACCGCAAGCGCCAGGGCGAAGGTCGTTTTCCCCGCACCCGGGGTTGCCGTCACCAGGAAGTCGGAGCGGTTCGCCTCGTCGTACGCGGCGAGGGCCTTGCGTTGCCACGGCCGGAGCCGCCCCAGATCGATCGGCTCGGCGGCCGGCCCGGAAGCCAGGCTTGTCACTTACCTGCCCCCTGCTGAATGAATCGAAAGCCGGGCCGGAGGGTTACCCCACCGGCCGAAGCCCGTCGGCACCGGCCCGTCGGAACGGGGGTGCCGCATGGGCCGGGATCGACCTTACCCGGTCACAAGTTGATGACCTCGCCGGTGTTCGACGGCGAAATCGTCGTGTCGGCGGGCAGACTGGTGGGGATGGATACGGACCAGCCGGTGGCCGGCCGTCATCAGCCCAGCGGTGGTGATGACGGGCCGGGGCCAACCCCCGATGTCGACGCAGGCACGGGTACCGACGACACCACCAAGGTGTCCCTGGTCCGCCCGTCCTCCCCGCTCGACTCCCCCACCACCCCCTGGCTGAAGCCCGGCACCGGGCCGATCCAGCTGCCCGGTGACACTCGTCATAAGTGGTGGCGGATCACCAAACGGACCCTGTCCAAGGCCTGGGACGACTCCCTGTTCGGAATGAGTGCCGAGGGTGCGTTCTGGCAGGTCCTGTCGACCGTGCCGCTGCTGCTCGCGCTGCTGGGGTCGATCGGGTTCGTGGCCGGTTGGTTCGGGCCCGACACCGTCTCCCTGCTGCAGGAGCGGATCGTCACGGTGCTGCGGACGGTCTTCAGCCCGGAGGTCAGCCGGGACCTGATCGAACCGACCGTGGACACCATCCTGCACAACGGACAGGCCGATGTGGTGTCCGTGGGATTCGTCATCTCCCTGTGGGCCGGCTCCTCCGCGGTGGCCTCCTTCGTCGAATCCATCACCGTCGCCTACGGACAGCACGACGAGCGCCACCCGGTCGCCGAGCGTTTCTTCGCCCTCGCCCTGTACCTGATGGCCCTGGTCTTCGGCGTGTTCGCCCTGCCGGTCCTGGCCCTGGGACCGGAGTACCTGCCCGAACTCTTCCCGGTGGACTGGCGCGATCAGGTGTCGACCATCGTCAACATCGCCTACTACCCCGGCATCGGGCTGCTCCTGGTGCTGGCCCTGGCCACCCTCTACAAGGTCGCCCCGCCCCGGAAACACCCCTGGCGGCGCGGACTTCCCGGGGCCATCCTGGCCGCCGCTTTCTTCCTGATCGCCAGCGCGGGCCTGCGGATCTACATCGGCTACGTCACCACCCACGGCCTGACGTACGGAGCCCTGGCCGCACCGATCGCCTTCCTGCTGTTCGCCTACTTCGTCGGGCTCGCGATCATCATCGGTGCCCAGTTCAACAACGCCACCCTGGAGGTCTACCCGCCGAAGCGTTCCAAACGGGAACGACGGAAGTGGCAGCGGCTCGACAGCTGGCCGGAGGCGGGTACGGCCGAACAGGCCCCGACCCGTCGGCGACGGCCGGCCCGGGCCGGGGACTGAGACCCTGCTCTCACCGGCCCGCACAGACCTCACCCTCCGACGCGCGGCTCGGGGCAGGAGTCGGTACGGTGGCACAGCGGCCGATCCCTCGGCCCTTCAGGCCCCGTCCGACGAGGCGGTGGCAGGTGTCCATCGGTTGTCCGGTGCGTCCGGACCCGCCCCCGAAGAGTCGGAGTCCTTCTTGTCGCCGTCCCCTGCGCTGTCCGCCCCCACCGATCACACGTCGTCCCGTTCGTGGTGTCGACGAACCGTGTCAACGGTTGCCGTCACCGCCGTCGCCTTCGCCGGGCTGCTCCTCCCGGCCGGTCCGGCCCAGGCAGCGTCGCCGCTCCGGCCTGCGGCGACCTCGGCGGCCGCACCGGTGGTCACGAAGGCCGCCGCGGCGAAGGCCAAGGCCACCGACACGCTGCTGACCGGCACCGTGATGCACGCGGGAGACCAGCTGGTCTCGAAGAACGGCAAGTACCGGATGGTGGTCCAGGCGGACGGGAACGTGGTGGTCCTGCACGGCAAGAAGGCCCTGTTCAACACGGGCACCTTCGGGAAGGGCCGGACGAACCTGGTCCTGGGGCCGAAGGGCGACCTCGTCGTCCGGACCGCCAAGAACACCGTGTTGTGGCGGTCCCACACGAAGGGCAAGGGGGCCTACAAGCTGGTGATCAACAACGCGGGGACCCTCATCCTCTACAAGGGCAAGGGCCGCGGGGTCTGGACCTCGAAGACCCCGGCCAAGCCCGCTCCGAAGCCGGTCGACGCCAACGCCTTCTACCTGCCGTTCCCGAAGGGGGTGTCCTACCGGATCAACCAGAGCCCCGGTGGCAGCGCCTCGCACAGTTCCGGCAACAGCAGGTACGCGATCGATTTCGGGATGCCGACGGGGTCGGTGGTCGTCGCCTCGAAGGCCGGCACCGTGCGGGATGCCAAGTGGGTCTCCGGTGGTGGCGGGATCGGTGTCCTGGTGGACCACGGCTCCAACGTGTGCACCTTCTACGCACACCTGAGCTCGTACTCGGTGTCGGTGGGACAGAAGGTGAAGACGGGCCAGCGGATCGCATTGAGCGGTGCGACCGGCAACGCCACCGGCCCGCACCTGCACTTCAGCCTGGTCAGCTGCAGCAGCTACGGCGCGCTCAAGGTGATCAAGACCGTGGAGATGGGCACCTCGTACCCGCAGGGGACGATGGCCAAGAGCCAGAACGGCTGACCGCGGGCAGGACCACACCGGCCGCGCTCCCTACCGACATCCGCGCTCCGTGCAGCGTGCGCGAGAGTCGGGACGGAGCGCGGTCGGGGTTCTACTCCTTGCCCTTGGGCATCCGGTCGAAGATCTTCTTGCAGTCCGGGCAGACCGGCGAGCCGGGCTTGGCCGTCTTCGTCACCGGAAAGGTCTCACCGCACAGGGCGACCACCATGTTCCCCATGACGGCGCTCTCGGCGATCTTCGCCTTGCGCACGTAGTGGAACATCTTCGGTGAGTCGTCGGTCGTGGTGTCGCTCGGCTTCTCCAGGACATCGGTGCCAGTGCTCACGAAAATCATCTCCTTCATCACGCGGAGGATGATGTTCATCCCTGTAGAACTCCGCAGGGACATGATGCCATCCCGCAGACCCGGTGCGTCGGTTTACCGATACGGCCCGGCTGTCTACGCTCGGAAGAGTTGCACACGAGTGAACATGTACAAGACCAAGAATGCGAGTAACTGCCCGTGTCCGAGATCGTGACCGTCCACCCCGAAGTTTCGACCGCACTCGCCGAGGGCCGCGCCGTCGTCGCCCTGGAGTCGACCATCCTGGCCCACGGCCTGCCGAGTCCGGACAACCGGCGGATCGCCGACGAGATCGAGGGCGCGGTCCGCGCGGGCGGGGCGGTCCCGGCCACCATCGCGATCCTCGACGGTGTGGTCCACATCGGCCTGACCTCGGACGAACTGGATCGCCTGTGCGCCAACGGTGACGACTTCACCAAGCTGAGCGTGCGCGATCTCGGCACCGCCATCGCCCTGCGCACCAACGGGGCCACCACGGTCGCCTCCACCTCCGTGCTCGCCCACCGCGCCGGGATCTCGGTCTTCGCCACCGGCGGCCTCGGCGGGGTGCACCGCGGCTGGGAGCACACCCTCGACATCTCCGCCGACCTCTCGGTGATCGCCCGCACCCCGGTGCTGGTGGTGTGCGCAGGTGTGAAGTCGATCCTGGACGTGCCCGCCACCCTGGAGTACCTGGAGACCGCCTCGGTCCCGGTCCTGGGTTACCGCACCGATGCCTTCCCCGGTTTCTACCTGGCCGATTCCGGCCTGTCCGTCACTTGGCGGGTGGAGACCCCGGCGGAAGCGGCCGCCGTCGTCGCCGCCCGTCGTGAGCTGAACACCGACTCCGCCGGTGTGGTGCTGGCCAACCCGCTCGCGCAGGACCGGCAGCTCGACCTGGGCCTGCACGACCGGCTGCTCGCCGACGGCCTCGCCCTGCTGGAACGCGAGGGGGTCAGCGGCAAGGATGTCACCCCGCGGCTGCTGGAGTTCTTCCACGAGTCCAGCGAGGGCGAGTCCCTGCGCGCCAACGTCGAGCTGGTGCTGAGCAACGCACGCCTGGCCGGCGAGGTCGCCGTCTCCCTGGCCGAGCTGACGGCGTGACGGCGCGGCCCCGCGTCACGGTTGTCGGTGACGTCGGCCTGGACGTCGTCTGCAAGCTCGACGGGCAGATCATCGACGGGCAGGACACCCGCGCGGCGGTGACGGTGGTACCCGGCGGCGCGGGTGGGAACACCGCGGCCTGGCTGGCCCGGTACGGCATGGAAGTGTCCCTGATCGCCCGGGTCGGCGACGACCAGGCCGGCCGGACGGCGGCGAACGAGTTGACCGCGGACGGCATCGACTGCCTGTTCGCGATCGACGAGGTCCTGCCCACCTGCTGCATCGTGGTGCTGGTGGCCACCGACGGGGACCGGACCATGTTGGCCGATCGTGGGGCGAACAAGGCCCTGCACCCGGACGACATCGTGCTGCCGGAGGGACCGGGTCACCTGCACCTGTCCGGCTACGTGCTGCTCGACGACGCCTCCCGGCCGGCCGGCCTCGCGGCCCTGCACAAGGCACGGGAGGCCGGGTGGACCACCAGCGTCGACCCGCAGGCAGCGGTGCACATCGCCGCGGCCGGCGCGGACACCTTCCTGTCCTGGGTGGAGGGCACGGACCTGCTGCTGCCCAACGACGGCGAGCTGCTCGCCCTGGGCGGTGAGGAGAAGGTGTTGCAGAAGGTCCGTTCGGTGGTCGTCACCCACGGCAAGGACGGCGCCTCGTGGCATTCCGGGATCTCGACCGCCTCGGTGGCTGCCCCGGAGATCCACCAGACCGATTCCACCGGGGCCGGCGACGCCTTCAACGCAGGGTTGCTGTCGGCCTTCCTGGCCGGTGCCTCGCCGGAGGAGGCCCTGCTCAGCGGGGTTCAGGCGGGAACGGCCGCCACCGCTCGGATCGGTGCCCGTCCGGTCGCCTGACCTCATCGGTCGGTGCCTTTTCTGACGTCCTTCCGGCGTGTCCTGTCAGAGAAGGCACCACCGGGCTCAGACGCGCGGGGCCCCGGGATCCGGATCCGCGTCGATGACGTGGGTCACCGGGGTGACCGGGCCGATGGCCCGCTCGTAGCTGATGGTGCCCTCCAGCGGCCGACGGCGTTTGGTGTCCCGCACCGGGCCGTCATTCGCGATCAGCACCGCGATCCACGGCAGCGGCACCGACAACGCGATCAGGGTGACCGCCAGCCACGGGATCTGGTAACAGGCGGCGGCCCCGATCAGGAACGGGATCCGCATCCCCATCGTCAGCAGGTACCGCTTCTTGCGCGCGGCCAGCTGCTCCTCGTAGGAGATCGGGGCGTCGGTGATCAGCACCGGCTCGCCGCGGACGTGATCGCTGTCGGAGAAGGGTGTGTCAGCGGGGCGGCCGCCAAGGACGCGATCGCCTGAAAAACGGTCGCCGGTGTCCGTCACGTCGTCCGTCGGGTCGGTGTGGTCGGCGGCCGGCATGTCCGGGTCGACGGCATGCGGACCTGGGATGTTCGGCAAGCTCGCTCTCCCGACGTGGTCTGTGCTGCAGGTGTTCCGGGGCTGCAGGTGCTCCGGGCCGTGCGGCCGAGGTTTCGCGGGGCCCGCATCGTCACCGGACCACCAGTTCAACGCTACTCCGGCAGGGTCGGTCGGTTCACGGTCCAACCGATGCATCCTGGTGCGAGGGACCCCGTTATTTCTCGGCGGCGGACTTCGCGGCGGCCTTGGCTGCTCTTTTGCTCTCGCGCACCAGTTTCAGCGATTCCGGATCGGTGATGTCCGCCACCGAACGGTGCGCGCCGGCCTCCCCGTAGGCACCGGCCGCGGTGTCCCAACCGGGCGGGGTGACACCGAACTGTTTGCCGAGCAGGGCCAGGAAGATGGAGGCCTTCTGCTGGCCGAAACCGGGCAGGGCGAGCAGTCGCTTCTTCAACTCCGCCCCGGTGGAGGCATCGGCCCACAGGTGCGAGGCGTCCGCGTCGTACTGCTCGACGAGCTGGCGACAGACCGCCTGCAGCCGACCCGCCATGGCCCCGGGGAACCGGTGCACCGCCGGGGTGCGCGAGCAGATCTCGGCGAAGACCTCGGGGTCGGCCGCCGCGATGGCGGCGACATCGAGGTGACCGCCCATCCGCTCGGCGATGACGGCGGGCCCGGAGAAGGCCTTCTCCATCGAGACCTGCTGGTCCAGCACCATTCCCAGCAGCAGGGCATTCGGATCCGAGGCCAGGAGGTCGTCGGCCGCCGGGTCGCCGGTCAAGTAGAAGGTGGCATCACTCATCACCACAGATTGACACAGTTGCGGCGCCCTGTCCGGTTGCCCGGTCGTCGGGTCGGCGTTTCGGATGCGCCCGGTGAGGAACCGGACACGACCCGAGGGCCGATATCCTCACCCCTGTGACGAACCAGAATTCCGAGACCACCGATCTGCACCGCCCCGAGTGGGGCGGCACGGAACTGCCGATGGGCAGTGCCCGCGTCGTCGACCTGATCGGCGAGGACCTGCGCTCCCACGGGTTCGATGCGGAGACGGTCCCGGAATTCCTGGGCGAGTCGGCCCACCAGGCCCTCGGTCGCGGGGACCGGATCCCGGCGCTGCGGGCCACCGGCGACGGCTCCCCGCTGTCCACCCTGATCCGGTTGTACCTGCTGGGCCAGCCGGTGTCGGCCACCGCGGCGGCCGCCGCCTTCCCCACCGCCGGGGTCGATGCCGTCGTTGCCATGGGGGCCCTGGAACG
Organism: Nakamurella silvestris; assembly: GCA_003576535.1. Taxonomy (GTDB): domain Bacteria; phylum Actinomycetota; class Actinomycetes; order Mycobacteriales; family Nakamurellaceae; genus Nakamurella; species Nakamurella silvestris. Next base: position 41,033 of record QXCQ01000132.1, on the reverse strand, counting down.
CGGCGGTGACGAGATCCGCGCCGGGCTGGACATCCGCCCGCATGCCGACGAGGACCACTCCTACCTGGTGGTCTCGGACCTGGACTCCGATGTCCGTCCCGGGCCGGTGCGCCACGACCACGTCCTCGGGATCGGCGCGGCGTCGATCAACCTGGTGCGGGCGACGATCCGGGAGGCCGCCGACCGGGTGCTGGATCTGGGCACCGGTTGCGGGATCCAGGCCTTGCACGCCTACGCGCACGCCGGGTCGGTCACCGCCACCGACACGAACCCGCGGGCGCTGGCCCTGGCCGCCGCCACGGCCCGGTTGAACGGCCAGCACTGGGACCTGCGTCTGGGGTCGTTGTTCGATCCCGTCGCCGGGGAGACCTTCGACCAGATCATCTCCAACCCGCCGTTCGTCATCTCCGCCGGGGAGCAGCGGTTCAGCTACCGCGATTCCGGTATCGCCGGCGACGGACTGGTCGAGCAGATCGTCCGCCAGGCCGGCTCCCATCTCGTGGAAGGCGGCACCGCGCAGTTCCTGGCCAACTGGTTGATCCACGAGGACACGGACTGGCGTCAGCGTCTCGTCGGCTGGTTGGCGGATGCCGGCTGCGATGCCTGGGTGGTGCAACGTGAGGTGGCCGACCCCGCCGAGTACGTCGCCCTGTGGCTGCGGGACGCCGGGGAGCAGTCCGGGAACGACGCGGTCGCCGGGGACTGGCTCGAGTACTTCAGCCGGAACAAGGTCAGCGGGATCGGCATGGGTTCCATCACCCTGCGACGCACCGCCGGCCGACCGGACCTGGTGCTGGACGAGATCAAGGGTGCGGGCGAGGAGGTCACCGGCGAGGAGGCGGCCGCCTTCCTGGCCCGCCGCGCCTGGCTGTCGGCCCGGTCCGACGAGCAGCTGCTCGCCTCCACCTTGTCCCTGAGCAGCGCGGTGATCCTGGAACAGCGCAGCCTGCCCGACCGCGAGGGCTGGACGACCGTGCTGCGGATGATCCGCCGCCCGGGTGGCCCGGGTGCCACCCTGCAGCTGGACGAGTGGGGTCAGGCGCTGCTGTCCGGCTGCCGTGGTCAGGTGCCGCTGTCGCTGTTGATCGAACTGCTGGCCGCAGCGAACGGATTCGACGAGCAGGCATTGACGGATGCGGTGCTCCCCTCCGTGAGGCAGGCGATCACCCGGGGCATCCTGCACCCGGTCCAGGGCTGACCGGCGATGCGGGCGGTCGTCTCCCGGGTGACCCGGGCGTCGGTGGTGGTCGGCGACGAGGTGGTGGGCCGGATCGAAGAGCCCGGACTGCTGGTGCTGCTCGGCGTGACCCACACCGATGACGCCTCGGTCGCCACCCGGATGGCCGGCAAGATCCATGAGCTGCGCATCCTGCGCGGGGAGGAATCCCTGGCCGGAACCGGGTCCCCGGCACTGGTTGTGAGCCAATTCACCCTGTACGGGGAAACCGCCAAGGGTCGTCGGCCGAGCTGGTCGGCGGCCGCGCCCGGCGCTGTCGCCGAGACCCTGGTGGACGCCGTCGTCACGGATCTGCGGAGCCTGGGCTGCCGCGTCGAAACCGGCCGCTTCGCCGCCGACATGGCCGTGACCAGCATCAATGACGGCCCGTTCACCGTCATCATCGATATCTGAACTCCTGACGCCTACCCCGGCGCTCCTCGGCAGGCCCGGGACGTGCGGTGATGTGATCCCTCCTTCCCATGGCATTCCCATACATGCCACAGGCCAGGCTTGGGCAGAGACAGTTCAGTAGCTCTCAACAAGGGCCTTCGGTATAAGCCCGGCGAACATCCAAGGTGCCGCCGGGAACGAATACCAGTCCAGACGCGTTTCACCATTGCTGGACCGGACAGACATCTGCCGGACTCGTAAGTGAGAAGATGGGAGATTCACATGACCGCCTCCCCCACCCTGCTGAGCGCAGCTGCTGCAGCAGCCGATCTGGACGCGCAAGGACCCTCCGCGGACCTTGTCCGGGTATATCTGAATGGGATTGGAAAGACCGCTCTGCTGACCGCCGAGCAGGAAGTGGTGCTCGCCCGCCGCATCGAGGCCGGCGTGTACGCGCAGCATCTGCTCGAGACGACCAAACGACTGAGCCAGAAGCGACGCGCCGATCTGAACGCCGTCGTCCGTGACGGTGGACAGGCCCGCAGCCACCTGCTCGTCGCGAACCTGCGTCTGGTGGTGTCCTTGGCCAAGAGGTACTCCGGCCGCGGGATGCCGCTGCTCGACCTGATCCAGGAGGGCAACCTCGGACTCATCCGTGCAGTCGAGAAGTTCGACTATGCCAAGGGTTTCAAGTTCTCCACCTACGCAACCTGGTGGATCCGCCAGGCGATCAGCCGCGGGATGGCCGATCAGGGCCGCACCATCAGGCTGCCCGTCCACCTGGTCGAGCAGGTCAACAAGCTCGCCCGGTTGAAGCGTGAACTGCACCAGCAGCTCGGCCGTGATGCCACCTTCGCCGAACTGGCTGAGGAGTCGGGCATCCCCGAGGAGAAGATCGCCGATCTGCTCGACCATGCCCGGGATCCGGTGAGCCTGGACATGCCGGTCGGCAGCGACGAGGACGCACCCCTGGGCGACTTCATCGAGGACGCCGCCGGTGTCTCGGCCGAGGCGATCGTGGTGTCCCGCTTCATGAATGCCGACATCGCCAAGGTCCTGGACACCCTCGACGACCGGGAGCGGGTGGTGGTTCGCCTGCGCTACGGCCTGGAGGACGGACGTCCGCGCACCCTCGACGAGATCGGTCGCGTTTTCGGGATCTCCCGGGAGCGGGTCCGACAGATCGAACGGGATTCGATGGTCAAGCTCCGTGCGGGCGACCGCAGCGAAGCATTGCGGGCCTACGCCAGCTGACAGAAGCTGTCCCCCGCCAC
>QXCQ01000132.1:0-38143 GCA_003576535.1 Nakamurella silvestris | reverse complement strand
GGAGTTGCCTCTTGCGGCGGGAGTTGCCTCTTGCGGCGGGACATGCGCAGGTGAGACCCCTCACCGTTGCGCATGTCCCGCCGCAAGAGTCGTTTTCGGGGGTGTGAGCCCGCCAGGTGCGTGTTCGCCGGGACGGGTGTGTGCGGGACCGTTGTTCCCGGGATGGTTGTCTGCAGGTGGGTTGTCTGGGCTGTCAACGCATCCGACGGCGTGGGTCGAGCCGTGCGGTCGGTGGACCGATCAACCCGACGGCCCCCGCGATCGCCACCCCCTCCGGGCCGACCAGCACCGGCCGGAGATGGAGTTCGGTGATCTCCGGCAGATCATCGGCAAGGGCCGAAAGGCGCAGTGCCACATCGGCCAAGGCCGCCTGGTCCACCGGTTCGGTGTCCCGGTATCCGGTCAGCAGGGGCGCTGCCCGGGGGCTGCGGATCAGGTCGTCCGCGTCGGCGTCGGTCAACGGGACCGCCCGATACACCCTGTCGTCCAACAACTCCGTTGCCACCCCACCGAGCCCGAAGGACACGATCGCCCCGAAGGACGGATCAGCGGTGATCCCGAACACCGTGGGCAGGGCTGATTCTCGGGGTACGGTCTGCCGCTGGACGTAGACAGTCCCGGTGGTGCCGGCGATGTCGCGGTAGGCCCCCGCCACCGCCTCGGCCGAGTCGAGGTTGGTCCGAACCCCCACCTGATCGACCCGGTGCCGCAGCTGTTCGTCGAAGGTCTTCAGGACCACCGGATATCCCAGTTCAGCGGCAGCGGCCACCGCCTGCTCGACCCCTGCCGCAGTCGTGAACTCCAACAGGGCCAGCCCGTAGCAGCCCAGGATCTGCACGATCTCGTCATCGGTGAGCGGTCGTTCCTCCGGGCTGCCCGCCCTGATCCGGTCGACGATCTCCCGCGCGCGTCCGGCATCGATCCCGCTCGGCTCCACCAGCTCTCCGCCGGGTCGACGCAACCACGCGGCGTACCGCATGGAGTAGGCGAGGGCGCCGACCGCCCGCTCCGGCGTCGAGTACGAGGGCACCGACCCGCGATCGGCACTGCCGTCCGGCCCACGGACCGCGAGGTGGTCCGGCAGCCCCTCCACGGCGAGGAAGGTGGACACCACCGGCACCGTCGAGTCGGCCACCGCCAGTCGAAGGGCGGCGGCGTGACCGAGACCGGCGGTGGCGACCGGGGGCACGTAGACCACCACCACGGCGTCGACATCCTCCCGGCCGACGGTCTCCCGGATCGCCGCGGCCAGCTCCGCCGGGGACACGTTGACCCCGAGATCACGTGGGACACCGTCGACCACCCCGAGACCGCTGTCCAGACAGGCGTCGAGGGCCAGCAGACCCAGGGCGGTGGAGTTGCCGACGATCGCCACCCGATCCCCGGTGGGCAACGGCTGGGTCGACATCAGGCTGGCGACGTCGAAGGCGTCGTTGAGGGTGTTCACCCGGATCACCCCCGACTGTTCGAAGAGGGTGGCCACGGCGGTCTCGGAGATGGTCGCGGCCGACAACGCCAGCCCGGGTGCCACCAGGGCGTGCCGGCCGGACTTGACGGCGATCACCGGCTTGCGACGGGCCAGCACCCGGGCCAATCGGGCGAACTTGCGGGGGTTGCCGAAGGACTCGAGGTAGAGCATGACCACCTCGGTACGACTGTCCCCCTGCCAGAACTGCAACATGTCGTTGCCGGAGACGTCAGCCCGGTTGCCGGCGGACACGAAGGTCGACAGGCCCAGCCCTCGGTTGGCCGCCTGGGCGAGGATGGCGATGCCCAGGGCCCCGGACTGGCAGAAGAAGCCCACCCGTCCCGAGCCGGGCACCACCGGGGCCAGGGTGGCGTTCATGTGCACCGCCGGGTCCGTGTTCACCACACCGAGGCAGTTGGGCCCCAGCACCCGCATGCCGTGGGCACGGGCCACGGCGACCAGATGGCGCTGGGCGGTGGCACCGTCGGAATCGGCATCGGCGAATCCGGCCGTCACCACCAGCAGGGCGTGGACCCCTTTGGCCCGGCAGCCCTCGACCACTTCGGCGACCGTGCCCGCCGGGACGGCGACGATCGCCAGATCGACCGGGTCCGGTATGTCGGTGACCTTTTCGTAGGCCCGAACTCCTTGCACCGAGCGGGATTCGGAGTTCACCGGGTACACCGGCCCGGTGAACTCGCCGCGCAGCAGGTTCAGCAGAACGGCATGTCCGATCTTGCTCGGATCGTTGGAGGCCCCGATGACCGCGATCGAGGTGGGGGCCAGCAGGCGTTGGATCGAACGCGCCTCGGCCCGCTGTTCACGCCCTTCGATGACAGCGAGAGATGCTGCCGTGGGCTCGATCTCGAAACCGACCTCGACCACCCCCGAGGAGAACTCGCGACTGACGGCATAACCGGCGTCGATGAAGATCCGGAGCATCTGCGGGTTGTCGCTCAACACCTCGGCGGTGAAACGCCGGATCCCGCGTTCCTGGGCCGCCGCGGCCAGATGTTCCAGCAGGATCGAACCCAGACCCCGGCGCTGGTGCGCATCCTCGACCACAAAGGCCACCTCGGCGTCATCGGTGCCCGCGGCCCGGTGATAGGTGCCCGCCGCGATGATGTCGCCGCCGAGGACGGCCACCAGACCCGCCGTCGCGTCATGGTCGACCGCGGTGAAGACGGACAGCTGGGACTCCGAGACCTCCGAGACGGCAGCGAAGTACCTCAGGTACTTGGTCCGGTCGCTCATCCGGGAGTGCATCTGGCGCAGGGCCTCGGTGTCGGCCGGGCCGGAGGGGCGGATGTGCACGGTCCCCCCGTCGGTGAGGATCACGTCGGCCTCCCAGTGGACGGGATAGGCCGGGCTCTTCGCGGTGGTTCCGGTGTCCGGCGTGCTCTCCGAGGTGCCGGGTGGGGAGCTGTCCGTGGTGCTGTCTGGGGTTTTGCCCGGGGTTTTGCCCGGGGTCTTGCCTGGGGTACTGCCTGGGGTGCTCATGGCGTCAGTCCCGGGGATCTCGTGGATCCAACCCGAGGTACGGGAAGGAAGCTGTTCTGGTGCGCAGGATCTCGCGATCGATCGGGGACTCCCCGCGGCCGTTCCACCGCTCCCGGCGTGCTGGGACCGGGGTTCCGTCGCCCATGGTCGTCGGCAGACGGGAGGTGCCGGCGAACCGGCCGCCGCACACGGTGCGGACATCCTCGAACCACGGCGTGGGCAGTTCGGCGGCCGGATCGATGTCCTGGTCGGCGACGACGGCGAGCAGGTGGGTCAGGGATCGCGGGACGACGCGGACGACGGAGTAGCCCCCGCCGCCGAGAGCCAGCCAGCGGCCACCGGTTTCACGCTCGGCCAGGTCCCGCAGGGAACGTTGGGCGGCAGCGTGCGCATCCACCGAGAGGTTCAAATCCGCGAGCGGGTCGTCACGGTGGGAATCCGAACCGTGCTGCGAGACGAGGACCTGCGGGCGGAAGGCGGCGACCGCACCCGGTACCACGGCGTCGAAGGCCCGCAGCCAGTCCTCGTCCGAGGTCCCCGACGGGACCGGCAGGTTGATCGAGGTACCGGCGGCCGCACCCGCACCGCACTCCCCCGCCCAGCCGGTACCGGGCCAGAGGGTCAGCGGGGACTCGTGGAGGGAGATCGTCAGCACCCGGGGGTCGTCGTAGAAAGCGGCCTGCACCCCGTCGCCGTGGTGGACGTCGACATCGACGTAGGCCACCCGCTCGACGCCGGCGTCCAGGAGGGTGGTGATGGCCAGGGCCACGTCGTTGTAGATGCAAAAACCCGAGGCCGCATCGGCCATGGCGTGGTGCAGGCCGCCGGCGAAGTTCACCGCGCGTTTCGTCCGGCCGTCGGCGATGGCCCGGGCCGCGGCGATGGAGCCGCCGGCGATCAGGGAGGCGGCCTCGTGCATGTGCGGGAAGGTCGGGTTGTCCTCGGTGCCGAGCCCGTGGACCGTCCGGGTGAACCGGTCGGGAATCGTCTGCTGCCCGGCGGCGCGGACTGCGGCGATGTAGGCCGGGGTGTGGATCCGGGCGAGTTCCTCGTCGGAGGCGGCGACCGATTCCAGGGGTCGGAAATGGTCCAGCACCCCCATCCGGCCGGCGAGGGAGTACGTGAGTTCCCAGCGAACGGGGTTGAACGGGTGCTCGGGTCCGAAGTTGTAGTCCAACATCTTCGGGTCCCAGACGACCATGGGCTGCGCCATTTTCCGAGACTAGTCGAGGGGTGCGGGGGGTGCGGCGCTGGTGCCCCCTCGGGCCGGCGGCGCATTCCCCCGCGAGTGGACCCTCACCCCCCGCGCCTCCTCCGCGAACGGACCCCCACACCCCAACTTCTGAGGTGCCACCGTCCACTCGCAGGCACCTCCCCCGCGAACGGACCCCCACACCCCAAATCCCGGGGTGCCACCGTCCACTCGCCGAAGCAGAATGAGCCGCCCGCCCCGCGAGCGGACCCCCACACCCCAAATTCTCGGGTGCCACCGTCCACTCGCGGAAGGAAACGCATGGCCCTCCTCCGCGAACGGACGCCCACACCCCAAATCAAGGGGTGCCACTGTCCACTCGCGGAAGGAAACGCGTGGCCCTCCTCCGCGAACGGACGCCCACACCCCAAATCAAGGGGTGCCACTGTCCACTCGCGGAAGGAAACGCGTGGCCCTCCTCCGCGAACGGACGCCCACACCCCAAATCAAGGGGTGCCACTGTCCACTCGCCGAAGGAACGCGTGCCCTCCCGAACGGACCCCCACATCCAATTTTGGAGTGCGGAGGTCCGTTCGCGGAAGCAGATGGGCGGGGTTGTCAGGAGTTCAGCCTGCGGGAGAACTCCGGAAGGCTGATCGACCCGACGTCGACCGACTCCAGTGTCGCCCGACCGTCGTAGGCAACCTCGATCTCTCCTGTGAAATGTCCCCGGCCGACGGCAGTCCCCTCCGAGGTGACGCAAGACAGGTCGAGCAGAATCTGGTCCCCCACCAGTGGGAATACTCCGCCCACGTAGGTCTCGCCGTCAGCTTGTTTCGACAGCACCACCACGGCCCTACCGTCCTCGGCCCAGGCGTAGACCGCCTGGGCGTACCGGTAGACCACACTCCCGGCGATCCCTCCACGAATCCATGCGGAGGAGAGATCCGGTTTCGCCAGGCCCGCGATCGGCGTCACCTCCGTCAGATGGACACGGGTGTACACCAGGTTTTCCGGCATTTCCGGGTCACCTCTGTCGACTACGGTCCGGGTCTCGGAGGTGGGTGAGATCGTCGCGGTGACCACCTGGAGGCCAGCGAGCGAGTTCTTCATGGTGGCGAGATACTTGCTGATCGGTTCGATCCCGCACTCCAGATCGATGGTGCCTCTGACGGACTCGGGTCGAGCGGTCCGACCGCCCGTACCGGTGACGTCCGATCCACTGGTCGTTGCGGCCGATTGGGCGGATGGGTGCGTGGACAGCATCAGTCCTTCGGCTTCGCCCATCGGTGAATTCTGGGTACACCCCACCAAGGCGAGCACCGCGGCAACCCCCAGGGCCGTCCAGATGGCGGATCGAATAGGCACGTCATACCCCCCAGTGCGTACCGACTCTCGGTGTCCACGCTGATCAGACGCGGCCCGCGCCGGATTTGTTGACTGCGATCGGGAATCACTCACTACCTGCCTACGCGCCCCGCCCCGCGAGGGGACCCCCACACCCCAACTTCTGAGGTGCCACCGTCCACTCGCGGGAAAGCCACGAGTGTCACCGTCCACTCGCGGGAAGGGTTGGGCCCGGCCGGTGCCCAGACCCCCGCCACCGCGCGCCCTCCCGACAATCGCGCTCGCTGCACACTGCGCGGGCGTCAACAAGGAGCGCGGCCACCAACGGCGACCCGCTGTCGGGTTCCTGCAGCCGCCTCTCCTGTCGTCCCCCGCGAACGGACCCCCACACCCCGAATCATGGGGTGCCACGGTCCACTCGCGGGGACGCCACCAGCCGCACCCTGTTCCCGCGCAGCGTTTCGGGATCGGCGCACCCTACAGGGTGCGCGGATCCCGAAACGGTGCGCGGGAACAGGAGTCAGGTGAGGGGATGCACCTTGCCCAGCACCGACAGGTCGGCCGGGTCACCCCCGGTCTGTACCACCGCGAACGACTCCAGGGTCCGGGCGTCGAACACCTCGACGTAGTTTTTCCCCGCGGGCAGTGCGGCGGGCCCGGTCGGGGTGTACGGCAGCGGAGCATCGGCGTACACGACCTTTCCACCGACCTGGAGCACCACCACCTCCTGGTCCGGGTCGTCCGACCCCGAACCCGGATCGATCAGGGCGAAGGCCTTCGCCGCGGTGGTCCGCACCCACGAGGCGGTGTCCACCCGGTTCGGCGGATCGGCATCACGCAGGGCCTGGACCACGTCCCGCATCACCGCGTCGGTGGCCCCCGACTGGTCGTGCGGATCGGACTCGACGGTGAAGGCATGTGCATCCACGCACGGCCCGGTCGGCGCGGTGTCGGTGAACCCGCCGCCGAAGGCGACCCGCTGGCCCGATTCCAACGCCGGATTGCCGTCCTCGTCGAGAACTGTTGCCACCTCATCGGTGTGGGACACGCTGTACCCCTTCGGCCAGATCACCGGGATCACCGATTCGTCCTCGTCACGCCGGACACGCACGCACTCCCCGTCCCAGACCAGGGTGCCGGCCAGCACGGCCCCGCGCCCGACCTGACCCACCTTCCACTCCGAGGTGGGCAACGCAGCGCTGACCGGCGCAGCCGGTTCCGAGGTAGGCGCAGGCCCGCCAGGCACCCCTTCCGTCACCTCGTGCGGCTCCCCACCTGCCCCCACACCAGCACTGGCACTCCAACTGCCCTCGACGCTGAAGGCCTTCGACCCGGCCGGCGCGCACGGGCTGTCCAACGCAGCCGGAACGGTGACGTAGGTACCGACCAGCGACACCGGCTGACCGGACTCCATGACCACCTGGCCGAGCCGGTTGACCACCGACAGCGACCACAACGACCGGTGGTAGCCGACGTACCCGGGAGGCCACAACAGGTTGACCTTCTTGGTGCCCGACCCGACGGTGAAACATCTCTGATCCCAGCCCAGGTCACCACCCAGACCGACCGCATCGGCCGATGGTTCCATCGGGGTGTCCGGGTTCGTCGGCAGGATCACCCGGGCGTCCGGCAGCGCCGGCGGATCGACCGGATCGATGACGTAGGCCGTCCCGCCGGGCGGCAGGCACGGGTCCGTCGAGTCCGCCGGGATCTGCACCGCCTCCCCGGCCACGAACCTGCTCAGGGGGTTGGCGACGGGCACACCGGCCGGATCCAGCACCTCCCAGGTGTAGTCGTTGGAGACGATCGAGTACCCGGCCGGCCAGGCCGTGTAGCCCTGCACACCCGAGAACAGCGGTTGCAGGCAGATTCCCGAGTAGTCCAGGGTGATCGAACCGACCCATCCTTGTGCGTTGTCGGCGAATCCGAACGGGTGATCCGCACCGCCCGGCCAGTCGGCCACGGGTAACGGGACCGGGGCGGCGAGCGACGCCGGCTTCTCGACGGTCACGGAACTGCCGTCCACCGGACCCGGGAGCGGCACCGCGGGTGCCGGCCCGGCAGTGGTCGACTTGCCGATGATCAGGGCACCGGTGATCACCATACCCACCAGGACGGCCGCCGCGGCGGGTACCCACCAGCCACGTCGTCGTCGCACCGGGTGGAGGTCGACGACCGTCGCCGCCGCAGATCCAGGGTTCGCCGGCTCCTCCTCACCGGAATCCGCGCCCGGGACGGCCGCACCGAGTCGGGCCAGCAGGAACTCACTCGGTTCGACCCCGCCGAACTCGGCCCGCATCAGCCGGGACAGTTCGGTGGTCTCGTCGGCGTTGAAGTCCATGCCGTCGTTCTCGTGGTCGGTCATCAGGACTCCTGACCTGGGTGGGTGAACAGTTCCTGGGCGCGCAGGGCCGTCAAGCCCTCGTGGGTGATCCTGCGAATCGTGCCGTCCGGCCGGCCGAGGACCCGGGCGACCTCGGCCACCGGCAGATCCTCGAAGTAGCGGAGCACCAGGACGGTTCGTTGGAGATCGGGAATGGCGTCGAGGGCCGCGCCCACGGTGATCCGCGCATTCACCCGGTCCGACCGGTCCGGTTCCACCGGGTGGACCGGTACCGGCTCCAACCGCCGCCGCCGGATCTGCTTGCGCACCCCGCCGATGTGCTCGTTGAGCACGGCCTGACGGAGATAGCCGTAGTGGGAGCCGGTGATCGCCTGCCACCGGGGCAGGGAGGCCAGCACGGCTGTGGCGACCAGGTCTTCCCCGTCGGTGGCGTTCCCGCACAGCGCTGCGGCAAATCGCACCAGCCGGCCCAGGTTCTCCCGTAGGAACACGGTCGGGTCCACACCCGCATCCGGGTCGGTCGCACCGCCTGGTTCGGCCGTGGACGGATCATCCTCGGTCGGTGCTGCTGCCAACGTGTGCCCCCTGGTGATGACGTCCGGTCCTGCCCTCATACCTCTAGGACGCGCGAGTCGGCCGAACCGCTCACCGGCCCCGGCACCGGCCGGCCGCGGCCGGCCACCCGCGGCCGGCCACCCAAGGCCGACCCCGACTCCGACGTCGACCACCCGACGCGGGTCGGCGAACCACACGTCTCCCGGAGCGCAGCGAGCCGCGAGCCTTCAGCCGGTGGCGATCTCCCGATCGAGCGCACACCATTGGGAGAAGGACCCCGGGTACAGGGCCAGCGGCAGGCCCACCGAGGCGGCGGCCAGGATCAGATGGCAGGCCGTCACTCCCGAGCCGCAGGAGGCACCCGCCGTGACACCGGGGACGATCCCGGCGGCGGCGAAGGCCTCGCGCAGTTCGGCTTCGGGTCGGAACCGGCCGTCGGGTTCCAGCAGATCGGTGAACGGAAGGTTGGCCGCCCCGGGGATGTGTCCGGCCTTCGGATCGATCGGCTCCACCTCACCGCGGTACCGTGCCGCCGCCCGGGCATCGAGCAGCACCGTCGCCGGATCGGACGCCAGCGCTGCGGCGGCCTCCGGGTCCACCGTCGGCAGCCGGTCCCCGACCACCGTCACCGAGCCGGGCACCAACGGGGTCCCGTCACCCGGAATGGTGCGCAGACCGGCGGCCTCCCAGGCTGCCAGTCCCCCGTTCAGCACCCGGGCCGGGATGCCCGACCAGCGCAGCAGCCACCAGGCCCGGGCGGCCGCGGAGGCGTTGTTCGCGTCGTAGACCACCACGGTGTCGGTCGGGCGGATCCCGACCCGGCGCCACAGGGCCTGCAGGGCCGTCGCGCCGGGAAGGGGATGACGGCCGAGAGACCCGTCGCCGACCGGGTCGGCGAGTTCGGCGTCCAGGTCGACGAAGAGGGCCCCCGGCACATGACCGGCCCGGTAGCCCTCCCGGTCGGAACCGCTCAGACTCCAGCGGATGTCCAGCACCACCGGGACCGCGTGTCCCAGCATCTCCTCGGCCAGGTCGGTGGCCTCCACCAGGACCGTGGGCCTGTCGTCGAGGGTCCCAGGGTTCGATCCACCCATCGCGCGTTCTCCCAACCGGACTGCGTCGTTCTGCCTATCGTGTGCTCTGATCATCCCCTCCGCCCGTCCCGCCGGGTGCCACGGGGGCTCCGGGACCGTCGTCGTGTGCCGCGACCGGCCCGGGACCGTCTGCCGGAGGGACGGTGGAAATAAGTAAGGGTGTACTGATCGTTCTAGGTGTGGGACCACAGACCCACATCGCTCCGACGAACCCGACTCACACCCGAGCCGGGGACGCAAGAGTCCAACGGCTCGGGCTACCATCATCTAGAGCCATGAAGGGGACGCCACGGTGAACGACCTCATCGATACGACTGAGATGTACCTCCGCACTATCTACGAACTCGAAGAGGAAGGCATTGTGCCCCTGCGGGCACGAATTGCCGAACGTCTGAACCAGAGCGGGCCGACGGTCAGTCAGACCGTCGCCCGGATGCAACGTGACAATTTGCTGGTGGTCTCCGACGACCGTCATCTGGAACTGACCGACTTCGGGCGCGAACGCGCCACCTCGGTGATGCGCAAACACCGCCTCGCCGAGCGACTGCTGCTCGACGTGATCGGGCTGGACTGGCGTGATGTCCACGTCGAGGCCTGCCGCTGGGAGCACGTCATGAGCGAGCAGGTCGAGCAGCGACTAGTCGCGCTGCTCGGGCACCCGCACACCTCGCCGTACGGGAACCCGATTCCCGGCCTGGACCAGCTCGGTTTCACCGAGGAGGTCAGCAGCGAGTCCCATGTCGACCTGATCAGTGCCGAGCAGGCCGCCACCCGTGGCGGCAAGTGGGAGATCCGCCGGATCATCGAGCCGGTGCAGAACCTGCCCGAGGTGATGGATCAGCTCCAGCGGGGCGGCATCGTCCCCGGGAAGACCATCGAATTCGGATACCGGGCGGACGCCCTGGTGGCCGTCGACGGGCCGATCACCACGGAACTGAGCCGGGAGATCGCCAAGGGGATCCACGTCCGCGCGGCCTCCTGAACACACGCAGCACCCCCGTCAACGGGTGGTCGGTCCGCTTCTCGCAGCGGAGCGACCACCCGTTTCGACTGTCCTGGGCTAGCCGTGACTTCTAGCGGAACCCGCGCCGGCCAGCACCGTCGGGTCGTCCTCGACCCAGGACCGGTCCCAGGCCACCGCGCCGGACACCAATGGTCGGCCGCACCTGCTGCAGACCTCCGCAGTGGACGATTCCACGGGCCCGTCATCGGCGGCGGCATCACAGTCGATGTGCAGGATGGCCAGGTGCCCGCTCGTCGCCGGGGTGGGGGTGTGCTTCTCCCCCCAGAGCAGGAGGGCGTTCACCAGGGGCAGCAGATCCGCTCCTGCCGCCGTCAGCTCGTACTCGTGGTGGACCCGCTGCTCGGCGCGGTACGGAACCTTGGCGAGCAGTCCGCCGTCGACCATCGCACCGAGCCGGCGGCTGAGCACCGTGTCGGCCACACCGAGCTTCGTCCGGAACTGGTCGAACCGCCGGGTGCCCATCAGGGCCTCGCGGACGATCAACAGGATCCAGGGATCACCGACCACATCCAGGGACCGTGCGATCGGGCAGTTCTTCGTCGACCAGTCCGACCGCAGCGCCATGTCATTCTCCTCCGGGCTAGGCTTGCTTCAAGCTAGTGTACTGACCGGCCCGGCGCGAAGCACCGGCCACGGTCACAATGGGGACGGCCCGCGGGCCGGCACCACCCGGGCATCCGCACCACGGATCGCGCGGGTGCCCCACGGATGAACGGGAAATTATGACGGACGACATATACATCACCGGGCTCGGCGCGACCACCCCCCTCGGCGGGGACGTCGCCGGCACCTGGAGCGCCCTCCTCGCCGGCACCTCCGGTATCGCCGAGCTCACCACCGACTGGGCCGCGGGCCTGCCGGCCCGGCTCGCCGGGGTGATGGCGGTGGATCCGGCCTCCCGCCTGGACCGGGTGCAGGCCCGCCGCCTCGACCGCAACATGCAGGCCGCCCTGGTCGCCGCCCGCGAGGCCTGGGCCGACGCCGGGCTGCCGGCCGGCGGGGCCGCCGCGGCCGGGATCGATCCGGAACGGGTGGCCGTCGTCATCGGCACCGGTGTCGGTGGTCTCACCACCCTGCTGGACAACCACGACAACATGCTGGCCGGGGGCCCTCGCCGGGTGTCACCACGGATGATCCAGATGAACATGCCGAACGGGGCAGCGGCCACCGTCAGCATCGAGTTCGGTGCCCGCGGGGGCGCGATGACCCCCGTCAGCGCCTGCGCCTCCGGGGCCGAGGCCATCGCCCAGGGGATGGACCTGATCCGGCTCGGACGGGCCGACATCGTCATCGCCGGCGGAACCGAGACCTGCATCCACCCGCTGACGATGGCCGGATTCGCCCAGGCCCAGGCCATGTCGACCCGCAACGACGACCCCACCCACGCCTCCCGCCCGTTCGACACCGCACGGGACGGGTTCGTCCTGGGCGAGGGCGCCGGGATCGTCATCCTCGAACGTGCCGGTTCGGCGACGGCGCGCGGGCAGCGGGCCTACGCCCGGCTGGCCGGATCCCGGGTCACCTCCGACGCCTACGACATGGTGCACCCGCAGAGCGAGGGTGAAGGACAGATCCGGGCCATGCGCGGGGCCCTGGCGGACGCCGGACTCAGCGGCACCGACATCCACCACGTCAACGCCCACGCCACCTCGACCCCGGCGGGCGACATGATCGAGGCCAAGGCCATCCGCACGGTCTTCGGGTCCGGGGCGGTGGTGTCGGCCACGAAATCGATGACCGGCCACCTGCTCGGTGCCGCCGGGGCGGTCGAGGCGGTCGTGACGGTCCTGGCCGTCCACCACGACACGGCACCCCCGACGCCGACCCTGGAGAACGCCGAGCCGGACCTGGATCTGGACGTCACCAGGAAGGAACCGCGGAAACTGAGGATCGACGCCGCGGTCAGCAACTCCTTCGGTTTCGGCGGTCACAACGCCGCACTGGTGTTCACGAAGCCCTGACCGCCGCCCGGCTGACAGATCTGCTCCCATACGGGAACATTCGACTGCGGGTGCACCTCCAAACCCGTAGAAGGCTGCCGGGGCACATCGAATGGGAGTGGTCGAACATGGCGATCAAGGGCAAGAACCGTCACCGGGCCATGGTCCTGCTCGGTCCGGCAGCAGCGGCGCTGATGGTGCTCGGGGCCTGCAGCAGCACTCCCGACGCCGGTGGTGGGTCCACCGCACCGGTGTCCGGCTCGACGGGTGCCACGGCTCCGGCCGCGGCACCGAACGAGGGTGGCCTCGGCGCGGGGGGTGGGGTGATCGGGGCCCCGGCCCTGTCGGTGGGATCGGTGACCCCGACCTCACTGGATCCGACCTCCGCCGACCCGACCTCCCCGGATCCGACCTCATCCACCCCGGACGGGACCGCCCAGAACGGAACCACCGGGTCGACCACGAATACCACCACCTCGGAATCGGAGGCGACACCGACCTCGAGGACCACCGGTTCCAAGCCCCCCAGGACGACGACCCCGCCCCCGCAGACGACCCAGCTGTGTCCGGCCTGCGGTGATTCGGCACCCTTCACGGATACGACCACCCTGGACCCCGCCGCGTTCCCCGGCGTCAACAGCGCGGTCGGTTTCACCTCGCCCTCGGGCAACATCCAGTGCTCCTTCGCCGACGACGGCAGCAACGCCGCTTGCCAGATCGAGGAACACACCTACGATCTCCCCGCCGATCTGGACTGCCACGGCGGCGGGGCCGAAGGTGGTGCGGTGGAGGTGGACGCCACGGGGGCCCACTTCCGGTGTGCCGGGGACTACTTCACCGGTGGACCGGTGCTCGGGTACGGGCAGAGTTTGATCGTCGGGGACTACGGCTGCGCCAGCCGGGAGACCGGGGTCCAGTGCATCAACCTCGTCACCGGCCAGGCATTCGTGTTGACCAAGGCCTTCTACCAGTTCACCTGAGACCCGTTCCCGCGCACCGTCTTGTTCCTCGCGCACGTAACAACGTGCGCGAGGAACAACAACGTGCGCGGGAACAGAGGGGTCGTCACGAGGTGGTCAGCCGGAGTCGAACCTCCAGCCGAAGATGCTCGCCGAAGTTGCTTCCCTCGATCATCAGCGAGAAGTCACGGTGCTGTCCGACCGCCGGGACCTTGACATCCAGGGAGCCGTCACCGAAGACGAAATCCGTGGGGTCGATCTCGCACACGGACCCGGAGACCGGGAACAGGGAGCCGACCGCGGCCTTACCGACGTACTTCTTACGGGAGGTCGGGACCGCTGGATTGGTGGCCACCTCGTAATTGGTGTCGCTGCAGTAGTTCTGCCACATGTTCCAGGGATTCGTGTGCCACGTCCCGCCATTGTCCACGGCGATCGGCGACTTCTCGTTCCCGATCATCAAGGATCCGGAGTTGTCGAAATCCCCACAATTGGCCCCTTTGTCCGCATCGTCGTGGGCATAGATCGAGCGGACGAGAAGGGTGACGGTATGCAGGGCCTGCTGCTGGGGTTGCTGCAGGGCGACCACCGGGAGCGACGGTGCCGGCACGGTCTGTGCTGCAGCAACACCCGTGCCGGGGAGGAGCAGCGCGACCAGCGTGCCGAGCACCGCTCGGCGCACCCTCACAGAATTGATAGGCATAAATACTCTCCGTGAATAATTGATCATGGTTGACGATGATCATGATTTCTACCCGCCTGGGTACCGACCATTGTCAAGCGCTGTTCAACCGGAAAGTGTTGCGTTATACCCACATATTCCTGTTCCCGCGCACCGTCTTGTTCCTCGCGCACGTAACAACGTGCGCGAGGAACAACAACGTGCGCGGGAACAGAAGAAGATCAGACCCGAACCACTCCGACGGCGACCTTGTGTCCCTCACCGACGGTGCCGGAGGTCGGCAGGTCGCTGCCCTCGCCGAGCACCCGGGAAACGGCCTTGGCCAGGGTTTCCCCGGCCAGGTAGTCCTGCCGCGACTCCACCGCCGCCCAGACCTCCTCGGGCACCAGCACGGTCAGCGAGATCCGGTCCGAGACGTCCAGATCGGCGTCCTTGCGGGCCTGCTGCACCACCCGGACCAGATCACGCACGATGCCTTCGGCCAGGAGGTCCTCCGACAGGTCGGTGTCCAGGACGACGAATCCGCCGCCCCGAAGCACACCGAGGGCCTGGGCGGTGTCGCCTGCAGCGACGAGCTCCAGGGAGAACTCGCCGTCGACCAGCTCGATCCCGCCGCAGACCACCACCCCTTCCGGCGTCGCGGTCCAGTCCCCCGCCTTCGCGGCCTTGATGACCTGCTGGACGTTCTTGCCCAGTCGAGGGCCGGCGGCACGGGCGTTCACCGACAGCTTCTGGGTGACCTGGGTCTGCTCACCGGTACCCAGCTCCTCGAGCACCACCGAGCGGACGTTGATCTCGTCGGCGATCAGGTCGACGTACGGGGCCAACCGCGCGACATCGGGGGCGACGACGGTGGCCGAGGCCAACGGCTGCCGCACCCGCAAGGAGGCGAACTTACGCACCGAGAGGCTGACCGAGGCCACCTCACGCACCTCGTCCATCGCCGCCGCGAGATCGGCGTCCCGCGGCAGCTCCTCCGCCGTCGGCCAATCGGTCAGGTGCACACTGCGCTCGCCGGTCAGCCCGCGCCACACCTGCTCGGCCGTCAACGGCAGCAACGGGGCCACCAACCGGCAGAGCACCTCCAGCACGGTGTGCAGGGTGTCGATCGCGTTCGCGTCACCGTCCCAGAACCGCTGGCGGGACCGGCGGACGTACCAGTTGGTCAGCACCTCCAGGAAGCTGCGCACCGAGGCGCAGGCCCCTGCGATGTCCAGCTCGTCCAGCTCCGTGGTCACCTCGTCCCGCAGCTCGGCGAGTTTGGCCAGCACGTACCGGTCGAGGACGTCCGGGGAGTCGGTACGCCAGGTGCCGACCGTGTTCGCCGCCCCGGAGTACAGGGACAGGAAGTACCAGGCGTTCCACAGCGGCAGCACCGCCTGGCGCACCCCCTCACGGATCCCGGCCTCGGTGACGATGAGGTCACCGCCACGCAGGATGGGCGAGGCCATCAGGAACCAGCGCATGGCGTCGGACCCGTCGCGGGCGAACACCTCCCCGACATCGGGGTAGTTGCGCCGGGACTTGCTCATCTTCGCCCCGTCGTCGCCCAGGACGATGCCGTGGGCCAGCACGCTCCGGAAGGAGGGACGGTCGAACAGCGCCGTGGCCAGCACGTGCAGGGTGTAGAACCAGCCACGGGTCTGGCCGTTGTACTCGACGATGAAGTCGCCCGGGTAGTGGTCCTGGAACCATTCGGCGTTCTCGAAGGGGTAGTGCACCTGGGCGAAGGGCATGGACCCGGACTCGAACCAGCAGTCGAGCACCTCGGGGACCCGGCGCATGGTGGAGCGCCCGGTCGGGTCGTCCGGGTTGGGTCGGGTCAGCTCGTCGACGTGGGGCCGGTGCAGGTCGACCGGCCGCACCCCGAAATCGGCCTCGAGCTGATCGAGGGAGCCGTAGACGTCCACCCGCGGGTACGCCGGGTCGTCGGAGGTCCACACCGGGATGGGCGAACCCCAGAACCGGTTGCGGGAGATCGACCAGTCGCGGGAGTTCTCCAGCCACTTGCCGAACTGACCGTCCTTGATGTGTCCGGGGACCCAGTTGATCTCCTTGTTCAGCTCGACCATGCGGTCCTTGAACGTCGTCACGGCGACGAACCAGGAGGACACGGCGCGCTGGATCAGCGGGGTGTCGCAGCGCCAGCAGTGCGGGTACGGGTGGTCGTAGGTCTCCCGGCGCAGCAGCAGCCCGGCTTCCTTGAGGTCGGCCATGATCTGCGGATTCGCGTCGAACACCTGCATGCCCTGGTACGGCCGCACCTCGGAGGTGAACACCGCCTGCGGGTCGACGGGGTTGACCACCGCGATGTTCGCGGCGTCGGTCACCGCCTTGTCCTCCTCACCGAAGGCCGGGGCGATGTGGACGACACCCGTGCCGTCCTCGGTGGTGACGTAGTCCGCGGCCAGGATCTGGTGGGCGTTCTCCCGCCCGAGGAAGAAGTCGAAGGGCGGCAGGTAGGTGACCCCGAGCAGATCGGCACCGGTGTACTCGGCCACCACGGTGACCTCCGCACCGACCTCGCCGAACTCGCGGGCGTACGCCGCCACCCGGTCCCGCGCGAGCAGGTACCGCTCCCCCGGGAAGTTCGTCGACTCGATGACCGCATAGGTCACTGTGGGGTTGACGGCCAGGGCCAGGTTCGACGGAACCGTCCACGGGGTGGTGGTCCAGGCGACGGCCTTGACCCCGGCGAGCGGGCCGGAGTTCAACCGGAAGGCGACCGTGACGGCCGGGTCCTGCCGGTTGCGGTAGGTGTCGTCCATCTTGGTCTCGGTGTTCGACAACGGGGTCTCGCACCGCCAGCAGTACCAGAGAACCCGGTAGCCCTCGTAGATCAGGCCCTTGTCCCACAGCTCCTTGAACGCCCACATGACCGACTCCATGTAGTCCAGGTCAAGGGTCTTGTAGTCGTTCTCGAAGTCCACCCACCGGGCCTGACGGGTGACGTACTGCTCCCAGTCCTTGGTGTACCGCAGCACCGAGGTGCGGCAGGCCTCGTTGAACGCGGCGATACCCATCGCCTCGATCTCGTTCTTGTGTTTGATGCCGAGCTGCTTCTCGGCCTCCACCTCGGCGGGCAGGCCGTGGGTGTCCCAGCCGAAGCGGCGCTCGACCCGGCGGCCCTTCATCGTCTGGTAGCGCGGGATCAGGTCCTTGACGTACCCGGTCAGCAGGTGACCGTAGTGGGGCAGACCGTTGGCGAAGGGCGGGCCGTCGTAGAAGACGAACTCGTTGGCACCGTTCTCCCCGGCCGGCCGCGCCTGGACCGAGGCCTGGAAGGTCTGGTCACCGGCCCAGTAGTCCAGGACCGCGGTCTCCAGGTCGGGAAAGCTGGGGTGCGCCGTGACACTGTCCGCACCGGCCAACGGGTAGCTCCGCGCGGCACCGGTGGCCGATGGCGTGGAGGTTGGTTCACTGCTGGTGGACATGGTCTGTGGTACTCCTCGTTCTCGTCCCGTGTCCCCTGGTGCTCCAGGGAACCTGTGCATCCTCCCCGGGAACCGGGAAGAACTGCAGGGACGAGCAGGCCGTCAGGCCACCCGCGGTACCACCCCACTTGCCGGCCCCTGCGCAGCAGGGTCCGGCCACTTCGTTGGTGCAGCGGTGACGGGCTGCCTCCGTCCGGTTCTACTGGGCCCTAGTCAGGGCTGTTCTTCCGGAGGACTCACCGGTGATTGCCGGGTCGATGTCCTGCCACGTCGATCTGCCACGTGGCTGTACTGCGTGTTCTGTTGTGTCCGACCACTATACGCCCGGCCGGAGAGCGGCCGGGCGCGCGGTGATGAGAAAGCACAAAACCACCCGGGTCCGGTGTGAACCGGTGCCCGGGTGGTCCTGAAAAACCTTCGGGTCAGCCCTGGTTCTCCGGGTTCTGGTTCCCGTCGCTCTCGTCCAGCTGGGTGAGCTGATCGGTGATCCAGCTCTTCAGGCGGCTGCGGTACTCCCGCTCGTAGGAGCGCAGATCGTCGATCTTGCCCTCGAGGTCGGTGCGCTGGTTCGTCAGCTCGGTCATGACCTCGGTGTACTTGCGCTGGGCCTCACGGTCCATCGCCTCGGTCTTGACCCGCGAGTCACGGTCGGCGGCCTCGGCCCGGGCCGTGGCGTCGTTGACGAGCTTCTCCGAGGTCGCACGGGCCTCGGACAGCACACGCTCGGACTCGGCGTTGGCGGCCGCGATGGTGGACTTCGCCTCGGCGTCCGCGTCGTCGGTGAGCTTCTCGGCGGTGGCCTGGGCCAGACCGAGCAGCTTGGCCGCCTGGACATGGGTGTCGCCGCTGGGCGCAGCTGCCGGCTTCTCGAGCACCGGAGCGGCCTCGGCAACAGGAGCCTGCTGGGCTGCCTGGGCAGCCTGCGCGGCCTGGGCCTGGGCGGCCTGGGCCTGCGACTGCGCATCGGCCAGTGCGGCCTCGAGCTCGGCGACCCGGTTCCCCAGCTGCTGGTTGGCCTGGGACAGTTCGGCGATCTGGCCGTCGTTCTGCGCCGGGGCCTGCTGCTGGATGGGCTCGGGAGTGTTCCCCGCCTCGTAGCTGGCAAGCCGGCTGGTCAGCTCGTTGTTCTCCTCGATGAGGCGAGCAAGCTCGTCCTCGACCAGGTCGAGGAAGGCGTCAACCTCGTCCTCGTCGTACCCCCGCTTGCCGATCGACGGCTTCTTGAAGGCGACATTGTGCACCTCTGCTGGCGTCAGCCGCATTGCTTGCCCTCCATGTAGACGAGTACTGCGTAGTTGGTTCGGGTGTCAGTATGACCCACCGAGGCCGGTTGCCCCCGATGAAGCCCGATCCCGGCCGGTGACCGGATCAGATCTGGGCGGCGACGATCGAGAGCAGAATGGACAACAGCACCAGCAAGATCAAAATGCTGAGGTCGAACATTACCCCGCCGACCCGCATCGTCGGCAAGATCCGGCGGAACAGCTTCACCGGCGGGTCCGTCGAGCTGTACAGCAGTTCCATGGCCACGGCCGATCGTCCGGCCGGACGCCACTCCCGGGCGAGGGAACGGACGACCTCCATCACGATCCGGCCGAGCAGAAGCAGTCGAAAGAGCCACAACAGCAGGAAAACGACCTGCCACAGGATGTTCACGTCTACAAGACTCCACTCGAATGCTCATCACTACCCGTGAGAACCCACGACAGCCGCCGGACGGCTGCGCGGGTCCAGGGGTCGCAGACCCCGTCCTCATGAGGATATCGGGCGAATCAGCGCGGACCGTAGACGCCCGCGTACTCGCGGCGGTCCTCGGCGGAGACGTCGACGTCGGGCGGGAGCAACATGAACACCTTGGTGGCGACCTTGTCGATCGAGCCACGGCGGGCGAAGGCCAGGCCGGCGGCGAAATCGACCAGACGGCGGGCGTCCGAGTCGGCCATGTCCGTCATCTCCATGATGACGGCCTGGCCGTCGCGGTAGCGCTCGCCGATGATCCGTGCCTCACCGAAACCGGTCAGCTTGACGGTCACCGGGCGGCTCGCCGTGGTGGAGTCGGTGTTCGGGCGGCTCTCGACCCGGGGCTGCACCGCGAGGGCGCCCTGGGTGACCGGCTCGCTGGCGAAGCTGTGTCCACGGGAACCGGAGGGGGAACCACCGGAGTTCGACCGTGGCGAGGAGGCGGGCTCGTAGTCGGACTCGTAGCCGGGACGGTCGTAGCGACTGCCCCGTCCACCGCTGTACTCCGCGGCCTCGTACTCCGGACTGGTGTACTCGGACTGGTACTCGGCCTCGTAGGAGGCCTCGTCCTCGTACTGGTTTCGAGCATCATCCGGTACGAGGCCCAGGAAGGCACCCATCTTGCGCCCGAATCCCATGGACGGTTCCTTCCTCTAGACCACATCGCGGCAACGGTGACGACTCAGGCGTTGTGGCTACACATTCTCCGCGGACCGGATTGCCCACCGACTTGTAACTCAAAGGTTATCGGCCACCGGTGCCGGGGGGCGGCTGCGACACGCCACCGGTGAGCCGGATCAGTCCGGCCTGACGTCCCGTGGGGGCGTCCCGGCGATGGCTGAACAGCTCCGGATCCTCGGCGGTGCAGCGGTTGTCGACCAACACGGACTTCACACCGGCGGCGGTGAGCTGGGCCTCCAGGCCGGCCCGCAGGTCCAGACCCGCTGTGCCGGTGCGTGTTCGGCTCCCACTGCCGGGCAGTGCGATGACCACCTCCGCCTGCATGGCGGGCGGAACCTCGTAACACAGACCACAGATCGCCGGTCCGAGGACGACCTCGACCGACCCGGTCTGCGCCCCGGCCGCCACCATCTGCGCGACCATCTCCAACGCGATCCCGTCGGCGGCGCCGCGGCGACCTGCGTGGACGGCGGCGATCACCCCGTTGACCCGGTCGGCGGCCAGCACGGGTACACAATCGGCCACCCCGACCGCCAGGCCCAGCCCCGGCTCGGTGGTGACAAGTCCGTCGGTGGCTTCGATCTCGGCACCCAGGTCGGCACTGCCGACCCGACGCACCGTGGCGGAGTGCACCTGGTTCATCCACAGCACCTGCCCCGCCGGCAGTCCGGCCCGTTCGGCGAACCGGCGTCGGTTCTCGGCAACGGCCGCCGGGTCGTCACCCACCGCCGCCCCCAGGTTCAACGATGCCATCGGTCCGGTGGACACACCGCCGGGGCGGCCGGAGAAGAACCATTCGTAGGTCATCGTTCGATCCTGCCCGTGCCGGTCGGAAAAAGAACATCCCGCGGCGGATGTCACCCCGTCGTCCGATCGGACGAACAGCGGGTGGCACCCGTCGCGGGACGGGGGAACTGCGACAAGACCAGGTCAGCGCTTCATGAACGGGGGTACGTCGACATCGTCGTCGTCCTCGACCAGGCGGCCGGGGCGGTTGACCCCGGTGTTGACCGATGCCGGGACGGCCGGCGGGGCGGCGTACTCCACCGGCGGACCGGCGGGCTGTTCGGTCCGCAGTTCACCGGCCGAGGCCTCGGCCACGGTCCGGCTGGA
This sequence comes from Nakamurella silvestris, assembly GCA_003576535.1. Taxonomy (GTDB): domain Bacteria; phylum Actinomycetota; class Actinomycetes; order Mycobacteriales; family Nakamurellaceae; genus Nakamurella; species Nakamurella silvestris. The sequence goes on along the minus strand of QXCQ01000132.1, from coordinate 17,070 downwards.
CCGGGACGGGATCGTCACCGGCCGGGCCGGGGAGGAGTCGAAGCCGGCAGCGATGACGGTGACCCGCACCTCGTCACCGAGGGAGTCGTCGATGACGGTTCCGAAGATGATGTTGGCATCCTCGTGGGCGGCCTCCTGGACCAGCGAGGCGGCCTCGTTGATCTCGAACAGGCCGAGGTCGCTGCCACCGGCGATGGAGAGCAGCACACCGTAGGCACCGTCCATCGAGGCTTCCAGCAGCGGCGAGTTGATCGCCTTCTGCGCGGCTTGGACGGCGCGACCTTCGCCGCGGGCCGAGCCGATGCCCATCAACGCGGTGCCGGCCCCGGCCATGACGGACTTGACGTCGGCGAAGTCGACGTTGATCAGTCCGGGGGTGGTGATCAGGTCGGTGATGCCCTGGACACCGTTGAGCAGCACCTCGTCGGCGGAGCGGAAGGCATCCATCAGCGAGACACCGAGGTCACCGAGTTGGAGCAGCCGGTCGTTGGGGATGACGATCAGCGTGTCGCACTCGTTGCGCAGTTCCTTGATGCCGTCCTCGGCCTGTCCCCCGCGACGCTTGCCCTCGAAGGCGAACGGACGGGTGACGACACCGATGGTGAGGGCACCGAGCTTGCGGGCGATCGAGGCGACGACGGGGGCGCCACCGGTACCGGTGCCACCACCCTCGCCTGCCGTCACGAAGACCATGTCGGCGCCCTTGAGGACTTCCTCGATCTCTTCCCGGTGGTCCTCGGCGGCCTTGCGGCCCACCTCCGGGTTGGCACCGGCGCCGAGCCCACGGGTCAGTTCACGACCGACGTCGAGTTTGACGTCGGCGTCCGACATCAGCAGGGCCTGGGCGTCGGTGTTGATCGCGATGAACTCGACCCCACGCAGACCGACCTCGATCATGCGGTTGACGGCGTTCACGCCGCCGCCACCGATGCCGACGACCTTGATCACGGCGAGGTAATTGTGCGGAGGCGTCATGCCTGGGCCTTTCTGTATTCGGCCGGTCCTGCTCCAACAGGCGGCCAGGTACTGCGCGGGATCTTCTTCGACTTCGGGTGTTTCGTGGGCTGGTGGTTACTGGGCGGAGTCGATCGGGCGAACCCTAAACCCTCAACCTGAACCAGACCCTTATAGTTATGTCAAGCTGTTGATGTGTCCGAAGGTATGTCCTCGACACGCCTCAACCCGGTAAGCGCGCCGACACTCCGGCGCCTATTTTCCTTCTGTGGTCGGATGTCCCGAGAAATCGCCGGGCCCGTGCACCGGCATCCATCACTGCCGGACTCAACCTGCGGTGACCAGTTCGGGATCGGAGATGTCGAACCTCGTCCCGGGCTGGGCGAGCAACGGCCCGAGGACCTGCGCCTTCCGCGCCCCCTTGGTCGGATCCCCCCACTGCACGGTCCGACCGTCCTTGAGTTCCAGGCTGATGTCGTACTGGGTCCGCGCCGAGATCGAGGCCACCTTCGCCGCGATGTCCGGCGGAAGATCACCGGCGACCGCGAGGCCTGCCAGAGTGGCCGGATCCCCGGCCCCCGGGGTCGCAAGCCGAAGGGTCAACAGGCCTTTCGGCACCGTCGGGGTCGTCACGTACGGCGTTCCGGCCGCATCGAGCAGCCACAACGCACCGTTCGCCGACACCACCGCCACCGGTACCCGCGGGGTCACCTGGATGACCAGGGATCCCGGCCAGGCACGGGACACCGAGGCACCGGCCACCTGCGGCACCTCCAGGACGTCCCGGCGGACCGCCGCCAGGTCGATCTTGATCATCGGGCTGCCGTCGGCGGGTGGCGCGGCGGCCAGCACCGCCTTCTCCACGGCTCCGTCCACCCCGCTCACCGAGATCTCCTTGAGGCCGAGAACCGAGGTGTACCAGACGACATAGACCCCGGAGCCGGCGAGCAGCACCACCACCAGGGCCACGATCCAGGCGATCCGGCGGCGACGCCGGGACTGCCTGCTCCGCAGCTCCTGCCGCTCGGTGCGACTCATCGTGGAGCGTTCGGCGGTGCCGGTCGTCATGGGTGTCCACCCTCCGGGCTTCCCGCGTCACCGGAGTCCAGGGCCGACTCGTCGATCGGTGCCAGCAGTCGCAACAGTTCCGGACCGATCATCGTGACATCCCCTGCGCCCATGGTGATCACCACGTCGCCGGGCCTGGTCAGCCCGGCCAGCGTCGAGGCGACCGCACCGTAGGAGGGGACGAAGACCACCTCGGTACCGGCGGGCAGCTCGTCGATGATGACCTGACCGGTGACACCGGGCTGCGGAACCTCACGGGCGCCGTAGATGTCGAGCAGCACCAACACGTCCGACTCCGCCAGGGCCGCGGCGAACTCGGCCGCGAAGGACAGGGTCCGCGAGTACAGGTGCGGCTGGAAGGCGACGACCAGGCGGCCGCCCTCCGGCACCACACCGCGGGCGGCCAGGATCTGCGCCCGCACCTCGGTCGGGTGGTGGGCGTAGTCGTCGTAGACCCCGACCCCGGCCACCCGACCCTTGAACTCGAATCGCCGGCGGACACCGGTGTAGGAGGCCAGACCCGAGAGCATGGCCTCCGCGGTCAGTCCGAGGGCGAGCCCCGCCGCCAGGGCCGCGGTGGCGTTGCGCACCATGTGCGCGCCGGGGACCTGGAGCACCAGCTCGACCGTGACGGCCGGATCCTCCAGGGCCGCACCGAATCCCGCATTCACCGTCACCGTCGCGGCGCTGCCGTGTCCGCGGGGTCCGATCGCGTCGATCCGCACGTCCGCCGACGGGTCGGTGCCGTACCGCACCACCCGGCCGGCGAACGGCACCCGGTCGAGCAGGGCGACGACACCCGGGTCGTCCACACAGGCGACGAGAAAGCCGCCGGGGCCGATCCTCTCGACGAACTGGTCGAACACGGCCGCATAGGCCTCGGCCGTGCCGTGGTGGTCGAGGTGGTCCGGCTCCAGGTTCGTGATGATCGCCCCGTGCGGGCTGTAGGCGAGGAAGGAACCGTCGGACTCGTCGGCCTCGGCGATGAAGATGTCGCCGGTGCCGTGATGGGCGCCCGTCCCGGATTCGTTGAGTTCCCCGCCGATGGCGAAGGAGGGGTCGACCCCGGCGTGTTGCAGGGCCACGGTGAGCATCGAGGTCGTCGAGGTCTTGCCGTGGGTACCGGCGACACAGACATTGCGATGGGAATCCATCAGGGCCGCAAGGGCACTCGCCCGTCGGACCACCGGGATCCCGCGCCGACGGGCCTCGACCACCTCCGGGTTGTCCGGGCGGATGGCGGTCGAGATGACCACTGCCGTCGGCCCTCCCTCCAACAGGTCGAGGTTCTCGGCATGATGACCGATGGCGGCCTTGACCCCGCGGGCCACCAGACCGGTGACCACGTGGGAGCCCTTGGCATCGGAGCCGGCCACCGCCAGACCACGATCGGCAAGGATCCGCGCGATCGCGTTCATCCCGGCCCCGCCGATCCCGACCAGGTAGGTGCGCTCGAGCGTGAACCCCTCCCCCGCCGGGACGGGGTTCACGGCTGCCCCCGTCATACCGCACCCCCGCTCCGCCGGACGAGACCGGCGGCCATCGTCGCCAGCACCTCGTCGGCGTGGGCGGTGGCCTTCTCACCGGCCCGCGCGACCATGGCGGCCAGCCGGTCCGGGTCGGCGACGATCCCGATCACCTTGTCCCGCACCACCTCACGGGTGAGGTCGGCGTCGTCGATGACGATCGCGGCCCCGGCGGCCACCTGGGCCGAGGCGTTGAGGCGCTGTTCACCGTTGCCGTGGGGCAACGGGATGTAGACAGCAGGCAGTCCGACCGCGCCGATCTCGGCCACGGTCATCGCCCCCGACCGGCCGAGCACCAGATCGGCTGCGGCATAGGCCAGGTCCATCCGGTCCAGGTAGGGCACCGCGACATAGGCAGGGTCGGCCGGAGGCAGTTCGACCGGGCTGTTCTTCTTGCCGTAGGCATGCAGCACACCCACACCGGCGGCGGCGAAATCCGCTGCGGCCCCGAAGGTCGCCTCGTTGATCCTGGCTGCCCCCTGGGAACCGCCGTAGACGAGCACCGTCGGTGCGTCCGGGTCCAGACCGAAGAAGGCGCGGGCCTCGCCGCGCAGGGCCTGCCGGTCCAGGGTGGTGATGCTCTCGCGCACCGGGATCCCGATCACCCGCGCACCTGTGAGTCCGGAGTCGGGGACGGCCGCCGCGACGGCGTCGGCGAACCTGGCACCGACCTTGTTGGCCAGCCCGGCCCGCGCGTTGGCCTCGTGGACCACCACCGGGCACCGTTTGCGGGCGGCCAGGTAGGCGGGAAGGCACACGTACCCGCCGAAGCCGATCACCACGTCCACCTCACGCTCGGCCATGATCTCCCGGGTCCGACGCACCGCCGACCTCATCCGGCCGGGCAACCGGACCAGATCCATCGAGGGCTTGCGCGGCAGCGGTACCGCGGGGATCAGCTCGAGGTCGTACCCCCGGGCGGGGATGAGGGTGGTCTCCAACCCGCGGGCGGTGCCCAGGGCGGTGATCCGGACGTCCGGGTACAGCCGTCGCAGGGCATCGGCGGTGGCCAGGGCCGGCTCGATGTGTCCGGCCGTCCCCCCGCCGGCGATCAGCACGGACAGCGGTCGCGATGCACCTGATCGCGGGTCTTCGGTCTTCACGGTCTTCCTGGTCTTCTCGTCGGACGGTCACGCCCGTTGGGGCGCTCGACATCCGGATGTTCGACATTTCCTGGGGTGTTCGGACGGGCACGACCGGTCCGTCCGGTCGGATTGCGACCCGGGTCGTTGCCCGGCCGACCGGTCGACGACTCGCTCCGCCGCACTGTCCGGGCCTGCCGCTCGACCGGACGCGGACGCCGCTCGACCGGGCGCTGCTGGCGGGCCGGCCGGCCCGGCCCTTCCGCGCGGGAGGTGCGTGCGGCCCCGTCCCCGGTACGTGGTGCCACGCGTGGGGTCGAGCCGCTCGCGGTCGTGGAGCCACGGGCGGCACGGGAACGTTCCGGGGCGGGCCGGGCCCGCCGGGCGGCCATCTCCTGTTTCTGGGCCCGCAGCTCGGCCCGGGTCAACCGGCGAGGACGATCCTGGCTGCCCGACTTCTGACTGCGCGCCTTCTGTGCTTTCTGAGCCTTCTGGGCTTCCAGGGTGGCCTGACGGCCGGCGAGTTTCTCCTCGCGGGCCTTCTTCGCAGCGGTCCTGGCCCATTCCTGGTTGTTCTTCTTCACCGTGCGTTTGGCCGCCCGGATCGGTTTGGTCGAGACCGTCATCGCACCGACCCCGAAGAACTGGGCGATCCGGCTCGGCCCCTTGGCACGGGCGGCGGCCACCGCCTGGGGTTCTCGACGGGCGAAGTTCGCCAACAGACCGAAGATGGCCATGGTGATGATGAGCGAGGTGCCGCCGGTGGAGATCATCGGCAGGGTCAGCCCGGTGACCGGCAAGAGGCCGATCACGTAGAAGATGTTGATCATGGCCTGGCCGACCAGCCAGACCGTCGACGTCGAGGCCACGAGTTTGACGAACGGGTCGACGTTGCGACGGGCGATCCGCAGACCCACCCAGAGCAGGATCAGGTACAGCACGATCACCGCGATCGCGCCGATCAGCCCGAGTTCCTCACCGATGATGGAGAAGATGAAATCGGAGTCGGCATTGGGCAGGTAGGACCACTTCGCCCGGGACTGGCCCAGACCCACCCCGAAGATGCCACCGTCGGACAGGCCGAACAGGCTCTGGGTGAGCTGCAGCCCCTGGCCGGTCGGATCCTTCTCCGGGTAGAGGAAGGAGGTGATCCGGGCGAGCCGGATCGGCGAGTTCAGGGCGTAGACGATCAGACCACCCACACCGCCGATCCCGACGACGATGAACAGCCACCAGGAGGCACCCGCGAAGAACAGCAGGGCCAGCACGATGACCATCAGGGAGGCGGTGGTGCCCAGATCGGGCTGCAACATGATCAGCACCGAGATGCCCAGGGCGTACGGCAGCAACGGGAACATCATCTGCCGCAGCGACCCGAGCACCGCCCGCCTGGAGGCCAGCAGGTACCCGCCCCAGATGACCAGCGCGAATTTCGCCACCTCACTGGGCTGGAAACTCAACGGTCCCAACTGGAGCCAGCTGCGCGCGCCGTTGATCTTCTGGCCGATGACGAGCACCGCGCCGAGGAGCACGATCGAGACCAGGACCGACGGGAAGGAGAGCTTCTTCAACCAGTCCAGGCTGAACTTCATCAGGATGAAGAACACGATCAACCCGATGCCGGCGAACATCAGCTGGCTCTTGAAGACCCCGAAGGAGGAGGCGGCCTCCCCCTTTGTCAGCCGGTTCGAGGTACGGAAGGCCGTCACCGAGGACGAGGCGAGGACCATCATCAGCCCGACACCGAGCAGCAGCAGGAACACCGCGATCAACAGATGCAGGGACGCCATCGGACGGTCGAGCCACTCGGACCCCTTGCGGCCGAGGCGGGTCAGCCGCACCCTGGCACCGGAGTAGACCGGAGCGGAGCTGTTCTTCCCGGAGCGACCGCGGGCGGCGCTCCTGCTGCCGGAGCCCGCACCCTTGGCACCGGCCTCCGAGCTGTCACCGCGGTTCGGCAGATCGGTGGTCACTCCGGCCCCACCCGCTCGGGTCGGTCGGCGTCGGCGGTCCCCCAACGGTGCACGGCATCGGCGAAGGCCTGGCCGCGCGCGGCGTAGGAGGAGAACATGTCGAGGGAGGCCGCAGCGGGTGCCAGCAGCACCACGTCACCGGCCACCGCGAACTCTCCCGCTGCGTCCACGACCTGGTTCATCACCCCATCGTCGGTGCCGGTGATCACCAGACGGGGGACATCGGGCGCGTGTCGCGCCAGGGCAGCGTCAATCACATCGCGATCCACCCCGATGACGATCGCAGCGCGTAGTCGTGACGCCACGTCCAGGATCAGCTCGTCGATCGAGGCGCCCTTGAGCTGCCCGCCGATCACCCAGACCACCGACGGGTAGTCGCGGAGCGAGGCCCGTGCGGCATGGGGGTTGGTGGCCTTCGAATCGTCGACGAAGCGCACACCCCGGTACCGGGCCACGGCGGCGTTCCGGTGGCCGCCCGGGGTGTAGGCGCGCAGTCCGGCCGCCACTTCCGCGCCGGTGACACCGACCGCCAGGGTCAGGGCGGCGGCCGCGAGGGCGTTGGTGACGTTGTGGGACCCGGCCGGCCGGATCTCGTCGGTCGGCAGCAGCGCCCCGGCCCCGTAGGCGTCGTCGACGAGCATCCCGTCGCGGACACCGAGGGCCCCGTCCCAGTGCTCGGCGAGTGCGGCCGGGTCGTGGCCGGTGACGGCGATCCGCCGGGCGGCCGGGCTGCCCGCCAGGACGGCGGCGGCGGCCCGGTCGTCGACCACCGCGATCGCCGTCCCACCACTGAGGGCACGTGCCTTCGCCGCGGTGTAGGCGGCCATCCCGCCGTGCCAGTCGAGGTGGTCCTCGGCCAGGTTCAGCAGCAGACCCGCATACGGCCGCAGGGTGGGGGCCCAGTGCAGCTGGAAGCTGGACAGCTCCGCGGCGATCACGTCGTGGGCGGGTTCGGCGTCGATGACGTCCAGCACCCCGGTGCCGACGTTCCCCGAGGCCACGGCCCGCCGACCGGCGGCCTGCAGGATCGACTCCACCATGCCGATGGTGGTGGTCTTGCCGTTGGTGCCGGTGACGGCCAGCCAGGGACGCAGGTCCGAGCCGGTCCGCGCGGCGAGGTCGTGCCGCCAGGCGAGCTCGACGTCACCGATGACCTCGACCCCGCAGGCAGCGGCCGCCACCAGCAGTGGAGTGCCCGGACGCCAACCGGGCGAGACGACGACGAGATCCGTGCCGGCCGGAGGCTCGGTGAGCCCGCGGTGCACCGGGACCTCGCTCAGGTCCTCGGGCAGGACCGCACGGTCGTCGGCGATCGAGACCAGGCTCCCGTGACGGAGCAGGTACCGGGCCGCCGAGAGACCGGAGACCCCGGCACCGGCGACCAGGACCCGCCGGCCCCGCAGCGGGGACGGTGTCGGTGAACCGGCGCGGGTCGGCTCGCCGGGTTCGATGGTGACACCCTCGGCAGCCGTCATCTCAGCCGCCCGTCAGGGAGAGCCAGTCCGCGTAGAACAGGCCGAGGCCCAACGCGGCGGACATGGCTGCCAGCAGCCAGAACCGCACCATCACGGTGGTTTCGGCCCAGCCGGACAGTTCGAAATGATGATGGAAGGGCGCCATCTTGAAGATCCGCACCTTCCGCGCCTTGAAGACCGCGATCTGGATCACCACCGAGAGCATCTCGACGACGAACAGGCCGGCGATGACGACCAGCAGCAGCTCCGTCTTCGACAGGATGCTCAGGCCGGCGATGAGGCCACCCAGGGCCAGCGAGCCCGTGTCGCCCATGAAGATCCGGGCCGGGTGGGCGTTCCACCACAGGAAACCGACACAGCCGCCCAGGGCAGCGGCGGCGACCACGGCGATGTCGAGCGGATCCCGGACCTGGTAGCACCCCGCCTGGGCGGCATCGCTCAACGTCTGCCAGCAGGCGTTGCGGAACTGGAAGAAGCCGATCACCGTGTACGTGCCGAGCACCATCACCGAGGCGCCGGCCGCCAGACCGTCGAGCCCGTCGGTGAAGTTCACCGCGTTCGACCACGCCGCGATCAGCAGCGAGGCCACCACCACGAACCCGACCGCACCGAGGGCGATGAAGCCGATGTCGCGGGTGTAGGACAGGAACGGCGAGGCGGGGCTGAGTCCGCTGCTGTTCTTGAACAGCAGCGCCAGCACACCGAAGGAGACCGCGATGAAGGTCTGGCCGATGAACTTCATCCGTTTGTTCAGGCCGAGGTTGCGCTGCCGACGGATCTTGATGAAATCGTCGAGGAAGCCGACCAGCCCCATACCGGTGGTCAGGTAGAGCAGCAACCAGGCCGAGGCGGTCGGGCCGTTGCCGTCGCTGATCCAGTTGACCACCACGGTGGTCAGGTAGCCGGCCCACATGGCGATCAGGATGGCGGTGCCACCCATCGTGGGTGTCCCGGCCTTCTTCAGGTGGGTCTGCGGCCCGTCCTCCCGGATCTCCTGGCCGAATCCCGGTCGGGAGAACACCTTGATCAGGTACGGGGTCAGCATGATCGACACCGCGAGGGCGACGATCGCCGCGATCAGGATGTCCTTCACTCTGCTGCCCCGTCCGTGGTGCGGCTTCCGTCAGCGGCGTCGGACCCGGGCACCGCGGCGATCAACGCCAGGGCCACCCGTTCCAGACCCACCGACCGTGATGCTTTGACCAGCACGACATCCCCCGGTCGAAGTTCGTTGCCCAGGATGGCGAGGGCCTCCTCGATCGTGCCGACGTGTTCGGCCTCGCCTCCCCAGGAGCCTTCCAGATGGGCCCCCAGGAACAGGGACCGAATCGCCGGTCCGACCGCGATGAGCCGATCGACGCCCAGGCGCACGACCAGCCGGCCGATCTCGTCGTGGGCGGGTTGGCTCAGATCGCCGAGTTCGGCCATCTCCCCCAGCACGGCCCAGGTCCGGTGCCCCTCGCCGATGGTGGCCAGCGATCGCAACGCGGCCTTCATCGACTCCGGGTTGGCGTTGTAGGCATCGTTGATCACGGTGACGCCGTCGGCGCGTTCGGTGATCTCCATCCGCCACTTCGAGGCCGCACCGGTCCGGCCCAGCACCTCGGCGATGTCCTCGGGGGTAAGCCCGATCTCCAGCCCGATCGCGGCGGCGGCCAGGGCGTTCGAGACCTGATGGGCGCCCGAGACGGCCAGGGACACCGGGGCCGAACCCTGTGGGGTGACCAACAGGAACTGTGCCCGGTCGCGTCGGTCGGCGGTGACGTCCACCGCGCGGACGTCGGCGTCCTCGGCGGTGCCGAAGGTGAGGACCCTGGCGGAGGTGCGTCCGGCCATGGCGGCCACCCGGAAATCGTCGGCGTTGAGCACCGCGACCCCGTCCTCGGGCAGGGCCTCGACCAGCTCGCCCTTGGCGACGGCGGTGCCCTCGACCGAGCCGAACTCCCCGACGTGCGCGGTGCCGACGTTGAGGACGGCACCGATCCGCGGTGGGGCGATCCGGGCCAGCATCGCGATGTGCCCGGGACCGCGGGCAGACAGTTCCAGCACCAGGTAGCGGGTGCTCTCGTCGGCACGCAGCACGGTGTACGGGTGGCCGAGTTCGTTGTTGAAGGACTCCGGCGGATGGATGGTCCGGCCGGCCGAGGAGGCCAACGCCGCGACCAGGTCCTTGGTCGAGGTCTTGCCGGCCGAGCCGGTGACCCCGATGACGGTCAGATCGGGAAGGCCACGGACCGAGGCCGAGGCCAGGGCGGCCAAGGCGGTCAGCACACCGTCGTTGCCACCGGGCACCACCAGCACCGGCACGGCGGCCACGACGGGGCGGGAGGCCAGGACGGCCACGGCTCCGGCGGCCACCGCCTGGTCGACGAGGTCGTGGCCGTCCACCCGTTCACCGACCAGGGCGACGTAGAGGCCGCCGGGGACCAGCCGCCGGGTGTCGAACTCGACGGAGGTGACGGTCGCCGAAGCGTCCGTCCCGACGGCCAGGTCGGCCTCGGTCGCCGTAGCAACCTCGGCCACAGTCATGGCTCTCATGGTGTTGCCTCTTCCAACCGCTCGCGCACAGCTCTGCTCAATTCCTCGACATCGGAGAAGTGTCTGATCTGCCCGGCCTGGTACTGACCGAGCTCATGTCCTTTGCCTGCCACCACCACGGCGTCCCCCGGCCGGGCTTCGCGGACGGCGGCCGTGATGGCCTCGGCCCGGTCACCGATCTCCAGGATCCGGGTGCCGTCGACCGTGCGCGCGCCGAGGAGCACCTCGGCGCGGATCGCCGCCGGGTCCTCCGACCGCGGGTTGTCGTCGGTGACCACCACGATCTCCGCCGCCAGGGCCGCCTGCTCCCCCATCATCGGGCGTTTGGCCCGATCGCGGTCTCCGCCGGCACCGACCACCACGATCACCCGGCCGGGCACGGACCCGCGTACCGCCGCGAGGACCGCGGTGAGCGCAGCGGGTTTGTGGGCGTAGTCGACCACTGCCAGGAAGTCCTGGCCCAGGTCCACCGGTTGCATCCGGCCGGGTACCACCACCGAGGACAGGGCGGCGGCTCCGGCGCGCACGTCCAGACCACCGGCGTGCACACTCGCCAGGGCCAGCAGGGCGTTGGCGACGTTGAAGGATCCGGGCAGGGCGAGTTCGAAGGTCAGCCGCAGCCCGTCGGGGCCGCGGGCGGTGATCAACTGGCTGCCCAGACTCCCCCGCCCGACCTCGATCAGACCCCACGTGGTGTCCTGGCGGGCCGGATCGGTCGACACGGTCGCGGCGGTCGGGTTCTCGGCGGCCAGCCGGGCGCCGAAGGGGTCGTCCACGTCGATGACCCCGGCCCGTGCGCGCCCGTCGAAGAGCAGTGCCTTCGCCCGGAAGTAGTGCTCCATGTCCGGGTGGAAGTCCAGGTGGTCCTGGGACAGGTTGGTGAAGGCACCGACGGCGAACCCGGTGGCGGCCACCCGGCCGAGCGCCAGGGCGTGGGAGGAGACCTCCATCGCCACGGCGGCGACCCCCCGTTCGACCATCACGGCCAGCAGCGCCTGCAGGTCGGGGGCCTCGGGTGTGGTGAAGTCGCTGGGCAGCACCTGGCCGGCGATCCGGGTCTCGACCGTGCCGATCATCCCGGTGGTCAGACCGTTGGCGGCCAGGGCGGCCTCGATCAGATAACTGGTGGTGGTCTTCCCGGAGGTGCCGGTGACCCCGAACACGGCCAGCTTCTCGGCGGGGTGTCCGTAGATCGCCGCGCTGACCCGGCCGAGCACCTCGCGGGGGTCGGGCACCACGATGGTCGGCACCCCGGAGACGGCACCGGTCGCGGTGCCGATCCGGTCCGCGCCGGCCTGGTCGGTCAGCACGGCGACCGCCCCGGCGGCAACCGCGTCGGCCGCCCAGGCGGCACCGTGGGTGGTGGCACCGGGCAGGGCGGCGAAGAGGTCGCCGGGCCGTACCCGGTGGGAGTCGTGGGACACGCCGGTGATCAGGGTGCGCACGTCAGCGGCCACGGGGGCCGGGCCGACGGACGGCACGCTGGTGTGCCCGGCGATCTCGGCGATCGTCTCGGCCGTGAGGCCGATCGTGGATGCCGGACGCGAGAGTGAGGTAGCTGGCACGTCTGGTCAGGCTACCCGGTCACGTTCTTGTACAGGTCGTAGATCGGTGCGGCCTTGCCGGAGGGTTCGACGTCGAAGGCACGCATCGCGTAGGCCGCGATGTCGTGGAACAACGGGGCCGCGCTCTGCCCGCCCTCGCTCCCCTCCTGGGGTGCGTCCAACATGATCGCGATCGAGAACCGAGGGTTGTCAGCAGGGACGAGTCCGGCGAAGGTGGCGTTGAAGTTCGTGTTCGAGTAGCACTTGCACTCCGGGTCCACCTGCTGGGCCGTGCCTGTCTTCCCGGCCACCTGGTAGCCGGTGATCGCGGCGGCCGGGGCCGTCCCGCGGTGGGACATGTCACCGTCCTGGATGGGTGCCTGCAACATGTCCGTCAGGGTCGCCGCCGTCTTCTCCGACATGACCCTGGTCGTCTTCTTCGGCGCGGACGGAGTGACCACCCCGTTGGTGGTGGTCTCCTTGATGATCGTCGGGGCGATCCGGACACCACCGTTGCCGATGGCCTGGTACATGGAGGCGAGCTGGACCAGGTTCATCGCGATGCCCTGGCCGATCGGCAGGTTGGCGAAGGTGGTGCTCGACCAGCCGGTCTCCGGGTCGCGGGTCGGGATACGGCCCGGCTCCTCGCCGCCGATCTCGATCCCGGTCTTCTTGCCGAGACCGAACTTGTCCACCAGGGAGGCGAACCGGTCCTGGCCGACCTTCTCGGCGAGCATCAGGGTGCCGACATTGGAGGACTTGCCCAGGATGCCGGCCGTGGTCATGTCGATCGGGCCGTGCGGCCAGGCGTCGTGCACCGTCGTGTTGCCGACGGTGAACTCGCCGTCGACGGTCTGCACCGAGTTCGGGCTGGTCAGCCCGGCCTCCAGGGCGGCGGCCATGGTGACGACCTTCATCACCGAGCCCGGTTCGAAGGTTTCGATCACCACCTGGTTGGACTGGGTGGCCCGCGGGTCCTCCCCTTGGACGTAATTGCCCAGGGCATAGATCTGCCCGGTCTTCACGTCCTGGACGACGACCTTGCCGGCCTTGGCACCGGAGGCCTTCACCTGCGCCTCCAGCATGGCCATGACGGCGTACTGGAGATCGGAGTCGAGGGTGAGGGACAGATCGGAGCCGTTCTGGGCGTCGACCTGGTTCCGCACTGTGCCCGGGATGATGTTGCCGAGCCGGTCGACGTCGAACTGGCGCGAGCCCGCCTCGCCCGACAGCAGACTGTTGAACTTGCTTTCGATTCCATCCAGACCGTTGCCGTCCCAGCCGGTCTTGCCCACCAGGGTGGAGGCGAGGGTGGCATCGGGGTACTGGCGGATGTCCTCGGGGGCGACCTCGACGAGCGGCAGGTTCGCCTCCGGGTCGAGCAGGGGTTTGATCTGGGCCATGATGGCGCTGGTCTGGGCTGGGAGCAGCCCACGGGCGAGGTACACGTAGGTCTTGCCGGACCGCAGCTGCGTCATGATGTCGGCACCCTTGACCTTGTTGCCGAGGGCGGCGACCAGGATGTCGGCCACCTTCTGCCGCTGGTCGTCGTCGACGAACCGCGACGGGCGCGCCGCGATCACCCGGCCTTCGATGGTGAAGGCGAGCTTCACCCCGTTGCGGTCCAGGATCGCGCCACGCTGGGCCGGGATCTCCTTGGTCCGGATGCGTTGGTCCTCCGCCTGCGCGGCGTAGGCGTTGGAGCCGACGGCCTGGATCCAGACCAGCCGACCCACGGCAGCCCCGATCAGCACCACCAGCACGGCGAACATGATCTTCATCCGGTTGTGGGTGTTCCCCTTGGCCGGGCGGGCCACCTTCTTGCGCTTGGTCCGCGGAGCGTGCGGGGAGACCCTGGTCCGGTCGGTCGGGACCGCAGCACCCGGCACCGGGCCGCCGGCAGGCTTGGCGTTGGCCCGCCGATCCCGACCGGAGGGACGTACCCGGCGTTCGTCCGCCACCCGTCGGCCGCGCGGGTCAGCGGCAGGGGCACGTCGACCGTCTGCGGTCCGGGCCGCCGGACGGCCGGTGCGGATCCGGCGCTCGGTCTCGCTCGACGGTGCGGGGCGGGCCGGGCGGCCCGCCTGGGCGCGGGGATCAGTTGAGCGCGGGTCACCGGTACGCGGGGTGCCGGTGCGCGGGGCGCCGGTGCGCGGGGTGCCCGCGCGGGGTGCCGCCGGACGAGGTGCACCGGCGCGGGGGTCGGTCGGCCGTGGCCGAGCCTGGCCCTCGCGGCGGGCGGACCCGGAGCGACGGGACGGATCGGACTCCGGTCCCGGGGGCGGCGGGGTCCTCATCCCGCGCCCTGAGTCTGTGCCACGGCTCCTTCACCGGTGGTGGTTCCGGTCCCCGGCGCGGGGGCACCGGGGGCAGGAACCGGGGCGGGGGTGCCGACCACCGACACCGCACCCTTCTTGTCCAACAACAGGATCGCCGCGTCGCCGGCAGGCACCAGACCGAGGTCCCGCGCCGCCTTGTCCAGCGCGGTCACGTTGTCCATCGATGAGATCTCGGCCTGGAGCTGCTCGATCTGCAACTGCAGATCGGCCGAGGTGGTGGCAGCCTTCTCGGTCCGCAGTCCCGACTCGTCGGTCATCGTGTTCAGGGCCAGCACCCCACCCACGCCGCCGGCGAGGATGACGAAGAGCAGGATCAGGAACGGGACCCGGGTGGCCAGCGACCCGTCGACCCGGCGGACGGATTCGGTGGGTTCGGCATCCGCCACCGCCAGACCCATCAGCTCCGAGCGCCGTTGGCGCTTGAGGTAGGCCTTGGCCGCAGCTCCGGACTTCGTCCGCTGCTTGTTCCCGGATTCAAAGGCGGTGGTCATACTCTCCCCCGGATACGTTCTGCGGCACGCAGTTTGGCTGATGCTGCTCGGGAATTGGCCTGGACCTCCAGGTCGCTGGGGGCCTCCGAGCCGCGGGTGATCCACTTGAAGGACGGAGCATGTTCGGGCAGATCCACCGGAAGGTCGAGCGGTCCGGTGGACACCGTCCGCTCGCCGATCGCCTTCTTGACGATGCGGTCCTCGAGGGACTGGTAGGACATGACGACCATGCGGCCGCCGAGGTTCAGGGCGTCCAGCCCGGCCGGGATCGCCCGGCGCACCGCACCGAGCTCGTCGTTCACCTCGACCCGTAGGGCCTGGAAGGTCCGTTTGGCCGGGTGGCCGCCGGTACGGCGGGCCGCGGCCGGGATGGCGTCACGGATCAGCTCGACCAACGGGCCACTGGTCTCCCACGGGGTCTGCGCCCGGCGCTTGACCACCTCCGAGACGATGCGGGTGGCGAACTTCTCCTCCCCGTACTCACGCAGCAGGCGGACCAGGTCCCCCGGCGCGTAGGTGTTCAGCACATCGGCGGCCGTCAAGCCGACGGTCGGGTTCATCCGCATGTCCAACGGGGCGTCCACCGCGTAGGCGAAACCACGGTCGGTCCGGTCCAGCTGCATGGAGGAGACACCGAGGTCGAACAAGATGCCGTCGACCCCGCTGATGCCGACCTCGGCCAGCACGGCCGGGATCTCGTCGAAGACCGCCTGGGCCGGGGTGAACCGGTCCGACAGTCCGGCGGCGGCGATCCGCTCCGCCGCGATCAGATGAGCAGCCGGGTCCCGGTCGATCCCGATGACGTGCAGACCGGGATGGGAGCGCAGCAGGGAAATGGTGTGTCCGGCCAACCCGAGGGTGGCATCGATGAGGACCGCGTCGTTCTTCGAGATCGAGGGATCCAGCAGGGACGCGACCCGACCGGCCAGCACGGGGACATGCTCGTCGACCATCTCGTCTCCCTTCAGGTTCTAAATGTGCCGCGTCTAGAGGTGCCGCAGCGGGCGCAGGTGGGATTCGGGTGACACATGTCCTCTGGTCCACACCCGGCTCCGACCTGGTGCGGGGGAAGTCGCATCAGGGCTGAATCGGGTGCAGGCCACAGGACATGGCACCGGCTGGTCGAGCAGGGTCGTCGGGGGGTGGGGTGTCACGTCAGGAACCGAACAGTCCGCGGTCGGGAGCGGCGTAGGCCGCCTCCTGCTCCGCCTCGTAGGCTGCCCAGCGATCGGCCGCCCAGACCTCCATCCGCAGGCCCGCGCCGGTGATGACGACGTCCTTGCCGAGTTCGGCGTATTCACGCATCTTCGGCGGGATCGTGATCCGGCCTTGGGCGTCCGGACGTTGATCCTCGGTGTTGGCGAGCATGTAGCGCTGGAAGCCGCGCTGGGCGCTGTCCGTGACCTCGGCGTTGATCGCCCGGTGGGCGAACTGCTCGAAACCTTCGGTCGTGAACAGGTAGAGCGTCCGGTCCTGCCCGCGGACGAGGACGACCCCGCCGACGAGCCGGTCGCGGTACTTGGCAGGCAAGGTGACACGACCCTTGTCGTCCATCCGCGGGGTATGGGTGCCGACGAATCCGGAAAACACACCGGCCACCGCCTCCCCGACCCACAACTACCCCTGAGCCACCCACTGTGCCCCAGTTCGTGCCACGTTACCCCACCAGGCACCATTCTCAACCCCTTTTGACCATCGTTTTTGCGAATGTCCGCGCGTTTTCGCTGGTGACACCCGTGGAGGAAGGTGGGGCGTCGGCCCTATGGGAATGCGGTGTGTGAAGGCCCCGTGTGAAAGGTGCCGCCGGCCCCCGTGCCCGGGCACCCCGGGGGCCGTCTCACGCGCGCGGGGCGGGCGCCGATCCCCCGCCGAGCGGACTCCCACACCCCACTTTCAGGGGTGCCACCGTCCACTCGCGGTACGAACTGGGGTGCCACCGCCCACTCGCGGGACAAGCAGGGCACCGCCCACCGCACCACCGCCGAACGGACCCCCACACCCCACTTTCAGGGGTGCCACCGCCCACTCGCGGGACGCATTGGGGTGCCACCGCCCACTCGCGGGACAAGCAGGGCACCGC
>QXCQ01000119.1:566-1109 GCA_003576535.1 Nakamurella silvestris | reverse complement strand
ATTTAAAAATAAAATTTATGCCATCGGTGTATTGGGAAATTTCTTTGCTCGTTTTGGTGGCAACGCAGTGCCTTTCATTTTACCGCTCATGTTACAAGTGGCTTTTAAAATGGAGCCTTTGATGACAGGGATCATGATGACACCAATTGTATTAGGCTCATTATTTTCCAAACCCATCATCCGCCCTATTTTACAACGCACAGGCTATCGTCCATTTTTATTGGTCAATACCTTGTTGATTGGTGCATGTATTGCCAGCTTTGCCTTGCATACCGTCGATACGCCACTTTGGCTGCGCACTCTACACTTCTTTGTTTTTGGTTTACTCAATTCATTGCAGTTTGTGACCATGAATACGTTAACGCTGAAAGATTTAACTCAACAAGACGCCAGTAGTGGTAACAGTTTCTTGTCGATGATTATGATGCTTTCAATGAGTATTGGTATTGCCTTAGCAGGCACATTGTTGAATACTTTTACCGTATATTTTACAGAGACACATATTACTCAAGCTTTTCACTATACGCTGATCTGCTTAGGTGC
>QXCQ01000119.1:0-550 GCA_003576535.1 Nakamurella silvestris | reverse complement strand
GAATAAAGAATAAGGACACATCATATGATCATTCCAAGATATTGGGCAGAAGCAAAAATAACAACACAATACGAAAAACGCCAAGTCACCATCAAACGATTTGGTTGGTCAGATTTGAGTATGCATGATGCACTAATACATGCAGAAACACGTGTTAAAGAGGCACTTGAGCAACTTAGATCAGGACAGAACATTCGCAAACTTGACCATAAAATTCCTTATAATGGCAGTGAAGGTTTGCCCATTCGTGAAGAAATTATTCAACAACACGATGATGTGGTGATCACACGTAATTCTTATGGTGCACTCTGTCTCAATACGCCCGATGTTTTATTTGCAGACATTGATTTTAATTACGCGCCGAATAGTCGACTGTATTTTTTTAGTTTTATATTGCTCTTTTTCATCAGTATCGTCTGTACTGTATTACTTAAAACATGGTGGATATTGCTACTCGGCGTGTTTTTTTCCATTGTACTCAGCAAACAAACTGCCGAAATATTGTTGAGTATTCAAAATAAATGGAAGGGTTCACCAGAACAACAAGCCT